>JBDUEK010000085.1:0-25872 GCA_040002495.1 Ferruginibacter sp.
AAACTTATTAACATCCAAAAAAAAATATTTTTTTATGTGGGTGCAATTTGTAATTTAGCAATAGAATTTAATGGGTTAGTAAGTACAAAGGGTTAGCAGAAATGCTAACCCTTTTACTTTGTATAAGTGCTGATTAGCTCCTTTAATTTCTCTTTTTCTAACATGCCTGATGTTTGATTTTTACTGCCCTAAAACCCACCACTACCAATGCATAATTTTTATTTGTAAAAAGTAATGACCAAAAAAGCGCTTTACTACTTTTTACATTTCTCTTTTTATCATTTCCTGATCGCATTATTATTTTCAAATTTTTCCTCAATACATTTACAGCATGAGTAAAACAAAGTCGGCATTTTTTTGTCAGAGTTGCGGTTATGAAAGTACAAAGTGGGTAGGCAAATGTCCTTCGTGTAATCAATGGAACACTTTTGTTGAAGAAGTAATTATTAAAGGAAATGATAAAAAAGAGAACCAGGAGTGGAAGGAATACAATGGTGTTGGAAAATTAAAAACTATTTCAATAAATGATGTAAGTAGTGCTGAAGAAAAAAGAATTGTAACCAATGATGGAGAAGTGAACCGGGTACTTGGCGGTGGAATAGTAATGGGAAGTATTGTGTTGGTTGCCGGAGAACCTGGTATTGGTAAATCAACCTTGTTTTTACAAATAGGATTGCAACTACAAAATATTCGCACATTGTATATTAGTGGTGAAGAAAGCGAACAGCAAATAAAAATGCGTGCCGACAGGGTTGGCATAAAAAGCGAATCGTTTTATTTATTGACTGAAACAAATACACAAACAATTTTTCAGGAGATAAAAAAATTAAAACCTCAACTGGTTATTGTAGATTCTATTCAAACGCTTCAATCACCTTTTGTAGAAAGTGGGCCCGGAAGCGTTAGCCAGATAAGAGAATGTGCAGCAGAATTACAACGCTTTGCCAAAGAAACAAACACACCGGTATTTTTAATTGGGCACATTACCAAGGATGGCAGTATAGCCGGTCCCAAAATACTGGAGCACATGGTTGATACCGTACTGCAGTTTGAAGGCGACCGGCATTATGCATACCGGATTTTGAGAACACTAAAAAACAGGTTTGGCTCAACATCAGAATTAGGCATTTATGAAATGACCGGCGAAGGAATGAGAGCTGTTACCAATCCTTCAGAAATTTTAATCACACAAAAAGAAGAACAGTTAAGCGGTATTGCCATTGCAGCAACCATGGAAGGGCTGCGGCCTTTACTCATAGAAGGACAGGCGCTGGTTACACAAAGTGTGTATGGCACTCCACAAAGAACGGTAAGCGGCTTTGATTTAAGGCGACTTCAATTATTACTGGCCGTACTTGAAAAACGTGGTGGGTTTCATTTTGGTGTTAAAGATGTTTTTGTAAATATAGCCGGCGGTTTAAAAGTTGAAGACCCATCAATTGACCTTGCCATTGTATGTGCTTTGTTAAGCAGTTATGAAGACCTGCCCATCAACCAGCATTATTGCTTTGCTGGTGAAGTAGGTTTAAGTGGAGAAATAAGAGCAGTAAACAGGATAGAACAACGTATTGCAGAAGCCGAGAAGCTTGGCTTCGAAAAAATTATTTTAAGCAAGTACAACACAAAGTCGCTTGGTAAATTAAAACATAACATAGAAGTTGTGCCATTGGCAAAAGTGGAAGAACTATATCAATATTTGTTTTAAATTTAGGGGTAATTAATCCTTACCCCAGATGCAACTATTAAAAAATTTATTTGCAGATACGGTTCACCTTTTTTATCCGCATATCTGCACCGGTTGCGGAAGTGATCTTTTGCCCGAAGCCAACTTACTTTGTTTGAAATGCATTACCAATCTGCCTAAGACGAATTTTGCTCAACATGCCAATAATCCAATTGAGAAAATATTCTGGGGACGGCTGCCGTTGGTTGCAGCTCACAGTGAATTTTATTTTGCAAAGGAATCTTTATTACAGCATCTCATTCATCAACTTAAATATAAAGGCAATCAACAAATTGGGTTGTATTTAGGTGAGTTAATGGGTAACAGTTTGTTAAACAGTAACCGGTTTAATAATATCGATTACCTGGTACCGCTTCCACTCTATCCCGACAGGGAACGGAAAAGAGGCTACAACCAGGCGATGGTTATTTGCAATGGCATGTCTGCGGTTATGAATGTACCGGTACTTACAGGAAATATCTCCCGGAAAAAATTTACAGAAACTCAAACCAAAAAACACAGAACTGAAAGATGGGAAAATGTTGAAGGAAGTTTTGTAATTAATAATGCCGAAAAACTGGAAGGTAAAAACTTATTGTTGGTAGATGATGTAATTACAACCGGTGCAACACTCGAAGCATGTGGAAGTATGCTCACAAACATTAATGGAACCAGGTTAAGCGTTGCTACACTATCTACCGCCACAAAGTAGTCGCACCCCAGGAGTTATATACCAATTGATAAAATAGCTATTTTTGATTCATGAAACAGACAGGTAAAAAAAATTTCTACAGCGCATTTCCTTGCTGCCTTCTTTTCATAATTATTTGTTTAGTGAATACCTCCTGCAAAAAAGATAGTTTTATTACAGGTAGTGATGCGGCTATTTCAACCAGTGTAGACAGCTTAAAATACGATACCGTTTTTACAAGTATTGGTTCGGTTACGCAATCTTTTAAAATCAATAATCTTAATAATCAAAAACTACTTCTTTCAAAGGTTAAATTAATGGGCGGCAATGCATCGTCTTTCAAGATTAATATCAATGGTTATGGATCTGCTGAAATTAACAATATAGAAATAGCCGCAGAAGATAGCATCTACCTATTTGTAACAGTCAATATTAATCCCAACACTGCCAACCTTCCTTTTATCGTAAGAGATAGCATTCAGATTATGTACAATGGCAACGAACGTTTTGTACAACTGGAAGCATTTGGTCAAAACGCCAATTTTTTGCGTAACCGAATAATCAACAACAATACTACCTGGGCCAATAACCTGCCCTATGTCATTTTAGGAAGTTTACTTGTTGATACAGGCGTGTCACTTACAATTGACCCGGGTTGCAGAATTTATTCTCATGCTAATGCGCCAATTATTATTGACGGAAGCCTTATAACCAATGGCACCAAAAGTGAACCCGTAATTTTTACCGGCGACCGCCTGGATGATGATTATAAAGATTACCCTGCAAGTTGGCCCGGAATTTATTTCAGAGGCAGTAGTCAAAACAACGTTTTCAATTTTACATCAGTAAAAAATGCGTACCAGGCTTTGGTGGCCGAGCAGCCTGCAGCCAATTCAACCCCAAAACTGGTTTTGAAGCAGTGCATTATTGATAATGCGTATGATGTTGGAATTTATTGTGTAAATAGTAGCCTGGTGGCCAACAATTGTTTAATCACCGATTGCGGAAGTAATATCAGGCTCATTTACGGAGGTGCCTATTCATTTACTAATTGTACGGTTGCGGCCTACGCAACTTTTATAGAACATAAAAACCCGGTATTATCTGTAAATAATTTTGCTTCGGTTAATGGAGTCGTTTTTACAGACGACCTGGATGCTACATTTACCAATTGTATTTTTTGGGCTGAAAGCGCAGCAGACGCTGATGAAGTAAGTGTAGGTAAACAAGGCAACGGCATTTTTAAGGTAGCTTTTGATCATTGTCTTTACAAAGCAGCAACTGATCCTGCCAATAGCGTGTTAACTGCAACTATCAAAAACCAGGATCCGCTTTTCGACAGCATCGATGTTTCAAAGCGATATTTCGATTTTCATATCACACAGCATATCGCAGCTCCGGGTATCGATAAGGGAATTGCCACTTTGCTTACAACTGATCTGGATGGTAATCCCCGAAATATTGGATTACCTGATCTGGGGTGTTACGAAAAACAGTAATTTTATTGAACTTTATTAGTTTCAAATACGTTTATAATTTCAAACAAAAAATATCATGATTAAAACACTTTTTGCAGGCATCAGCTTAGCATCCATAATGATTGTAAATAATCTCACTCCCGAACCAGCCATTGCTCAAACAAATAATACAGCAAAATCAATCTATGATTTTAAAGTAGAAGGGCTCGATGGTAAAACAATCGATTTTGCATCTTTCAAAGGAAAAAAAATATTGATTGTAAATACAGCATCTGAGTGTGGCTTTACTCCGCAATATGAAGGTTTGCAGGAGTTGTATGAAAAACATAAAGACAAGTTGGTAATTGTGGGTTTTCCAGCAAACAATTTTGGCGGACAGGAGCCGGGCAGCAATACTCAAATTAAAGAGTTTTGCAAAAAGAACTACGGCGTTACTTTTCCGATGGCTGCAAAAATTTCAGTAAAGGGTGCAGACGTTGCTCCCATTTATCAATGGCTTTGTAATAAGAGTGAGAATGGCGTATTAGATGCTGAAATAAAATGGAATTTCAACAAATTCCTTTTAGATGAAAACGGCCACCTGATTGCAAAATTTGACAGCAAGGTTACTCCAATGAGCGATGAGTTAGTGAGTAAGCTATAACAAATAATTATATACCAGCAGTTCATCCGGAGTTTAAAAGCTTCGGGTGTTTTTTTTATTTTAATTTGCGCTGTGCAATTCGAAAAAATAATAGGTCAGAAAGAAACCAAGGAACAATTAGTGCAGATGGTGCAACACAATCGCCTCAGCCATGCCTTGTTGTTTTTAGGAAAAGAAGGAACCGGGGCACTTTCCCTGGCGATGGCATTTGCCCAATATGTAGTCTGCGAAAAAGTAGCCGGAAAAGGAAAAGCAACTACTGCGGTTTCATTATTCGGTGAAGAAGAGCCTGCATCCGAACCATCCGCATTAAATGATGCCTGTGGAGTTTGTGCATCTTGCACAAAGGCAGCACAGCTTGTTCACCCCGATATTCATTTCTCATACCCGGTTATCCCAAGAAAATCGGGAGACAAACCCATTAGCACGGATTATATCATTAACTGGAGAGAATTTATAACCCGCAATCCGTATGGCAATGTGTACGACTGGCTGCAGTTTATTGGCGCAGAAAATAAGCAGGGCAATATCACTTCCGAAGAATGTAATGACATTACCCGTAAAATAAGCCTCAAGAGCTTTGAGAGTGATTACAAGGTTTTAATCATCTGGATGCCGGAATATCTTACCAAAAATGGCAACAAGCTATTAAAACTAATTGAAGAGCCGCCACCTCAAACCTTGTTTTTATTGGTTGCTGAAAACGATGCGCTGGTTTTACCAACGATTTTGTCAAGAACTCAGTTGGTAAAAATTCCATCGCTCAGCAATCTTGAGATTGAAGCCGCGTTGGAATTAAATGCTGGAGTTCCCATAGAAAAAGCTCAACAAATTGCCGCTTTAAGCGAAGGTAATTACCGGGAAGCGCTTCAACTTCTGGAACATGTAGAAGATGATTGGCTCTTAACTGTACGGGAATGGCTGAACCTCATCGCAAAAAAAAACCTGGCCGGACAGGTGAAGTGGGTGGAGGATATGAGTAAACAGGGACGTGAAAAACAAAAGCAGTTCCTGAAATATTTTACCCATTTACTGGAACAAGCCGTGAGGGTTGGAGTAATGCCCGAGTCTATGATGGACGCTTTGTCAATCGCTCCTGCCGAGAAGGACTTTGCACAACGCCTTAACAAAATTTGCAATATCAATCAGCAGGAAGCCATCATTGCCGAGTTGGATAAGGCCAGCTATTACATTGAGCGCAATGCCAATGGCAAAATGCTCTTCCATGCGCTCACTATTAAGTTGTATCACATTATTAGCAACAATTCATTAATTTTGGTCAATTGAGGAAAGGTTTGGGCCGGGAGGCGGGGGTTTAGTTTTTTTAATTGAACAATCTTTCTCAGCTATATTGAACATTGTTGTGTCACTCACTTGTACTGAATACCATTATTGATCATTTTTTAATACAGCTCAATAAAAGTAGTTTAATCCAACTGCCACTACCAGCCAATCGCTGTACCGGCAACAAGTGATTTTTCCTTTTTATAAAAGAAAAAACAACAAAATTGCATTGTCATCATTGGCAAATCAATACTTATAGCCGGGATAATTTACTCCCCCGTTACAGTGTTTCATTCATTTGATTTGCTGTAAAAAATTGCCGGTCAGCTATTAATCCTCTTCAAATATTTTTATTTTTTACTTTATTAATTACTCTTAATATGGGATGTGGAAGTTGCGGTTCTGGTAGTACACCGGGAGGTTGCCAGAGTCATGGCAGTTGTTCGAGCGGAAGTTGTAACCGTATGAATGTACATGATTGGTTAGCCAATCTACCTTTTAGCGATCCTGAAAGCAGTTGTAAAATTGTGGAGGTAAGCTTCAACAATGGCAGCCGCAAAGATTTCTTTAGAAACAATACCAACCAGTTTTTCGAAAAAGGAGAAATGATAGCCGTAGAAGGTGTTAGCGGTTTTGACGTAGGCAGTGTAAATATGACAGGTGAGTTGGTACGTATTCAGCTAAAGAAAAATAATGTAAGAGAAGACAGTTCCGATATCAAAAAGATATTACGCCGGGCCAGCGATACAGATCTTAACAAACGCATAGAAACAAAAGCCAGGGAAAAAGAAGTAATGATCCGAAGCAGGGCCATTGCAAAACAGTTAAACCTGGAAATGAAAGTAGCCGAAGTAGAAATTCAGGCCGATGGCCGTAAAGCCACCTTCTTTTACATTGCAGACGACCGGGTTGATTTTAGGGAACTCATAAAAATATACGCCGGTGAGTTTAAGGTAAAAGTAGAAATGAAGCAAATTGGTGCCCGCCAGGAAGCTGGAAAAGTGGGTGGAATCGGAAGTTGTGGACGTGAACTTTGTTGCAGTACCTGGCTTACAGATTTTAAAAGTGTAAATACAAATGCGGCGAGATATCAAAACCTCAGCATTAACCAAACAAAGTTAAGTGGCCAATGTGGTAGGCTTAAATGCTGTTTAAATTACGAGTTGGATACCTACCTGGATGCGTTGCAGAATTTCCCCGATGATTGTGATATGATTGAAATGGCGAAGAGCAGGGCATTTCTTGTAAAAAAAGATATTTTCCGCAACCTGATGTGGTATACTATGCCGGATAGCAATAAACAATATCCGCTAACTATTGAAAGTGTGCTAAAAATAAAAGCGCTCAACAGGCAAGGTATTCGTCCTGAGGAATTAGAAACGGTAGAAGTGGTTAGTAAAAAGCCAGTTGAAATAGAACCAACTTATGTAGATGTGGTTGGCCAGATAAGTTTAAAGAGTCTTGAAAAAACAAGTCGCAAAAGAAGAGATAATGAAAGAGGCCAGCAACAGGGGCGCCAGGGTGAAAACAAGCAAGGCCCCAATGATCAGCGGGGAAGAGGAACCGGCAGTGGAAACAGGCCAAATCAAAGAAACGATCAAAACAGAAATGCCCAGGGATCGCAACGTGGACCACAGAACCGGGGAGAACAAGGAGGACAACAACAAAGACCACCGCAAAACAGGGAAGGTCAAAACCAGCAAAAAGGACCGCAGAATAGAAATACGCAGGCACAGCCAAGACCTAATCAACCAAACAGGCCTCAAAACAGGCCCCAACAAAGGCCTCCCCAAAACAGCGGAAATCAACCCAATAAACCACAGCAGACAAAGCCGGAAAACAGGGATCCAAAAAATAATGAACAATAAAATAAAAACGTCGGGTTATGGCACCTGGCGTTTTTATTTTTTCAATAACTTTTCCTTTCATGTCAATCGTAGTTAGTAACCTTACCAAAATTTATGGTGCTCAAAAAGCAGTAGACAATATTTCCTTTTCTATCAACAAGGGAGAAATAGTTGGCTTTTTGGGACCAAACGGAGCTGGTAAAAGCACCACGATGAAAATGATAACCGGCTACCTGGAAGCTGATGCAGGCACTGCTTCAGTATCAGGCTTAAAAGTAAATGCCAATACACCCGTAACTAAAAAGAAGATCGGTTACCTCCCGGAAGCAAATCCGCTTTACTATGATATGTATGTAAGGGAGTATCTCGAATTCATTGCAAACATTCATGAAGTAGTCAATAAGGCCGCTGCTATCAGTAGCGTAATAAAAACAACAGGTTTAACAATAGAAGCCAATAAAAAGATTGGCCAGCTAAGTAAGGGATATAAGCAACGGGTTGGGTTAGCAGCAGCTTTAATTCACGATCCGGAAGTATTGATATTGGATGAACCCACGTCTGGCCTGGATCCTAACCAGATTATGGAGATAAGAGATGTAATTAAAAATCTTGGACAAAATAAAACGGTTTTATTTTCATCACACATTCTCCAGGAAGTTGAAGCAATTTGTGACCGGGTTATCATTATCAATAAAGGTGTAATTGTAGCCGATGACCAACTTAGTAATTTACAAAAAAGTAATAATGGGCATCACCTGGTAATTGTATCTTTCAAAGAAACAGTTGATAAAAATACATTGCAAAATCTTGATGATGTTTCCAAAGTGGAACAACTGCAAACCAACAGTTATCAGTTACAAACCGGCAATCCTGATGGCGTAAGAAAACAGTTATTAGAATTGAGTTTGAAAAATAACCTGAACATTGTTTCTTTGCAAAGTGAAAGTAATAGCCTGGAAGAAGTGTTTAAGAGCCTGACAACTTCTAAATAGTATGGGTTGTTGGACGCTGAAATGTTGAGAAGAACCACTAAAATGGAACTCAAAAAATCCACCAAATCCTTCTCTTTGAATTCTATATTATGCGGCGGGGTTTGGCAAAAATTAAGGCCTGTTGTAACTGAAAGAATCGTGGGAAAAAGCAGGTGAAATGAACCAATGGCTAACAATTGAAACTAATTTAGAAAAAATGCTTGCCTTGAATTTGTCAAAAATGTTTTATTATTTGTATTAATATATCAGTCAGAAACTAAACGCTTAAAATTTAAATCAATCAACAATGAGTTACATCGCATCCATCTATGCCCGTCAAATATTAGACAGTCGTGGCAATCCAACTGTAGAAGTTGACGTATTAACAGAAAATGAACACCTGGGCCGTGCTGCTGTACCAAGTGGTGCCAGTACTGGTATACATGAAGCGGTAGAACTTCGTGACAACAATAAAAAAGTATATGGTGGAAAAGGTGTACTTAAAGCGGTTAAAAACGTAAACACCATCTTAGCTGAAAACTTATTGGGTTGGGATATTGCAGACCAAACTGGTATTGATGCAATGATGATTGAATTAGATGGTACCGCTAACAAAAGTAAATTGGGTGCTAATGCGATGCTGGCCGTAAGTCTTGCCGTTGCAAAAGCAGCAGCGTTAGAAGCCAATCTTCCATTGTACCGTTATATTGGTGGAACCAATGCAAGGATCCTTCCAATTCCAATGATGAACATCTTAAACGGTGGAGCACATGCGGATAACAAAATCGATTTTCAGGAATTTATGGTAATGCCAATCGGAGCTTCTTCATTTAGTGAAGGGCTTAGCTGGGGCGTTGATATTTTTCATGCATTAAAAGTAGTGTTGAAGAAAAAAGGCTTTAGCACCAACGTTGGTGATGAAGGTGGATTTGCTCCTAATATTCAAAGCAATGAGGAAGCAATTGAAACAGTATTAACAGCAATACAGGCAGCAGGTTATAAAACAGGCAGCCAGATTATGATTGCAATGGATGCTGCAAACAGTGAATTGTGGAACGCAAAAGAAAAGAAATACATTTTCCATAAAAGCGACGGCAAAAAAATGACCAGCGAGCAATTGGTTGCTTATTGGGCTAGCTGGGTTAAGCAATATCCAATCTGTTCTATTGAAGATGGTATGGCTGAAGATGATTGGAAAGGATGGAAAATGCTGACTGAAGCTGTTGGAGACAAATGCCAGTTAGTAGGTGATGATCTTTTTGTAACCAATGTTGAACGTTTAGGCAGAGGAATTAAGGAAGATATTGCGAATGGCTTATTGGTAAAAGTTAACCAGATTGGTACACTTACAGAAACAATCAATGCAGTAAGTATGGCTCAACAAGCTGGTTACAATACCATCATGAGTCATCGTAGTGGTGAAACTGAAGATACAACGATTGCAGACCTTGCAGTAGCTTTAAATTGTGGTCAAATTAAAACCGGATCTGCCAGCAGAACCGATAGAATCGCTAAATACAATCAATTAATCAGGATAGAAGAAATGCTGGCTGACAGTGCCATTTATCCAAAAGGAAAGATTAAATTTGGTAAATAAGTCTTTCAGATAATCGATAATTCATGGTTAACAGAAAGTATTCGCTTTTTCGACCGTGAATTATCGGTTTTCATTTTCAAATAAATAAATGAATTTCCTTCAATACATACCGTCATTTTTAAAGAACAAATACCTGCTTGCGGGCAGTTTTTTTATTGTATGGATGTCGTTTTTTGATCCAAAAGACTGGAGTAACGAATTCAACAGGAAATCAAAATTAGGTGAATTACAAAAAAGTGAAGAAAAATTGAGTACGTTAATTTCAGCAACTAAAGGGGAACTGGCTCAGCTAAAAACCAATGCGCAAACCATTGAAAAATATGCCAGGGAAAAATATTTGATGAAAAAAGACAACGAGGATTTATTCATTTTTCCAACCGATGATGCTAACAAATAATTCACATATTCATACAATATTCAACTCTTTAAGGCGTTTATATTTCAGGATTTGAATTATTTTTTTTTAAACAAGCAACCAACATTGCCTATGCACAGTTTTACACAAGAGGATCTTGTACAGTATTTGTATAACGAATCTTCTCCAGAAAAAGCAGCCCGGATAAAGGCTTCGCTTGAAACGGATTGGAATCTCCGTGAAGAGTTTGAAGTGATTAGTTCGGCTTCGAAGGGACTTGAAGATATCAAACTTTCACCCCGAAAAATTGCTGTAGATAATATTTTAAAATATGCGGAAAAGTCGATCAAAACACATTCTACAGAAGTTTAAATCATTTTTCGGTAATTAATGTATTTTCGTCCCGCCCAATGGCGGGACTATTTTTTTATGACCAAAGCTCAGCGTTATCAGTTTGTAATTGACTATTTTCTTGCAAATACTCCTGACGCCGAAACTGAATTAATTTATGATTCTCCATTTCAGTTACTGGTAGCTGTTATCTTATCTGCTCAATGCACAGATAAAAGAGTGAATATTACAACTCCTGCCATTTTTAAAAAATATCCAACACCAGAAAAACTAAATGAAGCTGAATTTGATGAATTGTTTCCTTTAATAAGAAGCATCTCTTATCCAAATAATAAAACAAAGCATTTGTTAGGGATGGCCAGAATGCTGGTGGATCAATTTGGTGGACAGGTACCACTAACAGTTGACGAATTGGTAAAATTACCAGGGGTTGGCAGAAAAACCGCCAATGTGGTAACTTCCGTAATTGATAACCAACCAAACATGGCAGTTGATACCCATGTTTTTAGAGTAAGTGCAAGAATTGGTTTAACTACCAACGCAAAAACTCCTTTGGCAACTGAAAAGCAACTAATTAAGCATATTCCAAAAGGCTATGTGCATGTTGCACATCATTGGCTTATTTTACATGGAAGGTATGTGTGTGTAGCACGTACTCCCAAATGCAGCGAATGTGGGATAAAAGATGCCTGTAAATTTTACGCTATCAATATCAAAACTAAAATATAATTTAGAAAATACCGTTTATTTTGTGAGTGTTGTAACCATTTCTCCATAAATTCGGAACAGCTAATTATTAAAGGATTTTATTACATGAGAAATATTAGAGTTTTTTTAATCCTGGCCTTATTATTAAGTTTATTTACTTTGGGGACACAGGAGGCAAAAGCACAGTTTTACTTTTTTGATAAAGATTACTACGACACCCCCGTATTGTTCGAGGTGGGTGGTTCGTTTGGTATAATGAATTGTTTGTCGGATGTAGGCGGTAAAGCCGGACTTGGTAAGCCATTTTTAAAAGATTTAAATATTGGTAACACCCAGGTAGCCGGCGGTTTCTATATTAGTGCATTGTACAAATATGCTGTTGGATTCAGGTTAGAAGGTACATTCGGTAGAATAAAAGCATATGACAGCATTTTAAAAGATGTAAAAGCTACGGCTCAGGGCAGGTATGAACGGAGTTTACAATTTCGCAGTAAAATAAGTGAAGTATCGCTTATTGCAGAATTTCACCCGGTCTTTATCTTTATCAACTGGTTAACAAGAGATGACGAACCGCCGAGAATATCACCTTATATTGCTGCAGGTGTAGGATTCTTTTCTTTTAATCCACAAGCCAAATTAAATAATAACTGGATAGATCTACAACCACTGAGTACCGAAGGACAGGGTTTTGCAGAATATCCCGATAGGAAACCATATAAACTAACTCAAATCAACTTTCCTGTTGGTCTTGGATTAAAATATGAAGTTTCTAATACTGTTAATATTCGCCTGGAAGTTCTTGACAGGATATTAAAAACAGATTATTTAGACGATCTGAGTACGCGTTATGTTAATCCGAAATTATTTTTAAAGTATTTTACCGGTACCCAACTTGCAAATGCATTAGCGTTAAACGATCGTAGAAGCAAAACAAATACAGATTACCCGGTTAACCCGAATGGTGGCCAATTAAGAGGTAATCCCCGGAACAATGACGCTTATTTTACCGCTAACATTAAAGTTGGTATTACTTTCGGAAGAGAAAAAATTCAGCGTAACCGTCCAATGCGTTTCTAAAACTCATCATCAACATTAATGCTCAATTTACATTGAGTTAGTTTTATAAAAAAAGCGTTGTGAATACAATTGATGTATTCACAACGCTTTTTTTATTAGATGAATATTCTACAACATTTTCTTTATTACATCAATCAGCTCTCCTTTTGTAATTGCAATACCCATAATTTTATTGTAAGGCTTTGCATCAATAAAGTATACATCACGGATTATTTTTACCAGTTGGCCATTATTAATTTCCGGAATAAGAACGTGATCAAAATTGTGTAATATTTCACCCAGGTTTTTTGGAAAAGGGCGTATGTAACGTAAATGTGCATGCGATACTTCAAGGCCTTCATTTTGTAAATCTCTGCAGGCGCTTTTAATAGCACCATAAGTACTTCCCCATCCAAGTACCAGCACTTTTCCTTTTTCGGGGCCGCTGTCCAGCTTTTGTTCCGGAATATAATTTGCTATAAGGTCAACTTTTTTCTGCCTTGTTTTCACCATGTGCTGATGATTATCGCTATCGTAGCTAATATTTCCGGTAACGTCTTGTTTTTCCAAACCACCAACGCGGTGTTCTAAACCGGCTGTACCAGGAATAGCCCAGGGACGTACCAATTTCTCATCTCTTTTGTATGGCTGAAATTTTCCATTCTCATCCAGATCTGAAGCAATATTCTGCGATGCAAATGAAACGGGTATTTCTGGCAAATCTGCCGCAACCGGAAACTTCCACGGCTCAGCGCCATTGGCAATATATCCATCACTTAATAAAATTACTGGTGTCATGTGTTGAACACTGATTCGCACAGCTTCATATGCGGCATCAAAACAATCACTCGGTGTAGATGCAGATATTACCGGCATGGGGCACTCACCATTACGGCCATAGTAAGCCTGCATTAAATCACTCTGCTCAGTTTTTGTAGGCAATCCTGTGCTTGGTCCGCCACGTTGAATATTAATTATCAACAAAGGAATTTCCAACATCACAGCCAGGCCCATTGCTTCAGCTTTTAATGCCATTCCGGGTCCACTTGTTGTGGTAATACCCAAACTTCCGCCATAACTGGCACCAATAGATGATGTAATAGCCGCTATTTCATCTTCAGCCTGGAAGGTTTTAATACCAAAATTTTTATACTTACTTAGTTCGTGCAAAATATCACTGGCAGGAGTAATAGGATAGCTTCCTAAGAATAACTGCAACCCGCTTTTTTGAGAGGCTGCTATCAACCCATACGACAAAGCCTGGTTACCCATAATAGACCGGTAAACGCCAGGCTCCATTTTAGCTTTTTCTACCGTATATCTTGTTGTAAAAGTTTCGGTAGTATCGCCATAATTATAACCCGCCTGTAGTGCCTTAATATTACTTTCAAAAATTTCTTCCTTTTTACCAAATTTTTCTTTTATAAAAGCAATGGTATTATCCATTTCCCGATTATATCGCCAGTATAAAAAGCCCAACACAAACATATTTTTTGCCCGGTCCTTTTCCTTTATACCCATCGTAAAATCTTTCAGGGCTTCACGGGTCATTTTAGTTACATCAATTTTTATTAATTCATAACTATCCAGGCTATTATCTTCCATGGGATTTATACCATCAGGGTAGTTTGCCAACCTGAGATTTTTGGCATCAAATCCATCTACATTGGCAATAATTACACCGCCCATCTTTAAACCCTTTAAATTAACTTTTAACGCAGCCGCATTCATAGCAACCAACACATCACATTCGTCGCCGGGTGTAAAAATTCTGTCGCTGCTAAATCGCAATTGATAACCACTCACGCCGGGTAATGTTCCTATCGGAGCCCGTATTTCTGCAGGGAAATCCGGAAATGTTGCCAAATCAATTCCCAACATTGCTGTGTTATTGGTAAATTGGCTACCTGTTAACTGCATACCGTCGCCGCTATCGCCGGCAAATTTGATTACTACGTCTTGGAGTACCTGCTCTTTTATGCTCATAAATTTTAAAATTAGCACAAGTTACAACGATTTTTATTTTTATCAGAACGTCTTTTAGTGCTTTATTTAGTTTATTAATTTTAGCATTCCGAACTATGTGATAGTAAGCATAGAAATCTTTCAATAACTCATATCTGAATTAAAAGTATTTTATCTGGTGATGCATACAATAATGTAGTTGTAATCTGATTTAGTCTACTATTAAAAGCAAGTAAACCTTCTCTAAATAATTAACAAAGCCTCCTACAATATTTTTCTTAAACATTACTGAAATGATTTAATTTTATTGCTTAAAAAAATATAACTATGGACCTATTTAAATCCGGAAATCCTACTTTATCTGAAAAAAATTTTGGTGCTCGTGAATACACGGGATATGCCGATGCAATGACCGTACGTGGTACACTTAACAAATTTGGTTTTATGTTTTTAATGCTGCTTGGCACTGCATTTTACTCCTGGAAGGAATTCGCAACCGGTGGAAATGTTCAGCCACTTATGTGGACAGGCGCTATTGGTGGTTTGGTTGTGGCACTCGTAATTATGTTTAAAAAAGAATGGGCTCCCTACCTTGCTCCATTATACGGTTTACTGGAAGGCTTGTTTATTGGTGCCATTTCGGCCTATTACAATGCTGCATTTGCTGATAAGGCACCTAATATTATTATGAATGCCGTGGGACTTACATTTGGGACCGTAATTGCTATGTATTTTTTATACAGTTTTAAAATCATACAGGCTACTCAAAAGTTTAAAGCTGTAATGGTAACAGCTTTAGGTGGAATTGCTATATTTTACTTATTAGCTTTTGTGCTTAGGATGTTTGGTATACAAATGGCATTTTTGCATGAAGGTTCTATGTTTGGTATTGGTTTTTCTTTGGTTGTTGTGGCTATTGCTGCATTAAGTTTAATTCTTGATTTTGATATGATTGAACGTGGAGCAGAAGCCGGTGCACCAAAATACATGGAATGGTATGGTGCCTTTGGCTTGATGGTTACCATTGTTTGGTTATACCTTGAAATTCTTCGTTTGCTCTCGAAATTAAGCAGCCGAAAATAATAATTTGATCTGAAATATTAAAAAAGGTTGTTCCTGCCGGAACAACCTTTTTTAATTAAGTGTTTCAATCAGCGACCTTACCTTTTCCTTTATAAAATCCCTTACTTCATTAAAAGCGTTAGGCTCCATGTGTTTTGGATCCGGTATTTGCCAGTCGATAAATTGTTTTGCCGGCATCCATGGACAGGCATCTCCACAGCCCATCGTTACCACTGCGTCAAAAGGTGCAAATTCTTTTACATCATCCAGGCTTTTACTATCGTGAGTGCTTAAATCGTAGCCTATTTCTTTCATGGCAGCAATTGCTTTTGGATTTACTATGCCACTTGGCTTGCTGCCAGCGCTAAATGCCTCCACTTTACTGCCTCCAATAATAGTTGCAAATGCCTGGCTCATTTGTGAACGGTTACTGTTTTCTACACAAACAAATAGTAGTTTTTTGGGTGTGTTAATACCCTTCAGTTCAGAAACAGGTTGCATACTTTTTTTAATTTTCCGTTTTTAATTTGCTCATTAAATACCTTAACGCAATTAAGGTATTAACAACATGCATTTCCAGGTTCGCAGCAATTCCGCTCATCCTTTGCAGGTTTTTCTGCATAAACTGTTATGCTGGTTATTTTAGTATTGCTGTTTTTATATTCATTTATTTCATCTGCACTTAAATAATTGGCTAATATATTATCCGGTATAGTGATAGGTTTGTCTTTTTGTAAAACGATGTTTTTAAACCCTGCATGCTCAATTAATTCAAGGTAAACCTGCTTTTGGATAGCACCGGAAACACAACCGGCATATAGTTCAGCAACGTCTTTCCACTTTGATGGCAATGCTCCATCCAATACAATATCGGAAATTGAAAAATGGCCACCTGGTTTTAACACCCTGAATATTTCGCTGATTACCTGTTCTTTGTTTGGCACCAGGTTCAATACACAATTACTTACAATTACATCTGCATAATTGCTGGTTACAGGGATTTCTTCAATATCACCCTGTCTGAATTCAACATTATTAAATCCAATCTTTTCGGCGTTTATCCTGGCTCTTTCAATCATTGCCGGAGTAAAATCAATACCAATCACTTTACCAGTTTCTCCTGTAAATCTGCGGGCTACAAAACAATCATTTCCTGCGCCACTGCCAAGATCTATTACAGTATCGCCTGTTTTTATTTGAGCAAATTCTGTTGGCAAGCCACATCCAAGGCCAAGATCGGCATCGGGATTGTAACCTTCCAGTTTAGTGTAGTCATCTGCCATGATATTATACACTTCATCTCCACAACAGGAGGAGGTTGCACCACAGCAGGATGTTTCATTTTGATCTTTAGATTGTACTGCAATAGCTGCATACTTTTCTTTTACAAGTTCTTTTAGTTGTGCATCGTTATTCATGTTTTTAATTTTTATTTTAAACAAATTAATCTCTTCATAAAGCTGTCACCAAAACCCTAACAACAGGCCTTTTCATTTTTTACTTTCAATGTGTTGAACAGAAAATTAAATGCTACATTGAATTTTTCGAAGGCCTTCCAGTTAATGCAATAACAACTACGTGGACCATCTACCGTTCCCTGGATAAGTCCGGCTTGTTTTAATTCCTTTAAATGTTGTGAAACGGTAGATTGAGCCAAAGGAAGTATTTCTACTATTTCGCCGCAAATACATTCATTTTTTTGCGCCAATACTTTTAGTATAGCAATACGTGCAGGATGTGCAATTGATTTTGCAAATTCTGCAAGATCCTGCTCCTCTTGTGCAAATGATTCTTTTTTATGAATAGCCATCTTTTAATCTTATATCGCAAATATACGATTAATGAATTCGTACTTCCAAATAATCGCTCAACTTTTTTTAATGATTGTAGTGAAACTTATAAATTAGATACCAGGCAAAGGATTATTCCCTTCCATCCAACAAATTACCAAGGCCTCCAAGAATACTTCCTTCTTCTTTTCGTCCTCCCATTTGTGGTGCGTATCGTATAATTCTCCCAGCCAGCCTGCTGATAGGTAATGATTGCAACCATACTTTTCCAGGCCCTCTTAAAATTGCAAAGAACAGGCCTTCGCCACCAAACATCCAGTTTTTTATTCCTTTTATAAATTCAATATCAAAATCAACTCCGGCAGTATAAGCAACTATACAACCTGTATCAACTTTCAATATTTCGCCGGGTGCCAGTGTTTTTTCCATCACATAACCTCCGGCATGCGCAAAAGCCAGTCCATCACCTTCCAGTTTTTCCATAATAAATCCTTCCCCGCCAAAAATACCTGTACCGAGCCTTTTCTGAAATTCAATACCAATACTTACACCTTTGGCTGCACATAAAAAAGCATCTTTTTGCGCTATAATTTTACCACCCAATTCCTTTAAGTCGAACACTATGATTTTACCGGTATATGGCGCTGCAAAACTTACTCTCTTTTTTCCTTGTCCAACATTTGTAAAAGCAGTCATAAACAAACTTTCACCTACCAGTAATCGTTTGCCTGCACTCATCAGTTTACCCAAAATACCTCCTGATTGTTGTTGCTGACTTCCATCACCAAAAATCGTATTCATCTGTATACCATCATCCATCATCATAAAGGCTCCACTTTCTGCGATGGCAGTTTCATTTGGATCCAATTCAATTTCCACAAACTGGAGTTCTTCTCCGAAAATTTTGTAATCGATTTCGTGATTTGATATCATAAGAGTTTTTTTATAAAGATACGCAGGCTTATAAATATTTTTAATTCCCATTTATTTAATTGAAAAAATACCCGAAAGTGTTATCAGAATTTTTCTAGTGTTGTAGAATGAATTGCTAATTGAAGCAGATATAAAAAAGGGTAATTGTTTGCAAGTTGCAATTTTCAATAATAATAATAATGGTACTATACAAGCAAAAAATATTCATTACCACTTGATAATTTGCACCTTATACAATAAATATTACTAGCTACCGTTAATTGTTGACAAAAATGTAGAAGTATTACTACTTCGGAGTCGCTTAAGTATCTAAGAGTCCGTTGAACGTATTAACTACACATCTTGAATTCCAATATTACTAAATCCGGCGGCTAATGCCCAAACCTATTATTATGAAAAACCAGTCAACCTTCACATTACGGGCATACCTGATTTCTACTGACCCTTTTCATAAAGAGTTGTTTATTTAAAACTTATCGACCCGTTTGGTTATTTAATTATAATCAACTGAGAATCTTATACCTCTTACAACTGTACAATTACTTTTACTATGTTCAAAAGAATTTGTTTTGCTATTACACTACTCGCTTTAATTAGTTTGAAATCCTTTAGTCAATCTATTACCAATTATTCGTTTAGTTCAACATCCGGATCATTCACTTCTCTATCCGGAGGCACTGTTCCTTCATTAATTAGTGGATTAGATGATGGCTATATGAATGGAATACCGATTGGTTTTGATTTCTTTTATATGGGCGGGCGGTACACTACTTTATCTTTAAGTACCAATGGTTGGCTATTATTAGGATCGGATATTACTGATGCTGCTTATTGGAATGATCTTAAGTATTTTACACAGCGGCCTATAATAGCCCCTTTATGGGATGATCTTCAATTGTCAGCATCAACTGATGTCACTTATCTTACTTCCGGCAGTGCCGGATCGAGGGTACTAACCTTAGAAGTACTCAAATTAAAATGGGATTATAGTCAAAGCAATGCCAGTATGTCCTTCCAGGTAAAACTGTATGAATCAACTGGTAAAATAGAATTTATTTATAGAAGAGAATCAGCAGCAAACGGTAGTGCATCTGCCTCAATTGGCATTACCGGAACTTCAACAGGTAATGGAAATTATTTGTCTTTAAATGGATCTGGAAGCAGCCCATCAGTAAGCTCAACAACAGAAACTACAAATATTAGCAGCAGGCCTTCTAACGGAAGAACATTTACATTTTCACAAACTTCTCCAACTGCCCCAGGTAGTTTATCCTATAATTCAATTACAACAACCAGTCTTAAACTTAACTGGACCGATAATTCCGGCAATGAAACAGCATTTGTAATTTATAGCTCCACCGATGGAATTAACTATACATATTTAGCACAAACTTCGGCTAATGCAACATCGTATACCGCAACTGGACTTGCACCTGGTACAACCTATTATCACAGGGTATATGCTTTGCGGGAAGGTGCTTTGAGTACTGTGTTAAGTGGCAACCAGGCAACCACCTCGTGTGTTCCCGGAACTGTATCCGGCATAGCGGTTGAAACCTGCGTTGGCGGCAGTACCGGATCAATTACAGCTTCAGCCACTGGTGGTTCTGCGCCATATACTTACAATTTAGATGGAGGAAGTTACCAGGCATCTGCAACTTTTACTGGGCTGGCAGCAGGTGTACACACCCTAAATGCAAAAGGTAGTGGAGGATGTGTAGCCACAACTTCTGTAACCGTTTATGATTATGCCGTTTCCGCAGATAATCAAAATTCAGCAGGCAACGATTCATGGGTTGGCCATGCCTATGATGGCACCAATTTTTCAACTTATATTGGAAATTTTACAGAAACTGAATCATTTAATGAATTGTTCGGTGGAACCAATAATTGCTTTGGGATTACTTCAAATTTGATTGCAAGATCAATATATACAGAATCTTTTTCAGTAAAATTCCGGATGAATTCAACCAGGAGAGGCCTTTATGCAGTTGACCTGGGTTCTGATGATGGTAGCAGGTTAACCATCGACGGTTCAATGATATATGATAACTGGTGGGATCAGGGCTTTACTACAAAGTCATCACAAATGATTAACCTTACAGGTTCCAGCTCTCTTTTGTATGAGTTTTACGAAAATAGTGGCGGCAACCAGGTTATGTTCCAAAATATAACTACACTTATATCAAATGTATTATCAACCAACACTTCTCAAAATATTTGCCTTGGTAATTCAGGCGCATCTATCAGCGGAAATATTTTTGGATCACTCCCATCAGGCATAGCAGTTTCAGGTACAGGTTATCAATGGACCTACAGTACGTCTCCCGGAGGAGCCAGATCAAATATATCAGGAGCTACTTCAGCCACCTACACGCCTGCTACAACGGCTGTACCGTTTAACGCAGCCGGTACTTATTATATCTATAGAAATGCCGTAGCAACCAGCACTAACAATATTGGTTACGGCTCTTATACCGCAACCAGTGAATCTAATGCTGCTACAATTGTGGTGAATACGCCCCCATCAGCTACCATCAGTTATACAGGAAATCCATATTGCGCTTCAACCGGTTTAGCTGCTGTTACAAGAACCGGCACCACAGGGGGCAGTTATTCAATAACAGGGGGTTTATCTATCAACGGTTCAACGGGAGATGTTACCCTTACAGGCGCAACTGCTGGTAGTTATACTGTAACTTACACAATTGCTGCTTCAGGTGGATGTACTATTTATTCAGTTACCGCACCACTTCAACTTTATACAATAATCAATAATCAGCTCGATTATACAAATGGATCTCATGGTACTTTATGCACCACTGTGGGTGAAAATGCAACTGCTACTTTAACTGCTCCATCAGGTGCAGTGTTTACTACGGTAAATTTCGCCAGCTATGGTACTCCATCAGGAAGTTGTGGTTCATTTGCAACAGGGAGTTGCCATGCAACCACCAGCCAGTTGGTTGCGGAATCTTATTTATTGGGAAATAACACTGGAAGCATACCGGCAACCAATACAGTATTCGGAGATCCTTGCAGCGGCACCTATAAATCTTTTTATGTACAGGCCACCTACACACAACCAATTTGCTCTGGCACGAGCCCGGGAACATTAACCGGCACAACACCAACCGGTGGAAATGGCGCATACACTTACCTGTGGGAGTCAAGTACAACGAGTGCTACCAGCGGATTTTCTGCTGCATCAGGCACCAACAACAGTAAAGATTATACAGCCGGCACATTAACACAAACTACCTGGTATCGTAGATCCGTTATGTCGGGAGGTTGTACAAATGTATCAACAGTAATTATTGTAGTAGTTAATACAACTCCCGCTGCTACTATATCATATTCAGGAACGCCCTTTTGTAAAAGCGCCGGAGTAGCATCAGTAACACGAAGCGGTACATCAGGCGGCACTTATACAGCCCCGGCAGGTCTTACAATAAATGCAGGTACCGGCGCTATTACACCATCTTCCAGTACTGCGGGTACTTACCTGGTAACTTATTCAATGACTGTAAATGGTTGTTCAGCAACTGCTACTACCTCTGTTACAATTACTGCCACTCCATCTGCCACAATCAGCTATAGTGGTACACCTTATTGCTCAAGTGCAGGTATTGCAACGGTTACTCAAACCGGTACAGCAGGAGGCGCTTATAGTTCTACTGGTGGTTTAAGTATCAATAGTTCTACCGGAGCTATTAACCTTTCTGCAAGCACTGCAGGCAGTTATACGGTAACTTATACAGTAACGGCCTCTGGCGGATGTGCCTTATATCAAACAAGCACTCCAATAAATATTGTTGCTCCGGGAACATGGACAGGTTCAATTGATGATAACTGGAGTAATTCCGGCAACTGGCTTTGCGGTGCAATACCTACCATTACACAAGATGTAATCATTCATAACGGTTTGACTAATTATCCTGTGGTAGTTTCAGGGACTGGTACTGTTAAAGACTTGACTATTGAAAGCGGCGGTTCTATCATCCTTGCCGGAGGAGGTTTGCAAATTTCCGGTACTATCAGTAATTTAGGAACATTTGATGTAACTGCAGGTACAATAGAATTGAATGGATCAACGATGCAAACGATTCCTGCAAATACATTTACCAAAGACACCATACTTAACCTGATCGTTAATAACGATGTAACGCTTGGTGGTAGCCTTTCACTTGCAGGTACACTTACATTTGGTACCAGCAATAAAACTTTCGCTACTAACGGTTACCTGACCTTGCAGTCTTCATCAACCGGTACGGCAAAAATTGCTCCGTTGCCTGCAGATGGCTCAGGTAACGCAACCAGTTTTATCACTGGAAATGTTACCGTTGAAAGATTTATTCCCGGAAGCAGGGCCTGGAGATTGCTGACATCGCCTTTGTCAAATACAGCTTCAATATATGATTCATGGCAAAATTCAGGAACTTACACACCTGGTAAAGGCATGTTTGTAACGGGGCCAAATCCACAACCTTCAAACGGATTGGATGCAAGTCCGTTGAATACAATATCGATGAAGTCATATAACTCCGGCACACAAGCATTTGCCAATATTTCCAATACCAAATCTTCAAACCTTTCCAATAGCACAGGTAATGGAGACAATATCGGGTACTTTGTTTTTGTACGTGGCGACAGGGCACCAGGTAACATCACGGCCATTTCATATAATTCAACTGTATTAAGTGGTACCGGTTTATTACAAACAGGTAAACAAACATTTAATGCATCGGGTACCCTTGGCAACTTTACCATAGTAGGAAATCCATATGCATCTCCTATAGACTTCAATGATGTGCAACGCACCCACTTAATGAAACGCTTTTATGCATGGGATGCAACTATCAATCAATTAGGTGCTTACGTAATTGTTGATGATATTGATGGTGACGGAACTTTTACCAAGTCAATTCCCTCAAGCTCGCAGGATAACCACATTCAATCAGGACAAGCATTTTTTGTACTGACAGATACCGCAGGTGCCGCTTCACTTTCCTTTTATGAAAACAGCAAAAGCACAATAAGCAAAAACGCTGGTTTTCGTCCATTGAAGGGCCTGGCTTCTATGTCTGTTATATTGAATTTGCTTGAAGCTGATAACTCAGTAAAAACTGCAGATGCAGTTGTGGCAGAATTCAATGACAATTTTAGTTTTGCGGTAAATATTCAGGATGCCCTTAAATTCGGCAACATCAATGAAACTTTTAGTTTGATGAGGAATGGCTCTTCACTTGGTATTGAGCGCAGGCCGCTAATCAATGCGGATGATACGTTGTTTTTAAAACTAACAAAATCAACCAGAAGAAATTACCAGTTTGTAATTGATGCAAAAGATTTAGATGAGCCCAATTTATTTGGATATCTCGAAGATGCGTATACAAAAATTACCACACCGGTTAATCTGAATGGTAGCACAATAGTAAACTTTACAATTGATGCAAGTGCGGCTTCAATTAATCCGGATCGTTTTAAAATAGTATTTAAACAAGCAAAAGTTTTACCCGTTACATACACCGATGTGAATGCAAACAAGCAGGGGAAAAATATTGCGGTACAATGGCAGGTAGAAAACCAATTGAATATTCGTAGTTATGAAGTTGAAAAATCGATCAATGGCAGCAACTTTACAAAAGTGAATACGCGGTCAGCTATTACCTCATCAACAACTGCAACCTACAACTGGCTTGATAAAAATGCGGTAACGGGTGATAATTTCTATCGAATCCGGAACATTGACCTGGACGGCACTACGGCTTATAGTAAAGTGGTAAAAGTAACCATTGAAAAAGGAAAAGGCGAAATGGTTGTTTATCCAAACCCGGTTAAAAATTCAATCATAACATTACAGTTGAAAGACATGGTAAAAGGCCAATACAACTATCGTTTGCTTAATGGAGTGGGCCAGGTTTTATTAACCGGATCAATTGATCATGCTGGTGGAAATGTTGCTGAAAAAATTAAGTTGAAAAGCCAAATTGCCAGCGGCATTTATCAGCTGGAGGTAACTGAAATTGACAATAGTAAAACAATCATTCAAGTGGTGGTTGAATGATGATGCCGAAGCAATAATTCTTTTTGTTGTAGCATACTAAATAGCATTTGATTACTGATAAACAAAAAGCAGGCAAATATAATAGCCTGCTTTTTTGTTTTATTAAGCCACAATAAAATATTTTAAAGTCACATTGCAGATTGTGGTCGTCCACAAACTATAGCTGGGCGTATACTATTTCAGGCATCGTAAACGTTTAATCGGCGAATGAAAACTTTTTTTAATCCCAAAACCCCGTACCATTTATGACTCAAAATTTTCTCATTTTTCTGATTGTCGCAGCAGTTCTGCAAATGTGGGTTACTTTATATTTGTCTGTGGAGACAGAACAGTAACCAATTTAAAGGGCGTTTTATTGCAATTCAATTGGCCTAAAGGCTTGTGTAAACAAAAACTGAATGATGGGGCATTGCCTCGTTATTCAGTTTTTTTGCTTAGGATATTCTTCCATTTGTATATGCAGCCCAACAGAATTACAAAAAATTGAAACACGGCATATTGCGTCTTCATTTTGGCTCCAACTCAATTTGGCAGACACTGTCTGCCATTTCAGATAGGCCAGGTAAAATCTACGCATATCGTTCAAGGCTTGGCGAAGTACGGGAATAGTAGCTGGGCCGAGTGGGCCAAAGCATGAAAACATCAGCCGCTCACAGATCCGTACGTGAAAGTCTCCCTTCATACGGCTCTTGTTATTCAGTCAGTATTTAATTCCCTTTTGTCAGTAAACAAACAGCTCTGTATTTGATTGCACATAACTTTCGTATCTATTTACGATTGCCTTTTTGTTTCTTAACCGTTACTTTTCTTTGATCGATCTTCGTATCAATCTGTTCAGATTAAGAAATACATTGCCTGCTACCCGTGGATTAAATCTACTGTAATGATTCAACCAACCTCGTATTTTGGGATTGAACTTCATGGCTACCCGCTACAATGATATCTGACTACTTCGTGGATGGAACACCGCTTTGATCCGCTCCCTGATAAAGGTCTTTGCCTTTTTGCAAATAGCTGCATTAAATACCATAAATTTATTGTGTTTTCCAAAATATTAGGCTTGCTGCGTAGCTGAAAACTATAGCTTAAAACGTAAAGCCGTTATGCTCATGTTGCTCTTTTCTCAAATAGTTTTTTACAGTACACCAGTTTTGTTTTCTCCGGATTCAATTCAATCAAAACAAAACAATCTTTCCCTAATGGTAGATAGTAGCTGTTCGGCTTCTTTCTTACTGTTATGATGCACAATGATATCATCCGCATACCGTTCAAACGGATTGGAAGGAAAAGGCTCAGGCTATTTGATTGAACAAGTGAATTGGATTCCTAACTCATCTACAAAATCAAAGTC
>JBDUEK010000086.1:0-25663 GCA_040002495.1 Ferruginibacter sp.
CAGGAATTTTTGGCAGAAAAAAATGGCGACTGAGTTTTTGAGCAGGCCCTATTTAGTCGTCCCTCCAAAAGTTGGTTTTATTTTTAGGGGTACAAAAATCCTTTACGCGTTTATAATCTAACTATGAATAAGTAAACGGCACCACATTGTTTGTGTACGACAGAAGCTGATTTATTGTTTGAAGTTCCTTGCTACTGTAGCAAATTGAAAGCGACTTTTTCGGGGCGGCTCTATTTATTTCTATAGTGATTAGATGCGGTTTGCAGAAAGGCCTTCATCTGTAAAACCATGCTTTCAGTTTTAGTTGTATATTCAGGTTCGTGCAACAAATCATTTCTCTTCTGCGGGTCTTTTAAGTAATCAAAAAAATACAACGGTTTTCCTTCCACCGCGTTAAACCCAAGCACGAATTCATTATTGATTGCTTCATACACAGCGCTGTTCATTCGGGCAAAAATAGTTCTGTCATTTTGTAATGAAGTGTCGGTAAGGTTATTGCCGTAGCTGATAATACTATCTTCTTTGCTGGCAAAATGCAGTACGGTATTTAACACATCCAGTTGACTAACCGGACTTGTTACTGTTATTTTTTTTTCGTTTGAAGGATCATAAATAAAAATAGGAATTCTGAACCCGCCTGTTTCATCAATTTTTAAATTCTGTACATCCGGATTGGACCAATGATCGGCACAAAAAATAAAGACGGTATTTTTAAACCAGTCTTTGGTTGCGGCGGTTGTAAAAAACTGTTGCAGGCAATCATTGTAATATTGCATGGCCTTCATCGGCAACGTGGTATTCTGCGATGGATACTTATCAACAAACGATTTTGGCAAATCATAGGGATAATGGGTGGTAATATTGTATTGAACTGCAAAAAACGGTTGCTGCATTGCTGCCAGTTTATTTTGCATAAAGCAAAGTACATATTCGTCATGCAATCCCATGCTATGTTTCTCCATTTGCCGGTATCCGTGAATATCCTGCATACAATAATAATGTTGTATGCCCAGCCACCGGCAGCATTGCGCAAAGCCCATTTCATCGAAATTGTCCCCAATAAAAAAAGAAGAACTGTAATTGTTTTTTGCCAGCAAATTTCCAATATTGCTGCGTTTGATAGCAAGGTAAGAGGAATGATATAGCGGGACATCTGTTAAGGTTGGCAGCCCTGCCAGTATTGCCGTGATACCTTTATTGGAATTGTAGGAAAAGCTAAAAGCGTTGTTGAAAAAAGTACTTTTGTTTACCAGGTTATCTATAAACGGCATCGCTACCTTATACCTGCTGCTGCTATCAAAAAACTCGTAAGGCACACTTTCCATGATAAACAGCAAAATGTTTTTTTTTGCCCCTTCAACCGGGTTGTTTTTTTTGTGGATAGAAAACAATGATTCCATTTGTTGCGTTGGCATATAATCAGCAACCGGCAACAACATTTCATTTTTCCGGTATAATGAATAAAGAAAAGTATGAAAGGAATTTTGTGCCAATGGTAGCTGCACAGCCTCCACTGAGGTTAAAGGATAGGTAGGTACAAGCTTTTTTGTGCTATTTAAAAAAAACGAACCTGTAAACACCAGGAGTAAAACAATGGTTACAATAAAATAATTCCCCTTGCTCCGGCTTGTTGTTATCGAAGACAGATTATTATATATAAATACGCCAATGATTGTCGAACCAATCACAATAAACAATGCCAGCAATACTACTTTAAAATCAGTGTTGATAAAAGGGTTTCGCAAAACGTACAATAAATCAGCATCTGCTCTTTGCAGGTGAAAACGGTAATAAAAAATATCCACAATGTTCAATACAACCATCAGTGTACCCGCCAGGCTGAAACCGATTTTTACGGGTGCTGCTATCCATTTCTTTTTGATCAGCCTGCCGGTAATTAATAGCAGGAATAAAAAAGGAAGGTAAATCACCGAAATGCAAACCAGGTCGTATAACAATGACCATTTTATTATGCGAAGGATATCGTTAAAGCCGTGTAATGCCCAACCGTTGGCAACCCGGTAATTGTACAAATAGAAGACATATTTTAAAGCACTTAGTAAAATAAGTAGCTTTGAAAAAAGAAGCCATGCACTTTTTTCTTTGGCAACAGTATTTTTTATAGAAATCAAACAGTTGATTTATAGAAATGAAAAAAAACAGTTTTATACTTAACAAATATACATTGCCGCTGCTCATATTGCTGTTATACCTTGGTGTTGATATTATTTTACATAAAGGGATGACCCGGGTATTAATACCTAAATCATTTAACAGCAATCTCCATCCACAATATATACAGCCACTTGATGTGCCGTTGACGATCAGCGATAAAAAATGGCAAAAGGCAGTGAATACCGTACAAAAGATGCAGCAACTTGCCAACAATGCGCCGGGTTTGGAAATGGATGTTTATTTTGATACAACTAAAAATCTGCTACAGGTATACCATGATTCTTCTGAAACCGTTCGACCCTTGATAGAAGATATTTTGGCGGTTTACAAAGCCCGTAAACTTTCAGCATCGATTTGGCTGGATTTTAAAAATCTGTCTTTATGCAATGAAAAAAAATCCCTGGACTATATTGTTTTTTTGCGCCGGCAATATGGGCTTCAAAATAAAATTATTGTTGAGTCGGGCAGTCCGCAATACCTGAAAATGTTTTGTGACAGTGGTTTCTTCACCAGTTATTACACGCCGTTTTTTAATCCCTACCTGATTTCAGCAACTACACTTATGCAGGCCATTGATACCATTGCATACAATCTCAAAAAGTATCCTGCATCGGCATTATCGGGATATTATTTTCAATATCCGGCACTCAAAAAATTCTTTCCCAATTACCCCGTTCTTATATGGGCGGAAAATGACAACTATAGCTTTGTTAGCGGTATTTTTAATTATAAGCTTGGTAAGGATCCGCGGGTAAAAATTGTGCTGTACCCCTGATAAAGTTATTCTGCAGACAATAGCCCAATTTTTTTATGTAGCTTATCATCCGTTGAATAATTAATATTTTTCGCCTGAACAGTTGTATCAACGTTTTCCATCATGCCCGCATTCTTATCCCAGGCAATTAGTTTACACGAATACGTTCCTGTAAATCAGCTCTACCCCGGGCTCGCCTATACGCAAACGGAATGCTACCATTTCTGTAAGCACACAAAAAATATTTGCCCGAAAATGTTGCTCCCGGCTAAAATACTGTAAGCAGGCATTTTTGTAACATTGTTCAACCAGGTTTTCATTACTGAGATTGCGGACATGTTTTTATATCATCTATAAACGATGGCCCATGAGCGATAAACTTCTTAACATGAACCATCAACTATGAACAATGAACCTCCCCTCCCTACTGTCCGACGCTATAATGCACCTCATCCGTCATCCCCTTCCAGTTATCTGTTCTGAAAGGACCGGCAGGAAAACCTTCCTTGTTAAACAGGTTATCATCACTGGCATCATCTGCCCAGCCATACCGTATCGAAACCGGCGCATCAACTCCATCCTGGAAAACGATTACCTTATTACCTTCTATCAAAGCTTTTGCATATTTAAACTGCTTATTATCTCCCGCAATTTCAAAGCCTTCTACATACCCGTATTTATTTTTAGTAAACAATCCGCTGCCAATGTTTGAGAATGTAAGTATTGCCTTATTCCCTTCAATCTTCATTGATTCAAAAACAGGCCCGCTAAATACATTCCCCTTGTTATAGGTCTTATTTAAGGCCACAGCCGCCAGTCTTTCTCCCACATCTTTTTTATTTCTTGGATGAATATCTGTTGGGTTACCAATGTCGGTAGTAACAGCCATACCTGTATTTGGTAATGATAATGTGAGGGTTTGGGCTTCTCTCAATTCGCCCCAGGTACTTCCATTGGCACTGTTTCCATTAGCGGAATTATAGGAAGCCAATTGAACAAAGTAAAAAGGGAAATCACCTTCTTTCCAGCGATTGCGCCAATCAGTTATCATTAATGGAAATGAGCGGCGATACTCAAACGCACGTCCCGCATTTGATTCTCCCTGGTACCAGATGGCTCCTTTAATACCAAAAGGAATTAAAGGATTGAGCATTGCATTAAACAACAATGTTGGATAACTATTGGGGCCAACACTTGTAGTTCCGGGCAAAAGAGAAGCAACCTTAAACATCCATGAACCTGCCAACAATTGGGATGAACCACCAATGGTAATTTTAAGATCATCCGCTGATCCGTATACACCACCGCCACCCCCTGTATCCAATACTTTGATGGCAATGATATTATCACCTGCTTTTAAAACACCTGCAGGAATGGTATATTTTCTTGGAACATTATATCCGTTGGTAGCGCCTACCATTATTCCATTTACATAAGTTGTATCTGCATCATCAATCATCGCCAGTTCCAACACGGCAGGTTTACCTGCATCCACATCACTTACAGTAATTTTTTTTCTGAACCAAACAATACCATCCAAATCAGGTAAGCCTTTCGACTCCCACAGCGCAGGCAATTGTATAGTGGGCCATCTGGAATCGTTCAACGATATATCTTTCCAGCTATTAGTGGGCGTTTTGCCATTATCAAAACTACCTTGCAGCGTTTTTACCACCTCAAATGTTGCACGTTCTTTTTCCTTTGCCAAAGAGTCAAGATTCATTTTTGGCATAGCCGCAATCATATCTCTAAATGCGGCATCTTGTTCAAAAGCTTCCTTGCTTATCCATGTTTCAACATGTGTGCCTCCCCATGAAGTATGGATAAGGCCTATCGGAACGTTCAACTCTTTTTGTAATTTTTTTGCGAAAAAATATCCAACTGCCGTAAACTTTCCGGCAGTTTCCGGACTGCCTACATTCCACTCACCGCCCTTAATATCATCCTGCGGTTTCGTTGCAATTGCTTTCATCACTTCAATATGGCGTATCTGTGGGAAATTGGCCGAAGCAATTTCATTTGCTGCACCAGTTGCATTTATTAAAGAAAATTCCATGTTGGACTGGCCCGAACAAACCCAAACATCCCCAACCAATACATTGGTGAATCTGATTGTATTTTTCCCTATCACCTCCATTTCAAACGGGCCACCGGCCTGTTCGTTATCCAGGTTAATGCGCCATTTACCATACCTGTCTGCAACTACCGTTTTGGTTTGCTTATTAAATTTGATGGTGATTTTTTCTTTGCTATCTGCCCATCCCCACACAGGTATTTGCTGTCCTCTTTGCAATACCATATTATCACCAAATATTTTTGGCAACCTTACATTTGCCATCAGGTTAAAACATGTAAATAAAATCAGGGAAGACAAAATAATTTTTTTCATAACTGCTTGATCGTTTATTTTTTTGTTATTGTTATAAAACCAGAAATGTATGCACAATTGATAATATGAATGATGCAGAAGATTTTCAGCATGACGTCATCAATCAGACATATAATCGAAAACAGGAAGCTAAAGGTAGTAAGATGTTGCTTTAGTTCTTTGGGTTTGCATAAATTGCTTGAATGACAGATAAAGCAGCAGTAATAAATTATATCAAAATCATTATTATATTTAGGTACATCTATTAACGAAAGCAAGCGCCTACCGGCAATTATTTATTCTGATTATATGCATTCAAATGATTTCAATAATAAAGTAGCCATTGTAACCGGAGCCGGACAAGGTATTGGATTTGAAATATGTCGTCAACTGGCAGCACAGGGTGCAAATGTTATTTTAAATGACATCGATGAAACACTTGCTGTACATGCAGCCAATCAAATCACCAGCGAAAATGGCGTGTGCACGCCCGTTAGTGGCGACACCTCGGCTCCTGAAGTAATAAAACGCCTTACAAATACCGCCATTCAACAATTCGGCAGCATAGATATCGTGATTGCCAATGCAGGCATCACCCTATTCGGTGATTTCTTTACTTATACAATGGAGTCATTTAAAAGGGTAATGGAAGTAAACCTCGCCGGTACATTTTTCTTGGTTCAGGCCGCAGCAAAGCAAATGAAACAACAACCCGGCGGCGGAAGTATATTATTGACCTCTTCAGTAACCGGTCACCAGGCGCATAAAAACCTGGCAGCTTATGGTATGAGTAAAGCTGCTTTAGAAATGCTGGCAAAAAATTTGGTGATTGAACTATCGCCGTTTCAAATCAACATCAACACCATTGCACCTGGCGCAACACTTACTGAAAGAACAAAAGAAGATGCTGAATATGAAAGTACCTGGAGCCGGTTAACTCCATTAGGCAAACCAGCATCTACAGCAGATATAGCACATGCTGCCTTATTTTTAGTTTCTCCATTGGCTAAACATATCACCGGGCAAAGCCTTATAATTGATGGCGGATGGACCGCTGTAAGCCCTTCTCCCTTTTAGTAATTTAATAAATGTCAATTAATAAAAAACCGGTATACAATAAAGTACGCCGGTTTATAAATCTGATTAAAAAGATTTAATATTTAAATGCTTTTCCATTTACCATTACTTCCTGCGAAGCAATATCAAAAGTAGCTTTTCCACCTGTTCTTATTGCCGCATTGGTCATGATGTTAGCAACCGAATGTGCATAGCCTGCTTCCACGGGTGCATTGGGTTGTTTACGGCTTCTTACACATTCCATCCAGTTGCGTACATGTGCTGATGTAAGAGCATCGCCACCGGTATTTGCTCCTGCTTCTACCTTTACTGCCATTGCCGACAAATCAATTTCGGGCAGCAGGTTTGCTTTCATATTCATAGGTTTTGCCATTCTTTCGGTTAACCCACCTGCCGGAGAAATTTTATTGGTATTGAGATTTAATTCCCCGCCATTAGAATAATAAATTTCTGCCGGATTTTCATCACCATTATGCATACGCGACATAAACACCACCTGGAATCCTGTTGAAGGATCATCCTGCGGACCGTAGTCAAAAACTGCTGTGGTAGTATCCCAGTTTCTCCTGCCATCTTTCCATGCATAAATGCCGCCGTTGGCGGTTACACTTCTTGGATGTTCAAGCCCGGTAAACCAATGCACAGTATCAATCTGGTGCGACATCCACTGCCCCGGCATACCTGAAGAATAAGGCCAGAACAAACGGTACTCCAAATATTTTCTTGGATCAAATTCTTCAAAGGGCCTGTTCATCAGGTAGCGCTTCCAGTCAAGATCTTCTTCTTTACATTTAGCCACCAGGTCGGGCCTGCGCCAGCGTCCCGGCTGGTTTACATTCCAGGTAAGTTCAACCATGGTAACGGGGCCAAACTTGCCTGCCTGAATAAAGTCTGCGGCGGCTTTATAATTAGCTCCACTCCTTCTTTGCGAACCAATTTGTACAATGCGATCAGTTGCTTTAATTTCTTTTAACGCAAAACGATTGTCTTCCATCGTTTCAGCAAAAGGCTTTTCGCAATACACATCGCAGCCTGCCTTAACGCCTTCTACCGCATGCAATGCATGTTGAAAATCGGCGGTGCTTACAAACACACCATCAATATCTTTTAACTTATATAATTCTTCATTGTTTTTGCAGGCTGTAATATCGTGCCCCATTTGTTCTTTTAAAAATGCCTGTCCCTGCTCCCGGCGCAATTTCCATAAATCCGAAACTGCCACAATATCAAAATTCAATTCTTTATAATGATTCTTAAAAGAAGGCATGTGCGAACTTCTAAACCTGTCAGAAAAACCAATTACACCCAGCCGTACCCGATCATTGGCACCAATAATATTTGCATAACTTTTAGCGCTAAATCCCAGGGAAGCAACATAGGTAGCGGCAGCAGCTTTCGTGGCGTTTTTAAGAAATTGACGACGGTTATTTTTTTTCATGTGTAGCTTTTATGTAGATGAAGTGATCAATCGTTTTATGAGCATTCAAGATAACTAAAAATAATTTTGCCCGGCACAGTTACAATTAATATTTACAATTATTGAGATTTTATAAAATGCTTGTTGACAAACATTGGTATTTCATGGCATCATCGTTGTGTCACTCTCTTGTACTCAATATCAACCGGCAACTAACAAAGCCAATAACTTTTCTTGTGCTAAGTATCAAATGGCAACAAATAACTTATTCAAATTATCAATCTCAAAAATTACCTGTCACCTAAAGTTCTTTAATCTTTATACTTCTGAAAGAAACATGCGTTCCATGTTCCTGCAATAATATGTGTCCTTTTTCCGCCATGCCAAAGTTTGGCCAGTGTTCGTATTTACTTCGGGCTACCAACGCATAAAAGTAGGGTGTGCCACGTTGGTATTCTACCACCTTCCAACCATTAATCCAATGTTCAATATGGTTGTCGGGATACACAATTATTCTGCCTCGGTTCCATTCACCCACCGGCAATTTTTCACGACGGCTTTCAGAAATGTGAATCGCAGGAATCAGGTCGTACAAAGAAGCCATGGTACGATTTCCGATTGATCCAAGTTTTGCATCCGGGTGCAGATCGTCATCCAGTATCTGGTATTCAAGGCCTATTGCAGAACCCTTATTTTTTTCAGATTCTGTTACAAAATATTTCACACCACTGTTAGCTGTGTCAGTAATTTTAAATTCAAACTGAAGGTCAAATGCACCAAATTGTTCTGTGGTAATAATATCGCCACCATTGGCAGATTCTGCACCGGTTCCACCGCGTACATTTAAAGTGCCGTTTTCTATATACCATACTTTGTCAGGAAAATAATCTTTATAAGCACCTCTCCAACCATTGGTTGTTTTACCATCCCACAATAAACGCATGCCCATTTTCTTTTCATCTGCTGAAAGATTATTGGGTATGGTATTAATTACAAAAATATTATTAGCAGCAGTTGGTTTTAAATTGCTGGTTTGAATCCGGATATTTTTCCAGTGAATTTCTTTACCCGCTTCAGATGGATCACCAATAGCATGTACCTGCAAAGCGATAAAACCTTTTGGTGTCATATCATCTACCAAATGCGCACAGGCAATACCGTTCACCCAGGTACGGATACTGGTGCCAATACATTCAATGCGATAATGGTTCCAGCCTTCTTTCTTAAAAGCATTTTTTGCAGCCGGATTATTTTCCATTGAGTATAACCAACCCCGGCGGGCCTCATCATAAATACCACCACTCCATGCTCTTGGAGAAGGATCAATTTCCATCTGGTAGCCATGTACCCTTTCCGGCGTTTTTTTATCTGTTACCGTACACTTATCATTCGCATCTTTTTTTTCGCTTCTGAACTGTATACCAGAATTCATGGTGCTGTTCATTTTAAAATCTACTTCAAAAATAAAGTCTCCATAATTGTTGGCAGTGGCTAAAAAACTATTTGGTTCACCGGGTACAGTGGTGCCAATTATCTCACCATTCTTCACGCTATATTTCGCTTTGCCATTCAACTGTTTCCAACCGGATAAATCTTTTCCATTAAACAAATTCACCCATTGTCCCGAACCACCTGGTTGAGCAAATAAATAAGATGAACACATAGTTGAGAATAATAATAAAGGCAGACAAAATTTAAATTTCATTAGTAAGATCGTTTAAAGTGAAAGCAAATTAATAAACTTGATTTGGGAGGGGAAAGTTAGTTTGTTTTTTAAAGTTTCTTCCCAATAATTTTAAAAATTATGATTTTAAAAAATACAAAACATATTCATATTGTTGCAATAAAGACCTGTGGTGATTACACTTAAAAAAAATAAAATATGATGAAAAAATATCAATGTTTTTGCGAATATTAACAAATCAATCGATTGCAAATTCTTTCTTACCATTTAATGTTAACTTGTACCATTAGTACACCTATACTTCATGAACGATTGAATAAAAATGTTTTAAATTTTAATTGCAAAAGCTATGCCTGGAGATACATCCAATATAAATAACAAAGCCGTTATTAAAAATACTTATGATGCCATCGTAATAGGCTCAGGAATCAGCGGAGGCTGGGCCGCCAAGGAATTAACTGAAAAAGGATTGAAGGTATTAATGCTTGAACGTGGCAGAAATTATGAACATATTAAAGACTATGAATCTGCCGGAAAAGATCCCTGGGATTTTACTCACCGCGGCAAGGCACCGCTACAATATAAATTAGATAACCCGGTAATATCAAGGGATTGGGCCATGTATGGAACGGCTGCACAAGAACCCATTCTTAAATCATGGGTGAATGAAAAAGATTGCCCTTATGTGCAGGAAAAACCTTTTGCCTGGTGGCGCAGTTACCAGTTAGGTGGCAGGTCTACGTTATGGGGCAGACAAAGTTATCGCCTGAGCGATTTGGATTTTGAAGCCAATGCAAAAGACGGCATTGCGGTTGACTGGCCGATTCGATATAAAGAAATGGAAGCGTGGTATGATAAGGTAGAAAAATTTGCCGGCATCAGCGGATCTAAAGAAGGGTTGCCGCATTTACCTGATGGACATTTTTTACCTCCAATGGATTTGAACATTGTAGAAAAAGATGTGGCTTCCAGGATAAAATCGCACTACAATAATCAACGCCACATGTTTATTGGGCGTGTGGCCAATTTAACTGAAGCCATTCCGGGAAGAACCAAATGTGAGTTCCGAAACCGCTGTTGGGAAGGTTGCCCTTTTGGAGGTTATTTCAGTACACAGTCGTCTACATTACCTGCTGCACAGGCCACCGGTAATTTAACCGTTAGGCCCTGGAGTATTGTTACAAAAATCTTATACGATAAAGACACCAAAAAGGCAACAGGCGTTGAAGTATTGGATGGAGAAAATAATAAGACGTACGAATTTTATTCAAAAATTTTATTCCTGAATGCTTCTACACTTAACAGTGCGTGGGTTTTGATGAATACGGCAACCGATGTATGGCCTGATGGACTTGGTAGCAGTAGTGGAGAACTGGGACATAATATTATGGATCATCATTACATGCTGGGTGCGCAAGGCACGATGGATGGATATGAAGACAGTTATTATTATGGCAGACGGGCTAATGGCTTTTACATACCAAGATTTACCAACTTAAACGGAGATAAAAGAGATTTCATTCGTGGATATGGTTACCAGGGAAGTGCCAGCAGGGAAGGCTGGAGCCGGGAAGTAGCTGAAATGAATATTGGCGCTGCATTTAAAGAAGCGCTTACTGAACCCGGTCAGTGGAGTATTGGCGCTACAGGCTTTGGTGAAATATTACCTTATCACGAAAACAGGATTTATTTAAATAAAACTGTAAAGGACAAATGGGGTTTACCGGTTTTGACCATGGATGCAGAACTGAAAGAGAACGAATTGAAAATGCGTAAAGACATCATTAAAGAATTGGTTGAGATGTTTGATGTAGCCGGTATAAAAAATGTAACAACCTGGGATAAAGATTATAATATCGGGCAAGGCATTCATGAAATGGGCTCGGCACGTATGGGCAAAGATCCTAAAACATCAGTGCTGAACAGCCACAACCAGGTATGGGATGCCCTCAATGTTTTTGTGACAGATGGCGCCTGTATGACATCAAGTGCTTGCCAGAATCCATCATTAACTTATATGGCGCTTACGGCAAGAGCGGTGGAATTTGCAGTGGATGAAATGAAGAAAGGCAATATATAAATCAACCAATTACTTCAATCATACTTCAGCGGGGAATGATAGTTGTTTTCAAATGTTGAAAACACTATTAAGATAATCAGCCGTATATTATTGATAGGGTTGACAACCTCAAAATGATAACTTTTAATAATTGAAACCAACTAAAAAGGTTGACAACCCTTAGCTACAGTTTTGAAATAAAACCCAATAGTTATGATGCTATTTAATGTTACTTCAAATAACTAACTTGTTTCTCCCGAATTAATATAAATATTGAACGATGCATATGAAATTCCCAATTCCAACAATTGCCGTTGCAGCAATTTTATTTGCCGGTTGTCAACAGCCTGCACCCGCTACTGACACAAAAGCAATCAAAGACAGCACCGCAACAATACAATGGAAAGTACATGATATGAACCGGCCAAGGCCGCAGGTGATAGAACCAATGGAACAGCACCTGCCAACACCTGCACCAGCGGGTGCAATTGTTTTATTTAAAGCTGGAGATTTATCTGCCTGGAAAGGCAACGACAGCATCGGTATTCCTAAATGGAAACTTGAAAATGATTACATGGAAATAGTACCGGGTACCGGCGCTATAACCTCCAAAGAAAGTTTTGGCGATATCTTTTTACATGCAGAGTGGGCCTCACCGGATGACACTACAAAACATGGACAGGACCGTGGCAACAGTGGTATTTATTTTATGGGTAAATATGAAATACAGGTGCTGGATTCGTACCAGGCTGATACCTACGCTGATGGACAGGCAGGTGCCATATATGCACAATACCCACCTTTATTTAATGCATGTAAACCAAGAGGGCAGTGGAACGCTTATGATATCGCATTCCGTGCACCAAGGTTTGCAACCGATGGAAGCCTTATATCGCCTGCACGCATTACTGTTATACATAACGGAATTTTAATACAGGATAATATGGCGTACAAAGGGCCATCATCCTGGTTAAAATTTTATCCTTACGAAGCACATGCGGATAAGTTACCGATTACATTACAGGAGCACAATGGAAAGGTGCGCTTTAGAAATATTTGGGTATTGCCAATGCCGGAATTAGCGATGCCTCCTGAAGGGTATGGTGATAAAACCATTACAGTTGCGGATGCAGACCTGGATAAATATACCGGCACGTACGAAAGGGCCAATCAAAAAGCGCCAATTACCATCACTAAAAAAAATGGTAAATTGTATGCAGATTTTTTCTGGAGAAAAGGCGACCTACAATTAGTGCCAACAGCGGAAAATGAATTTGCATTGAAAGAAACTGCAGGTGTAGTGAGTTTTAAAATGGATGCGAATGGTGTTGCCACCAGTCTTGTTTTTCATTTGGGTGGTGATGATATGCCCGCGGCGAAAGTGCCTAAATAATTATTGAGCTGACTAAATACCAGCCAATCATTTTACGTTTAAGGCTTGCTGATCTGCTGGATTTCATTGCCTGTCCGGATTCGCAGCTGATTGTTATGCGTTCGTGCTACTGAGCTATCGTCCAGTCTTCCAATTTAATTCCGATAATACGTTTAAAATGATTTGTATTATTAGTAACCATTGTCAATTTATGAGTTACAGAAGTTACACCAATTAAAAGGTCAAAATCATCAATTGGTGTTCCCGATTTTTGTAGTCTTGCCTTTTCTTTTGCATATAAGTCCAACGAATGGAAGATAGGGAGTATTTGGACGCCTGTTAAAAAATTGTCTAACGCTTTTTTATTCTTTTCGGGTTTCTCACTTTTCTCAACACCGAATTTAAGTTCCGCCAAAGTCATTTCTGAAATAAAGCAATTATCTACTGTCGCTTTGTCAAACTTTGCTTCCAGTTGGAATTTGCCTTTCATGTAAAAGATGGCAATATTAGTGTCAATGAGATATTTTTTCAAAACGATTCAATTTGCCTGGTAGAAACTCTACTGTTGCGTATTTCTTCAATAATTTCTTCGGCAGATTTTTTTGAGTCAAACGCACCAAAGGCTTCTTTAAATGATGATTTTTTATTGGTCAGGTCGGTCTTAACCGAAGCAGTCAACTTAGATATGAGGTCAAGTTTGTTATTTGTACTTAAATTATTTAAAAGTCCAACATAACCGTCAACAATTGTGGTATTTACTTCTGCTGTTTTCATAGTATCAAATTTAAAGAAAAGAAGTGAATATTTGAATTTTGTGTCTAATAGCAAGCTATCACAAAGTATGACTACAATAACTTAATTATAATCAGCCAGGCGCAGGACTCCGTCCTGTGTCTCCTCGTTACTTACCAAAAACAACAAAAATACCGGTTCTCCAATAATTGAATATCTGATCAACAAGTTTAGTCTGCATAATAATAAGCAGTAGGAAAAATATATTAAATTGGATGTCTTAGTAACGTTTAGACACAGGACAGAATCCTGCGCCTAAATGAAAACAGGAGACTCCTATGGAGTCTATCGCATTTTGTTGTTATTATTTTCTATAAACAGGCAGCCACTATGTGGCTAAAATCCCCGCCCTAAATGACAATGTCCTTTAGGGCGGGGATTAATTTAAATTTAGTACCTGGCTTTAGCCAAACTTTTATTTGGCTAAAGCCAAGGAAAATAGAAGTGGCATTTATCACCGCCCTAAAGGGCAGTGCAATTCAAAAGGCAATGCAATTCAAAGAGCAGTGCAATTTGAAGCACCTGGATTAATACAGAATGCAATATAGTGTGTCGCTGATTGGATTGCTATATCCCAATATGAGTTGCCGCTCTTTTGAATTGCCCCGTCCTTTAGGGCGGGATTAATTTAAATTTAGTACCTGGCTTTAGCCAAATTTTTCTTTGTCTAAAGCCAGGCAGGATCGTGCCATTGTTCACCGCCCTACAGGGCAGTGCCATTGAAAAGGCAGTGCAATTAAGTGGTCGGGGTTTACATTCTATATAGGCTTCGAATAGTATTGATTAGTACACAATCCCATACCGTGTGACTTATCATTCAATAATACTGACGCTTTATTAAGACCTCTGATGCTATGAAAAAATGAAGTTGAAACGTGCGACGCCAATGCAGATGCACAAATATTTGATGCCGGTAAACAAGGCATCATTTTTTTTTAATTGAATGCTTTACCAAAAAAATATTTATGAACACCTCCTCGCTTTGCCTGGATATCTGAAAACAAAACAGCTTCATCACACCTGTAAAGACATGATAAAGCTGTTTGTGAAAATACTTTTTAACGCCTAGGTTGCCCAGGCTTTATCTCCTTTCTTGTAAGGAACATTTCCGTCATATTTTCCCGGTACTGCGATATAACGCAGAGCCTGTGTGGCTCCTTCTTTTGACGTGAAGTAACCTAACAAAGTGGTTTCCTTCATCATACGGAAATAATGAGAAGGATCGCCATTACCCTTTTTGTCTTGATATGCTTTCTGCTCTTTATCCAGTTCTGTCAGCAGTTCTGTACGTTGCTTTGGATCTGCTTCCATAAAGGATTTGCTATATTTCGCTTCACTTAATTCATCTATTTTTTTCAACCCGTCCATAAACACTTTCTGGTTGGGTTCTTCATAACAATCCAATACCATTACCGCCATAAAATCGCCTACTTTAGCAGCTTTAGCGCCGGGGCTGGTAGTTTCAGGAAGAATGGTATCAGCAATTTCATTCATCAAAGCAACCTGTTTTTCATTAAACATTGCGTTTACCTGTTTGTCGGTTGATTTACATCCGGAGATACTAAAAACCGATCCTCCCACAATTGAACCTCCGAGTAAAATCGCTACGTTCTGTAGCAGATCTCTTCTAGTCATATTCATAATAGTTGATTTTTTTATTATTTTATAAATTACCTTTTTTTAGTTCCTCTACTGCGAAATTTGCTGCCCTTGCGGTTAATGCCATATAAGTTAAAGACGGGTTCTGGCAACCTGAAGAAACCATTGCAGCACCATCCGTAACAAAAACGTTTTTAGCATCCCATACCTGGTTATTACCATTGAGTACAGAAGTCTTTTCATCTCTACCCATTCGGGCCGTTCCCATTTCATGAATGCCGTGTCCCATTGCATGGCCGCTATCCCAACTGGTCACATCTTTAATACCTGCACCTTCCAACATGGCAACCGCTTCGGCTTTTATATCCTTTCTCATTTTCAACTCATTCTCTTTTAACTCTGCATCCATTGTCAATATGGGTAGCCCCCATTTATCTTTTTTTACCTTATCAAGGTAAATTTTGTTATCGTGGTTAGGTAATATTTCACCAAAGCCTGTTATACCCATTATCCATTGGCCAGACTCTGTCAGTGATTCTTTAAATGCTGCTCCTATATTTAACTCAGCCACATTTCTGCTCCATCCTTCCCTGCTTGCGCCGCCCTGGTAACCAAAGCCGCGGAGATAATCTCTTTTGTCGGTGCCCAGGTTGGTAAAGCGGGGAATATAAATTCCATTGGCCCTTCTGCCATAAACTGTCGAATCTGTATAACCTTCCACTTTTCCGGATGCACCAAGGTTGTAATGGTGATCCATTACGTTATGCCCCAGTTCGCCACTGCTGCTCCCCAAACCATCGGCCCATATATCAGTTGCAGAATTCATCAATAACCAGGCAGAATTTAATGCAGATGCATTTACAAAAACAATCTTGCTAAAATACTGGTAGGTTTTGTTTGTTTCTGAATCAATTATTTCAACACCTGTTGCTTTTTTTGTATCCTTATCATACAGGATTTGCTTTACGATAGCCAGGGGCCTTACCGTTAAATTACCGGTAGCTACCGCTGCTGGCAAGGTAGATGATTGTGTGCTGAAATACCCACCAAACGGGCACCCCTCCCAACACCTGTTTCTAAACTGGCATTGCGTTCTTGCCTGTAATGGTGCGGTTAAGTTTGCAACCCTTCCAATGATCATGTGCCGGTTGCCATCGTAATTCTTTTTAATCCTTGCTGCCACATCTTTTTCCACCACATTCATATCCATCGGTGGCAAAAACTGTCCATCCGGCAAATGTGCTAACCCTTCCAACGAACCACTGATGCCTGCAAATTTTTCAACATGATCATACCATGGGGCCATCTCTTTATAACGAACCGGCCAGTCAACCCCAACTCCTTCTTTAGCATTGGCTTCAAAATCCAGGTCGCTCATCCGGTAGCTTTGCCTGCCCCATAATATGGAACGGCCACCCATACGGTAACTGCGCCACCAGGTAAATGGTTTCACCTCTGTATAAGGGCAATCTTTTTCATTTGCCCATGCATCCATAACTGCTTCATTGGCTGCCCATCCTCTGTGAATAACCGGGTAATCTTTTTTTTGTTGTTCGGTAGTCTTGCCCCTGTGAGGAAAGTCCCAGGGATCCATATTCGCAGTTTTGTAATCTTTTTTATGTACATGGTCGGCTCCCCGTTCAAGCATTAAAACTTTTAATCCTTTTTCGGTTAACTCTTTTGCTGCCCAGCCGCCGCTTATTCCGGAACCTATGACGATTGCATCAAAAGTATTTTGTGCTACAGCTTTGTTATTGAGATTGGTTGAATCGCCTGGCATATTATATATTTCCTTTTTTAAGTTGTTCTACTGCAAATTTTGCTGCCCTTGCCGTTAGTGCCATATAAGTTAATGATGGATTAACGCAAGCTGCTGAGGTCATACAGGCACCGTCCGTAACAAATACATTTTTAGCATCCCATACCTGGTTGTTGCCATTTAAAACTGAAGTTTTTGGATCTTTTCCCATTCGTGCAGTACCCATTTCGTGAATACCTCTGCCAAGAAACCCATTGGCATCATGTCCTTTTACATCTTTAACACCGGCAGCTTCCATCATTTCTACGGCATCATTCATCATATCCTTGCGCATGTTCAATTCATTTTCCTTTAACTCACAATCAATGGCAAGCACATTTAATCCCCATTTATCTTTTTTAGTTTTATCTAATGTAATTCTGTTTTCGGGGTGAGGAAGTACCTCACCAAATCCACCAATACCCATTGACCATGAACCTGGTTCTGACAGGGCGTCTTTAAATTCGGCTCCAATATTTAATTCAGCTACCTGCCTGTTCCAACCTTCACGACTTGCACTTCCCTGGTAACCAAATCCACGCAAGTAATCTCTTTTTTCTGTGCCATAGTTGCGGTAACGTGGCACATAAATACCGTTGGGACGGCGGCCATAGTAGTACTTATCTTCATAGCCTTCCATTTTTCCGCCAGCTCCTACGCCCAGGTGATGATCCATCAGGTTGCGGCCAAGTGCATTACTGGTGCTACCTAAACCCTCGGGCCAGATATCTGTAGCAGAATTCATTAATACCCAGGTAGAGTTTAAAGCTGATGCATTTACAAAAACGATCTTGCTAAAAAACTCATAGGTTTTATTCGTTTCTGCATCCAACACTTCTACACCTTTTGCTTTTTGTGTATCCTTATCGTAAATGATTTTTGTAACGATTGAAAATGGGCGAACAGTTAAATTACCTGTTTTAACCGCAGCCGGAAGAGTAGCAGATTGCGTACTAAAATAGGCTCCAAACGGGCAACCCAACCAGCACTTATTGCGATATTGGCAATTGGTGCGGTTTTCATGCGGCACCGTGATATTGGCGGAACGCCCGATGATCATAGTACGTGCATTATTATAATGCGCCTTTACTCTTGCTGCCACATCTTTTTCAACTACGTTCATTTCCATTGCGGGCATAAATTGTCCATCCGGTAATTGTGGCAAACCTTCAATGGATCCGTTAACTCCGGCAAATTTTTCTGCATAGTCGTACCAGGGCGCAATGTCTTTATAACGAATGGGCCAATCCACACCAAAACCATCTTTTGAATTAGCTTCAAAATCAAGATCGCTCCAGCGATAACACTGACGTCCCCAGGTTAAAGAACGACCACCTACCTGGTAACCCCTGAACCAATCAAAACGTTTAGTTTCTGTATAAGGACAATCTTTATCACTTGCCCAGAAATCGAGGTTCATTTCGTTTAATGGGTAATCTCTTTTTAATACAGGATAATCTTTAATCATTTCCTGTGTACGTCCTCCCCTGTGAGGAAATTCCCAGGGATCTTTATTTGCATTTACATAATCTTTTACATGCACTACATCTCTGCCTCTTTCTAACATTATTACTTTCAACCCCTGCTCAGTAAGTTCTTTGGCGGCCCATCCACCGCTTATACCAGAACCTATAACAATTGCATCGTAAGTATTTTCAGCCATGTTTAAAATTTTTATCTGTTAGTGTTTAGTTTTCTATTTATTTGAATTTTACTCATTCTTTAAACATCACAGATTGTAATGCCTTCTTTGAGTGATGCAATTTTATCTTCCCTGGCAGGAATGAATTCCTGTGCTACATAATCTTTAAAACCCGTTGCAAGAATTGCCCGCATAATTGCAGGATAATTTAATTCCTGCTGGTCATCTATTTCATGCCTGCCGGGTACACCTGCAGTATGGTAATGACCAAAGTATTGATGGTTATCCTGGATGGTGCGTATTACATCTCCTTCGTCAATTTGCATGTGATAAATATCATACAATAATTTAAAGTTTTCTGACCCTACCCTTTTACACAACTCAACGCCCCATGGAGTTCTGTCGCACATATAATCTTTATGGTTAACCTTGCTGTTCAGGAGTTCCATTTGCAGCATCACATTATTTTTCTCAGCAATGCCAATGATTTTTTTGAGGGCCTCCGTTGCATTGGTTAGTCCTGTTTCATCATCCATGCCTCTGCGGCTTCCACTAAAACAAATCAGGTTTTTATACCCTGCCTTTGCAACCATCGGAATCATTTCCTCATAGTTTTTGATAAGTTGCGTATGGTAATTTTTATCTGCAAATCCATCTGTAAGATTAATCTCTGCACCATTACACATGGAAGAAAAAACATCGTGCTTTTTTAATGTTGGCCAGTCTTTGGGGCCAACTAAATCAATGGCACTAAAACCAATTTTCTTTACTGCAATGCACAGCTCTTCAATAGACAAAGAATTAAAGCACCATGCACAAACAGAGTGGTTAATATTTCCTTTCAATTTCACGTTAAATTCATTTTTATTGGTGGCTGCACCAAAAGAAGATAAGATTGACGAAGATGATGCAAGCACCGTACCGCCAACCAGCATGCTTTTAAGCGCATTGCGCCGGTTTTGAGATGTAGGCATTTTAGATTTAGTTTATACAATTGAATTTGATAAAGGTTGTAAATGCTGTTGTTTTTTAGAACGCATATAAATTAGCAAGCCTGCAAAAGCAACGATCAAAACAACCGGAATAATTAATGTTGCATTGATAATTTCGGGGCCGGCGGCTTTCTTTGCTTCGTTGAGTAAATTTGCCATTTCGGGTGATGCTGCGGCACTGGAATAAGCCTGTACATCTGCACCTGCCGGTAACTCTGCGGCTACCAGTTTATCGTAATATCCGCCCATTACCATGGTATAAACTGACACGGCAAACATACCTGCACCGCCCATGAGGTTTAAACCAACTGCCCCTGTTCTCGGCAAATTTTCAGAAACAAAACCCAGCATTGTTGGCCAGAAATAACACACACCTATGCCAAATATAATGGCACCTACAAACAGCATGTCGCCGGTGCTATGTCCCAGGATATATAGACCCAGCGCTGCAATAATTGCAGACATCAGCAATACACCGGTTGGTGAAAAACGATGTACAACCGGACCGGCAAAGGCACGGCCAACAACCATTACACCTGTTTCGAGTGTTAATAAAAGCAATGCATTATCTGTAACATTTTTAAGTAATACATCAATCCACTGACCTGTAAACAATTCAGTAATAGCAGTACCAAACATCAGCAAAATCATCAAAATAAATAATGGATTTAGTAATGCCTTATACATGTCGGAAGTGGATACACCACTTGCAACCCTTTCGGTTGGCGGAAACTGAAGTTTGCTAAAAAAGTAACCATATAATATCGTTGGAATCAGCATCAGGCTAACTTCTATCTGCCAGCTTACTCCCACTTTGTTCAAAAGGAAAACGATTAATGTACCAATTACAATACCACCCGGAAACCATAAATGGAAGTGATTGAGTTTGGTAGTTTTATTTGTAGTAAATAAGGAAGTTACCAACGGATTGCAGGCAGCTTCTACCGTACCATTGGCAAGGCCGATACATAGTGTAGAAATAAATAACATGGTGTACGGATCGCCAAATTTGCCAGCGCAAACTGTTAATAAAATACCAACCAGGTGAAGCACAAATGCCAGTATCAGCAACTTCTTCATGCCGATGACATCTACTATTAATCCACCGAAAATTACGGCTAAAGGAAAACCCCAGAATGCAGTTGCAGTTATGGAACCAAGCTGTGCTTTTGAAAGATTAAACTCTGTTCCCCAGGTGCCCAACATACCGGCACGTATCCCAAAGGAAAGAGAGGTTACAAGAAGGGCAAGACAGCTAGCTACAAATAGCTGTTGTTTCTGAATATTGGATGACATAATCGTTAATTAATTTAAATTTCAATAGCTGTTAGAAGAATTGTGAATTGTAATATTATTGAATTTTATAGAAAAATACCCGGAAAATACAAATTGTTTTTTAGGTTTCTGTTAAAATAGAGTTGGTTAAAAAATATTCAGTCTAATTATTTGTTCACTAAAATTTAAATAAGACTAAAGTGTTGAGTCATTTTATGTTTTAATAATCTTTTTTAAAAAAGGGTTAAACTTCCTCAATCAACCAATTTGATTTTACTTAAAGTATAATTAATTATATGTACATGAATATTATGCGTAAAATTGTAAAAAATTATCTTTACCGATAAAATTTTGAAACGGTTTAAAATAAAATCTATATGAAAAGAAAATTGAGAATGGGTATGTTAGGCGGAGGAAAAGATGCCTTCATCGGAGCCATCCACCGGCATGCAGCCAATTTAGACGGACTCATTGAATTAGTATGCGGGGCCTTAAGTATTAACCCGGAAGTAGCCACACAATCAGGCCGTGATCTCTTTTTGCCGGAAGACAGAATCTATCTTACCTACGAAGAGATGATAGAAAAAGAAAGTTTATTACCAGCCGATAAAAGGATGGATTTCTTAACCATTGTAACACCCAATTTTGCCCACTTTGCACCAGCAAAACTAGCGCTGCAAAAAGGATTTAATGTAGTAATTGAAAAACCAATTGCATTTACATTAGACGAAGCAAAAGAATTAAAAGCATTGGTAGCAGAAACCGGCCTGGTACTTTGCTTAACGCATACTTACTCTGGCTACCCGATGGTAAAACAGGCCAAAGCAATGGTTGGCGAAGGAGTCCTTGGAAAGATCAGAAAAGTATGGGTTGAATATCCGCAGGGCTGGCTAAGCAAGCTTTCAGAAAAGGAAGGCAACGCACAGGCAGCCTGGAGAACCGATCCGAAACGGAGCGGTAAAGCCGGCGCCATGGGCGATATTGGTACACATGCCGCTCACCTGGCAGAGTACATAACCGGTGCAAAAATTACACATCTATGTGCCGATTTGAATGCAATGGTTCCGGGCAGGTTACTGGATGATGATGGCAATGTATTATTGAAATTTGATAATGGCGCAGCCGGTGTATTGATGGCATCGCAGGTTGCCGCTGGTGAAGAAAATGCATTAAAAATAAGGGTGTATGGCGAAAAAGGCGGGCTGGAGTGGGCACAGATGGAGCCCAATACGTTAATCGTACGATGGCTGGATGCACCTGCACAAATTTTACGTGCCGGAAGCAATTACGGAAATTTATCAACCTATACAACCAGCAACTGCCGCACGCCGGGCGGGCATCCTGAAGGTTACCTGGAAGCATTTGGAAATATTTATAAAAACTTCGCCATTACACTTTCTGCCAAAATGGAAGGTACCACACCGCCCAAAGAAGCGTTGGATTTTCCATCAGTTGAAGATGGTGTAAGAGGCATGGCTTTCATAGATAATGTAGTAGCCTCCGGCCAGTCAGATATGAAGTGGACAGAAAACGTTATTTAAATATGAGTTATGAAATATGAGTTATGAAATGGATTTTTGAACCGGCTGAAGTTTTTCATGGCAGCATCGTTGTGTCACTCTCTTGTACCGCATACCATTGTTGAACGTGCTGCAACACTGACTGGTTCATCATCTCGACGTATTTGATACGTAAACAATTATTACAGATCGACATATTGCATTTCATTTATTCAACATTAAAACATTTTGTATTCATCATCGTTTCCTTAGTCCTAACCGCCGTCAGGGTTTGCAACCGCTGACGGGGTTAGTCATTCATCATTCATCATTCATCACTCATCATTCATCACTCATCATTCAACATAATTAAACATCATGCAAACAATAAAAGGCCCCGGCATTTTCCTGGCGCAGTTCTTAGGCGATGAAGCTCCCTTCAACACCTTACCTGCTATTTGCAAATGGGCAAAAGAAAAAGGATTTATCGGCGTACAATTACCTACCTGGGACAGCCGGGTAATAGACCTGAAAAAAGCTGCTGAAAGTAAAACTTATGCAGACGAATTGAAAGGCACCATCAACGAAGCCGGCTTGGAAATAACCGAACTATCTACACATTTATATGGTCAACTGGTAGCAGTAAACCCGGCATACGATCAACTGTTTGATGGCTTTGCACCAAAAGAATTACATGGCAATCCTAAAGCAAGACAGGAATGGGCGGTGCAGCAATTAAAATATGCAGCCATTGCCTCCCGCAACCTGGGATTGAATGCCCACGCCACTTTCAGTGGTGCATTGCTTTGGCAAACGGTATATCCCTGGCCGCAACGCCCCGCCGGATTGGTAGAAACCGGCTTTACTGAACTGGCCAAAAGATGGCTTCCGATCCTGGATGTTTTTGAAGAAAATGGCGTAGATGTTTGTTATGAAATTCATCCGGGAGAAGACTTACATGATGGAGTCTCCTACGAAATGTTTTTAGAAAAAGTGGGAAATCATCCAAGAGCCTGCCTTTTGTATGACCCCTCGCATTTTGTATTACAATGCCTGGATTATTTAGCTTACATCGATCACTATCACCAACGCATAAAGGCGTTTCATGTAAAGGATGCAGAATTTAATCCCACCGGAAAACAAGGCGTGTATGGCGGTTACCAAAGCTGGATTAACAGGGCCGGACGTTTCCGTTCTTTGGGTGACGGACAGGTTGATTTTAAATCTATCTTCAGCAAACTGGCTGCTTACGATTATAAAGGCTGGGCTGTATTGGAGTGGGAATGTGCCATCAAAAATTCAGAAGATGGTGCCGCCGAAGGAGCACCATTTATTAAGAACCATATCATTAAAGTAACAGAAAAAGCATTTGACGATTTTGCCGGAACCGGAAGCGACGAGGCATTTAACCGTGGCTTGTTAGGCATATAATAATTTTTCAAAAAGCAAATGTACCCGCAGCAATTTGTAAAGATTGTGGTTAGGCGCATTTGCTTTTTTTGCGTGTTTTTTTCAAATTGCAAATAAGGGTTGCCAACCTTTTTAATTGGCTTCCTTTATAACAGGATATCTTTTGAAGGTTGGCAACCCTACCAACACCCTGCAATTTTGAAACAGGCTTATTTGTACAACATTTTTTTGCAATAAGGAAAATAGCTTTATGTTTATTGCAGAAAGTGTACGATTGCACGATCACCTATAACACACTCTCCTAATGACGATTTTAGTACTGCTTGCATCCATCCTGCTTTTATTGCTATTAATTGGATGGCTAAAAATTAACCCTTTTGTATCGTTGCTTTTTGCGGCTTTGTTTGTAGGCGTAGCGGATGGAATGCCATTGGGTAAATTGCTGGGAGCTGTTAATGGGGGCATCAGCAGTACGCTTGGGCCATTGGTAATAACACTTGTGTTTGGAATGGTACTGGGTACCTTGCTTTCAGATACCGGCGCCGTGCAACAAATAAGCTCCCGCCTTATTAAAATTTTTGGCGATAAATATATTAAGCTGGCCATGGTTATTACCGGCTTTAGTGTTGGCATTGCCATGTTTTACAACGCCGGGTTTTTAGTATTGATACCGCTCATCTTTGCTGTTTGCGCAAGTACAGGTAAACCATTGGTTTATATTGGCATTTCGGTAGCATCTGCACTTTCGGTAACGCATTGTTTTTTGCCGCCACATCCGGGGCCGACAGCTATCACATTAATATTTAATGCAGATCTTGGTAAAACACTTTTGTATGGAATTTTAGTTGCCATACCAGCCATTATTGTCGCAGGTTTATTGTTTCCTGAATTGATTAAAAACATACGCCCCGTTACTGAACAAAAGTTTTTTGAAGTAAAACATATTGAAGCAGATAAACTTCCTGGTTTTGGCATCAGCTTATTCATTGCCATTGTACCGGTATTATTAATGGGCATTTCTGCGGTATCAGAAATGTTTATGGAGAAAGATAGTTCATTGCATAGCTTCTTATTATTCATCGGCGATTCAGGTATATCCCTGTTAATTGCATCTACACTGGCATTGGTTGTTTTAGGAAAAAAAGGCAGCCTCAGTATGCAGGAACTTTTAACCAAAGCATTTAACTCGGTAAGCAGTGTTACTTTAATTCTACTGATCATTGCCGCAGGCGGTGCTTTTAAACAGGTATTGATTGATAGCGGCACCAGTAATTACATTTCGGAGTATTTTACAGGATCATCTATTCCGCCACTTTTACTGGCCTGGCTGATTGCTACTTTCATCCGCATTGCAATTGGTTCCGCCACCGTGGCCGGACTTACTGCCGCAGGAATTATGCAACCATTGATTGCAAGCATGCATGTTAATGCCGAGCTAATGGTAATTGCCATTGGCGCCGGAAGCGTAATGTGCTCACATGTGAACGATACAGGCTTTTGGATGTTTAAAGAATATTTTGGCATCAGCCTGAAGGACACTTTCAAAAGCTGGACCATGATGGAATCTATTGTAGGAGTAATTGGCTTAGCGGGTGTATTGCTGCTCAATATGTTTATCTAAGCATTGAATTTATTCGCTACCTTTCTTATGGCGTAAACTTTATTACACGAATTATTACGGATTACACTAATTGATCAATAAAGTAAAGTAATCCGTGTAATTTGGTTTTAAAATTCGTGTAATAAAAAA
>JBDUEK010000087.1:0-24943 GCA_040002495.1 Ferruginibacter sp.
ATGCCGCCATAAAAAACATCTGCTGGTCAACAAAAAAACACAAAGGTTTGACTTGCCAAAGTAGAACTATCAATTGCTTGCTTTCAGCATAAAAACACCTATCTGATTTACCTTATAAAAATGGTGTGAGAAAAATTCCAAATACCCACTCAACCGGAAAGGCCTTTAAAATATATGGAAGATTGTATTACTTAATATCACGTTTTAACTGAGCATGCATTTTAGCGCCATTGAAATCGATGTTAACTGATACCGAGTCTCCTTCACTATAGTATTTGCAGGTATGAGCAATACTGGATCCGTTAAAGTCCAGATTAAATGTAAAATCAGAGCCGCTAATTTTGCCGTCGGATATAGGCATCTCTCCATCTGGCCCTGCAGCCGTTCCGGTAAGTTTATCACCATCCACTTTAAAATTGAATGATAACGGAATTTCATTGCCGTCTGGTGTGTTTAAAGAACCTGTCCATTTACCGTTCAAATCACCTACGGCTGCGGCAAGGCAAACCATAAAGCTGAAAACAAGCGCTATGGTAGTTGTAATTTTTCTTTTCATAATAATTTGATGTTTTTTAGTTTGTTGGTATTAATTGCTTTTGATTTTTAAACTAATTTTTAAACAAAAGTGGTGCAAGTTCATGCAGGCTTCTGCGCCATGTTTGAAATTCATGAGCGGTATTTTCCGACACATAAGCAACTGCATTATAACCTGCGTCTTTTAAAGCCGTTGCCGCGTTCCTTACGCCATCAGGCCGCTCTTTACTACCACAACTAAGAAAAATAAGTTTCACTTTTGATTTGTCTGTTATATCGGCCGGAGCATAAGTACCTCCACTTAATAAACCGTAGTAAGCAAACACATCCGGCTTATTAAGTGTAATGGTTTTTGTTTCCATACCCCCCATAGAAAGTCCTGCCATGGCACGGTGTGACGGGTCTGACATAGTGCGGAAGTTTGCATCCACATAAGGAATCAATTCATCAACCATTACTGTTTGAAATGCGTCGATTTTAAAATTTCTCATTCCACCTGGTTTTACATCATTGGTCATTCCATAAGTCATCACGATGATAAAGGGCTTTGTCTTTCCTTCAGCAATCATATTGTCCATGATGAGATTGGCATGTCCCTGGTTGCTCCATGCTGTTTCATCTTCGCCCCAGCCATGCTGCAGGTATAACACAGGATATTTTGTTTTAGTGTCTTTATTATAACCGGGTGGCGTGTACACAAAAGCACGACGGGATGTACTGGTACTTGCAGAATTGAAAAGTATTTGTTGAACATTACCGTGAGGTACGTTTTTTAACGCATAAAAATCCTGGTCATGTGCAGGTATTTCAATGCCGCTTTCCCAGCGTGTAGATCCATAATAATTTTTTGCCCCGGGGTCATTAAATTTCCCACCATCAATCCTAACATTGTAGTAATGAAAACCTTCGTCCATTGGCCCTTCTGTTGTACCCATCCAGGAACCATCGTCGGCTTTCGTAAGAATTGTACCACCTTTTCCGCCCAGGCCAAGGCTTACCCTTACGCTATCAGCGGAAGGTGCAATAATTTTAAATCTTGCATAACCCTGAGAATTGACCTGCGGATATTCCTGCGCCGGCTGATTTAAGGTAGAAGGTTTAAAGTCTTCTGTTACGGCAGGCTGTGCCTGAGCGTTACTTACAACGGCTATAAAGCCGACTGCAATTACGAGAACTAAAGATTTAAGATTCATTTTTTATTTTTTAGATTTTTGAATAAATGCCTTTAAAAATTCCTGCCATTTTATTTTGCAACCATTGTATAAACCTGTCCTGCATTTGTAGGTAAATCATACACAAAAGTTTCGTTAAGTACAGGCAACGTAATGACAGCCTTTTCCGCAATAACAGGATCGGGAATACTCTCTACCTGGTAAAATGGATTTGTGTTTTTCCCAGTCGACATCTTTAGTTCTTTTCCATCGGTCATCTTCATTTTATTGGGCAAACGCAACTGCAGGTTTCCGCCCAAATTTGATTTAACTGATACTTTAATCAATTTGCCATTTTTCCATTGCATGTTAATAATTTCAAAACCACCCCTGGCTTTTAAACCACTTACACTTCCCGCTGCTAACCATACATCTGGTAAGGCAGGCAGCAGGTTTAAAAACCCGTCATCACTTTGCATCAACATTTCTGCAATGCCTGAAGTACAACCGAAGTTGCCATCAATTTGAAATGGAGGATGTGCGTCAAAAAGATTGTTGTAGGTACCACCGCCGCCTGTATTTGTACCAACCGGTGTTAACTGGTTTTGAATTAATTTATAAGCATGATTGCCATCCTGCATTTTGGCCCACCAGTTCACCTTCCAACCCATGCTCCACCCGGTGGAAACATCGCCCCTTTGTATTAATGTATTTTTTGCTGCACTGTACAAATTTGGTGTACGGTATGCAGATATTTGGTTGGATGGAAATAAACCATACAGATGAGAAATATGGCGGTGATTGTCGTTGGGGTCATCTATATCATCCAGCCACTCCTGCAACTGCCCGTATTGTCCAATATGCATGGGTGCCAGGCGGCTGCGCTTTTGCATTAATGTATCGGTAAAGGCTTTGTCTTTATTTAAGATGGATGCAGCGCTGATAACATGGCTGAATACGTCAAAAATAATTTGATTTGTCATGGTTACACCGGCATCAATGGAGGAACCCTGGTGGGCCTTTGGTGCATTTTCAGGCGACATATCGGGGGCAATAACCAGCCAATGATATTTAGGATGTTCTATCAAAAAATCAAGATAAAATAAGGCGGCTCCTTTCATTGCCGGATAGGCTGTTGCTAAGAATTTTTTATCCCCGGTGTATTGATAATGTTCCCATAAATGTTGTGTACTCCAGCCGCCACCATTTATCCAGCACCCCCAAAAGGCACCATCGACAGCACCGGTTGATCGCCATATATCTGTGTTGTGATGCGCCATCCAACCCCGGGTTCCATACATATCTTTGGCAGTTTGCTGGCCTGTTACCGACATGTCTTTTACCATTTGTAAAAATGGTTCATGCAGTTCCGAAAGATTGGTTTTTTCTGCAGGCCAGTAATTCATTTCTGCATTGATGTTGATGGTGTACTTACTGTCCCATGCCGGTTTAAGTTTATTGTTCCAGATACCTTGTAGATTAGCTGGCTGCCCACCGGGCTGAGAAGAAGAAATTAACAGGTAGCGGCCGTACTGAAAATAAAGCGCTGCAAATGCAGGATCATTTGTTGAAGTAAAATTCTTCAATTGTTCATCTGTAGGAATATTGGATCCGTGTGTTGTGCCAAGGTCCAGCTTCACCCTGTTAAAATATTTTCGGTAGGCCACAACATGTTCTTTTAAAATTGTTGCGAACGGCTTTGCAACTGCCCTTTTTAAGTAAGCTGCCGCCCGTTCATTTTCGCTGCCAGACAAATCATGATAATTATTAAAATTGGTTGCTATTGAAATATAAATGGTGACTGCATCTGCATCTTTAACAATCACCGAAGTATCGGTGTATAAGGTAGACCCGGCTGTTGGTTTAAACTGTATGATGCCTTTATACTTCACCAACCCTTTTACCGTTTCATGATCGATGGTGGCACCTGCAAAGGTTAGCTGCTCATTGTTGTTGGATTTTACTTCAACTCCTGGCTGAGGTGTTGAATAAAAAGCTGTGAAAGAAATACTGTGCGGTTTACTTGCAGTTAAACGGACTACAATTACCCGATCTGGAAATGAAGCCAGTACTTCTCTTTTGAAAATTACCTCACCTATTTTGTAGGAAGTTGTTGCAACCGCTCTTTCAATATCCAGCTCACGGTAATAATTTGTATAATGCTCATGACCATTAAAAACGAGGTTCAATTCACCGGCAGGTTCAAACATTTGTCCCTGCGATTTTTTACTGATGATTGCTTTATTGGCGAGTTGTTCCGCTTCCTTTTGCCTGCCTCCAAAAATAAGTTTTCGAATGGCTTCCAGTGAATCCAATGCCATCGGGTTGTCGTTGCGATTAGGGCTGCCGCTCCATAAAGTATGCTCATTCATCTGCACTACTTCTTTTTCTACATTACCATACACCATTGCGCCTAACCTGCCATTTCCAATTGGCAAGGCACTCTCCCAGGTTTTGCCTGCTGGTTGGTTATACCAAAGTTTTAAGCCTGCTTTTTCCTGGGCAAAGCAGGCTGTTGTAATCAGCAACGAAAAGATTTGAAGTATTTTTTTCATTTAATAACTTACTTAAAATAGCTGAGCAATTTTCGGCTTTTTGTTTTAGTCTTTATTTCTACTTTGACAAGTCAAACCTTTGTGTTTTTTTGTTGACAAGCAGATGTTTTTTATGGCGGCATCGTTGTGTCACTCACTTGTACTGTATTTTTTCATGGCATCTTTTTCGTTCCATAATTAAACTATCGTAACCGTGAGCTACATTTTTTTAAATATGTCAAAGTAGAATTATAACCATGTCAGCAAATCGTACTTAAATAATTTTATAGTTTTTAATCAGGCTATAATGTGCGTTTCACTTTCAGGATGACAATATAAATGATCTATTACCTGGAATAAAACACTCTGAATAGCGACCTTCTCTGATTCAAAATCCACCATATCTATTTGGCTGCTGTTATTTTATAACCAAGCAGCGAAAGCATTTTTTCGGCATATCGTCGCCCAAATTCTCTGTAACCTGCCGCATTAAAATGCAGGTTGTCGGCAGCATCTGTACACCCTTCGGATGAAATCACATAGGCATTGGGTATAGTTTGAGGTAGTGTTGAAATGATCGAATTCATACTGGCACAAATACCGCCCTGGTCTGCATTTACAGTTTCACCCGCCAGTAAAGGCACTGCCTCCGTTTTGAGATTTAAATCTGATAACAGATTTTCATAAACACCTTTTACTTTTTTCGGCCAGGTAGTATCATTTGTATTGGATTCGCCCTGGTGTAATAGTATCCCTTTGATTACGCCCGATTGCTGGGCAATTCTTGCCATTTCAACTAATCTGCCATACGGATTTCCATCATATTCTTTAATCATTCCGGTCATCCAGTTGGGTGCAGTTGAAACATAGGACTGATAATTGTCTTTATCAAACAACTCAATTTTACAACCTCCCACCGAAACATTGATAACACCAATCCTTATATTTTTTGGCAGGTTCGCTACCATTGTTCTTCCAAAATAATCTGCAGGCGTAAGTCCGGTGCGGCACCTACAAAGCGGTGGTACAGCAGTATACCAACTGCCTTTAGTTCTATTGAGATTTGAGCAATCAACTGCTTCCAATACCTGGAAACGACTGTCAACAGTAGTGTCCGATGGTTCAAACCTGGCATTGCCTTCCATGTTAGATTGACCAAAACATAAGAAAATATAAAAATTTGAATCTTGTGAAAATGCGGATGTAGAGGAAAGGAGTAAGGCTGAAAATACCAGCAATCTTATTTTTATTTTCATTTTAATTATTGAGTTTGATAATCTTTAAAAATTCATTTTACTTCCATCATTATATAAGAGAATATTTATGCTAATATTTACCCTCTACTTCTTTTACCCCGATCATTTGCAATAATTTCTTCCAGCTTATTTACCAGGTGCCCAATATTGTGGGTTACAGTTGTTCCTGATTTGCCGGGCCAACAATGCAGTACCACATTACATACGGGAAACAGTTACTTTAATTTGTGTGAACGAGTGAGGAGGAAAGGTGTAAGAGAGTTTGTTGTTCTTACCATCAACTTCTTTTTTTACAGGAACATATTGATCTTGTTTATCGAATTCGAATGGCTCCTGTAAATCTTTTGCAGTAACAAGACTGGCCTCAGCTTTACCTGAAAAATTACCAGTGGTGCTAACAATTTCTGCAGTAATTGCTTTGTCTTTGTGACGGTTTACAACATTTATAAATGCTTCATTTGTTTGTGTTGAATAGGTTGTACTAACATCCAGGTAAGGTATACCTTTATATTTTTCAGTGTTAGATGTATCACACTGTACGTAGGTGTCAACAGACTTACCAAGGCAATTATTTGAAAATAGTTTGAATGTATAAAACAAGGGAGATTTAAACGTTCCTTTATTGGGATCACTGGAAAGTAGTGATGTCATCATGGTAAAATTGCCCATTTTTACCACATCGGCGTGCCGGATAAAAGAATTAAAGGATTGGGCCACAGGCAATATATTCATAAAACTCCTTCCAAATGCGCCCCACTCATCTACAGAAAGATAGATTGGATTTTTAAAATCCTGCGTTGCAGACACAGCCTGAATTTCACCTGCAGTTATTGTAATACGGTCGTCAAAAATTTTTGCACTGGCACCCATATAGCTGTAATAGTCCGGTGAATTTTCCCAATAACTATGAATGGAGAGATATTTGATTTTATCCCCGATTCCTTTCAGCACTTTACGGTTCCAGTCATCCCATCCATTTTGACTGTACCAGGATGATCCGCAACCGACAAATTCAATATTCTTATCAACTGCAATCATGGCTTTCGCTGCTTCTCTTGCTATTTCAATATAATCCTCAGCATTCTTATGTCCCAGCTCCCATGGCTTTCCATCAACTTCATTACCCAGATCCCAGATTTTGACATTATAAGGTTCCTTGTGCCCGTTCTTTGCTCTCAGGTCTGAATAATAAGTACCGCCCTTGTAATTACAATATTCCACCCAGTATGCGGCATCCATTATAGTACCCAGCCCCAGGTTGGCGCACAAAATATTTTCACTGCCAATTGATTTATTTAGTTTAAACCATTCATCGGTTCCTACCTGGTTGTTATCAATACCTCCCCAGGCCATGTTGATGCGTTCCGGCCGCTGGCTTTTTGGCCCAATTCCATCCTGCCAGTTATACCCCATTAAAAAATTACCGCCGGGCCAACGGATATTGGTAACCTTTAGTTCCTTCATGGCATCTATATAATTTTTCTTAAACCCATTTTCATCTGCAAGGGGCGATGCAGGATCGTACAATGTACCGTAGAGTGTATTCAGCGTTGGAGAATCGGGCAACCCTCTTCTTCCACTGATTTGAATGGGCTCCATAAATACGCCATAAATCTTCGGATCAATTTCTCCAATTGTTCTGTTTACATCAATTTGGATTTTTGCTGTTTGAGCATGTGTGATGAATGGAAAACTCAGGCATAAAATGACAATCAAATTTTTCATATAGCGCTTTTGTAAATAAATTAAGCAACCTCTTCCAGAAATGGAAATAATTCTACAGACAAAAGAATTACCCGCCAGTTGCCAGGGGAAATTTTTGTCGCTAAAGTAATTGGATAAATCAAGCAACTATAGCACATTTGAAGAAATTAATGCAACAAATGTTTTAATTAAGGTTGATATTACCACTCTTACAAGTTATCTACAATATAATTAAGACCATAATTATGCGATCAATTGGCATTGATTATTTTTTGAACTTGTAATCAGCAGGTAGACAATCGCTGCTCCTGATATTTTAAAACAGGTTACTAACACCTGCACTTTAGTTAAAAATTGCCAATGTAATAACCTGTTTATATTGCAAATCAAAAATTAAAACCTGTCTTACTCCTCATGTATCACACAAGCTTTGCCTGGCCAAATCAAGATTATTCAGCAAAACCTGAGTCTGTAATTAATTAGTAATAAAAGGTGTAAAAGTTTCAAATTTCACGTTCCTGTCCCGCAAAACCAACGTATCGGTAAAGCTGTGCGTGCTCGTTCCAAAATCAACCTTGTATTTTAAATGCATTACGTCTCTTTTTTCCTGCCCCCACATGTCTCCTTTCTTAACAAATTCGCCATCACCCGACACTGTATAACCAGTGGCTGAAGAAGGGGCCGAAACAGTTATCTTTCCGCTATTGTCAAAAGTTAAGAATAACTGGAAGGGTACATCTATATTTCCTTTGTTTTTAGCATTTAAGGACAAGGAGTCATGTGTAAGCGACTTTGTAAAAACACCGGCTAACTGATCTTGCTCAACATAAGTTTTGTGATAAATATTGGTAGTATCCAGCGCCGTGTTTCCGCTATTTCCGTTAACCTGTTCAACTCCCCGGCGCAGATAAATACCGTTATAAGGGTTCACATACTTAACCGCATATAAAACATAATCTTTTGGCACTGTGCTCCAGTCAGCAGACCTGCGGCGATCGGGAGAACTCACCGAACTTTTTCCGCTAAGTACTGAATCGGCATTGGTCACCGAATTAATTTTCAACGGAATTACAAATGTATTTTTTATTGACCGTGGATCTGCAAAAAATGCATCCGTTAACTGTATATCCAAACCACCCATTAACTGACCTGACGGGATTACGATTTTAGTGCCTTTCGCAAGACTAAAATAACTGGCTGGCATGGCAACCACATCATTTCCACCGGCATCATTGAATTTCAATTTATCTGCAAGCGAATTATCAATAGATACATCAAGGGTAATGTCTTTTTTGTTTTCGTACACACCTCCCATGGTGGCCATAATTGTAAACTTGTGGAGGTTGTCCAGCGTATTGTCATAAATATCTTCCCCCAACACCAATGTTCTAACCGGAGCCTGGTAGGGGAAATAGACAGTAGAATACTTATAGTCTGGAAATTTCCAATCTTTATTACATGCGCTAAGCATCGACAGTAGAATGACAGATACTATTAAAACTCTTTTCATTTCTTTATAAATTAATAATTAAAGATTGGTGTTACCACCCTTTGTTTTGTTGAAGTCCTGTTTTGAGTATTTCACTTAAAGGAATTGGACCATAGTTCATAAAATCTGAATACTGCCTTTTCTCCACAGTTTGCGCAGAATAGGTATTGTTTTTAATCACCACACCCTTTGCAGGTTCGGTTAAATTATCTTTCCAGCGGCGTAAATCCCAGAAGCGAAATCCTTCAAAACTTAGTTCCAACCTTCTCTCATTGTGGATCAATTTACGCATATCGTCCTTGCTCATCACAGCAGTCAGGTAAGCATCAGGCTGGGCTATGCCTGCCCTTTTACGGATGGCTGCAATCACACTTCTTGCGGAGTAGCCTTGTGTACCCGTACCATCAGGCCCCCAGGCTTCATTGGCAGCTTCGGCATAAATAAGAAACATTTCTGTGTAACGCATATGAACTGCATAATGCTTTTGAACAGACGTTGAGGACGGATTTAAATTCACATCTTCCCTTAACAATTTCCTTAGATAATAACTGGTTCTTGTTGATGTGGGAAGTTGATTAAGCGCATCATTGGTTGGAGCATCTGTTTTAGTAAAAATGGTTTTGTTTGCAATTGCACCACCATTTACCAGGATGTAATTCTTCAACCGGGGATCTCTACCCGAATATGGGTTTGCAGGATCGTATCCACTGAGCGGGTCAGTTATCGGGTACCCGTTTGCCATTGGGAAAGCTTCCACCAAATTTTGTGACGGATTCACCCTTCCATTTCCATAAAGTGTTGGAGGAAAGTTAGCTTGTTCCAGGTTGTTGTTTGTTCCTATGCTACCTCTCCACAACATTTCCTTTTGATCAACACCATTTGCAAGATTTATATTGTTGACATTACCCGCAGTATAAAACAACCCGCCTTGTGGATCTAATCCGCCAATGCCTCCGTTTAAGTCAAGTAATTCGCCTGCATATTTAGCTGCGTCTTCCCATTTGGTAATCATCCCCTGTGGATTGAATGCCGGGCTCGCCGCCAACAAGGCCGCTCTTGCTCTTACAGCTTTCACGATTCTTCCCGATATACGCTGCCTGTTGAAGTTTCCAAAAACGCGGTTATAATCGCCAACCGCCATGTTGCTATATTTAGCAGGCAGCTGCGCTGCAGACACATCTTTAAAGTCGAGTGGCAGATATTTTTCAGCCTCTGTAAGATCACTATAGATCTGTGTGAGACTTTGTTCCAATGTGTTGCGTGGACGGGAAAAGTCAGATTTAGGATCAACAGCTTCTGTAAAAATTGGAACTCCAAGTAATTCGCCGCTGCTGCTGATTCCACCATGAGCCTGTATCAGATTCAACATAAATAATCCTCTAAGACCATAAGTTTCTCCCTTTAGCCGATCCTTAAACAGCACCCGGACATCGCTATTTAAATACGACCAGTTTACACTATCTACTTCTTTAAGAAAAAGGTTAAGATAGGTTATGGCTGTGAAAGAATTATTCCATTGATCCATAGGATTATTAGCTGCCGACCACGAACCAGTTGCCATGTTTAACAGCGGGTTAAACTTATCATTGGTTACAGCGTCATCGGTAGCAACTTCGCTAAACGAGTAGCCGTTGGTTGGAAGCCTGGTATAGGCATTCATTAAAATGCCTTCGGCATAATAAGGATCACTATATATATCTTCTAAAGTTCTGTGGTTATCGTCCAGCGGCTCAAGGTTCTTTTTACAACCCGCTAACACAATTCCCACAAAAACAAACACAAGAAATTTTTTGTACATTTTGAATGATTTTATGATGTATAGTTATGTTTTAAAAGCTGGCCCTAAGCCCTGCAGTATAGCTTCTTAATTGAGGTGTACTTGCAACGGCTAAATCCAAAATCTTCCGGTTTTTGGAGAAGGTGTACAAATTAGCACCCGCGATATAAATTCCCAAGCCTTTAATAAACGAATTGCCCAAAGTAGTAGCAGGAAGGTTATAGGTAAGCTGCACTTTGCTCAGGTTAAACCTGTCTGTTTTATATACCCAAAAATCGGAGCTCCGGAAATCGTTGTTGTTCTGCTGAGAACTTAACCTTGGATAGGTAGCAGTAGTTTTTGTTGCATCCGTCCACCTGTCAAGTACCGATTCTGAATATTTATTATCTCCGCTTACCCAATAATAACTGTTGTTCTTTAACCCATACCCGCCTTTTGAACCTGTGCCTAATACAAACAGGTCGAAATTATTATACCTAACATTGATGTTGACCCCGTAAGTAAGGGGTGCTATATAACGGCCAATCATCATTTCATCCTTACTGTCAATTACGTTATCGCCATTCTGATCTATATATTTAATATCGCCTGGCTTTACCTCGCTAAATAATTGCTTTGCATGATTGTTGATGTCATTTTGATCCATAAAAAAACCATCGTTTACAAGTCCAAAGATGGCATCTACTGGCTTGCCACTCCTGTTTTGATAGGCATCAAGGTATAGCTCATCGCGTTTGGTAACTTTAGATTTGGTATAAGTGGCAGTGGCACCAATATTAAATTCAACTTTTCCAACATTCCTGTTAACATTCAGCATAAGATCGAACCCGGTTCGCTGTTGTGCATTATAATTTGTATAGGGAATAAATGAACTAAAGAAATTTGGATATTGAGAGAAACGCTGGGTTGGCAGACCGTCAATCTGGGTTTTAAAGAATGAAGTTTGTACAGACAGCAACTTCTTAAAAAAAGATCCTTCAATAGTAACATTTATCTCTTTTCGTTGTGGAAAAGACAGATCAGGACTTGCTCCATAGGCTGAAGTTGTGGCCTGGTTTTGCGCCTGGATACCATCATTCCAGGTAAAGAATGAACCTCGCTGATAAACGTTATCATACAGGTAATAACCGTTTATATCCAAATCAGTTTTCAGCATACCGGCAGAAGCCGACAACTTCAGGTAATCAACTGCTTTGGCACCGGCCATAAAATTTTCTGAACTCATTAACCATCCAAGGCTAACGGTTGGGGATAATCCTGTTCTGTTACCGCCAGGTAATTTTGTTGAGTTTACATAGGCTGCACTAAAATCAGCCAGATATTTATGGTTGTAGTTGTAACCAACCTGTAACCCCAGGTGGGAGTTAGTAATTGGCTGATATATATCATTTACTTTGATGGACGAAGTATATCCCAGCAACATAGCCGAAAAGTTATGTACACCTTTTACAGTTTTATCATAGCCCAGCCAGGTCGAAAATCCGATGTTTTGCCTTTGAGCCGTATTGTTGATATTCTGCGTACCGGGGCGTGCATCTTCTCCGTACTTCTGAAGCCTGGTTAACGTATCACCTGTGGCGCTCCATGTTGGCTGATAAACCGCGTAAGTATTGTTAATTGACTGTAGGTATGAATTAGAATAGTCGATATTAAATAAGGTATGAAAAGACAAACCCGGTAATATCGAACTAAGATTTGCGTCAATGGCATTTGTTATTTGAAAGGTACGCCTGATATTTTTATCGTACCCTGCAACGTATAAGTCAGCTATGGGATTTGTAAGGAATTGTTGTCCGCCACCTAATAAATATTTACCATCAATTAAGTTCCTGCTGGCATTCACAACATCGAGCGTACTCTTATCCGAAGGTGATATCATATTGATTGGAATAAGCGGTGTAAACCTGTTTGGCAGCATGGTGGCTGCATTGCCCCAGTAGTTGCCCCTTGCCCTGCGGCTGTCATTAAATATTGCCGATACATACACTGAGCTTGAAATTTTATCATTTAGTTTTAAGTCGATATTACCCCTTGCGTTTAAGCGGTTATCACCCTCGTTTTTGCCTTCTCCAACATTCAATAAAGAGGAGCTGTTTGACCATCCGATGTTTGAGTAAAACTTTGCATTATCACCTCCTCCAGAAAATTCAGCATTTACATCTGTGGCATTCAGGTATTTTTTCAAGTATTGCGATGAATAATAATCTACACTTGGAAACCTGAATGAATTCCCGGTTTTATAACTATTAATGGTGGCTGCATCATACAAATCTGCAAGGCCATCATTGCGGCGTCCCTCATTATAAAGGTTCATGTAATCTGCGGAGTTGAGGTAGTTGGGAAGTGCTCTTGGTGTAGCTACTCCTGAATTGACCCGTACTGATATTTTTTTAACGTTGGCCTCGCCTTTTTTTGAAGTTATGAGGATAACGCCTTTGGCTGCCTGGCTTCCATAAAGGGCCACGGCATTCACTCCTTTCAATACAGTGATTTGTTGTACCTCATTGAGCGTAATATCAGCGAATTCCCTACGAATTCCATCAATCATCACCAGGGCGTTTTCCATTCCCCAGATGTTATTACTCCATAATAAACCTGCAGCCCTTCCATTCATACCGCCCTCTACAGAAAGATTGTAATCGTTATTAATATAGGTTTCCGGATTAAGTACCGAAACTGCTCCGGTAACATCGCGTTTGTCAACCTTTCTAAAAGGAAGATAAACTTCTTCTACCCCGCTTTCGGCTAACATGATCTTTAAGGAAATTTCTCCTGCAATAAATGTTTGCGTATTAAAACCCCTGGCGGTGATCGTAATTTTTGAGTTAGCGGGCAATGCAGTAATAAACCTGCCGTCTTTATCAGTATATACAGTTTTTTTACCGTCATTAGCCGATACCTGTGCCCCGGCGACAGGATTCCCTTTGCTGTCGGTTACAACCGAATTTAGATTGATCGTATTAACATCCTGCGCTTTTGAATTGCCTAAAAGGCAAAAGAAAAAGACACTGAATGCGATCCATATTTTTAGATACTTCATTAATTTGATTTTGAGATGATATTATTTGTTTGTCAATTCATCAATATTCATAACCCCAACCTGTAATTAACCATACAGGCAACGGGCATAAATTCTTTTACCATCCGGGATTTTGGCCGAAGGTTGGATAAAGATTTACCTGGTTGGTTGGTAAAGGAAGCCAATTGTGTTTCTTTTCAAAGACCCTTGTAACAACCACTCTTTCCCGCATGTTGATCGGCTTACCGTTTGAACCACGATCAAAGTCCAGCACAGTTTTTTCTCTGTATTGTTTTTGGCCGGCAACGTTCCACCTGCGCAGATCGTGCCATCTTAACCCTTCAAAAGCAAGTTCAACTGCTCTTTCTCTCATTAACTCCTGCATGAATGCATCTTTGGAACCTGTAAATCTTGCATCCATATTGGGAATACCAGCCCTGTTCCTTATTTTATTCACTGCTGCTTCAGCGGTTATATAACCCGGATAGCTGCTTGAAGGAGTTCCATATCCCTGTAAAACACACTCGGCATACATCAGGTAAACATCTGCCAGGCGCAGGTATGGTATTACTATGTTGATATTGTTCCACTCATTATCTGTGTTATTACATTTGTCTGTTACAAACTTGGCCATCAAATATCCTGAGCGGCTGGCGGTACCATCAATGCGCAAATTGCCGCCGTTGAAAAGATTTGCATACCTGAAATCCGGATTGCCATTGCCTTGTATAATTCTTTTTCCATCGTAGGTAATACATTTATAAAAACGAGGATCACGATTGGAGAAAGGATCACTTACGTCATAGCCTGAACCCGACGCAGACAACGGAAGGCCGTTGGCCATGCCAAAATAATCTACATAATTGGCAGCAGGTGATGAAATTCCCGCCTCGCCTCCTAAATCTGGTGGTATAAACATGTTTACAAGCGACCATCTTGATTGCCATGCCGCAAAGGTGGGCGGTCCAAAAACAACCTCGGGATAACCCGGATGCTTGCCATACGAGGATATCGTAAACCAGTTTTCGCTATACTTGTCCAGGGGCAACAGTTTGTAATATGCTGTTCCGTCGTCAGAAAGTTTCAGCATTCGTGAAAAAGCATCTGCAGCCTGCTTGCACAATTCAGCGTCGTAAGATGCATTATTGGTTGATTCTTCATTCATCATAGGGCTTGCTGCGTAAAGCAAATCTTTTCCCTTTAGTGCAAGTGCCGTGCTTTTTGTTAACCGTTGCTGGTTATTGCCTAAAGTTGGCTGGCCCACCGCTGAATTGTCCCAATTGGTTGGTAATAATGCGGCAGCATCTTCAAAATCTTTCGCAGCTTTAAGTGCTGTTTCCCGGTAGTTTAATCTTGGCAAGTCTAATTTCGCTGAACTTGACAAAACGGTATCAATATAAGGAAGGCCTCCCCAAAAACTCATTAGTTGAAAGTGGAAAAAGCCTCTGAAAAATAAAAGCTGGCCTTTGACTACATCCTTTTCTTCCTGCGTAGCATTTACCATTTTGTCTAAATTGGCCAGTCCCACATTCGCCTTGCGTATGCCATACCAGCTCAATGGCCAAAGGCCTTTGTTATGACTTTCGTTGGGATCGGTATTTGGGCCGCTATCATCCAGCCAACTGTTATCCCAGCCGCCACCACCAGTTCTCCAGGCCCAGTAGTTACCATTATCAAATTCGGAACTTAACCGGTAAGTGGCATTGGTGGTAGACAGCACGTCATCACCCGTATTCCACTCACCATTCCATGTTGATTTTGACATATCCGGCAAACATGCATACAGCTCTTCAGTAAAGCCCTGGAAAGTGCGAAAATTCGTAAATATGTCACTTTCGGAAATATTCGCTTCCAGCGGTCTGTCGAGATATTTTTTGCAAGATGATATTCCAACAAGCGAAAGGAATATCATTGCAGTTAACATAAATTTTATAGAAGCTTTCATAATAAACATTTTTTTATAAACTGAGATTAAGTCCAAAATTGATGCGTCGCACAGTTGGATAAGCACCCTGGCCTGCATAGTTTGATGAGCCGATGTTGGCTTCCCGATCGTCTGGCAACTTGCTCCATAGCAGCAGGTTATTGCCATTTACATAAATACGCATTGTTTGAATTCCTGCCTTTGATAGCCAGTCGGGATTTAAGGTGTAAGAAATTTCTGCCGTCTTTAAACGAACATAGGAACCATCATAATTATAGAAATCCCCGTAACTATATACCTGTGATTTCCACCGGGGCAGGTACGACGTAGCATCTTGATTATCCTTGGTCCAATAATCTCCCTGCTTGAAAACTGCATTTAACTTGGCGTTAAAATTGGTTTGAGTAAGATTACGTGTAATGTTGTTTACAGCATAGAACTGAACAAACATGCTGAGTCTTTTATAATCTATACCAAAACTACCAGTGTAGGTATTTTGAGGTCTTTCCGGGTAACCATATGGTACGTTATCAAAGCTGTTGATTACACCATCGCCATTGTAATCAATCAAATTAAAGTTTCCTGGCAGTTTATTATTATCGTATTGATCAACCATGCTGCTGCCGTAAACCTGATCCCAGGTATTGTAGAAGCCAGCACTTAATTGAGATCTGTACTGACCTATCTGGAAACCGGCTTGCTTTAAGTAATCATCCAGTAATTGTGGATCATCCCTATCAATAATTTTGTCTTTTGCATGGGTCAATGCTATATTTCCCCAAAGACGTATATTCTTGTTAAGCCGCTTATTGTATTTAACTTCCAATTCATATCCCTTTACCTCTGTTTTACCAAGGTTGGCAACGGGTGGAATACCTCCAAAATAAACAGGAACGGCTCTTTGTGTCCCAGCTAAGAGGATATCTTTACGAGCATCTTTGTACACATCAAAACTACCTTCCAGCAGTCCTTTAAACAGAGAATAATCTAACCCAATATTTGCTTTTGTAACGGTTTCCCAATGCACATTTGGATTACCAATTGCACTCTCTCTATACCACACATACGGGCTATTATTACCCCCGGCATCGCCCAAATGGGTTTGACCACCGTATTGAAATTGCGTCAAATAAAGGTACCGTCCGTTTACAGCGTCGTTTCCTACAAGACCATAAGAGCCACGAAGCTTTAAAGAGGAAACCCAATTGACATTTTGCATGAATTTTTCATTCGATATTGCCCATCCTACGGCTGCAGATGGAAAAAAGGCGAACCTGTAATCCGGACCAAACTGGTCGGAACCATTGTAGGCTCCATTAAACTCGGCGAAGTACTTATTGGCGAAATTATAAGTGGTTCTGAAAACCCAATCTTCGCGGAAAGTAGGGAAGGAACTGCCGGTTGCAGTTTCATTACGGCTAAATAACCCCATGGCAGTAATATTATGCCTGCCAATTTTTGCTGAATGATTTAATTGCAACTGATAGAACTGCTTCCGCCTGGTAGCACCATTATTAAAGGCGTCAGGCCGTGCAGACCATTGTGGCACTACATAATCAAACTGGTTAGCTCCGGTTGTGTTCCTGTACTGCACACGTCCATCCGGATAAATATATTTTACAATGCCACTTCCGTCATCGTAAATACCACCCTGGGATACAAATGAATTATCCAGGGAATAGGTACCTCTGAAACTGAGGTTTTTAACCAGCATACCCAGATCCTGTGTTAGCACAAAGTCAGTATTGATCTGGGTGGTTTTTGTATTTCTAACCCCATTGTTTGAAAGTATTTGGGCGGAGTTATTCGTAGACACAGGATCCAGCGGATAGTATCCCCAGGTTCCGTCGCTATATTGAGGAGAAAAAAGATCGGGAGCCAGGCCATATATGGCCTGGTACCATGAATACTCGAAACCACTCCATGAATCCTGCTTGTTACCCTGAAGTCCTGCAAGGTTAGCAGAAAGCGTAGTAGTTTTCGTTAATTTAAAATCAAGGTTGGCCCGGACGTTCAAACGGTCGTAGAAAAACCCTGGCTTATAGCCCTTTCCGTTATCCCTCACATTCATGATATCTCCTTCGTGAAGCATATCAACGGAGGTAAAGTATTTTACAAACTTTGATCCTCCTGAAATATTTATAGCTGCATTTTGAGCAGTGGCAAATTTTTTCAATGATTCGTTTTGCCAGTCAATATTGGGATATTGTTGGGCCTCCTGTGCATTTGCAGGATTGCGATATTTGTCCATTATAGCAAATGGAGTGTAATCCTGCCATGAAGATGGGCTAATAGCCAGTTCACGTTCAATAGCCCAGTTCCTGATTTGCAAGGCATCAAATGCATCGTACTTTTCCGGTAACCGACTTGGTATTTTAATGGTATTATTAAGGGTAACATTAATGTTCGCCCTACCTTCAACACCTCTTTTAGTAGTTATCAGAATTACGCCATTGGCGCCCTTTACACCAAACACAGCAGTAGCAGAAGCATCTTTCAAAATTGAAATATTTTCTACCGAACCGATGTCAACACCACTCATAGAGCGCTCAATACCATCTACTAAAATTAGTGGGCCACTGCTATTCCAGGTACCCTGCCCTCTTATATAGATCGTTGGATCTTCACCACCCGGTAAACCTGTACCTTGTACAGTAATAACACCCGGTACATTACCTGTAAGTGCTGCACCTATATTAGACACACCACCTGCCCGCTGTAATATCTTACCCGTTGTTTGAGTGATAGCACCTACCACACTTTCCTTCTTCTGCCTGCCATAACCTACAATAATCACATTGTCCATTTCTTTTGATAACAGCGTTAGTGTTATTATTTTTGTGCTGTTGCCTTTTACAGGAATTTCCAGTTGGGTATAACCCACATACGAAATAACGAGCACAGCTTTTTGATTGGCTACATTTATAGTATAAGTCCCATCAGGTTTGGTTACCACCGTATTATTGGTACCTTTCTCCATAACATTTGCTCCCGAAACTGCCGCTCCCTTTTCGTCAACAACCTTTCCGTCAACTGGTATCGCAAAAGGGCTGAATGCATGGGGAGGTGCTGCAAATACAGATACCATTAATACGGCAAGCAGTACCGTACATATGTATCTCAATGCCAGAAATTTCCGGCCAAACGAATTGTTTCGTTTAATTTTTTTCATAACCTTGTTTGAGTTTAAGTAATAGAATTTGTTCTGGCTAAAGCTTGTTGTTTTTTTCTGAGTAAGATTTGAAAACGATGGAAATATCCCTGTTCGGATAAATAGTTTTGGTAAAAAAGAATTGTTTCATATAGCATTTGTTAGTTAAAAATGAAGAGAAAAAATATTTGAAAATATGATTGAATTTTAAAAAATTTTAAGTGATAATATTTCAATAAAAAAAAGTAGTTACCAGTTTTTTCTGTCAATACTTGCCAGCTTTATGCTTTCCGAATAGTATCATCTTCCCGATTATTTCTGTTTAAAAAGTGACTTTCTGCCCAGCGCATTTTGGAAACCCCTAAAGCCATTTTGCATCTACTTTTATCGTGAATTAAAAGAAAGGGAGGAGGTTATATCCTACCCTTTTCTTTACTTGCATTACTGCTCGCTTACCAAAAAAAACGCGTTGAAACCGGGGTTTTGAAATCGCAAAATTTGTCTTTCTGTGGAGCATGCCTGCACCAAACCCGTAGTTATTTATTACCTGGCTGAACCGGTATAAAAGAGAGGTAACTATAGAAAGTCTGAGCTTAAATTTTACATATATTAATGCATGAAAAAGTAGTAGCAGCATAGTCGTTAAATTATCGTTTGTGAAACAGTTTAGTTTTGTTGCTTTCAAAAGCGCTAAATATCTAATCCACTCATTTTGTAGGATACAAATCTAATTATGACCAAAAGTGTGAGATGGCTCATTTGTTGAAACTTATGGAACAAATGTTTTAAAGTTGCTGAAAAACAATAAGATGCAAATTTTATGCACTCAAAGGCGTATGAAATTATGATAGGGAAAAGCTGAATACGTATCTTTGGAATTACCAAAAAGGCTGCTTCGTCGATACTATGACCATTAAAAATATTTTGCTGCTTGGCTTTTGCCTGATAGTATTCCGGCCTCACTTATCGGGCCAGCAAAAACAAATTAATTTCACATCCCTCACTACCGAAGATGGACTGTCATCTAACACAGTTAATGCGATTTTAAAAGACAAGTTTGGAATAGTGTGGTTTGGAACGGAAGACGGCCTCGACAGATTTGACGGTATTCGATTTTCTATTTACCGGCATAAGCCCGGTGATTCTACCAGCTTACAAGCAAATGAAATTTTGTCTCTTTATGAAGATTTGGATGGCAACTTATGGGTTGGAACCAGCGGAGGTTCTGTGAGCCGGTATGATCGAAAAAACGACTGCTTTATTCATTTACCGGCCACCAGCTCACCTGGTACTATTAGAAATAATGTAATCCGAAGTGTATGCAGAGACAATAGCGGGCATTTATGGATTGCTCATTTTGGAGGAGTAGATATTTTTGACATTAATACCGGTAACATATCCCGGTTTTCAACATTTTCTAAAAATCCGGCCTATGAAATTAACAGCTCCGGTATGTGCTTATTCAAAGACAGTCGCAATCAAATGTGGATTGGCACTACTCATAGCCTTTATAGATATAATCTCAACACAGCCGTTTTGTATGAGTTCGTCCACTCTGATGAAAATCCTTCCAGTTTAAGTGGGTTTATTATTAATGCTATTACAGAAGATAAAATGGGCAATATCTGGGTCGGCACCAATGGCGGCCTCAGCAAATTAAGGCCAGGCTCTGATGATTTTATAAATTTCAGGCACAGCGATCAAAATGCCACAACGTTAAGTGGCAATGAAGTGAACGCCGTGGCTGTGAATGGAGAAAAATTATGGATTGGCACAACTGAAGGTTTGGATATAATGAACACCCGAACCGGTGAAATGGAAAAATTTAGTCTTGACCCTCGAAACCTGCACAGTTTAACAGCCAGATCCGTCAAGAGCATATATATTGATAAGCAAGGAATATACTGGATTGGAACTACAGGAGGCGGTGTTGACAAGTATGATAAAAATCTAAATTTATTCAACTATGTAAAAAGTGATGTTTTTGATGACCAGGGTTTAAGTTCACCCATTGTTTCGGCTTTTGCCGAAGCTGAAAATGGAAAAGTGTTTGTTGGAACATTCGGAAAAGGATTGAGCCTTTTTGACCCCGATTCTAAATTATTTAAGCATTTTACAATATTATCCCGAAGGAAAAATGCTGGTGACGGCCTTCTGGTTCTGACATTGCAAATGACCAGAAAAAAGCAACTATTAGTGGGAACCTTTGGCGATGGATTGTTTGTAGTTGATCCCAAATCAGGCAAATACAGTCAACTGCTACAAGGTGATGGTGCTGAAGATCTAAACTCCAATCAAATTTATAGCCTTACTCAATTACGTAACGGTAACATTTTGGTTGGTACGAATGGGGATGGAATTAACGTATTAAACGAAGACCTTAAAGTAATAAAAAGATATACGCCATTTCCGAAAGCAGCTATTGATGTTACATTGCCGGTAAACGGTTATATACGAGATCTTAAAGAAGATAAACATGGAAATATATGGATTGCTACACATGGTGGTGGGCTTGCGATGCTTGAACCGGGTGCTGGAAAATTTTCTATCTACACGAGTTATAATAGTGCATTGCCAAACGATAAAGTGCAATCCATATTGGAAGACAGCCGCGGCCTTATTTGGGTGGGTACTTTTGGAGGCGGGCTTGCCATGTATGATAACAATACAAAAGGGTTCACCGTGTTTTCAGAAAAAGATGGATTACAGAACAGTACAATATATAAAGTAGCGGAAGATAAGGCTGGCTTAATTTGGGTAAGTACAAACCAGGGGATCAGCAGTATTGAGGTAAAGTCAAAAAATATAAACAATTATAATTATCACAACGGTATTCAACATAATAACTTTTTTCATGGTGCAGGCGTCCGGCTATCAGGCGGTGAACTTTATTTCGGTGGCCTTGATGGTTTTAATTATTTCAATCCTGCCTATTTAATTAAAAACAATAACATACCACCCGTTTTGATTACCGATTTAAGAATTTCAAACCAATCGGTAACACCATCTGCAAACGGGCCAATCAAAGAAAATATTTCTATAGCTAAAGAAATCAGACTAGATTATAAACAAAATTTCGCCCTGGAATTTGTGGGATTAAGTTATACCACGCCTGAGCAAAACCGGTACGCTTATAAACTTGAAGGTTTTGATAAAGACTGGAACAATGTTGGCAATTCAACCAGTGCTTCCTATACCAACCTTGATCCCGGTGATTATGTATTTAAAATCAGGGCCAGTAATAATGACGGTGTTTGGAACGAGATTGGCACTTCCATAAAAGTACATGTACACCCACCCTTTTGGAGAACGATGTATGCCTACGTGTTTTACGTATTGGTGGCGCTGGCATCTATACTTTACCTGCGGCACAGGGGTATCAGTAAATTAAAAAGGAAGTTTGCCTTAGACCAGGAAAAAATTTATGCAGAACAGGAACGCAGAGAAACGGAACGCATACATGAGCTGGACAGGGTAAAAATCAAGTTTTTGACAAACTTAAGTCACGAGTTTAGAACACCCATTTCATTGATCCTGGGCCCGGTGGATAGTTTGATAACACAAGAAAAAAATGCACATTCATTTAACCAGTTAGACATTATAAAACGAAATGCAAGAAGATTGCTTAACCTCGTTAACCAATTACTGGATTTTAGAAAAATGGAAGTGCAGGAACTAAAATTTAACGCTGCCGAAGGCGAGTTGGTAACATTTATAAAAGAGGTGTCGGATTCATTCAAAGATCTTGCAGAAAGAAAAAATATTGCGTTTAATTTCAGCAGTCAAATTGATCAGCTTTATGCGCCATTTGATCATGATAAACTGGAGCGGATTTTATTTAATGTATTATCAAATGCTTTTAAATTCACAGGCGCAGGTGGTAAAATAAACCTTGACCTGGAGAACAATGAAAACGATTCAGCTACGTCCAAAACATGGGTATTGATAAAAGTGAGTGACACCGGAATTGGTATACCTGAAGACAAAAAAGAAAAAATCTTTGACCTGTTTTTTCAAAATGATACGGATGCATCCATTTTAAACCAGGGAACCGGTATTGGCCTCTCTATCACAAAAGAGTTTGTAAAAATGCATGGCGGTACAATTACTGTTGAAAGTCAAAAAGAACAGGGCGCCTCTTTCAACATTCTGCTACCATTTACACCTGTTGAACATACGGAAAACCAACTTGTAAAAGTGGCGCAAAATTATGTTGAAGAAAGTTTATCAACTTCGTTGGAGGAATCGGAAGCAAATCCAATTGCGTTGGCCAATCAGCATGAAATACCTTGTGTATTATTAGTGGAAGACAATGATGATTTTAGATTTTATTTAAAAGATAACCTTCGTTTAAAGTACAAAGTGCTGGAAGCTCCGAATGGAAAAATTGGCTGGCAAAAAGCATTGGCTCATCATCCGCAGCTTATTGTAAGCGATATCAGTATGCCGGAAATGGATGGTATTGAATTATGCCGTAAAATTAAATCAGACAAAAGAACCAGTCATATTCCCATATTGTTATTAACAGCGCTAACAGGTGAAGAAGACCAACTAAAAGGTTTAAATACCGGCGCTAACGATTATATCACCAAGCCTTTTAATGTTGAGCTATTGAATGCAAAAATCAAGAATCTGCTGGTTTTGAATTCCACATTAAAAAACACTTATTCTAAACAAATCAAAGGCATCTTTCCAGAAATTGAAACTGAATCAACGGACGAAAAACTTTTGCAAACGATTATGAAATACCTGGAAGAAAATATTTCTAATTCTCAATTGTCAGTAGAAGAATTGAGCAGGCATGTAGGCATGAGCCGAAGTTCCCTGTATAGTAAATTGCTTGAACTGACAGGCGAAACCCCGGTTGAATACATACGTTCTGTTAAGCTGGACAAAGCCGCCATATTACTGGAAAAGAGTGATATGAACATAGCGCAAATTGCCTATTCCGTAGGATTTTCTACACCCAATTATTTCGCCAAATCATTTAAAGGGAAATTTAATATGCTGCCTTCAGAATTTATAAATAAAAAGCGAAAAGATGTTGAAAAAGGAAATTCCGAAAGTTGATTTCTTATGAAATAGAAAATACCGTAGCTTTTATTTAACAGCCTTTCTAATTCTACTTTGACAAGTCAAACCTTTGTGTTTTTTTGTTGACCAGCAGAAGTTTTTTATGGCGGCATCGTTGTGTCACTCACTTGTACTGTATTTTTTCATGGCATCTTTTTCGTTCCATAATTAAACTATCGTAACCGTGAGCTACATTTTTTTAAATATGTCAAAGTAGAACTAAGACTTTTCGAAAACGAACACATTCTAAAAACTGAGTTGCCTTACGGTTTTAATGCTTTTAAATTCTTTGTTATAAATTCTTTCCTGTATTATATGAAACCAAGGATTTTCAAAAGTGCTTTTACAGTGGTTATACCATCTTGATTTAATAAGTACTCCAAAGGACTACGTTGAAATCTTAGATGGTATTATTCAAAGAATGGAACATTGGGCGTTGCATATTTTTTCAACCCTTCTAAATTGAGTTCTACACCAATGCCTGGTTTGTCAGATACTGTAAGGAATCCTTTTTCAATAAAAGGTTTATCATACGTTATGATATCTTTCCATTTTGGTTGTGTATCGCTTAATATTTGCCATTCGAGAATATGAAAATTTGGAACAGAAGCACACACATGAGCGGAGGCCATAGCTCCAAGAAACGAACCGACCATGTGTGGTGAAAAAGGCGTGTAGTATAAATTGGCGAGGTTAGCTATGCGCTGTCCTTCACCGAGTCCTCCGCATTTCTGAAGATCCGGCATTATTATATCAATGGCTGCTTCTGATAATAAACGGGTGTATCCATAGCCAAGGTAAAAATTTTCTCCACCACAAATAGGTGTACTTGTTTCCTGTGTGATGGTTTTATAAACATCAATATTATCTGCAGGAACCGGTTCTTCCAGCCACATAAGATTTAAAGGTTCCATAAGTTTTGCAACGCGGCGACCGGTAGTGGCATCATACCGTCCATGCATATCCACACAAACATCAATATGCGGCCCCACTGCTTTGCGAACAGCAGCGATGGAATCATACATTCTTTCTAATTCGGCATTACTTGCCGTCCAGTTGTATCTGTCAAATTTATTTGGATCAGTAGCAGAATCAATATCAAACTTAACGGCAGTATATCCTCTTCCTACCGCATCCAAAGCAGCCTTTGCATAATCATCCGGTTTAGGGTTACGAACTGCGTATAATTCTGTATCGCAGTATACCCTCACTTTATCACGAAACTTACCGCCTAACAATTGATGAACGGGCAAGGCCAATGCTTTTCCACATAAATCCCATAAAGCAGCATCAAAAGCACTTAAAACAGCTACATACATGCCTGATTGCGC
>JBDUEK010000088.1:0-24740 GCA_040002495.1 Ferruginibacter sp.
AGTTTGATTCTGATTCTCTGTGACATATTTAAAGAACTTTAAACTTTCGTTTTTTTAATTTGGAGTGCAAAGGTAAGGGGTTGACTTGAAACAGCAAAACGAAATTGTAAAGTTTTTTAATAATTTTTAAATTATTCCCGACCTGATTGTAAACGCAATACTGGTGCGGATCATATATCGAATAGCGGGGATAAAAGGGTAAAACTGATAGGTGAAACGGGCTATTTCAGTCAGTTTTTTAAATGAGAATAAATTAGCCGGGATAATCAATTAGTAAAAATGACCTGCTCTTCGAGTAAAATCGGCAGGTTTTTGAAGCGAAGTATTATATTGGCTACCGTTACAATATCCTTCTGGCAATAAGTAGCAATCCGTTGCAGATTCTTTTCTTCCCAATAAACTTTGCCAACCATGCTGCCATCGATATCATCTTTGGGGGATGGTACATTTAATGCTGCTGCCAGTAATTTTAAAGAGGTGTAGTTTTTATAATCGCCAAAGCGCCAGTACTGAAAGGTATCTACCATATTCGTTTCCCAGGGTTTCATATTCTGAAAATCGAGGTACGTTGGGATGGGCAATCCATTGATCAGCAAACGACGGCACAAAAAAGGGATATCAAATTCTTTAATGTTGTGCCCGGTAAAGCTCCAACGGTTGTGTACCGCTTCCAGCTGATTGACTGTATTTACTAAATCCTGCAGCAAAATTGTTTCATCATCACCAAAAATAGATTTTACTCTGAACTGGTGGCCACTTTTGTCTTTTTTAAAATAGCCGATACTTATACAAACTACCTTTCCAAATTCAGCCATTATTCCCGCCCGCTGTGGATAATATTCCGCAAAAGAACAATCGTCGGGTAATGACCGCATTACTTTTTCTTCCCAGAGGTGCTGCCATTCGGAAGACATGGTTTCAAAATCTTTTTGAGATGATACTGTTTCAATATCAATAATCAGGAAGTTTTCTAAAGGCATTTTTACAATCATACAGTTGCTTTGATAGCTAATATAAATAAAGGGTTGCTGTAAAACAACCCTTTATTTATATATTAAAATCTTTAGGAAGAAAAACTAAAAGGTAACCCCTACGAATACCTGTATTGACTGGCTTTTCCATTTTTGCTGATCGTCTATTGCATTCAGGTTGGATAAACCAAGTTTGTATCTTGCTCCCAGGTTAATTAAAGGTAACTGTATCCATAAACCACCGATTGCTGACCAATCACCATTTTTAAATACTTTACCGTTATTTTTAAGGCTATCAACAGTTTGCTTTAACAAGCCGCCAAATGCCGGCCCCAATTGTAATTTTACACGTTTGCTTTGTCCTACATTGATATTTAATAGCACGGGCACTTCCAGGTAGTTTAATGTGGCATTTTTTTGACTTCCATCTCTGAACAGATCATCGTAAATATTTGAGGCATCATCAGAAAATTCAGTTGAGGACTGTACAAAATTAACCTCGGGCTGAATACCGAACCGGCTGCTAAAATTGAATTGCATAAACCCACCCAATTGATAATCATAGTTGAAGCCCGACTTGTATGATTGCCCGGTAATTTTATTGATATTAACACCCCCTTTTGCACCGATTCTGAAGAACCTTTCATGTTCGGTATTTATATCACTCTCTTGTGCTATTGCTTTAATGGAAACAATTAACAACAAGGTGGTTAAGATTTTTTTGGTAAGCATATTTAATGTTTGAATAGTAAGTTGCCAAAATTGTACCAATGATCGCTTAAGCGCAGCAGATCAAATTATCTTCTCCAATAACCTTTATCCCAAACCCATCCCCTGCGTACTTTTTTCCAATGACCTGGAATCCATACCGAACCATGGGCAGGAGTAATATAATATCCATTTACATAATGATACTTGCCACGACGCCAAGCCCATTCGCCGTCAACCCATACATAACCGGCTGAAGGAGCTATGGGCCTTATTTTTACTGGTGGGGGAACGGGTCTTGTACGTACATAAGCTTCCTGGGAAGTGTGGCAGGAGGTGATAAAAACTACGGAGATTAAAAGGAATAACTTCCCAAATGTATATTTCATAACGATCGGTTTTCGTTAAGACAGCAATTTGTGTACTTGGTTTAAACAATTAAGCTGAACAATTTTTTTATTAACAAACTGTTTTGACTTAATTAGAGATTGGAAACATGCTGCTCATAGGTATACAGCACAAGAGTGTGACACAACGATGCCGCCATGAAATACTTCTGCCGGTTCAATAAAAAAACAAACCCCGCACTCATGTACGGGGTTTAAATATTTAAAAATTATGCATCTCTATCCTCCCTTTGGGGAGTCAGAGGGGCCTAATCTTCTACTTTTTGTTTGCCTTTTTGCTTAGCTATTACTTCTTCTGCAACGTTGGTTGGCGCAGGTGCATAGTGGCTAAATTCCATGGTTGAAGTAGCACGGCCGCTTGACAGTGAACGCAATTGCGTTACATAACCAAACATTTCGCTTAATGGCACTTTGGCTTTTATAACCTGTACACCATGTTTGCTATCCATACCTTCCAACATACCACGACGACGATTTAAGTCACCTGTAACATCACCCATGTATTGATCTGGTGTTAACACTTCTACCTTCATGATTGGTTCAAGCAAAACTGGTTTTGCTTTACGGCCAGCTTCACGGTAACCTTGTTTGGCACACAGTTCGAAAGACATAGCGTCACTATCCACCTGGTGAAAACTACCATCGTACACTTTCACTCTCATACTTACCATTGGGTAACTTGCCAATACACCTGTTGTCATAGCAGTTTCAAAACCTTTTTGAATGGCAGGTACAAATTCTTTTGGAATACTACCACCAAACAAACCGTTCACAAACTGGAAATTGCTTTTTCCTTCTTTCAGAAATTCTTCTTCAGCAGGCCCGATCTCAAAAACGATGTCGGCAAATTTACCACGACCACCTGTTTGCTTTTTCAACGTTTCTCTATGCTGTATCGTATTGTGGAAAGCTTCTTTATAGGCAACCTGCGGAGCACCCTGGTTAATTTCAACTTTAAACTCACGACGCATACGATCTACAATAATCTCCAGATGCAACTCACCCATTCCACTCAAGATGGTCTGGCCTGTTTCTTCATCTGTTTTTACACGTAAAGTTGGATCTTCTTCCACCAGTTTGGCAATTGCCATACCCATTTTATCAACATCGGCCTGAGTTTTTGGCTCAACCGCAACAGAGATAACGGGCTCCGGGAAAGTCATTGCTTCCAGGACAATCGGGTTGTCTTCATTACAAAGTGTATCCCCTGTTTTGATATCTTTAAAACCTACTGCTGCACCAATATCGCCTGCTTCAATGTAATCAACCGGATTTTGTTTGTTGGCATGCATCTGCATGATACGGCTGATACGCTCTTTTTTACCAGTACGGGTATTCAATACATAACTACCAGAATCCAAACGGCCACTATATGCCCGGAAGAACGCTAAGCGACCCACAAAAGGATCGGTCATAATTTTAAATGCCAACGCACTAAATGGTTCTTTTGGATCTGAGTGACGAAGAATTTCTTCACCAGTATCAGGATTAGTTCCTTTAACCGCTTCAATATCCATTGGACCCGGCAGATAACGAACGATTGCATCCAATGCAGTTTGCACACCTTTGTTTTTGAAAGATGAACCACACATCATTGGGATGATAGAAATATCAATCGTTGCTTTACGGATCGCTTCATGAATTTCATCTTCTGTAATTGTATTAGGATCGTCGAAGAATTTCTCCAGTAATTTATCATCGTAATCAGCAACGGCTTCAATCAAATGCTGCCTCCATTCATTTACTTCATCAATCATATCTTCCGGAATCGGCACTTCGTTAAAAGTCATACCCTGTCCGGCCTCATCCCATATCATTCCCTTCATGGTAATCAAATCAACCACACCTTTAAAATTATCTTCAGCACCAATTGGTAACTGTAACGGCACAGCTTTAGCGCCTAACATTTCTTTAATTTGCTTTACAACATTTAAGAAGTCAGCACCTGAACGGTCCATTTTATTTACAAAACCCACCCGTGGCACTTTGTATTTGTTTGCCTGGCGCCAAACGGTTTCGCTCTGTGGCTCTACACCAGATACAGCGCAAAACAAAGCCAGTAAACCATCCAGCACACGCAAAGAACGCTCAACCTCTACTGTAAAATCCACGTGACCGGGTGTATCAATAATGTTGAATTTGTATTGTTTAGTGTCGGGTGTTTTTTTATTTTGCACCATTGGAAAGTTCCAAAAACAAGTAGTAGCAGCACTGGTAATAGTGATACCTCTTTCCTGTTCCTGCGCCATCCAATCCATGGTAGCGGCACCATCATGTACCTCTCCTATTTTATGATTCACCCCGGTATAATATAATATACGCTCAGTGGTGGTGGTTTTACCGGCATCAATGTGAGCGGCAATACCAAAATTGCGTTGATAACGTAAATCAGCCATTGTATTATTCTTTAAAAATTGATTTAAAATTTGATTGTTAGCCCGGCGGCAGTAAAGCTATTAAGCTTCATTGGCGTCGCACTCTTGTACTATATATCTTTATTGAAATTACCCACAGCATTGAAGTGCTGCAGATTCCCCGAAGTAAACCACTAAAGGTGGCAAATGGGGTTGTTGTATGTAATGTTTATACTCTCATAGTATGCTAAATAGTTCAACCCCGTCAAAAATATGGTGGAATCTTTTAGCGGCGCAAAGGTAAGGCAAGATTTTGAATTTACAAACAACAGAAGGAATGTCTGATGTCTGATTTTTGGATGTCTGATTTAGGAGCAGACTTTAACCTCCAAGTATCAAACTGATGGTTGATGACTGTTTTTTTTGAAGGCTGATTTGAAACAGTTTTCTCAATAAACGGCTTTTCAGTGCTAGTTTTATCTTTGATTTGAAAAATCTGGCTATTTTTTGAAAATTGTAACTGTAATAAAAAAATCAGACATCCTACATCAGACATAAGTTTGATTTTAAAAGCTGACTCTTTTTTGAATACTGCAACTACAATAAAAAAATCAGACATCAGACATCCTACATCAGACATGAGCCTGCTATCGCTAATCAAAAAGGTCCGACGAAAGGTATCGGTCTCCACGATCACAGATAATTGCAACTATTACTCCGGACGTAAGTTCTTTTGATAATTCAATAGCCGCATGTACTGCTCCACCGCTGCTCATTCCACTAAAAATGGCTTCTTCCCTGGCAAGTCTTTTAGCCATTACCCTGGCATCTTTTTCAGCAATTTCAATTACACGGTCAACGCGGCTTTTATCAAAAATAGTTGGCAGGTATGCTTCGGGCCATTTTCTTATACCTGGAATTTTTGATCCATCGGTTGGCTGGCATCCTACTATTTGAATATTACTGTTTTGTTCCTTTAAATATTTTGATACACCCATGATGGTACCAGTTGTACCCATCGATGAAACAAAATGTGTAATGCCACCATTCGTATCTCTGAAAATTTCGGGGCCGGTGGTTTTGTAGTGCATACCAGGATTATCAGCGTTTCCAAATTGATTCAGCATTAAATAACCACCCTTTGCAACTTGTTCCCTTGCATAATCAATAGAACCTTCCATTGATTTTTCCTTAGGTGTCAGGATTACTTTGGCACCAAATGCCTGCATCGTTAACACCCTTTCCCTGGTAGCATCTTCGGGCATTACCAATTCAATTTCAACTCCAAATAAGCTGGCAATCATTGCCAGCGCAATACCCGTATTACCACTCGTTGCCTCTATTAATTTCACACCTTCTTTTATTTCTCCCCTATCCAACGCTCCTTTTATCATACCATAAGCTGCTCTGTCTTTTACACTACCTCCAGGGTTGTTTCCTTCGAGCTTTCCATAGATGGTTACATTTTTATTGGTTGGTATTTTTTTCAACTCAACCAGTGGTGTGTTTCCAACCAGATCCAAAATTCCTGACATGATTACAATTTTGTTATTTTCCTTACTTAAAAAATTCACTTAGCCAAAGATAGTTCATTATCAAAACCATGTTGCTACGCTCTGCATTTACAAAACAACTATAACTTATTGTCTAGGGTTGTATAGCAAGTTACAGTTGTGTCGATTTTTCAATATTCGCTTTCGCAATTTACTTTAGATACTCAGCGTAGATTTTTATCATTTAAGGTAAATCAATTAATAAAAACCTCTGCCTATCCTCAATGTGTACACCATAACAGACATTTGCGTAGCCTGTGAAATATAAACCATGAATTACAAATAAATTTTACGGCTTCAATAAGATTTGAATAAATTTGTTGAAAATAAATTTTAGCCAACATGAAAAAATTCTCATTCATAATTACAGTGTCGTTTTTCTTTGTAGCCTGCGGCGGCGGCAAAACAGAAAGTACAGAAACAGGCGGCGACACAAAAGACGCAGCTAAAGCAACCACATCAGTAATGGACAATCCCGATTATCAAAAAGGTTTGGCCCTGGTAGCTAAATCCGACTGTTTTACCTGTCATAAATTAAGAGAAGCTTCTACCGGACCTGCGTATGGTGATGTAGCAGCAAAGTATGAAAATACACCTGAGAACGAGGAGATGCTTGCCGCGAAAGTAATGAAAGGTGGATCAGGTGTTTGGGGACAAGTACCAATGGCAGCCCACCCCGATCTTACTAAAGAAGATGCTATTCAAATGGTGAAATATGTTTTATTGTTAAAAGAAGAAAAGAAATAAATATGCCAAATAAATTAACGATTGCATTTTTTTCACTGGTTATTTTTTGTAGTTGTAATAACACTGGAAGTTCTGATGCCACGAAAACTTCAATAGATAGTACAATGAACGCAACGGACGCTGCAGGTTTTGTTAGTTTGTTTGATGGGAAAACTACTACTGGCTGGCATAGCTATGGAAAAGCAACTGCCGGAGAATTATGGAAAGTTAATGATGGTGTTTTATACCTTGATACCACTAAAAAAGATGGATATCAAACTGTAGGAGGCGGAGACCTGTTGACCGATAAAGAATATGAAAACTTCGACTTGAAACTGGAATGGAAAATTGCACCAAATGGTAATAGCGGGCTGATCTTTTTAATTAATGAAGATACAGCCAAGTATAAAGAAGTATGGTATACAGGTTTTGAAATGCAGATTTTGGATAATGACGGACACCCGGATGGGAAAATTATCAAACACCATGCTGGTGACCTTTACGATTTAATATCAAGTTCAAAAGAGGCGGCTAACCCGGTGGGTGAATGGAACGAGGCTGAAGTTATTTTAAACCATGGCAAACTCGATTTATTCTTAAATGGTACAAATGTAGTGTCTACCATGCTTTGGGATGATAACTGGAATAAGCTGGTGGCCGGCAGCAAGTTTAAAGAGATGCCTGATTTCGCAAAATTCAAAAAAGGAAAAATTGCATTGCAAGATCATGGTAATATGGTTTCTTTTAGAAATATCCAGATAAAGGAATTATAAATAACAAATAGCATTATAGAAAAGCCCCCCGTAAATTATTACGGGGGGCTTTTCTATATACTTAACCAGGTACTATTTCATCAAATCCTTCTTTATATAATTGAAGCTTGTTTGAATACTTGCAATTGGATCGGGCACATAATTATTTTCCTGCTCCAGGAAGTAATGTTTTACGCCGGATAGGTTTGCACTCTGCATAATTTTTTTAAAATCAATGCTGCCATTTCCTATCTCTGTATTTTTTTTCATGTCAGCTTTATCCATATCTTTTATATGCCATAATTCAAAACGGCCTGGCTGTCTTTTAAATAATTCTATCGGATCTACTCCTGCTCTCACAACCCAATAAATATCCAATTCCATTTTAACCAAACTCTTATCAGTACTATCAAGAAGTATATCATACCCTCTTTGTCCATCAATATTCAAAAATTCAAAATCGTGATTGTGATAGGCTAATTTTAAATTGTAAGTTTTGCAAATTTCGCCCGCTTTGTTAATCCTGTCTGCAAGTGCTTTGTATTGATCAATTGTGGAACGTTTACTTTCATCCAGATAGGGAATGATAATATATTCGTGACCGAGTGTATTTCCCACATCACACAGTTTCTTTACATCATCCCCATTTCCATTTTCAAATAACATAGCTGCAGGCGTGTAATGCCCGCTTGGTGTGGTAAGATTATTATCTTTAAGCAATTGTCCAAATTCTTTTACACTTAAGCCAAAGAATTTTTCATCTGCCGTTAAACCAAATGTTTCCACTTCCTTATACCCTGCTGCCGCAACTTTGTTTATGATGCCTTTTACATCTTTAGAAATCTCATCTCTTAAAGTATACAATTGAATCCCTATTTTTTTGCTTTCAGTGGCAGATGAAGTACATGAATTGACAAGCATTCCTGCAGTTAAAATACCGGCTTGTTGTAAAAATTGTCTCCTTGGGTTCATATTTATTTTTTTTATTTGGATGAAAAATAAAGTTACAACAAATAGAAACAAAGCATTTGGGTGCATTTACAATTGTCGCAAGAGGTGTCATCTTTTAGCCAAAACTTTAAAGTTTGAAGTGAATTAAAAAAGATGACACCTCTATTTTTAGGAAGCGACAATTTTAAATGCACCCAAGCTTTTTCATTAAACAGTTGAGGAGGCTAAATTGGATGTGTCATGATCATCAAGCTTGTCTTGAAACTGAGGCGTATCAAAATAATAAATGATGGCACCAACAAGTAAAATACCCAAGCCTATTAAACTCTCTTTGGGCCGGTCGATGAGTGTAAATGCCAATACCCATGCATTAAAAATTAAGAAGATAATTTGCAGGAGTGGCTTAAAAGGGCTTGTAAATGTGCCCGGTTTTTTAAATTTTATAAACAAACTGGTGGCAACAGTAAGTGATGCCATCAATTGTAAAACAAATCCTGCATACAATAATACTTTTTCAAACGACCCGGTTAATGTAAGTATGATTGATATGAAGACATGGCCCCAAACTGCCACTACAGGTATACCATGTTTATTTTTTTTCGCCAATGGTTTCCATAATTTATTTTCCATTGCCATAGCCCAGGTAACTCTTGGGCCTACCCATAAATAAGAACTAATAGTAGCAATTAATTGAATGGCAATAAATATACTAACCCATTTTCCACCGGAACTGCCAAGCAGGTTATCAAAAGCAATAAAGGCAACTTCTTCTTTGCCCTCCATTTGAGTTACAGTGGCATTTCTTAATAACACCAATTGAAAAAGTACATAAATAACTGATACAAAGAGGGTGCTTCCAATCAATGCAAGTGGCAGATTTTTTGCCGGATTTTTAATTTCATCCACTACATAAGCTGCGGCATTCCAGCCGGTATAGGCAAATGCAACGTATACCATTGAAACAGCAAACCCAGGCTTAAGTATTTCCTGGTGCCATGAGTTATCCAACATAACAGCATTATTGCCATTTCCGGAAATCCCAAAACCAAGTATTATCAGGATAATTATAAAAACCACTTTGATAATAGTTGAAATGTTTTGCAACCGGCTGCTATGCCTGATTGTAAAACTGTGCATCAATCCTATTAAAACAATTATCGCAATTGCCAACCAAACATTTCCCTGCAAACCAAATGGTGCAAGGTATTTAGTAAAAGCCATTGCAGCCAAAGCTACGGGAGCTGAAAATCCTACAGTTAACCCGGCCCATGCAGACAAATAGCCTAGCATGGGGTGAAATATTCTTGATAAGTAAATGTAATCGCCACCAGATTCTTTAAAATGCGTACCCAGTTCGGCGTACGCAAAAGCGCCAAATAATGCTAATAAACCTCCTGCAACCCAAAGCAGTAAAATGCTCCAGGTGTTTTGTATGGATGAAAGTTGAAAACCTACGCTCGTAAAAACGCCTGTACCAATCATATTGGCCACAACAATTGCTGATGCGGTATAAATTGAAATTTTTCTTTTCAAACAATTAAGTTAGCTAACAAGTTAAGGGTTGTTGCTTGTAATTATCAATTGCGCTGAATACTTTTATTTGCTCCTGGTTATTCTGTATTAATTGAAGTGGGTCAAAATAAAAAAAGCCACTCGGTGAAGAGCAGCTATTTTACTATAATAGTGTTTTTTATTAAATTCTAAAGTGAGCAAAAGCTTTGTTAGCTTCAGCCATACGATGGGTATCTTCTTTCTTTTTGAAAGCTGCACCTTCTCCTTTGCTTGCTGCTACTATTTCATTTGCTAATTTGTCTGCCATGCTACGACCGTTGCGATCACGGCTATATTTAACCATCCATTTGATGCTTAAAGAAACTTTTCTATCAGTACGTACTTCCGCAGGAATCTGGAAAGTAGCACCACCAATACGACGACTACGTACCTCAACACCAGGTGTAATATTACCTAACGCTTTTTTCCAAACCTCATAACCGCTTTCCCCAGTAATTTTAGTTACTTTATCTAAAGCATCGTAAAAAATGATATAAGCTCCACTTTTTTTACCAGCCCACATTAAATTATTTACAAACCTGGTAACTAATTTATCATTAAACTTAGGATCAGGTGCTAAAGGTATTTTTTTTGGTTGTGTCTTACGCATTGTTGTTTATTTATTATCGTTGTACGACAAAAGTGAAACGGGATATTTTAAATTATTTTTTTGCTTTTTCCTTTTTAGTACCGTATTTACTACGGCTTTGCTTGCGGTCTTTTACACCAGCAGTATCGAGGCTACCTCTTACAATATGGTAACGTACACCTGGTAAATCTTTTACCCTTCCGCCACGGATCAATACGATAGAGTGCTCCTGCAAATTGTGACCTTCACCCGGAATGTAGGCAATAACCTCAATTTTATTAGTTAAACGCACCTTTGCAACCTTACGTAAAGCAGAGTTTGGTTTTTTAGGCGTAGTTGTATACACCCTTGTACAAACACCACGACGCTGTGGGCAAGCATCTAAAGCTCTTGATTTGCTTTTTGCTTTAATTATTTCTCTTCCTTTTCTTACTAATTGTTGTATTGTAGGCATTTTTAACCCTTTATTTTTTGGACGGCAAAGGTAGGAATTCTGAACTAAAAACGGAAATTAAAAATAAAAAATTTCAAACTTTATTTAAACCAGCCTCAAATTCACCCGAGACTGTGTTTTTAACTTACTTAAATAGCAGTCTTTGTATATAAACCTGGTTCGTTTCAAGATCAACGCATTTTACTATATAAATGCCATGGGGCATTGAAGACGTACGAGCAATTTGTGTGCTTTGATTGTTCAGGCTATTGATGAATGTTTCAGAAATGACCTGGTTTACCATATTGTAAAGACTAACCTTATAATTATGGCCCTTTGACTGTTCTACAGATATTGTAAACTGATCATTAACCGGATTTGGATATACAATGATTTTTGTTTCACCTTCAGTTCTTGATAATAAAATGGTATTTGAATATTGATATGTAAAATTTTTGCTGATCATTTTAAGCCTGTAAATATTAATTCCTTTCAATGGACTAAAATCTTTAAACTCGTATTGATTGGTACCACCACCATCTTTGTTTGGCAATATTCGTCCCAACTCAGTAAATAAATTATCCTTTAGATTTTTGCGTTCGATGATATATGTTTTCAATCCGATTTCCTGGCTTGCTTTCCAATTTAATAAATCATAGCTGTCAACAATTTTACCAGAAAAATGCTGAATCAACGTTGGCAGGTAACTGTAACACAATCCGGTAAGATTGTACATGTAAGTTCTCTTTACACAGCCAGTATTGACTATGACATTACATACATATATGCCAGTATCACTAGCAGATAAATAAGGAATTGACACATTATACCCACCCCCTAAATATGTACTATCTATACTATTGTAATTATCTTTTTTGTACCATGAATAAGTTGCATTGTAAATTGTGTCAACTGATAATGTGGAACTGCTTTGAAAACAATTACTATCAACCGTAATTTTATAATTAGCGAGTGGCAAAATACTTGCATCTGCCAGGGTTGCATTACCACATGCATCCAACGCCCTTAAACGAATGAGTGAATAGTTAGTACCGTTATCTACGCTAAACACAGGGTTAGATTGTGGTGATGTAAGAATAGATGGACTGGAAGGCGTACTTCCTATTATTTCGTATGAGAATGGCCCTACCCCATTTGATACAACTGCTCCCACACTAAAGCCACTTACATCGCACTGATATGCTGATGACCTGTTTAAATTGGGGAAAGTATAGGGTTTAATGACAACTGTATCATACAAATATTTATTACATGCGTCATTTAATTTATAGCTAATTATATATGTACCAGCTTCCAGATCATCAAAAATAAATACCCCGCCCGATGCTGAATTTGGGCTTAGCTGTGGAGATAACACAGTACTGTTCTTTTTAATGATGTTAACTGTAAAAATTCCCATGTTTGTTGCAGTGGTTGCTTCTATTCTGCCAGATCCATTCTGCCACATTGCACTCGGGCATTTTGCAATGACCGTTGCAGCATGAGTGGCAATACTTGCTGTTACGCTTTTATTTAGAGAATCACTATAACCGCAATTGTCACTGGCAACGATTTTATAAGTCTCGCCTAAAACTAAACCAGGAATACTGTCAATTGTAAAATTATTTGAGTTATAGCTATGAGTAAACAACAAACTACTGTCGGGTTTATATATATTAACAAGTACAGGAAGCCCTCCACCACTAACCGAAACAGATAATGTAGCATACCCATAGGAGCATGATTTTGCACTACTAACACTGATACTTACCGGTACCGGTGCAGTTGTAAAACACCTGGTTATAGTTGTGTCGTAGCAAGTGTTAATTATATGAATACAATAACTTCCATAAACAAGGTTATTAAACGTTCCACTTTTGTTACAACTTATTTGCACACCTGCACTATCAAATAAACAGTATTGAGGATTTGTAAGATTTTTCTGTCCGGATATACTTGCTGTGAATGTGGTGCAGGTTTTATTACTCAACGATACATTGCTACTTGCAGATGGTATAAGGGGGTTTACCGTAACACATTTTGTGAATATAGTATCCGGGCAAGGACTATGTAGTTTTATGCAATAAGTTCCATAAGGTATGTTATTAAATGTTCCTGTTGTATTACAAGCAATCAGCGAATCGTTGTTATCGTAAAGGCAAAAATCAGGATTTGTAACATTTGATGTAGTGGCTTTCACAGTAAAAGTAGTACAACCCTTATTTGAGGCACTTATAGACAGGTCGTTTACAACTACCGGAGCTCCTACGTAAAAACACCTGGTAATTGTTGTATCGTAACAGGCATCGTAAATGCTTACACAATAGTTTCCAAAATTCAGGCTATCAAAAATGCCCGTGTTATTGCAAACAATTTGTGTTCCAACGCTATCGTATAAGCAAAATTGAGGTAGGTATAAACTGTCTCCATTTACAACTATTCCGAAATTTGAACATTTTATATAAGCTGGAGAAATGACAGCGGGTATTTTGGGTGTGGGTCTTTTAACTGTAAAGCACCTGCTTATTGTTGTATCCTGGCAATTGTCCTTAATTGTAATACAATAGTTACCATAAGCAAGATTTGTAAATATACCAGAGGTATTACATGCCAACTGCGTGTTTCCGGCATCATAAATACAATAATCCGGATTTGTTAACCCAACCTGACCTGTTACGGTAGCTGTAAATGTTGTACAATTTTTATTTGAAACAAGCACATTGCCTGCAACTGATATTGGCGGTGGAAGTACATTTACACATCTTGAAATGGTTGTATCCGGACAAGAATTATGAGCTTTAATACAATAATTGCCATAGGGCACATTATTAAAAGTACCAGAGCCATTGCATGCAATCTGAATGCTATTATTATCGTACAAACAATAATCTGCTCCAAAGAAATTTTTCAAATTGATGAATGAAATCGAGAAAGTGTTACAAGTTTTGTTATAAACATTTGCGCCTGCGCCTACTGTTGGATTAAAGTTTAAGGTAGTATTTCCTTTTTTAATTTTACCACATGCATCTTTTGCAACAATGTCTATTGAAGAAGCACCGTTAAGGAAAAAACTGATAGTAGGATTTGATGACCAAATAGTATCCCCTGGATACCTTACTATGCCATAGTTAAATCCGGGAATTCCAGTTATAGTACTTACATTTCCACGGCTATCAACCACTTTTATAAAACCAGTTGCCGAATCGCAAGACGTTTTAGTGAATTGATAATCGTCTAACCACCAGGTATAATTATTTAAAGTGATTGTCCTGGTTTGTATTCCTCCACAAGAATCGGTCAGCCTGATACTATAGTCACCTGCAATCAGGTTATTAAAAACACCAGTACTGTTCGATGTACCCACCCCCATAGGAGAAGGCGCTTCAATTGAGTAGGAGAATGGAGACCGGCCATTTTGCTGACCAGTTACTGAAATACTTCCGTTATTTCCATTATCGCAACTTACGTCGATTACATTAAGACTAAAACGAGGATCCAGGTAAGTACCAGCTACTACAACATTTGTTTTGCTTATGGAACAATTATTTACAATATCATTGATAACAACAGTGTAAGTACCGGCACCAAGACCTGTAATTGAATCGCTGGTTGTATAGTTTGAATTTACAGGGCCGGTTACTTTGTATTTATAAGAACCAGATCCACCCATAACTACAATTTTTATTGATCCGGTAGCAGCGCACCTTGATTCATAAGTTGTAGTAGTGGCAGTAATGGAGTTGCAATTTTGAGCTTCTAGTGGGACTGGGACTGCAGAAAATAAACAAAAAGTAATGACTAGGACAAAGTAAAATTTTCTCATAGTGCATAGTTTGGTTCAAAAATACTTGAGCCTTGATATCGGATTAAGAGGTAACCAACAAACAACGATATTATCTAAAATTTATTGAGTAATGTGTATAACAAAAGTTGACGTGTTTAATAGTAATTTTCGGTGTTTTAAAGTAAAATAACTATGTACATATCCGCATTTAATAATGGTTAAAAGCAGATTTGCCAAGGAGTGGCTTATTGAACATGCCTGTTATCTATTAACACTAAAATTTCTTACCAGGCATTAAAAAAGGGAACACATAATGCTCCCTTTTCTTAAATACCAATTTTACTGACTAAACCTTGTAAAGCCAACCATGTAAATCTGCTTCCGTACCGTATTTGATTGCATCCATTCTTCGATTTACTTCTGGTGCAATACTCCATTTTTCCACATCAAATTGCATTACAAAATCTTTGTACTTTAATTCTTTTATAAGTGAAATTGTTGCCGCTGTACCGGTACCAAAAATTTCATTTAAAACCCCTGCTTTATAGGCTGCCATTATCTCGTCTATACTTAAGGTTCTTTCTTCCAATTTGTACCCCATCTCCTTTAATAAAGTTATTACACTATCCCTGGTTATGCCAGCCAATATAGTCCCACTCTCTAACCCCGGTGTAATAACAACATTATCGATGATAAAAAATACGTTCATTGTACCACACTCCTGCACATACTTATGTTCAAATGCATCCATCCAAAGTACCTGGTCGTAGCCTTTCTTGTGAGCCTCAGCCGATGCAAGCAAAGCTCCACCATAATTCCCTGCAGCTTTCGCATAACCATAACCACCTTCAACAGCCCTTACATATTTTTCTTCTACATAAATTCTCATGGGAGTAGCATAATAAGGTCCTGTTGGACTTAATATTATGAGGAACTTGTATTTCTCACTTGGCTTTACACCAATTGCCATATCGCTGGCAAACATAAATGGGCGAATGTATAGTGAATGCTGATCTCTTCCGGGAATCCAATCTTTTTCAATCTCAATAAGAAGGCGCATTCCTTCAAGAAATATCTCTTCGGGAACCTCTGGCATTTGCATTCTTTGAGCAGAAATATTAAAACGGGCAATATTATCCAGCGGCCGGAAAATATGAGCATTCCCATCTTCGTCTTTATACGCTTTAATGCCCTCAAAAATGGCCTGCCCATAATGCAATGCCGCCAACGACGGATCGAGTTGCAATGGTTGATACGGCTTAATTTCAGGAGTTTGCCATTCGCCGTTTTCATAATTCATTTCTAACATATGATCTGAAAAATATTTACCAAACGGAACATTTTCCAAACTAATATCCAATAGTTTACTACGATCAACTTTAGTGATATTAAAATCTGCCACTGCTATCATAATCCTTAATTTTACAGCAAAGAAACAAAAAAAAGTACAGAGTAAAATGTCGTTTTATGAGTTTAGATAATATTCAATTGCACCCAATTGTTTTACAGGGTTTGTTTACAGATTCTTTAATTGATTTTGATAATCACCAACCAATAAATCAAAAAGAAACCAATAAAACAATTGCTACGCTCGGAAATAACAAACAATACATTCTTATCGTTGTAGCAAGTGAAGAAGCAATTTATCTTCCGGATGATCAATTAAATTTTTTATTAGGTGTTTTGTCTGCATGCAATTTATCTATGGAAGATGTAGCTATCTGTAACATCAAAAAAAATAAGAACATATCTTATAAAACTTTTGAGGAAACATTAAAATCAGAAAAGATCTTTCTCTTTGGTGTTTCTCCAGCTGAGATATCATTACCCCTGGAATTCCCGGATTACCAGATTCAGCGTTTTAATAACCAGGTCTATTTAAGTGCACCCATACTATCTAAATTACAAACAGACAAAGCCGAAAAGACTATTCTATGGAATTGCCTTAAACAAATTTTTTCAATCTAGCCAATTATGGAAAAATTAATATTCGCTACAAACAATCAACATAAAGTTGAGGAGATAAGACTTGTATTAGGAGATCGATTTGAAATTGTAACGTTAAAAGATGCAGGCATTGATATTGATATTGCTGAACCACATTTTACACTTGAAGAAAATGCCCGTGAAAAATCGGTTACCATTTACAATTTAACTGCTAAAAACTGTTTTAGTGAAGATACGGGACTTGAAGTAACAGCTTTAAATGGAGAACCAGGTGTAAAAAGCGCCAGATATGCCGGAGAGATTGCCTCTTTTGATGATAATGTAGGGAAACTACTGGAAAATATGCATTTAGTTACAAATAGGAAAGCAAGATTCAGAACTGTTATTTCGTTGATTTTAAATGGGCAGGAATTTCAGTTTGAAGGCGTCTGCAATGGTAAAGTCATTCAGGAAAAAAGAGGGAAAGAAGGATTTGGTTACGATCCTGTTTTTATCCCTGACGGGAGTGAAATGACTTTTGCTGAAATGGGTAAAATTGCAAAAAATGAATTTAGTCACCGAAAGAAAGCGATGGATAAATTAATAAGCTTTCTTCAGGATGCTGGTGATAAATTACAAATGCAAAATTGAACTATGGCGAGAATAAAAATAGATATAAGTGGAAATGTAATGGCTATAGTTCCGGTAAAGGTGCGTATAGGTGACATTAACTATGGCAACCATGTGGGTAATGATGCATTTGTATCCATCATACACGAAGCCCGTTTGCAATGGTTACAACAAAATAATTTTACAGAACTGGATATTGCCGGAACGGGGCTTATTATGAGTGACCTGGCTTTCGATTTTAAAAATGAAGGTTTTTATGGAGAAGAAATTAGCATTCGACTATCTGCCGGAGAAGTTACCAGCATTAGTTTTGAATTATACTATGAACTTTTTGTTATTCGGAATGAAGTAGAAATACTATTGGCAAATGCAAGAACAGGTATGGTTTGCTTTGACTATGCCAACAAAAAAATTGCGAAGATTCCAATGGTATTAAAATCAGTATTACTCATGACCTAGATTAGGCACTATTCCATATTTCCCAGCTTGCTTCCGCTTGTATTAACAGCATTTCATAACCATTTTGAATGATAGCTCCGGCTGCTTCCCCTTTTTGGAGAAATAGTGTTTTTTCTGGTTTATAAACAAGGTCATATAAATAATGCCGGGGGCTTAAAAATTGGTAAGGAATGTCAGGAGCCTGGTCGTTATTAGGATACATACCAACAGGTGAACAATTTACTACTATAGAATAATCTGACATTATTTTCTCGTCTAGTTGCTGGTAAATTATGTGATTATCTTTTTCGTTGCTGGTTCTTGTCACCATTAAAAATTCAATCCCCAATTTTTTGAAAACGTATTGAACAGCTTTAGAGGCTCCCCCGGTTCCTAATATTAATGCTCGATTTTGATGAGGTTGCAACATCTTGACAAAGGACTCTTCAAAGCCTGTTATATCAGTATTATAAGCTGTAAGTTTTCCGTTGCAAATTTTTATACTGTTTGTAGCGCCGATTGCTTTTACTTCATCAGATAACTCATCGATAAACTGAAGTACCTGTTCTTTGTAGGGAATAGTTACTCCCAAACCCATCAACGATGGATTTTTTTCAATTAATGATTCAAAGGCTTCAATAGAAGGGATCGCAAAGGATTCAAACCTGCAATCAGTTAGACCTTCTTTTCTGAATTTTTCGGTAAAATATTCTTTTGAGAATGAATGCCCGAGTGGGTAACCTATTAAACCAAATAACTTCATCAGGCTAATTCTTTATTTAAGTATAACTCAAATGAATCTCCTCTTAAACCAATTCGCATTGTTTCTAATGCTATTACTTCAGAAGGGGCAATGTTTCCAAGGTTTACATTACAACCTATCAATTCGAGAAAATAAAGTTGCTGTGCTTTTTGAGGTGCTTCCCACAATATTTTTTCAGCAGGTATCTGGGTTAAAATTTCCTGTACCAATCCTTCCCTCACCTCACCGGTTCCCCTGTATATACCTACGTTACCGGCTTCCCTGGCTTCAGCTATTACATATGTGGATCCTGCTTCGAGTTCGGCTTTCATCAACTCAATCCATTTATAAGGTGGAATAATATGTGCCGCATCCTTACTGCCTACTTCACTTAACACAACTCCATGTTTGGTTAGTTTTTCAATATACCCACATTTTTCAGCATGTGGTATCGAAATAGAACCATCACTAACTTCCATGTGCGTAATATTAAACTCTTTGCAGACATCAATATAATCCTGGAATTGATTACGAACTAAAAATGCTTCAAACAATGTTCCTCCAAAATAAATAGGGATATCAAATGATTGATAAACAGCCAGTTTTTCACGCAAATTGGGTGTAACATACGCCGTTCCAAATCCAAGTTTCACAATATCAACATGTGGATGCGAGACACTCATAAAGTTTTTCGCCTCTTCAATACTTAATCCTTTATCCATTACCATTGTAATGCCATGAGCCCTTGGTTTTATAATCCGATCTGGTATTTGCGTTAAATTAAAATTCATAACTTTTTTTTGGAAACGGCGCAAAGATAACCTTTGAGATTTAAAACTGAGTGAAATGAAAAGTGAAATGAACCCGGGGAGGAAGAAATAATGTCAAATAGATTTACTTCTTCTAAAACGTGCTATTATATCTACCACCGATTGATTTTGTAATATTGAAGGGTTTAACTCAATTAGTTTCCTGATCATTCGTGGAGCTTTTTCCATTCCGTTTTCTAATTGAATGATGGCTTCTTTTGATTTTCCCAACGCCAGTAAAAAGGCTGTTTTGTAAAAGAAAAAAACTGGCTTATTGCTTGTTAAAGTGAGTGCCTGTTCTACATACTTAAGGCCCTCTTCAAAACAATCTGCGTTATATAAACATCTAAGCAATTCTAACCAGCCATTGCTATTTTTAGGCTTTGTTCTAACTACATTGCCAAAATATTGTACCGCTTCTTCAATCTTACCTTGTTCCATATAGCACTGCCCCATTGCAAGGTTATATTCAGGTTGCATTCGGTGAATACGCATGGCAATTTGTAGATTTTTGATTGCACTATCCCATATTCCTTCGTTCATGTAAGTGCAGGCTACTTTATAGTAAAGCTGGGGGTCTTCCTGACTAAGATGTGCTGCTTTTCTATAATTAAATCTTGCCAATGCATAGTTATGTAGTTTGTCGTAACAATGACCAATTGCCTCATAAATCACATCTTCAGGCCTGGCAAGTTCAAGTACTTTTTGTAAAACTTCTATTGCTTCTTTATACTTTCTTATCCTTAAATATGCATCTCCCATGTTTCGCCACGCATAATCAAATTTTTCATCAATCGCTACAGCATATTGATACGCGTCAATGGCCTTTTCATATAATTTGAGTCCCTGATAAGCTGCAGCAAGGTTAAACCATGCTAGCTCACTAAAAGGAAATTCCTCGATAATTTCCTGGTGAATTCTTATTCCTTCTTCGTTTCGACCTGTAAAATCGGTCCAAAAACAAATTTTATAAAGCGCTTCTTCATTATTTGGATCCAGCTCTAAAATCATTTTCAGACAGTCAAAGACTTTATCAAAATTTTCATAGTCGTCATAAACATCTGCCAATTCAAATAGAAGTTCTACTTTTTCATCACCTTCAAAATAATTAATTGCAACTTCAAGCACTTGAGCTGCTTTAGTTTGTTGATCAAGTGCCAAATATGCATCAGTTTTCAGGATGTAAAGGTTTATATCGCTACAATCCATTATTTCTGCCTGATCTAAAAAGTAAAGAGATTCCTTATACTTTTTCGTGGCAATTAATAAATCAGCTTTTTTTAAAAGAAGAGTAGAGGAGTATGGGTATTGCTCAATTGCAAATTCAGCAGCTTCCAGGGCCCTTTGCAATTCATCCTTTTCGTCAAAATAATCAATGATTTTCTCGAAGGAATCTTCCTCGATAAAGGAGTGGCTTTTCCCCGACTTTAAATTATCGTATTGCTGCAATAATTCTTTTAATTCTTCCCTGTCTTGACGGTAAGGATATTTACTCATGGGCTTATAGGTTACTGTAAAATACACCAAATAAAATAAACTGGCAATAATTTGTAACTTTATTTCGGGTTATACGTTAAAGAAAAGTCAAAATATTATTTGAATGGTTAAAGAACAACCAAAAATTTGATATACATTTGTAATTATTAAAATTGTTTCCAATGAACACATTCACAAAAAAAATACTAGCAGTACTCGTACTCATCTGCTTTGTAGTGGAGGCTTCAGCCGATAGGGGCGTTGGAAGAAAAAATAAAAGTAAAACTACTTTAAATATAACTGCTCCTACTACTATAAAAAATTCAATTGCATTTAATCTTAAAACTGGCCTTACTTATAAGGGTAGTTTACTTAGTACACAAACTACAGTTGGAAATACGCTAATGAATAGTTCATTAATTACTTATCAAAAAGGAAATGTTACTTATATAATTCCCTACAAGACTAAAATTACAATGCCTGATATTCAACCTGGTTATACTGGTATGAAAATAATAATCAGAAAAAAATAAAAATAAAAGCCTTACAAATTGTAAGGCTTTTATTTTGAACCTGCTTTATTAAAGCTATTCTCTATCCATTTTTAGTTTGCTAATCTTCTTTCCCAACTTTATTTTCATCATAACTCATCACCCGATAACCTGATTTGGGAAAATCAAATTTTGACGCTGCAACCGGACTCAGATCAATTGCAGAAACAGTATAATTAAATTTCAATTTAGTAGTTTCAAATTCATACTCCATCGGAAATCCAGGTAAATTTTTGAAGGCCTGACTATACTGCTTATTGATAAGCGTTAAATCCGGTGTATAGTATACAGAAATAATTGAACCGTCCTTTAAAGTAGCAATTGCCTTCTTACAGGTATATCCCTCAATAACTTTAGTCTCGGTAGTATTCTCAAAATTTATTTCATCAAATTTCTTATTTCGTTGCTCCCAATTATCCTTATTCATCGTAATCATTAGCTTTTGGCCGCTGTATTCTTTTAAAATAACTGCATTCCCAACCTTTGTATTGTGTATAGTAGTTTCATTACCTAATGCACTGATCATTTCCGTTCTGCTTAAACCACCTTTTAAGTAAAGGATACTTTTGGCTCCGTTTAAACCTCCAGACGTTTTACTACTGTTAGCCTTATTTTGAATACTGATATCATAAGTAATTGTTCCTTCTGATATAGTTTTTTGAGCATAAGTAATCAAGGCATTAAAATTCAATATTATCAACCCTATAAAACTTAAAATTTTCATCTAAATACTTTGTTTTACTAAAGATAATAAAATCTCATGCCAAAGTGTTGACTGCTAGTTACTCAGAGACCTGCAACGGCTTATCTCCGATTGCAGGTCTCTATCTTTAACATGAATTTGTTAGTTTCTTATTTTTTTGTTTTAGTCTTAAGATCCTGCACTTTTTTATTTGCATCCTGCATTGCTTGAATTTTTTCCTGCAACTTACTTTGTTTAACAGGCTTTTTTCTGTTAACTTCTATTTGCGCTAATATTTTATCGTGGTCGATTATATATTTCTGAATTACAATCTGCAGAATGAGTGTAATTGAGTTTGAAATTGTATAATACCATGTAAGCGCAGATGGTAAATTATTGAATACGCCCAATAATAGTACAGGGAATATGTAAGGCATATACTTCATTACAGGATTTGAATTATCCTGCATACTGCTCATGCTATAGATTGATATTAATAAACTGGTTAAGGTGGCAGTTATTGTAAATAAACTTATATGATCTCCGTAAAAGGGAATGTGAAATGGAAGATTATAAATAGAGTCATATGCGGCAAGATCTTTTGCCCAAAGGAAATTTTCTCCTCTCAATGATATATTACTTTGAAAGAAGTAATACAAAGACATAAAGATAGGTATCTGTAACAGGGCTGGTAAACATCCTCCAAGCGGACTAACACCAGCAGATTTCCATAGCTTCATTTGATCCATACTAAACGCCTGCTTATCCTCCCCATGCTTCTCTTTCAATTTGTCAATTTCTGGTTTAAGTGCTTTCATTTTAGCCCCGCTTACATAACTTTTATATAAAATCGGAGAAGTCAACAATCTTATAAATAATGTGAGTAATAGAATAACTATTCCCATACTTGCAATGTTCTTCCTAATCAGGTCAAAAACGGGAAGCAATACATGACGATTTATATATTTTACAAATGCAAAAACACCACTACCATATGGAACGATATTTTGCATCTTATTATCGTAGGCATTTAAAACATGATAGTCACTCGGTCCGTAGTACAATTGTAATTGTATATGTGCCGATTTACCCATTCCCACATTTGTTCTGAAACTTGCTGTGGTTTGAGTTATATAATGCGATGTTGTATCAACAGGTACAGTCCAGGCAACTTCAGCAGAAGTGAATTTATCTTTATTAATAATTGTGCTTAAAAAAAACTGTTGCTTTACTGCAATCCAATCAACGGGCTTTTCCAACTTTTTATCGTCACCAGACCCAAGCATTGAAAAGTCATAGCTATTATCACTTACATAACAAATATGGGATTGTTGTTTTTCATAGGTATAGTCTCTTTCTACACGTGGGGTTTGAGTTTGCCATATCAGGTTAACTGAATTCTGAGTAACCAACTGGTCGGCCCCCTCCATTAAAATATTAAAATCAATCAAATAATCATCCGGACGTATTGTGAATTGATGAGCAATTTGTCTTCCCAGTGAATCCTTTTTGGTATAGCTTAAAGTTTTGCTTTTATCCGCGTTGGTAACTATAGGTGCTGCAGTAAATGTAAGATCACTTGTTTGAGCCGTATGCTGATTTCCTGTATTTATGCCGTATGAAATTTTATTAAACTGTCCGGTCATTAAAACTACCGGCTTATTATCGTAGGCGTTATACTTTTTTAATTCAACTATTTTAGGTTGCCCGCCTTTATTAGAAAATGAAATTTTAAGTACCTCATTTTCAACAACAGTTAATTGCTCGGGTTCATTTATTGAATCCTGAAAAACGCCTGCAGACTGAACTTTACGCAAAAACTCCGCATTCACAGAGTCCTTCATTATTGCCAATGTATCTACAGGTGGCTTTGTTTTTGCGATGGAGTCGGCTATTCTCTTTTGCGCTGCCAGGTAGGTTTGATTATCCTTGCTGTTAAAGTAAAACATTCCAATCAGCAACATCCCAATCAAAACAAATCCAATCACAGTATTTCTATCCATTCCCATAATTTAAATTTAAGTTGGCAAAGGTAATTAAAGTTTAGAGTTAATAGATTGCCTAACGGTTAATAATAAAAATGCCCCGAAATTCAGGGCATTTTTAAATATCAATTATGTCATACTATTTTTTTGCAGCTGCTGCAGCAGGAGCGACGGCTTTAGGAGCGGCAGCTTTAACAGCGGCTTTTGGTGTTGCTGCCTCTTCTTGTTTCAATTGACGTGTCATAGTTACTGAAGCAATTGGAATACGTGGTGAGTTCATAATCTCCATGTTTTCTGCTTTTACATCCAGCACTCTAATATTTTCGTTTAATTCTAAATTAGATATATCAACTTCGATATTTTCACGTAAGTCTTTCGGCAATAATTTTACTTTAAGACTTTTAATTTTAGTTACCAGCTTACCACCAGCTTTAACGCCTACCGGCGCACCAGTAAATTTAAGGGGCAAAGTAACTGTAACTTTTTTATCATCAACTAACTCTAAGAAATCAACATGTATCAGCTTATCGCTAACCTTATCAAATTGAAGATCTTTCAATACACAACGGTATTTAACTCCATCAACATTTGCTTCTACTACCATAAAATCAGGTGTATAAACAATGTTCTTAAAAGCAGTAGCGGGAGCAGCAAAATTAACCTCCTTAGCACCTCCGTAAATTACAGCTGGCACTTTTTCCTCAGAGCGAAGTTGGCGGGTG
>JBDUEK010000089.1:0-24665 GCA_040002495.1 Ferruginibacter sp.
CGGTGGTGTGAGAGGACAGGTAGCCAAATAATGGCTACCTTCCTACTCGATTAAACTATATTTTTCTTAGATGCTCAATGTGCTCAATACATTATTCATGTTGCGCACTGCATCAGCACTTTTATTAAAAGTAGCCTGTTCTTCTTCGGTAAGTGTGTATTCAATTATTTTCTCAATACCGTTTCTGCCAATGATTACCGGAACCCCAATACAAATATCTTTCTGGCCATATTCGCCATCAACACTTGCACAGCAGGTAAACAATTTTTTCTCGTCTCTTACAATACTTTCAACCAATGCGGCTCCGGCTGCACCTGGTGCATACCATGCTGAGGTACCCAATAAGCCTGTTAAAGTAGCACCACCAACCATTGTATCAGCAGCAACTTTCTTTAAAGTAATTTCATCAAGATAGTTGCTAACCGGGCTTCCCTGGTAAGTTGCAAGCCTTGTTAATGGTATCATGGTAGTATCTCCATGTCCACCAATTACAAAACCTTGTAAGTCATTGGGAGAACATCCAATTGCAGTAGATAAGTAATATTTAAAACGGCTGCTATCAAGTATACCACCCATTCCTATAATCCTGTTTTTAGGCAAACCTGTAGATTGTAAAGCCAGGTAAGTCATCGTATCCATCGGGTTACTAATAATAATAATGATTGCGTCTGGCGAATATTTTAAAATGTTTTCAGTTACACCTTTCACGATACCAGCGTTGATTCCAATCAATTCTTCTCTTGTCATCCCCGGTTTACGTGGAAGCCCCGAAGTAATAACGGCAACATCGGTATTGGCAGTTTTTGAATAATCATTGGTACTACCAATAATCTTTGTGTCAAATCCCATTAAGGTTGCAGTTTGCATCATATCAATGGCTTTCCCCTCAGCAACACCTTCTTTAATATCTAATAATACAAGTTCACTGCATAACTCTTTGCGGGCAATATTATCAGCACAGGTAGCTCCAACAGCTCCGGCACCTACAACGGTAACTTTCATGATAAAAAAATATTTAAATTATTTAAGGAATTAATTTGCGCTGCAAAGGTAGTCGATTACACCGTTAGCACATTTGCAATGCAAATTTTATTTCACAGCATTTAAAATAGCAGGTACATCAATATTTCCGACAAATGCTTTTGCAAGCGTACCATTCTTATCATACACATACATCGAAGGAAAGGTAGTTATCTTATAAAGTAGCCTTAATTTAAAAGTTACATCAGTACCCATTTTTACATTGGGCATACTTTTTAAATCATATTCATCATAAAAATTCTTGTTGTCCTGGAACGATAGCGGGGAAATCATTACTATCTGAATACCTGATAATTCTTTTTTATAGGCCAGTAATTCTTTTGTTTGCCGTTGGCAATGCTCACAATCCGGACTAAAAAACATCATCATAAACGGCTCTCCTTTTTTAAGTTCAGCACTTGTATAAAAGCTGCTGTCGGGCACCGTATTAATCTTAAATTCAGGGATAGATAAAAACCCTTTCACATAATCATTGTCGGAATTTTGTTGTGTAAAACCTGTTAATGAAGCCAATGCCATCAGGCAGAAAAGTGTATATTTTTTCAAAATGTAAATTTTGCCAAAGCTAATTTTTTACTTTCAAATGAGATTGTTAAACCAATTAATATTATTTGAAAAACTAAGGTTCACATTTAAAAGACGGTAAGTATTAGTGCTGAATAGAAGTGGCCTTAATGAACATATACACGACAAACATCTCATGAATGATCACACTTTTTCGTATTAAAATAACAGCTTGCACTATTTATCATTTCTTTCCTACTTTTGCACCCCAGTAATTTATCACAAAACAATAATACGATTATGGCAACTACAGCAGACATGCGCTCAGGGCTTATCATCAAAGTGGATGGTAGTTTATATACCGTTATAGAATTCGGTCAAAATAAAACAGCCCGTGCAGCAGCAAAAGTGTGGGCAAAATTAAAAGGCGTTGATAATAACCGTACCATCGAAATTACCTGGAACAGTGGTGAAACAATTCACCCGGTAAGAGTTGAAAAGAAAGCCTATCAGTATTTGTATAAAGATGATACCGGCTATAGCTTTATGGATGTAGAAACTTTTGAGCAAATCACAGTGCCTGAAACAATGGTAGATGCACCTAAATTCTTAAAAGACGGACAAGAGGTTTCAGTATTGATTAATGGCGAAACTGATATGCCAATGGGCGTTGAATTGCCTGATAAAATTGTATTGCTGGTAACTTATAGCGAACCGGGTATGAGAGGCGATACTGCTACAAAAACCTTAAAACCTGCAACTGTCGAAACTGGTGCTACCGTGAACGTTCCACTATTTGTAAACGAAGGAGAACTAATCAGGGTAAATACCAAATCGGGAGAGTACGTTGAAAGAGTAAAAGAAGCATAATTTCTGCTTATTTTCTATTTCGTTCCTGAGTATTCTACTTATTATAAAAATTAATTTATTATCTAATTTAAACAATATCAGCAGGGCAAATCATAATATTTGCCCTGTTTCATTTTCGGGCATTTTTATCAATTTTGAGCTATTTTTTATTAGTATTGCGCCATATTTACGCAATTTTTGCCAATTTTTATCAATTTCTTTCTTTTTAAAAATTTGCAGTATTAATAAATCATTACCTACCTTAGTCGCCCGTTTCTTTAATTAAAAACCATTAATATCTCTATATGGACATCAAACAAATCCAGGAGCTTGTAAAGCTTATTAATAAAACCAATATTGGCGAAATAACAATTGAAGAAGAAGGTGTTAAAATAACAGTCAAACAGAAAAAAGATCCGGTTCAACACATTGTAGCAAATGCACCAGCACAAATGTATCAACCGGCACTAACACAGCAAAGCGCACCACCACCTCCTCCTCCCGCAGCAGCAGTCGCAACAACTCCAGAACCTAACAAAGCAGATAATTACATCACCATAAAGAGCCCAATGATTGGAACGTTCTATCGTCAATCAGGTCCGGGTAAACCCATTTTTGTAAATGTTGGTGACGATGTAACGCTGGGAAAAGTGGTATGTATCATTGAAGCAATGAAGTTGTTCAATGAAATTGAAAGTGAAATCCAGGGTAAAATTGTAAAAGTATTAGTTGAAGATGCAAGTCCGGTAGAATTTGACCAACCATTATTCCTGGTAGATCCAAGCTAATTAAAAAACAGAAAATTCACAGCTACAATCAGAAGCGAATATTCCCGTAGCACGATTGCCGGGTGATTTTTAGAAAGTAAGAAAGGCATTGGACTAAATGATTATTATATCCAACATGTAAATCCTAGTTTTTTGATTTGATTCAGTTATCAATTCCTTATTGAATCATTTTCAAATTTTCAAATCAACTATCTATGTTCAAAAAAATATTGATTGCTAACCGTGGGGAAATTGCACTACGTGTTATACGTACCTGCAAAGAAATGGGTATTAAAACAGTGGCAGTGTATTCAACTGCAGATAAAGATAGTTTGCATGTAAAATTTGCTGACGAAGCAGTGTGTATCGGTAAGCCAAGCAGTGTTGATTCTTACCTTAATATTCCACATATTATGGCTGCTACAGAAATTACCAATGCAGATGCCATTCACCCCGGGTATGGTTTCCTGGCAGAAAATTCCCGCTTTGCTCAAATTTGTACAGATCATGGCATTAAATTTATTGGGCCAACGCCTGAAATGATCAATCAAATGGGCGATAAAATCACCGCAAAGGAAACAATGATCAAAGCTGGTGTCCCAGTAGTACCAGGTAGTGGTGGCTTGTTGGAAAGTGTAGAACAGGCAATAGAACTTGCAAAAAACGAAGTTGGTTACCCGGTTATCTTAAAAGCAACTGCCGGTGGCGGTGGTAAAGGAATGCGGGTAGTTTGGGAAGAAAGCGAAATGGAAAAAGCATTTGAAAATGCAAAGACCGAAGCAGCAGCATCCTTTAAGAACGACGGAATTTACATGGAGAAATTTGTGGAAGAGCCGCGTCATATTGAAATACAGGTTGCCGGCGACCAGTTTGGTAGTGTTTGTCATTTAAGTGAAAGAGATTGTAGTATTCAACGCCGTCACCAAAAATTAGTGGAAGAATCTCCATCGCCTTTTATGACCCCCGAATTGCGTGAGCTAATGGGCGATGCAGCTATCAAAGCAGCCAGCGCCATCAGTTACGAAGGTGTTGGTACCATTGAGTTTTTGGTTGATAAACACCGCAATTTTTATTTCATGGAAATGAATACCCGTATTCAGGTTGAGCATTGCGTTACGGAAGAAGTGGTAAATTTTGATTTAATTAAAGAACAAATAAAAATAGCCGCCGGCCATAAGGTAAGCGGTAAAAACTATTATCCGCAGATGCACGCCATAGAGTGCCGCATCAATGCAGAAGATCCTTATCACGACTTTCGCCCCAGCCCCGGTAAAATAACGGTGTTACATACACCAGGCGGCCACGGCGTTCGTATTGATAGCCATGTGTATGCAGGTTATGTTATTCCGCCTTACTACGATAGTATGATTGGTAAATTAATAACCGTAGCACAAACAAGGGAAGAGGCCATTGATACCATGTATCGGGCCCTTAGCGAATACGTTATTGAAGGCATCAAAACAACCATTCCCTTTCATCTGCAGTTAATGAAAAATGAAGATTTCAGGAGTGGCAACTTTACAACTAAATTTTTAGAGTCTTTCGAAATGAAATAGGAGATTTTTTAGCCCGGCTTCACAGCAATGATTTAGCTTCACAGGCGTCGCACTCTTGTACATTTGTACATTTTCAGCTGCTCATTTTCAACCAATTTATAATTCAATTGCCCGTATCAACTGTAACAGTTTTTACGGGCAATTTTCATTCAGCTCTATTTTCATTTAATAAAATAAAACTGTCAAATGCCTACTCCACCTGCATTTAGCTTTCAAAACCAGTCATATCAATTTATCATTAAATACCCCTTTTCATTAAATTCACCCGAATACTATCATCCTTTTATTATCTTTGCCGCTCAATATTAACCGTAGCGAATGGCACTGATTAAAAGTATATCCGGGATTAGAGGAACTATTGGAGGCAAAACCGGCGACAACTTAACTCCACTGGATATTGTAAAATTTACCGCAGCTTATGGCACACTTTTAAGGCAGGATACTACCACTTCAAGTAATACGATTGTGGTTGGTAGAGACGGGCGCATAAGTGGTGCTATGGTAAAAAACCTGGTGATCAGTACGCTGAATGCACTCGGCTTTAATGTAATTGACCTCGATTACAGTACCACACCAACGGTAGAAATGGCGGTTGTTTTCGAAAATGCCGCAGGTGGTATTATTTTAACAGCCAGTCACAATCCCAAAGAGTGGAACGCTTTAAAATTACTCAACGGTAAAGGAGAATTTATCAATAGCGCAGAAGGCGAAAAAGTACTGGAAATAGCCGAAACAGAAAGTTTTGTATTTTCTTTAGTTGATAAATTAGGCACTACTACTGTTGACGATACTGCCCTTGCAAAACATATTGATGCGGTTGTTAACTATGAGTTGGTAGATGCTGCTGCCATCAAAAAGGCAAAATTTAAAATTGTTATAGATGCTGTGAATAGTACCGGAGCCATTGCTGTTCCGGCATTGCTGATTGCCTTAGGAGTAAAAGATTTTACGGTTATCAACGAAGAGGTTAATGGCAAATTTGCCCATAATCCTGAACCATTACCCGAACATTTAACTGGTCTTAGCAGGGAAGTGGTAAAACAAAATGCAACATTGGGGATTGCAGTAGATCCCGATGTAGACAGGTTGTGTTTTGTGTGTGAAGATGGCAGTATGTTTGGCGAAGAGTATACGCTTGTAGCAGTGGCCGATTATATACTGAGTAACCGCAAAGGAAATACAGTTTCCAACATGTCTTCTACAAGGGCATTAAAAGATGTTACGATCAAACACGGTGGCGAATATTTTCCAAGCGCAGTGGGAGAGGTGAATGTGGTAAATAAAATGAAGGCAGTAAATGCAGTGATTGGTGGTGAAGGAAACGGAGGCATCATAATCCCCGATTTGCATTACGGCAGAGATGCACTGATTGGTATTGCATTGTTTTTAACACACCTCGCAAAATCTAAAAAAACAACCAAACAATTACGCAATTCTTTTCCTGATTATTTTATCAGCAAAAATAAAATCAAGCTCGAAAACGGCATTGATGTAAAAGAGGTATTTGATAAAATAAAGACGAAATATAAAAATCATCCAATCAATGTAGAAGATGGTTTAAAAATAGAATTTGATACCGACTGGGTTCATTTACGCACCAGTAACACCGAGCCCATCATCCGCATATATGCAGAAAGTAATTTTGAAACCACTGCAGATAATATCGCAAGAAGACTTATGAAAGATATCAGTGAGGTAATGTAATTTCGACCCCTTTACGGATTTAATTTTTCAGGTATTATTTTCAATAGACTGTTTTCGCTTACGAAGAAAAGTAGGTTTAATTTAAAAAATAGTGTTCAGATTAGGTGTATCTTAAGTTAATGCTGATACGATATTGAACTACCTGTTTTTATTTTTGAATTTTTATTTTTGACTTAACCATGGATAGGATTTATTTCGACAACGCAGCAACCACGGCACTTGATCCGGTAGTATTGGAAACAATCATGCCTTTTTTAACTGAAAAATTCGGGAACCCTTCTTCAATTTATTCTTACGGCAGAGAAACCCGTTTGGCCATTGAGCAGGCGAGGAAATCTGTCGCAAAAATATTAAATGCACATCCCGCAGAAATCTTCTTTACCAGTGGCGGCACCGAAAGCAGCAACACTGCTATCATAGCAGCTATACGTGACCTGGGTTGCAGGCATATCATTACATCTCACATCGAACACCATGCAGTGATGCATTCGGTAGAGCACCTGGATAAACAGGATCTTGCCAAAATAAGTTACGTAAAATTATTGCCCAACGGGCATGTAGACCTGGACGACCTGGAGAAGTTGCTGGCAGGCACAGATGAAAAAACGTTGGTAACACTCATGCATGCCAACAACGAAATCGGTAACATACTCGATATACATGCGGTAGGTAATTTATGTAAATTATACAATGCGATCTTTCATAGCGATACCGTACAAACAGTAGGTCATTTTCCTTTTGATCTTAGAAATACGCCGGTGCATTTTGTTACCGGTGCAGCACATAAATTTCATGGCCCTAAAGGAGTTGGTATTTTGTACATCAATGAAAATGTACGCATACAACCATTTATACATGGCGGCGGACAGGAACGTAACATGCGTGCCGGAACTGAAAATGTGTATGGCATAGTTGGTTTTGCAAAAGCATTGGAATTGGCAACGGCGGGTTACGAAAACGATTCTGCATACATCGGTACGCTTAAATATTACATGATGGATGAGTTGAAAAAACACATCCCCGGCGTAGCATTTAATGGCGATACATTGGGCAAAAGCCTGTACACAGTTTTAAGTGCAAGTTTTCCTAAATCTGAGAAATCGGAAATGTTGTTGTTTAATCTGGACATTAATAATATTTGTGCCAGCGGCGGCAGCGCCTGCACCTCAGGTGCCGACCAGGGTAGTCATGTAGTGCGTGCAATCAACAACAATCCCAATCAAATTACGGTCAGGTTTAGTTTCTCTAAGCATAATACCAAAGCTGAGGTTGATGCAGTTGTTAAGCTGTTGAAAGATATGATCTGATGATTAATTCATTGATCCGATAGCTTTCGGAATAGCCTGTTTTTTCAACTCGAATGTTTCCGCCAATAATTCAAAGGATCGTTTTCTATCTTCTACTGAACCCGTCATGGTGGCTACAATAACCTCATCAATATCAAATTCATCTGCCAGTTGGAGCAATTGTTTTTTTACCTGTGCTGGTGTGCCTGATACAACTCTGCCGCTGTTGTTTTTTATTCGTTGAATTTCACCGATCGAAAATTCGTAATCTTTAATGGACTCATAATTGCCGGGTTTACCAAAGTTGCCTTTTTCAAATTGAAGCAGCCGATAATCCATCAACTTACGCATCTGCAAAGCTTTTTCTTCAGTATCTGCACAAAGTACGGAAATGGATAGCATTGCTTCGGGCTCAGGAAACTGCTCAGAAGGTTTAAACAGCCGGCGATAAGTTTCTACCACATCAGGTCCTGCATGGCCGTTTATAAATCTTGCTACCACTAAACCCATTCCGAAGTCTGCCGCAATTTTACTGCTTCCTCCGCTGCTGCTTAATATCCATTGTTGTGGTATTGTTTCTGCCTGTGGCACCGCCAGTAAACTTCCATAAGTTGTAGATGCACTATCATCAAAAAAATGCTGTAAATGACTTAACTGTAATAAATAACTTTCTTCACTAAACGTATTGGATGGGTTTAGCATGGCTGAACTTATGCGGTCTCCGCCTGGTGCCCTGCCCATACCTAAATCTATTCTGCCGGGAAAAAGTGTTTCCAGTAAACGAAAATTTTCTGCCACTTTTAATGCACTGTGGTTGGGTAACATAATACCACCGGAACCAATGCGGATATGCGTTGTTTCATCTGCCAGTTTTACCATTAATAGTTCAGGTGCAGAGCCCGCAATGGAAGGCGCATTGTGATGTTCTGAAACCCAAAATCGTGTGTAGCCAAGTTCTTCTGCAAGTTTTGCTGTTGCGATCGTTTCCTTTAAGGCATCTGCTGCAGAAAAGCCTTCCCTTACTATTGACTGATCTAATATTCCAAGCTTTAATTTCCTTTCCATTTCTTTTATTATTATGTATGAACAACAAATATTTTTAGGCATTGTTTATTGCATACAGGTTATAGTGACTGGCATATTATAACACTATAATCAAGCCATTCTATCAGTAAATTAATTGTATGCACAATTGTCACACTTATTAATAAAGGCTGTTATTTGATGCATTTCCAGATATGGATAGAATTGTTTTTCAATAAAGTTTGTGGCTGCTTTGGTTACAAAAAGCAACATTCGTTGATGGATAAGTATTAAAAACTTTTTCAGAAAAAAAGAGTTCTTGCCGGGAGCTAATGGTCACAATAACGGTATAAAGCGAGGATAGTGTTGATATCGAATTATTTTACAACTCAATTATTTCACAAAAATTATTGCTGTTTTTTAGTTGTTTATTTTCATTGATGGCGTCGTTTCGTATTGCTGTCAATTGTGCTTTATCTGTGTAAAAGCAGGCAAGTTCTGTTTTATGTTCGTTGCAATTCGCTGACTTGTTATATACCACTGCAGTGGACTGGCGTTCATATTTTTCAGGATCATTTAAAACGATATTATACTTGTCTTTTAGCAAAGCTTCAAACCATTTTAAGATGGCATAATTATAATACCGGGTAGAATATTCCGGAATTGAACTGTCCATTCCTTCCGTATATTTTTTGTGGTTTAACCCATTCAATTCAATAACAGGGCTGTAGTAAACCTTGTTTTTGTTTGCATCATTTTTACTGCACCGAAGCTCCACCACAGCATAGCCATATTTTTTTTGACTGTAGGAAGAGGTGCAATTCAGGAATAAAAAAATGATCAATAACATTAGAATCTTTTTCATAATGTTTCAAGTTTAACTTTCAAAAAAAGTTGAGTAGGCAGCATTGCTATGATAGCAACAGGTTGCTAATATGCTTACAAATTATATAAACAGGTTACTTAGTTCAACTATAAAATTTTGAAAGAAACAATGCAGGGATAAATGGTAAATATAAATTACCGGTATCCTAATTTTTCAGTCAACACAGTTGGTAAGGCGGGTAATTTTTTTCGCTCAATGAGGAAGCTGTTTAGCTGTGCAATTTCTTTGAATATGTAGTGTTTGTCCATGGCGGCTTTCAGGTAGCCTGCTCCTGTACTTCCACCCGTGCCAATCCTGGTGCCGATCATTCGCTGCACCATGTGTATATGCCTGTTTCGCCAATTCCCTAATTGGTTATCAACTTCAAGCAATATGTCTAATAGTTGGAAAGGCAGTTCCAGCATGGGATAGCCACGATAAAGAAATATAAATAATGCAGATCGGCAGGCTTTTGCACTCAACAGCCTGTCAGGGTTATTTGATTCCTCATTGAATATTTGCTTAAATAATAACTCATTATTTTTCTCCGCTTCAGCAAGGCTGTTAACATAAATAAATTCATAATCATTCCAGAAAACAGGGGTTGTATGATTGCCGGAAACTGGCTGATATTCCTGCCAATATTTATTGTCATTTATAAAGGGCATTCTTTCCAGCCAGCCATTTAATAAATCAATTATGGAGGGCTCTTTTTCAGCATCTTTTATAATGTCTACTTCCTGTTGGTTGAGCTGCGAGGTATAGTAAGCTTTTCCATGCCGGTGATCAAATTTAAGTCCCAGTTTAGCTTCCAGTTTTTTAAACTGCCAGCTTTGAAATCCGGATGCAGGCCGGAGCATATCCCTGAAATCAAGAAAATCCATTGGCGTCATGGTTTCCATAATATCAATTTGATGCACCAAAACATTTAAAATGGTTGTCACTCTTTTCAGCCGGTGAACGATGGTTTGTAATTCGGCCGAGTTGTCATTTAAAGCAGGCCGCTTCATAATTTCAATGACTGAATCTACTTCAAATTGTATTTGTTTAAACCATAATTCATAAGCCTGGTGAATAATGATAAAAAGCATTTCATCATGTGCGGGTTCACTGTTGGCTTTAAAACTTTCAGGGTGCTGGGCATTTAAAATTTTATCCAGTTCAAGGTATTCACTATAATGTACCGGCTTATTTTCCATGGTTAAATTTGTAAACAAACTTACGCAATTAGCAGGCATTTGCCGGAAGATTCAGTTTTAATATCAGCAGATTGTAGGAGTTGAATGAGTTGTACAGGAAACGTATATTTTATTGAATACAATTATGTGCCTACGTTGAATTTTATTAATAATTTTACTACCCGATTGAAGAAATGCATTTGCTAAATCGTTTTGAAATGATCGGAAATTATTTTTTATGACGTTTGTCGCCGCCATGAAAATATACAGATGAACGGATTGCAACGCAACAGTTGATGCTATGAAAAACTATGGCTGGTATTTAAAAAAAATCAAACATCTTCTAAGATTTAACATGTATATATGTCAACATTTAAAGAGAGTATATCAGGGAACGAACCACCACAAAATGCCTCTGTTTATTTAAAAGCATTGTGGTACGATGCCAAAGGCGATTGGAACAAAGCACATGAATTGATCCAGGATATTGATAATGAAAATGCAGCCTGGATTCATGCATATCTTCATAGAAAAGAAGGCGATATTTCGAACGCTGGTTACTGGTATGGGCGTGCCGGTAAAAGTACACAATCAGGTAACTTAGATAAAGAATGGGACGCTTTAGTTGAGGCATTTAGTTGATAAAAAAATACCCGTAAAACTATCTGATCAATACAGTACTTCCTTTTAATTCAAACTTTTTTCCGGTTTCAATATTAGTGTAAGTTAGTATCCATACATAGGTTCCCGGGTCCTGCGGATTGCCATTGAATGTACCATCCCATTTTGTCATCCAGTCACGGGTTTCAAATATTTTTTGCCCGGTTCTGTTATAAACACGAAACAGTAAATCCCTTGCTTTATAAGCATTTGTGGGGTACAGGTAATCATTTAAACCATCATTATTAGGGGAAAATGCTTTGGGTATAGCGATGTAACAATTGCCAACTACCCTGATGGTATGAATTGTTGTATCTGCGCAACCAACACTGTTTTTTACAATCAGTTGAATCGGAATATCTCTTACAATATTATTAGAAGGGTACAATTGTGGAGGCGGATCTTGTTTTGTGCTTACACTGCCATTTCCAAAATTCCAGCTCCAGCCGACAACTGGGCCGGTGCTTTTATCGGTATACATAGCCGGGTCGCCCGGACAAACTACAGCAGTAGCTTCAAAGTCGGCAGTTACATTGTTGTTCAACAAAACAACCGCAGTTGCGGTGTCGTTACATGTGCCGTTACTAACTATTAAGGTAGCCTGCTTGCTGCCAAATGACGAATAAATTACCTGTGTATTTTGAACGGTACGTATGATTGTATTGTCAAAATTCCATTGCCAGTTATTCACACCATTGCGGCCATCATGCGAATAATTTACTGTGTCTGCAACGCAGCCAAACCGAATGGTTGATTTGAATAATGCCGATACGGTATCAACAGTATTGAATGGCAACGAAGAGCCTGCCGGTGTTTCTACGCTACATTCGTTCCTTATAGTATTTCCATCCGAACCTGTTTGCAGAACCAATCTATATGCACCTGCGTTTTGTATTGGAGCAGATAGTTTTACCAATATTGAATTAGTAATTCCATTATTACAATTACCTGTTGCACCTAAAACGGTAACTGCTGTTGGCCCGGTTATACGGAAATCACTTCCATCTGCTGCAATAGAACTGCAAAGCATCGGTTGTTTAAAAATCAATTCTAACACATCCGGTGCACAGCCGGTTTTGGTAAGACTGTCCATGGGAGTAGCAGCTACTGGCAATACAACTACCGGTAAAGTTTTTCCATTGGGGATTCCTTTATTGCAATTGTCCAGCAAATTATTACCATCGCTACCCGTTTCAATTTGAACCGTGTAATTTCCCGGAGGCAAGCCACCACCCAATGTAATTACAACCGAATCCATATCAAACCCGTTGGTACAATTAACACCAACGGCTCCGATGATGGGGAAGATTGCCGGTGAAATACTGAAATCGCTGCCATCTTTTGCAAGGCTGGTACACTTCATGTTTTTATTGAGCTTAACAGAAATTTTAGTACCATCGCAACTCGCTTTTGCAGCCAGTAAATCGGGTGCTAGCGGATCAGTTATATTACTGGTGCCACCACCAAACGCTAACGAGTAACCACTTTGTGTTGAGCCATCAAAATGACTGACCAATAAAATATATTCATGGCCCTGAATAATGTTGGGCATTTTGCTAAATCTTGGTACACCCAGCCCATCGCAGTAACTTAAACTGGCTCCGGTAGCGCTGGTGCCGGTTGTGCCGCCGTCACCCGACCAGTTGCAGGCAACAAATAACGACTTGTCTGTGTAAATGTCGTCCGGGTTGCGATTGGTTACATCAAATAATTGCCAGTCATAATCATCTGAAATTGTTTTGGGTGTTATTAAAAAGCCCAATGTGCCCGAAGTAAAGCAAGTGAATTTGTAGAAATATGGATTGATGTCGGTGATGGCAAGTCGGCAGGGAGTTGGCAACAAGCGGCCGCCGCATTCAGGTACCGATAAAATAGAAAAAGTATCAACACCACAAACAGGGAAAGCAGTGGTAGAATTTTGCCCCAATGTATCACAACTGGTCTGTTGCGAATAGGCAGCCACTGAAAAAAAGCAGTTGATAAATAGTATGTACCAGACAAGGCCACCGGCCTGTAGCCCCCAACCCCTAAAGGGGAGTTTTAAACAGCCTGATGTTTTCCAACATTGTTTCAAGCCCCCAGCCCCCAAAGGGGAGTATTTGAAAAGCCTAAATTTTTCCATCCTCTTTTAAATTTAAAAGCTAAAACAAGTAAACAGTAAACCCTCAATCCAAGTTCCCCTTCAGGGGACAGGGGCAAGGGGAGTTTTGAACAGCCTAAAGTTTTCCAACACGCTTTCAAAATTAAAACTTTTAATAGGTAAATAGTAAACCTTCAATCCAAGTTCCCCTTCAGGGGACAGGGGCTACCTATTTCACCTTCGATTTTATTTCCTGCAATTTCAACAAAGCCTCTACCGGGGTCAGCCGGTTAATATCCACCGCATCCAACAAAGTGCGGATTTCTTCAAACGTGGCTGAGTGTGCATCAAAAATGCTTAACTGCATTTTGGGTAAACTCAGTTTTTTTACCGTTTTGTCCAGGCTTTCAGACTTGCCCGTTTCTTCGGTGTTCCTGCTTTCTTCAAGCTGTAATAAAATTTCATTTGCCCGTTCTATTAAGTCTGGCGGCATACCTGCCATTCTTGCCACATGAATACCAAAACTGTGTACGCTACCACCTGGTGCAAGCTTACGCAGGAAAATAATTTTGTTGCCAATTTCTTTGTTGGTAACATGATAATTTTTTACCCTCGGCAACTTGTTTTCAAGTTCATTTAATTCGTGGTAATGCGTGGCAAATAATGTCTTGGGAGCAGAACCTGATTTATGTAAATATTCTACAATGCTCCATGCGATGGAAATACCGTCATAGGTAGATGTTCCCCGCCCGATTTCATCCAGCAAAATCAAACTACGTGAAGTAATATTGTTGATAATGCTGGCTGTTTCGTTCATCTCCACCATAAAGGTACTTTCGCCACCACTCAGGTTATCGCTGGCACCAACCCTTGTAAATATTTTATCGGTCAACGGAATTTTTGCATCACTGGCCGGTACAAAACTTCCCATATGTGCCATCAAAGTAATGAGTGCTGTCTGGCGTAAAATGGCACTTTTACCACTCATGTTTGGCCCGGTTAAAATAATGACTTGTTGGTTTGTTGGGTCCAAAAAAATATCGTTTGAAATATAACTTTCTCCATCTGTTAAATAGCGTTCAATTACAGGGTGGCGGCTGTCTTTCAGGTCCAGTATATTCGTATCCTGAACCAAGGGCTTTTTGTATTTGAATTGCAACGCATTGTTAGCAAAACAAGTCAGGCAATCCATCACACCCATCACATGGCCATTCACCTGCATGGGGGCAATATAATCCTGCAATTCATTTAGCAGTTTTTCAAAAAGCTGCAATTCAATCACCAGTATTTTATCTTCTGCCCCAATGATTTTTTCTTCGTACACTTTTAATTCAGGTGTAATGTATCGCTCCGCATTGGCCAGTGTTTGTTTGCGAATCCATGTTTCCGGTACTTTGACTTTGTGCAGGTTGGTTACTTCCAGGTAGTAGCCAAATACATTGTTGAAACTTATTTTTAATGAAGAAATACCCGTGGCCAACGCTTCCCGCTGTTGTAGCTCAACCAGGTATTCTTTTCCACCACTCGAAATTTTTCTCAGGTCATCCAGTTCCTCGTCAATTCCTTCAGCTATAATGCCACCTTTTGAACTTAGTGCCGGTGGGTTTTCATTAATTACTTTCAGAATTTTTTCCAACATGTATTTACACGGATTCAGCGAATCTGCCAATCTTTTCAAGTATTCGTTATTCGTTCCTGCGCAAATTTCTTTAATACTTTCAGCCTGCATTAACCCCCTTGCAATCTGCAATACTTCCCTGGGGTTTACTTTTTTTAACGGCACTTTACTAACCAGTCGTTCTACATCGCCGGCCTGTTTAATGTGTTGCGTAATTTTATTGCGGGTATCCGTTTCTTTTATTAAAAATTCTACCGTGTCCAGTCGTTCATTAATCTTAATAATATCATTAAGCGGCATTACCATCCAACGCTTCAATAAGCGTGCACCCATTGCAGATACCGTGTTGTCCAATACTTTTAATAAAGTGTTGCTTCCTTCAGCTCCGCCAAATAATTCCAGGTTGCGGATGGTGAAACGGTCCATCCACAAATGCCCCTCCCTGTCAATCCGCTGAATAGAAGTGATATGCCCCAGGTTAGGATGCTCCGTATCTTTTAAATAATGTAAAATGGCACCTGCAGCAATGATGCCTTCCTTCAAACCAGCTACACCAAAGCCTTTCAGGCTATGTGTACCAAAATGTTTCAGCAGGCTTTCAGTAGCATAAGCTTCTGCAAAAATCCATTCATCCAGTGCGTAGGTAAAAAATTTTGTGCCAAAGGTTTCTTTAAAATGCTTTTGCCTGTTTCGTTGAAATATTACTTCGGCTGGTTTTAAACTCTGCAATAATTTATCGGCATATTCACGGTCGCCTTCTGCCACAAAAAATTCGCCGGTGCTAATATCTAAAAATGCAATACCAATTTTATCTTCAAAAAAATGTAGGGCCGCTAAAAAGTTATTGCTGTTGTGTTCCAGTAATTTATCGTTGGTGGCAACACCTGGCGTAACGAGTTCGGTAACCCCTCGTTTTACTATTCCTTTAGCAGTCTTTGGGTCTTCCAATTGATCGCAGATAGCTACCCTATAACCGGCTTTTACAAGCTTATGTAAGTAAGTGTCTAACGCATGGTGCGGAAATCCTGCCAATTGCGATGAGTTAGCATCGCCATTATTTCGCTTGGTAAGTGTAATGCCTAAAACCGTTGAGGCATTTACGGCATCCTGGCCAAAGGTTTCGTAAAAATCACCCACCCTGAATAGCAGGATCGCATCCGGATAGCGGGCCTTGATAGCATTGTGTTGTTGCATTAAGGGAGTTTCTCCCGTTGATTTGGCCATAATTACCCAACCCCTAACGGGGAATTCTTTGAAAATGCTAATAATTAATTATAATCTGGATTGATGGAAATATATGCATTGGCAAAGTCAATATACAATCGGCATTGTCAATGGATTTTCACAAATTCCCATTGCGACAAAAATAAGGTCTTTATCATGATGTCTGCAACGGATTATCGAATATGTCATCTAATTTTGCGTAAAAATCGCCTCCTGGTAATTTGTATGAGAAAATTGAGCATGGACGAACTGAACCGGAAATCGGTAGATGAATTTAAACAGGCAGATAAAACACCGGTGATTGTGGTGTTGGAAAATATCAGAAGCGCCTATAATGTGGGTAGCGTTTTTCGTACCGCCGATGCGTTTTTATTGGAGGCAATTTATATATGTGGTTACACCTGCGTGCCGCCCCACAAAGAAATTAAAAAAACGGCGCTGGGTGCAGAGGAAAGCGTGCATTGGCAACATTTTGAAAATGCAGGCATGGCAGTTATTCAACTAAAAGAACTGAGTTACAAAATTTATGCAGTGGAGCAGGCCGCCGGAAGCCTTAAATTACACAACCTGCAATACAGCAAAGGCGAAAAAGTGGCAGTGATTTTTGGCAATGAAGTAACGGGCGTTGAGGAGTCAACTATTGCAGTATGTGAAGGGTGCATTGAAATACCGCAACTTGGCATGAAACATTCATTAAACATTGCAACCGCCGCAGGTGTTGTATTGTGGGAATTTGTTAGAGGTGTGCAGCCAGCGGATTCTGAAGGTTTAAAAGTTGAAGTGTAAATAAATAGAGGTATTGAATGGAACCTGTGATGTTGGATTTTTTTGTCCGGGCAGTTGAATTGCTATGATGCTTCGGTGGCGTCGCACACTTGTACATTGTATCAATTGGCAGCAACAAAACGTACTAATAATATTATAATTAAATAAAACTGATCATTTTAGATTTTAATGAATGAGTAGTATAAAGAAATATTTAAGCCTGGTGAAATTTAGTCATACCATTTTCGCCATGCCCTTTGCATTAATCGGGTTTGTGTTAGGTATTTATTTTATGCCTGCATCCGTGGTGCCGGGATGGCATACTATTATATTCCCACAGGGTTTCGCTGCTTATATCAGTATAAAATTTGCACTGGTTCTCCTTTGTATGATCACTGCAAGAAGTGCGGCCATGGCTTTTAATCGCTACCTCGACAGTCATTTTGATGCTCAAAATCCCCGTACTGCCATTCGTGAAATACCAGCCGGTATTATCTCAAAAGAAAACGCGTTGCGTTTTGTAATCATCAATTGTATATTGTTTGTAATCGCCACTTTCTTTATAAACCGTATTTGTTTTTACTTATCACCCATTGCCTTATTTGTGGTATTGTTTTATAGCTATACAAAACGTTTTACTGCACTATGTCATTTGGTATTAGGTGTTGGTTTAAGTCTTGCACCCATTGGTGCTTTTCTTGCAGTAACTGGTCAGTTCAGTACATTGCCGGTGTTGTTTTCATTCACCGTTTTATTTTGGGTAAGTGGTTTTGATATTATTTATGCGCTGCAGGATGAAGCCTTTGACAGGTCACAAAATTTACATTCCATACCTGCAGCATTGGGCAAATCAAAAGCGCTCCGTGTATCTGAATTATTGCACCTGCTTTCCGCTGCCTGTGTAATTGCCGCTGGCGTGTATGGCGGGTTTGGCTATATATATTGGTTTGGTATGTTGTTGTTTGCAGGTATGCTGGTTTACCAACATTCAATTGTAAAGCCCAACGACTTAAGTAAGGTAAACATTGCCTTTATGACGGCAAATGGTATTGCGTCCGTAGTTTTTTCAGTATTTGTTTTAATTGATATTTTTACTCACTCAATGCTGAAATAATTTTCGAAATAACCAGTAGATTAAAAAAATTAGCAGCTAAAATTCAACACAATTTGCCTCGAATACTTGCCATAGATTACGGCGGAAAACGAACTGGCCTGGCCGTTACAGATCCATTGCAGATTATTGCAACAGGCCTTGCCACCATTGAATCCCGGGAGTTGATTCCTTATCTTAAAAAATATTTCCAGGCTGAGGAAGTAGAGTTAATTGTAATAGGATTACCAAAAAACTGGGACGAATCGGATACGCATGGTACCCCGCTTGTACATGCCGCCATCAAAAAATTGGTGAAGGAGTTCCCTCAAATTCCCTTGAAAACGGTGGATGAACGCTATACCTCTAAAATGGCAAAATCGGCTATGTTGGAAATGGGGATGAAGAAAAAAGACCGCCAGATAAAGGGAAATGTAGACATCATTGCCGCCACCATCATTTTGCAGGAGTATTTGCAAAGCAGTAGTTATTAATCGGGATAAGTTAACTTTGCGTTTTATGACAAATTCAACTATTTAATTTAATTATTAATGATTCTTCCAATAGTAGCTTACGGTTCACCGATTTTAAGAAAATTGTGCCATGACATAACACCCGATTATCCAAACCTGGAAAAATTGCTGGCGGATATGTGGGAAACGATGTACAACAGCAACGGAGTTGGATTGGCAGCACCACAAATCAACAAAGAGATTCGTCTTTTCTTAATTGACAGCACACAGGTATTTCAGAATCTTGAAGAAGATGAAGAAGGCTTGTACCCGGATGGGCCGGGTTTTAAAGGCGTTTTTATCAATGCCCATATTTCCAAACTGGATGGTGATGAATGGGCCTACAATGAAGGTTGCCTCAGCATTCCAAAAATAAGGGAAGATGTTAACCGCAATGAGCAGGTAACGCTTGATTATGTAGATGAAAATTTTCAGCCACAAACGCAAACTTTTAATGGTATCACTGCCCGGATTATCCTGCATGAATATGATCATATAGAAGGCAAATTGTTTATTGACTATATCAAGCCATTAAAGCGCACTTTGCTTAAAAGAAAATTAACAGATATTAGTAAAGGGAAGGTGAACGTTGATTACAGGATGGTATTTCCAAAGTAACCTTTCCTGTTAAAAATGAAAGCGAATTTTTTTGATCGTAAGCTTTAAACATGATTTATTTTAATTGTAATCATACAGGTGTGAGTAAGATCATACCTTTTTTTATAGGGCTACTACTTGCCGGTAGTTTATCGGCACAGGTAAAACCAGACTCATCGGTCAATGTTGGAAAAAAAGTAATCACGCTCTCCGAAGTAGTGCTCGACAACAAGTTAAATGTACCCACATTTATCAAACATGTAAAAGATGATACCAGCTTCTATAAAGCATTTGTAAACCTGCATGTACTTGGGTTTACGGCCATCAATGACATTCGAATGCTGGATAAAAACGGAAATGCAGATGCAACCTGTTTTAGCAAGACAAAGCAGGTAAGGGAAAACAATTGCCGACGCATGGAAATGCTGGAAGAGCAAACAACCGGTGATTATTACGATAAGGATCATGATTATAATTACTATACTGCAAAAATGTATGCATCGCTTTTTTTTACAACCGGGTTTGTATGTGATGAGAATAATATTGTAGCGGGTACCACTTTCAGCACTTCGGGAAAAAGCGGAATGGAAAAACACAAGGAGCAATTAAAAATGTTGTTTTTCAATCCTGGAAAAAGAATCAGTGGGTTACCCTTTATGTCGAACAAAACTGCGATCTACGATGATGATATTGCGGATGTGTACGACATGAATATTGACATGGATGATTATAACAATACCAGCTGTTATATTTTTACCCAAAAGGTAAAACCCGGCATGGAAGATAAAGCGGTGGTGGACGAAATGACTACCTGGTTCAACGATAAAACTTTTGAAGTTGTTGCCCGTAATTATTCATTAAGCTATAACGCTGGAGTGTACGATTTTAAAGTGCAAATGGAAGTTCAAATGACCCATTTCGGAGATTTGTTGGTGCCGTCTTTGATTCGTTATAATGGAAACTGGAAAGCCATTTTTAAAAAGCGGGAAAGAGGTGTTTTTACAGCAACTTTATTTGATTTTAATGCCCCCAACAATGCCCCCAACAATGCCCCCAACCCCTGAAGGGGAGTTCTGCAATGCTTTTATTTCAAATATTTAATTGTATAATGAAAAGTTCAATAATTAAGTATTGCTGTAATTTAATGATGCGCCAGGTTCCTCTTTCCTTCAAATTTTTTCTTAAGTACTTCCTGTACCGGGATATTTTCCAGTTTACTTTCCAGCCAGGAAATAATATCGAGATAAAGAAAAGCACGGTTTTCAAAGCGGTTGCTTTTCAGTGCTTTCAATTTCACCAGCAGTTTCTCCAATTCGGGCCTGATATTTTTCATCGGCACATGAAAAGAAGTACGGATAAATTTAAAAATCTCTTCTTCAACCACACTTAAATTGTGCATTTTAGCCATAAACCGATACACCGATTTTATCAGGTGATCCATCAGGTCTTCGTTACCCAATTCATAATGCGAAATCAGGTGTAGCAGCCTGCTATAGCATTGCAGGTCGGTTCTTAAATCTACTTTCCAGTTAATGATTTTATTAAGATAATCCACCGCCTTTTCAAAATTACTGCTGCCAAAATACAGGCAGCCTATTTTGTAATAAAAAACAAGAATCCGGTGTCGGTCAAGGTATATTTCATAAGCTTTAATTTTTTCTTCAATACCAGGTATAAGAGAAAGGCCCTCCGTAAAGCTACCCTCCAGAAAGTGTTTGTTAAAAACAGAAATAGTACGGTAAACAAAACACTGTATCCGGTTATTTACATTGCTTGTAACCAATTCGCTATGGCTAAAAACTTCAAACTTTTCCAGCGTCTCCGTAAGCTTTTGATGATTGCCTAAATCAAAATGAGACCCCATTAAATTGTGCATTCCCTTAATGTAATGGGCAGTTTCAGCTTGAATCATTTCTGGTTCTTTTTCAAAAAGATCAACCCATTTTTGTGTGTAGCGGTAGTAAAGTAAAAAATCCTGGCGGATAAAAGCATACCAGCAGTAACTCTGGTACAGATACAATCGTTGATAAAATGTGTGGCATAATGCTGCCTTATTGGTCAGTCTTCCGTTGAAAAAGTCTTGCAAAGTGTAGTTTTCGGCCTCACTGCGGCTATGCCCGTTACGGATATACCAACTATACAATTCAAGTGAAAGATTCGACATTTCGGAAATCAACAGCAGGTCTAAGCTTACTTCGGTTGAGACTTTACTTAATTGTTCGGCCCTATCCTGCATGCTTCGGGTAATGTAAAGCGCCTCAATCTTTTTTTCGAAAAAAAGTACTTGTTGCAGGTAAGTTAACTGATTATGAATTTTTGCCTGCTCCTTCATTTTGTCCAACACTTTCAGGCTTTGATGATATAACCCTTTGTTGTATAATATCCGGGCATAATCCATTTGTTCATGGAGTTGTATATCAATACTTTCATCGTTTATCAGGCGCAGGCTGCTAAGTATCTGTTTGTATAAATGGGCTTTTAGGTTACTAATTTGCTGTTTCTTAATACTCTCATTTTTCCTTAGTAAAACGGCTTCATCGTAGTCGTCCATCCGGTCCAGGGCATCAAATAACTGTACACTTTTAAGTTCATCGGAAGATGAATTGCGGGTTACGTATAACTTGAAATTGCGTTTTTCGCTTTTTTCAAGGGATTTTATGAGTTGAAATAGAGGGTCTGTACTCCTGTTGGGCATCGTAATTTGATTTCTTGTTAATCCTTTATGGTCGGGCATTTGCGCCGAAAACAGGTGGTTTATAAAGCGTAATAAGGGTAACAATTTGTTAATATTCCGCCGCTAAATCAGGCTATATTCGTAAGCACATTAATAGTTTATTACACAATTGTACTGCATTAGCGAATATACTAGTAACCTGTTTAACTAAAAATACGATTTCTATGTCAACAACCAAGATAGATATTTTTGATACAACGCTTCGAGATGGTGAGCAGGTTCCCGGGTGCAAATTGAATACAAATGAGAAGATAGAACTGGCGCTAAAGCTCGAGGAATTAGGTGTAGATATTATCGAAGCTGGTTTTCCTATTTCATCGCCGGGCGATTTTGCTTCTGTTGATCAAATTTCAAGAGTCATCAAAAATGCGACGGTTTGTGGTTTAACCAGGGCAGTACAAAAAGATATTGAAGTAGCTGGTGAAGCATTGAAATATGCAAAACGTCCCCGAATACATACAGGCATAGGAACCTCCGATTTACATATTAAGTCAAAATTTAATTCCACCAGGGAAGATATACTCGAAAGGGCAATTCAGTGTGTGAAATGGGCGAAGAATTTTGTAGATGATGTTGAGTTTTATGCAGAAGATGCAGGTCGTACGGATAACGTTTACCTTGCAAAAGTAGTGGAGGCTGTTATTAAAGCAGGTGCCACAGTTGTGAACATCCCCGATACTACCGGATATTGTCTGCCACATGAATACGGAGAAAAAATAGCTTTTTTAATGAACAATGTTTCAAATATTGATAAAGCAATTTTGTCTTGTCATTGTCACAATGACCTAGGCCTGGCTACCGCCAACTCTATTTCGGGTGTAATAAATGGTGCAAGACAAATTGAGTGTACCATTAATGGCCTGGGTGAAAGAGCTGGCAACACTTCCCTCGAAGAGGTAGTGATGATCATTAAGCAACACAAGGAAATGGGTTTTTACACGGATGTAAATGCTAAATTATTAAATCCGTTAAGCCAATTAGTTGCCGATACCATGCGTATGCCGGTTCAATGCAATAAAGCTATTGTAGGCAGCAATGCATTTTCGCATTCTTCGGGTATCCACCAGGATGGGTTTTTGAAAGATGCACTTACCTACGAAATTATTGATCCCACAGAAGTTGGTGCTGATGCATCAAAAATTGTATTGACTGCCCGTAGCGGCCGTAGCGCATTGGCTCATCGCTTTCATAAATTAGGTTATCAGTTTACCAGGAATGATATTGATGCTTTGTACCAGGTTTTTTTACAGGTAGCAGATAGCAAAAAAGAAGTAATGGAAGAAGACTTGAATATACTTGCGAAGAATTATAATGCTCTTGTATCTAGTTGTTAATATAAAATTGTATGATTAAAAATATTGCAGTTATTCTTGGCGACGGTATTGGTCCGGAGGTAACGCAGCAATCAATAAAGGTATTGGATACCATAGCTGAAAAATTTGACCACGAATTTATTTACAGTCATGGCCTTATGGGCGCCATCGCAATCGATGAAACTGGTACTCCGCTTCCGGATGAAACAATTGAAATATGTTTAAACAGCGATGCCATTTTATTTGGAGCAATTGGCCATCCAAAATATGATAACGATCCCAGCGCAAAAGTAAGGCCCGAACAGGGCTTATTAAAACTGAGAAAATCGTTACAACTGTTTGCAAATATCCGCCCCATCACCACTTACGCTTCCTTACATCACCTTTCCCCGTTAAAAAACAGGCAACTGGAAAATGTTGATTTTTTAATATACCGTGAATTAACAGGAGGTATTTATTTTGGTGAAAAGAAATCCAATGATGATCAGTCCTGGGCTTATGACGGCTGTGAATATACGAAGCAGGAAGTTGAACGCATTGCTCATCTTGCATTTAAATCTGCACAACAAAGAAGAAAAAAATTAACGCTGGTTGATAAAGCGAATGTGCTGGAAACTTCCAGGCTTTGGAGAAAAGTGGTAAAAGATATTGCGCCGCAATACAACGATGTTGCGCTGGATTTTTTATTTGTAGATAACGCAGCAATGCAAATTATTCTTAATCCCAAACAGTTTGATGTAATACTTACTGAGAATTTATTTGGAGATATTATAAGTGATGAAGCCAGTGTAATTAGTGGTTCTTTAGGTTTATTGCCATCCGCATCTGTTGGTACAGGTAGTGCTTTGTTTGAACCCATTCACGGCTCTTATCCGCAGGCAGCTGGTAAGGATATCGCCAACCCGTTGGGTTCCATTTTGTCAGCAGCAATGATGTTGGATTATTTCAAATTAAAGGAAGAAGCCAGTTTAGTGAGAGATGCAGTAGCATGGACAATTAATAATTTATTTGTAACAAAAGATATTGATCCGATCAATTTTTATTTTACTTCCACTGTGGGAGAATTGATCTGTGATTATATAGGTGGAAAAATTTCAGGAGATACAAACCAGGAAAATATAGAGTTGAGAAAATCTACCATTATTTAATTGTAGAATCAAATAATGGAATGGATGGTAAGTCGGGATAAAATAAATACGGTGTGTTTTAAGTAGAATTATTTTGCTTGAAATAAAGGATGCATTGTTTAAAGGGTGAATTTAAAAATGTCGCAGTTGCAAGTGGTCGGTGAGGACACCT
>JBDUEK010000090.1:0-24642 GCA_040002495.1 Ferruginibacter sp.
ATAATTAAACTATCGTAACCGTGAGCCACATTTTTTTAAATATGTCAAAGTAGAAGTAGTTGGTCTTAATAAATAAATGCGGCTTTCATTTTACAGTTCCCTCATATAAAAAAATATTTAAGGTATAGTCATATCCCTATTTTAAGGCAAATTATTTGAGCGAAAACGATTGTGATATACAAGTAATCATTGTTGAATATTTTGTCGTTCTATCAATCATCGCTAATTTCTTTGTCGTCTACTTTTCGCCTTTTATTTATATATTCTGAGGGAGGCACATTAAATTTCCCCTTAAACGATTTGGCAAAATAATTCGGTGTAGAAAATCCCACGGTATAAGCAATTTGAGCTATGTTCATATCGCTTTTTTCTAATAATTCTACGGCCTTGGTCAACTTAACAGTTCGTATGTATTCAACCGGGGTTTCGCCGGTGAGTTCAAGTAATTTGCTATACAGGGAGCTTCGACTCATGCCTACATGCCTGCTTAATTCTTCTACTGACAATTGCGAATTGGAAAGGTTTTCTTCCAGGTATACCATAATCGTTTGTAAAAGTTTTTCGTCCGTTGATTCCGTTTTGATTTCGGGGAAGATGCCTTTAATTTGTTTAGAATAAGTATTTTTTAATGTCGAATTTAAAACCAGCAGATTCTTGATTTTTGCATTCAATAGTTCAACATTAAAAGGCTTGGTGATATAATCGTTCGCACCGGTATTTAAACCTTTTAATTGGTCTTCTTCTCCTGTTAGTGCTGTTAATAACAATATGGGAATATGACTGGTTCTTTTGTCTGATTTAATTTTACGGCATAATTCAATACCATCCATTTCCGGCATACTGATATCGCTTACAATAAGCTGCGGATGATGAGCCAATGCTTTTTGCCAGCCAATTTTTCCATTCGGAGCTTCCAGCACTTTGTACTTTAAACGAAGGTTATCTTTTAAATAAAATCTAAAATCATCATTGTCTTCCACTAATAATATACAGGGCATTTCATGCTGAATTGTCAACGCATCCTGGTTTGATTCCGGTTCATGCAGCATTGGTGACAAGGGTTCTTCCACATTATTTTCTGCCAGCTTTATAAGACTGTTATCCGAATGTTCAACAGGTGTAAATGGTAACAGAATCTTGAAAGAGGCACCCTGTTCTTTTTGGCTTTCAACAGTAATTGTACCGCCATGCATTTTCACAAACTCTTTTGTAATGGACAGGCCAATACCTGTTCCCTGGTTTAAAATGGATGGATCCGTATCATTTTGGAAAAAGAGGTCGAATATCTTTTCTTTTTTGTCTTCAGGTATACCAATTCCGTTGTCACTCACTCTTATCAGTACCCATGTTTTAGATGGGTCTGAATCGTTTTCACTGTTCTTCAGGTCCAAATTTATTTTGCCACCTGCGCCTGTGAATTTAAAAGCATTTGATAATACATTAAATAAAATCCGTTCTAGTTTATCATGATCAAAAGGCGCATAAAGCTGATCGATTTGACTACTAAAATTAAATGCAATATTTTTTCTTTCCGCAAGGTCTTTGAATGAATCCGACACCTCTTTTATAAATGTTACCAGCTCACCTTCGGAAGCGTTAAATTTTAGTTCCTGCACTTCCATTTTTCTAAAATCAAGCAACTGGTTAACGAGGTTCAACAGTCTTCTTGCATTTCGTTTTATAATATCTAATTGGTTAAATGAATGCGCATTTTTTTCCTGCGTTATCAAACTGTCCACCGGCCCAAGGATCAAAGAAATAGGGGTTCTAAACTCGTGACTTAAATTTGTCAAAAACTTAATCTTTACCCTATCCAGTTCGTGTTTGCGTTCCGTTTCTCTGCGTTCCTGGTCCAGGGTAAATTTTCTTTTTAATTTTTGTATACCCCGATGTCGGAGGTAAAGTATAGACCCCATTGCCAGTAATACATAAAAAATATATGCATAGATCGTTCTCCAGAAAGGTGGGTGTACATGTACCCTTATGGAAGTGCCGGTATTGTTCCAAACGCCATCGTTATTACTGGCCCTGATTTTGAATACATAATCGCCGGGATCAAGGTTCGTGTAAGAGGCGCTGGTTGTAGTACCTACGTTGTTCCAGTCTTTATCAAAGCCTTCCAGTTTATAAGCATACCGGTTTTGTTCGGGCGTGGTATAACTTAATCCCACAAATTCCAAGGCAAAATTTTGTTTATAATCCAGGTTAATTTCTTTGGCAATAGAAATATTTTCTTTGATTGGCCCGTTTGCAGATGGAGTTACCGATTGGTTTGAAATTCTTAAATCGGTAATCAAAACGGGTGGTATGTTATTGTTTTTAATTAAATAGGCAGGATTGAAATAATTAAAACCATCAAGGCCACCGAAATAAAGTTCACCGCCTGATAGCCGGACGCCTGCACCATGAAAAAAGTTATTATGTTGAATACCGTTGTGATAATTATAATTGTTGATGTTTTTTGTATTAACCTCAATACTGCTGATTCCCTTATTTGTACTTACCCAAATTAAGCCAGCCTGGTCTTCCACTACTTTATATATGGTACTGTTTTGTAAGCCATCCTTTTCTGAAAACACCGAGAACTGTTTTGTATTGCTGTCGTACATAGCAAGCCCGCCTCCAAAAGTGCCGACCCAAATAAGGCCACGGCTATCTTCCAGTATCGATTGCACTTTATCGTTAGGTAATCCGCTATTGAAGGTTGTGTAGATAGTAAATTTTCCGGAACCCGGTTCAAGCATAGCAAGCCCGCCACCATGTGTGGCAATCCATATATTTCCGTTTTTATCTTCTTTAAGATCTCGTATATACCCATTCATCGGTAATGTAACATCGTTAACAGTTTTCGGAAATGGCGTATATCTCTTAATTACTTCAAGGTCTTCGTTTAACACCTTAACTCCATCTCCATTCGTGCCAACTAAAATGTTGCCGTTGCGTAATTGAGTAAGGCTATAAATTTGACTGGAGTTTAGATTTTCAACAGAATCGCCTGGTGCCAGTTTACTGTATTTACCGGATACCGGATCAACTACAAACAATCCATCGCCAAATGTTCCCACCAATAGCTGCTTTTTCCTGGTCATTTGCAATGAAAGCAAGGATATCCGGTCACCAACATTTTGTCGTTTGGAAAGTATAGTATAATGCTTAAATAATTTAGATTCCGGATCAAAAAGACTCAATCCTTTTCCATAGGTACCCACAAACACTTTCCCATTTTCAGCTTCAGCAAAGGAAGTAACTATGGAGGCATTTAAGCCTTGCATGTCAAAAACATTGCTTTTCACATAGTTGAATAAATTCAGGTTTTTGTCGTACTTGTCAACGCCGCCTCCAACAGTGCCAATCCAATAAACACCTTGCTTATCAATAAATATGCTTTTTACAGACCGGGCTGTTAAACTATGCAGGTTTCTTTGGTCAAGACTAAATTTCTCTATGTCACCGGTTCTGATATTCATTACATCCAGGCCTTCCATACTGCCAATCCATAATTTTTCTCCGTCCATAGCAAGGGAGTTTATCTGGTCACTGATCAATGTGCCCGGATTTTTTTCGCTATGCCGGAAATTTGTAAAACCATTACTTCCCGGGCTTAATTTACTTAGTCCGTTATTGGTGCCGATCCAGATATTGCCCATTTTATCTTCCGTAATGGCATTGATATTAAAACCACTCAAACTGGCTGGGTTTTCATCTGAATGGACAAATTCAGACAAAATAGTTGTTTTGGGGTTGTACTTATACAGACTATGGGTAGTGCCGATCCACATTTGCCGACGACTGTCCTCGAAAAGACAGACTCCCGGATGTTTTATGATGTCGGCAGGATTACCTGACACTTTCGGTAGTTGTGAAATTTCACTTGTTTTGGGATCTAAAATATCCACTCCGTTAAAATGGGCTACCCATACATGGCCAACGATATCGGTACGTACACTTCGGATTACATTATTTCTAATTGAATTAGGGGTTCTGAAAGATGGGAAATGAATGAAACAATCTTTTTTTCGGTCATAAAGGCTCAGCGACCCTCCGCTGGTTCCAATCCATAAATTACCTTTCACATCTTCATGCAGCGATAAAATTTCATTTGCCAGCAAGCTGGTTGAATCGCCGGGCTTATGCCGGTAAATAGAAAACCGGCTCCCGTCAAATTTATCCAGTCCATCTTCTGTTCCAAACCAAACTACGCCATAACTGTCCTTTAAAATTGCATTTACAGTATTGGATGACAGGCCTTCTTCCGTAGTTAGAGAAGTAAAGTTTATTTGTTTTTGCTGTGCTGCAGTCACAAAGGAAAGCCCCCATACACATAAGCTAAACAGAGCAATTCGTTTATTAATCATATAATCGACAAGTCAGTATTTTGGAAAAGCAAAGATACCTAATTCAGGATTCACCTGTTTTTTCCAGAAATTTTTACATGTGTTTAAACAATGCTGATTTGGTAAACTTAGTTTTTTACCAGGTATAATCTTACACATTTAATTATCATGGAATAGTTAATTCTACTTTGACAAATCAAACGTTTTTAATTTTTTGTTGACCAGCAGCCGTTTTTCATGGCGGCATCGTTGTGTCACTCTCTTGTACGGTAGTTTTTTATGGCAACTTTTCCGTTCAATAATTAAGATTATTGTAACCCTGAACTACGTTTTCTGAACATGTCAAAGTAGAATTAATGGTGTTGATAATCAAAATTTTAAGTGTAGCACAAGTTATAAAAGCTGACTATTTCAGGTAGGTATAATAAAACATTTGTACCCGAACTTTCAACAAAAACGCTATAGTGAAGATTTAAACAACTATAATTTTATGTTCTAACTCGCAATTCACCTTTGAGGTATAATAGAATTGCTGACCCCCAGGGGTATTAAATAGTTTAACGACCATGCTGCTTATGCTTAATTTATGTTTGTATCGCTTAATTATTTTCCTGCACAAAATAGGGTTGGTATCTTCCCAAGCCAGCTACTTCTTTTGTGACCATTTTTCCAGCATTAAAATTCAGCTTTTTTCTAAAGCTTGTGGCCCTTAAAATCTTTTCCAAAAACTAACCTTAAATCAGCGTTTGCTGATTATAAACTCAATTGCTTCACCTATCGCTTTTTTGCAAAATGCACAAACATTTACATACCAAACAACTCTTTAAATTTTAAACACGATTTATGACGATTCAGCTAAAAAAATCCTCTTTGCAAACAGCCTTTCAAGGCCGCCTGTTTTTGAGAAAAGTCAAGACGGCTACCTTATTAATTGTAGCCATGTTTGTATTTGGTTTGCCCATGTATGCGCAAAACCAGGTATTGGTTAAGGGCCGTATTGTAAATGACAATAGCCAACCTGTTCCGGGGGTTTCAGTTGTGGTAAAGGGTACATCTTCGGGAGTTATCTCCGACAATAACGGAAACTTTCAAATTAATGCGCCTTCAAAAGGCACCCTGGTTTTCTCTTCTGTAGGTTTTCCCGAAAAAGAAGTTGCTGTCAATGGCAAAACCATGCTAAATGTAACTTTGAGTAACCGCGTTACAGACCTGGACCAGGTAGTTGTAATTGGATATGGTTCCCAAAAAAAGAAGGATGTTACAGGCTCTGTTGTATCTGTATCAGGCGAAACCTTAACAGAAATAAAAGCGCCTAATATACTAAATCAATTGCAGGGAAGAGCTGCTGGTGTTGATATAGTGAACAATGGTTCTTCAATTGGAACCGGTGGCCAGATCCGTATTCGTGGTAATCGTTCATTAAGTGGAAATAACGATCCTTTAATAGTGGTAGACGGTATGGCATATGGAGGTAGCCTAAATGATATATCGGCTGAAAATGTTGCCAGCCTTGATGTATTAAAAGATGCTTCTGCTACAGCCATTTACGGGTCAAGGGGTTCTAATGGTGTTATTATTATTACCACAAAACGTGGTACAACCGGAAAGCCGGTAACATCCTATGATGGATATGTAGGGCAAGTGAAAGCCATTGGTACATACGACCTATTCAACGGAGCTGAATATGCACAATTTAAAGATGATGCAAAAGCAGGTAATTCAAACGTTGCCAATGCCAATTCTTATGCACTTACCGCTGATGAACAGGCAAATCTTGCAAAAGGCGTAAGCACCGACTGGCAGAAATTATTACTAACTACCGGCATGAGAACCAGCCATGATGTAGGCGTAAGAGGTGGTAATGAAAGAACACAGTATTATTTTGGCCTTGGTTACTACAGAGAAACCGGCATTATCAGCGACCAGCATTTAGATCGGTATACATTCAATGTAAACATTGATCACAAAGCTTCTGAACGGATTAAAGTTGGATTTTCAAGTTTTAATACTTTATTAAGATCAAACCGATTGGGAACAAATGCTTATGGTTCTGCAACCCGTTTATCTCCGCTGTATGCTCCTTATAAAGACGATGGTACGCTTAATTTTCAACCAGCCGTTCAACAGGGGGTTGACAATACACAGATTAATCCACTTACTTCTATTGGTAATAATGACCTGATAAAGGCTGCTTCAAGACGATACCAGTTTCAACACAACCTTTATGCTGAAGTGAAGATTTTAAAAGACCTGAAATTCAGAACTACATTCGGATATGGCTGGTCACAAACATTGAACGATAATTATAATGGACCTAATACCGTTTTCAATTCCAACTCAACCACCGCCGGCGCAAGTCTTAGCCAAAATAATGCGGAGGGATGGCAATACACGTTAAATAACTCACTTGAGTACAAACCAATTTTTAAGGGTAAACACAAAGTACAGTTGCTTGCTTTGCAGGAAATTCAGAAAAACTTTTTCCAGGGTCAACAGTTCAATGGTACAGGAGTACCCGCAAACTTTCTGCAGGACTTTAATTTCCAACAGGTGAATACGATAACGCCACAGGGGGGTAACTACAATGAAAGAGCACTGATCGGGTATATGGGAAGGGCTATTTATTCTTATGCCGATAAATATTTGTTAACTGCCACGTTGAGAACGGATGGTGCTTCGGTACTTGCCCCAGGACATCAGTGGGTAACTTATCCGGCTGTTAACGTAGGCTGGATTATTGACAAAGAAAATTTCATGCAGAATGTGAATTTTGTTTCGAGTTTAAAATTAAGAGGTGGTTGGGGAGTTAGCTCAAATCAGAGTATAAATGCCTACACCACACTCGGAACCTTAGGTACCAATTTTTATAATTTTGGCTCAGGTTCTACAATCGGAACCAACTATGTAAATGGTTACCTGGTTAATTCAGCGCCAAACCCCAACCTTACCTGGGAAAGAACAAAAGGTTTAAATATCGGTCTTGATTTTGGTTTATTCAACAATCGGTTGACGGGTTCGATAGATTATTACAATAACAAAACAAGCGATATTCTGCTTAATAAAGGATTACCTCAAAGCACAGGCTTAAGTTCCCAATTGCTAAATGCCGGTAAAACGGAAACAAACGGATTCGAGTTTGCTGCCAGTAGTTTAAATGTGAAATCAGCAAGTGGCTTTGTTTGGCGCACGGATGTAAATGCTTTCTTTAGCAGGGAAAAAATAACGGCTTTACAACAAGGGCTTAAGCAGGACCTTGGAAATGGCTGGTTTGTTGGTCAACCACTTACAGTCATTTACGATTTTAAAAAGATCGGTATCTGGCAAACCAGTGAAGCTGCAGATGCCGCAGTGTATGGTGTAGCTCCGGGTGATATCAAGATACAGGATGTAAACAAGGACAATAAAATTACGGCTGAAGACAGGCAGATTGTCGGTAATTTTCAACCTGATCTTATTGCAGGGTTAACAAATCATTTCGAGTTTAAAAATTTCGATCTGAACCTGGTATTATTTGGTCGTTTCGGTCAAACAGTTGCAGCTACTTATTTATCTGCTGATGGTGGTGCGTCGGGCTATCCATTCTTCATGAATAGTAGGGTACAACAACTTAAGGTTGACTATTGGACGCCAACAAATCCCACTAATGAATTTCCTCAACCAGATGCAGGCAGGGATGCGCTGCAATATACCTCCACACTTACTTACCAGGATGGTTCATTTATTAAAATAAGAACAATCGACCTGGGTTTCAATTTCCCAACCCGCTGGTTAGATAAGGCCAAAATTTCTTCTTTAAGAATATATGTATCCGCACAAAATCCTTTTATATTATGGGCTCCTATTAAGAAAGATGGTTTGGGTATTGATCCGGAAGGTAATAATGGCGGAAATCCGAATGCTGGTAACGGCGCAATTGGACCCCAGGGAGGCGGTGCTTCTGCGGTTCCTAACAGGGCCATTACATTGGTTATGGGCGTACCTCCAACACGACAGATTATTGCCGGATTAAACGTGAAATTCTAACTTATAAAATCATTGTAATGAAAAATAAATTTTTAAAATACAGCTTGTTGCTGGTGGTAGTTTTGTCGATGTCGACCGGTTGTAAAAAACTATTACAGGAAACGCCAAGGACGTCGTTTACACCTGCATTTTTTTCCACTTCTGACGGGCTTCAGGGTGCAGTAACAGGTATCTATTCCAGCTTACGTTCACATTGGGGAACCCAAATATTTATACAGCTATTCAATTCCGGCACAGATGAGACGAATAAAGGTGCCGCTGCCGATGTACAACATTGGTTTACCTATAATAATCCGGTGATAAAAACCAATACAAATGATTATGCCGGTTTCTGGAACAGCATGTTTCTGGATATTAATACTGCAAATGGTGTCTTGCAGTTTGGTGTGGACGCTAATATACCGGCGGCAACAAAAGCGCAGCTATTGGCGCAGGCGAAATTTTTCCGTGGCTTTTGTTACTATTATTTGGTAACTACATTTGGAGCAGTACCGCTTCATACTACTTTTAATACCGATGCTACTGCTGCTGATGCACCGGCGCCTTTGGCTGAAATATATGCACAGATCATAAAAGATTTTACAGAGGCTGCAGCAGACTTGCCAAATGTTCCCGTAACCGGAACTGGTAAGCCTGCTACCAAGGCTACTGCATTATACCTTCTGTCTAAAACATATCTTACTAAAGGTTGGTCTGCAGCCGGGCAACCTAATGACTTCACGCAGGCTTATACCATTGCAAAAGATGTAATTGATAATAAAGCAACCTACAACTTAGATTTATTACCATCTTTTCCAAGTGTTTTTAGAGAGGGCAATGAATATAGTAAGGAAGTACTTATGGTGATAGACCATACCAGGGATCAGAAATTTGGTGGTAATAATGCACCAGGTTCAGGCGCCGGTGGACCGGGAGCCAACCATTCCAATTTTATGTGGCGCCCTAATTATCCTACGCTTACGGCCAATTATCCTGCTGCGGGTGGTGCAAACGTCACCGTGAGGGATATAAATAACGGACGGCCTTTTCAACGTATAAGGCCTAATACAAGGTATATTATAGATGTAGCTTTTGCCAATCGGGCAACTGACTCCAGGTACGATGGAACCTTTCAGACAGTTTGGTTATCAAACAGTAGTCAAATGTCTGTTAAAGGCTCTACTGGTGCCACTACTCCAAGGGGAACATTGATTAATGGAGTAGATACTTCAATATGGTTAGCAGACAGGGTAGTTACACCTGCAGAAAGAGCGGCATTTAAAGGGATCATTTTTGAACCCGAGCATTTAGCTGGTACAACTGTAAAATATACTCCAAGCTATTTTCCAAGTGTTCGCAAATTTGATGACTCTACCAGGCTGGATTTAAATGATTATTCAGACAGGCCGTATATTTTATTCCGCTTTGCTGATCTTTACCTGGTTGCTGCTGAAGCGGCGTTTAAAGGTGGAGCATCATTGCAACAGGCTGCAGATATGATAAACGTTTTAAGAACAAGGGCTGCACTGAAAGCAAACCAGGATGCGGTGCAATATGCTGCTGCAGTTGCGGCACAGCAAATTACCGCCGGACAAGTCACGCTCGACTTTATTCTTGATGAAAGAAGCAGGGAATTATTTGCCGAAGATACCAGGTGGTGGGATCTCTCAAGAACCAAAACATTGGTAGATCGGGTAAAAGCATATAATCCCGAAGCTGCGGCCGGTGTGCAGGATTTTAATATGCTGCGACCGATTCCACAATCCCAAATTGATTTCACAACCGAAGGACCTCCATTTCCTCAAAATCCAGGGTACTAATAATCAATTTTTAAAAATAAAAATGCAATCCTATTTGCGATAAACAGGAAGATCCACTTCTTCCTGTTTATCTTTTTTATTAAACAATTGTTTCCATCTATCTCGGAAACCTAAAAAGCGCTCATTGATTTTTGTGATTTTATACCATCTTGATTTAATAAGGAGTCCATCGGACTACGTTGAAATCTTAGATGGTATTATACCGATTACAAATTGCATTGGACTAAATACCGGTATAATCGGTATTAAATCAAAAAGATGGTAAAACCAATCTATAAGCTTACGAAAATTTGTTGCCTTAGCCTCTCTTTCCATATTTTTTTTATGCTGGGTAAGGTTAATGGCCAAACTATTATTGCAGAACATGTGGGTATAAATAATCTTGCGTACAAATGGGGAGAAATCGCAATGACCTGTACAGCGAATGATACTGAAAAATTCAAGCCGCGGCCAACAATTACTTCAAGATACCTTGGTTTGATATGGACAGCGGTTTTTGATGCCTGGAGTCGCTATGATGAAAAAGCTACTCCGTTCTACCTGCAAAATGTGGCAAGAAGAAATGCAGATGAAATGGATATATCTAACAAAGAAATTGCTATCAGTTATGCTGCATACAGGACAATGCTTCAATATTTTGTTGCTGATTCAGCCATGCTTAAAAAAGCGATGCAACAATTTGGTTTTGATCCTGACAACAACTCTTTAGATCCCAATTCGGCTATTGGTATCGGAAACCTTGCTGCAAAATCTGTGATTGAACGCCGCTTTGATGACGGTGCAAATGAGTTGGGTACAATGCCTGGTTCAGATGGAAAACCTTACTCAGATTATACAGGATACCGTCCGGTAAACTCAGCAGATACATTGAATGATTTGAAACGTTGGCAGCCAAAATATTTCTCTGATGGAAAAGGTGGCCAGTTTGCTCCAGCCTGTCTAACGCCGCAATGGAATAAGGTAGTACCCCTAATGTTGGATTCAGCAAACCAGTTTCGTCCGGCCCCTCCGCCTGCGATTGGCTCTGCTAAATTAAACCGCGAAATAAAGCAGGTGGTGGCTATGCAGGCAAACCTTACCAATGAGCAAAAAGCACTGGTTGAATTTATGCGGGATGGGCCAAAATCTGTACAACAGGCAGGGCATTGGTTTGTATTGTCGCAGTGTGTTTCCCGGAGAGATAAGCACACATTGGACCAGGATGTAAAAATGTATTTTCTTGTGGAAGCTGCTGCAATGGATGCTTTCATTGCCTGCTGGGACGCAAAAATGTACTATGATTTTGCAAGGCCTTATTCCCTGGTTCATGACTACTATAAAACTAAGATGATTAAATTGTGGAAAGGCCCCGGAATAGGGTTTATCCGGGCCCGTGGTGAAGAATGGAGGCCATATTCACCCGACACATTTTTATGTCCACCCTTTCCTTCCTACGTTTCGGGCCATAGTACAGTTAGTGGTGCATGTGCTGAGACGCTTCGTTTATTTACCGGTAGCGATTATTTTGGTGATGAAGTAAAACGTATGCCTGGCGCACTCACTGAACCTGGTATCATCGGCGATTCCGTAACAATCAAATTTCCCACATTTACCGAAACCGCAAATATGGCGGGTCTTTCACGGGTGTTGGGCGGTTATCATATTCAGTCTGATAATGTTGAAGGATTAAAATTAGGACGAAAAGTTGCAGATATGGCCTGGAAGAAATATACATTGCATTTGGGTACAGTAAACTAAATTATAATTTTAATGAAGCAGTTTAAGCCAATTTCCAACTATCTATGCCTTCCATATTGTGCGATTTATTTAATTGCCGCGGTGCTTTTTTTGGATTGTTCTTCAAAAAAAAGTGAGGTTGCAACACCAACGGAGAATCCCGTATTTAAAAAAGTAACTTCTTCACAAAGCGGAATAACTTTTAATAACCAGGTAGAGGAAGATTATCAAATAAATAATTATGACAGTTTTGCTTACGTATATAACGGCGCAGGTGTAGCCATCGGTGATATCAATAACGATGGGTTGCAGGATATATACTTTGCCGGTAACCAGGTGTCCAATAAGTTATACCTGAACATGGGTGGGATGAAATTTAAAGACATCACTCAAACTGCCGGTGTTGATGGTGGCAAAGGTTGGGATAATGGCGTAACGATGGTAGACATTAATCATGATGGATTAATGGACATCTATGTTTGCAAAGGAGGGTATCGGGATAGTGACAGCGAAAGAACCAATCTATTATACGTTAACCAGGGTAATCTTACTTTTAAAGAAGAAGCAAAACAGTACGGCCTTGATGATGACGGCTATACCATGCATGCTGCTTTTTTTGATATGGATAATGATAATGACCTGGATGTGTACCTGTCTGCCCGTCCGGATTCATTTTATCTCGGTTTGTCAAGGATGGTGTCGGGTAAAAGAAATCCTCCTGAAAAATGCCGGAACAAATTGTACCGAAACGACAATGGAAAATTTACTGAAATAGGCAAACAGGCCGGTATTGGCAATACCTTCGGATACGCACTTTCGGTAGTTACAGCAGATTTAAATAAAGATGGTTATGAAGATGTTTTTATTTCAAACGATTATGCCGATAATGATTATATGTTCATCAATCAAAAGAACGGGACATTTAAAGATGAAATAAAAAAGGCTACCAACCATATCTCCCTTTTTTCTATGGGGGCAGATATTGCCGACATTAATAATGATGGAAATGAAGATATCATGGTAATGGAAATGCTGCCGGAGAACTACAAGCGCTCCAAAGTTTCGATGCCCAGGATGGATGTAGCAGGCTTTCATGCAATTGTAGATAGCGGCTTTCAAAAACAGTATATGCACAATGTGTTACATCTCAACAATGGAAATTTGTTTTTTAGCGATGTCTCTCAATTGGCAGGAATTTCTAAAACGGAGTGGAGTTGGTCAACACTGCTTGAAGATTTTGATAATGATGGGAACAGGGACATTTTTGTAGCCAACGGTTACCGGAGAGATTTATTCGACGGCGACATCCTTCAAAAGCAGGATGCTTATGTGCAGGCCAATATGCATAAATACAATTCAAGTAAGGAGATGTTTGAGAAAGGTTTTAAAGAATATCTTGAAATTTATGACCCCATTAAAGTAAGAAATTACCTGTTTAAAAATAATGGAAATCTCAAATTTGAAAATGTATCACAGCAATGGGGCTTTGCCGACAGCACCTTTTCAAATGGTGCAGCCGTAGCGGATTTTGATAACGATGGAGATTTAGACCTGGTGATTAATAATTTAGATCAGGAAGCTTTATTGTATGAAAATACTACTGATAAAAAAAATAATTACCTGCAGCTAAAACTGGAAGGCCCGGTTGGTAACCCGGATGGTATTGGTGCTAAAATTTCATTGTACTACGAGGGCAAAATGCAACAATATTTTGAACAGAAAACGGTTCGGGGCTATCTTTCTTCCAACGATCCGAGAGTACATTTCGGTATAGGAAAAACTGCGAAAATTGACAGTATTGTTGTATCCTGGCTCGATGGAAAAGAAAGTGTTTTGCGGGATGCAACTTCGAATCAGCAACTAAAAGTGGATTATAAAAGTTCAGTCTCCGGCATTAATCGAAACCCGGTGTACCATCCTGTATTTGTACAAACGCCCACTGAACTTTCGCCTTCGTTTAAACATAAAGAAAATAATTTTGATGAGTATAAGGACCAGGTATTGCTGCCACATAGCCTAAGTAAAACTGGCCCCTTTATCGCCACCGGCGATGTAAATAAAGATGGTGCTGAAGATTTTTATGTGGGTGGAGCTGCTAACCAGGCCGGCGCTCTGTATATACAAAAAGGAGGTAAACTGGTAAAACAACAGGTACCAGCCTTTGAAGCAGATAAAGCATTTGAAGACATTGGTACATTGTTTTTTGACGCAGATAATGATGGTGATGCCGACCTGTATGTAGTAAGCGGCGGAAGCGAATTTAACGAAGGGTCGGAGCTATTCCAGGATCGCCTGTACCTGAACGATGGGAGAGGAGGTTTTACCAGGGGAGTTTTACCTAAAACAACAAGTAGTGGTTCCTGTGTTGTTGCGGGTGATTTTGATGGAGATGGCGATCTTGATTTGTTTCGTGGCGGGCAGGTAGTACCGCATAAATATCCCAAGGCTCCACGGAGTTACCTGCTGGTAAATGAAAACGGAAAATTCGTTGATAAAACAGCCGAAATTGCACCATCGTTGATGCAGCCGGGCATGGTGAATTCGGCGATATGGGCCGATCTTAATGGAGATAAAAAAAGCGAACTGGTACTTGCAGGCGAATGGATGCCAATAAAGATATATGAATTTAATTCCGGTAAAATAAATGAGGTAACTGATCAGTACGGATTAAAAAATACCGAGGGTTGGTGGAATAAATTAGTTGCAGACGATATAGACGGTGATGGCGATATAGATATTATAGCGGGCAACCTGGGCGAAAATTATAAATTCAGCGCCAGTGTACAAAAGCCGTTTGATGTGTACGCAAAAGATTTTGACAACAATGGCACCAACGATATTTTCCTGGCTAAGTATAATGGTGATGTACAGGTGCCGGTTCGTGGCAGGGAGTGTACGTCGCAGCAATGTCCTTTTATATCGCAAAAATTTGCGTCCTACCTTTCGTTTGCTGAGTCCGATTTAAAAACAATTCTTGGAGATCAGATTGAATCAGCGCTTCACTATAAGGCGCATCTTTTCTCCAGTGTAATATTGGTAAATGACAAAGGTAAATTCACCATAAAAAAATTACCGCTGGAAGCCCAGTTCTCTACCGTCAACAGCATCATTGTAAAAGACTTTGACAAAGATGGTAAAAAGGACATATTGTTAGCTGGAAACAAATTTGATGTTGAAGTAGAAACCACACCTGCAGATGCTTCACCCGGCCTGTTTTTAAAAGGATTGGGTAACATGAATTTTAGAAGCACCAACTCCTCGGAAAGCGGTTTTTTTGTGCCTTATAACGTGAAAGATATGCAGGCACTAAAAATGAAAAACGGCTTTGGAATATTAGTAAGTGCGAATGATGATTTGCTTAGAATATTTATAACTGACAAATAATAAGATGATATTTTTTGGAAGAAAAAGGAGCAGCAAAACAATGAGTCCGTTGTATGCATTGGTTTTGCTGTTGTTGGTTGCTTCCTGCAATTTTAAAAAACAAAATCGCCTTTCCAAAGCATCTAGTCCATACCTGCAGCAACACGCCGATAACCCCGTTGATTGGTATGAGTGGGGAGATGAAGCATTAGCAATTGCAAAAAAAGAAAACAAGCCATTACTCATCAGCATTGGTTACGCTTCCTGCCATTGGTGTCACCAGATGGAAAAGGAATCTTTTATGGATACGGCCGTTGCACGTATGATGAACAATAATTTTGTTTGCATAAAAGTAGACAGGGAAGAACGGCCCGATATTGATAATATCTACATGAATGCATGTCAGTTAATTTCCGGTAATTCAGGATGGCCGCTGAATGCTTTTGCACTGCCCGATGGTAAACCATTCTTTGCAGGTACATATTATTCAAAACCAGGGTGGATCAGTCTTTTAACCCAAATAAGCCAGGCATATAAAAACCAGCCTCAAAAGGTTTTATTACAGGCACAGTCACTTTCGCATGGCATTGCTCAACAGGAATTTTCGGTTTTATCAGATAGCTCAAATATTACTGTTGATAAGAAAATGTACGGGCAACTCTTTGTAAACATCTACCAAAAAATGGATACGGCATTTGGCGGGTGGAAGGGGCTTCAAAAATTTCCGGATGCATCTGCCATTGAATTTCTTTTGCAATATTACTTTTTTACAAAAGATAGAAAAGCATTGGATGCAGCCAATCTAACCTTAACAAAAATGGCACTTGGTGGCATATACGATCAGGTAGGTGGTGGCTTTGCACGGTATGCTACAGATAGTTTGTGGCATATTCCACATTTTGAAAAAATGCTGTACGACAATGCCCAGTTGATGAGCGTATATGCACATGCCTACCAGCTTACCGGCAATGAGTTTTATAAAAAAATAGTGCAGGAAACGATCACATTTATACAAAGAGATTTAAGTGATGGCAGGGGCGCATACTATTGTTCATTAAATGCAGATACGGATAACGAAGAAGGCAGTTTTTATTCCTGGACAATGCCGGACTTACGTGCAACCATACCCGATCAATTTAAACTGGTAAGTAGTTATTATAATGTTTCAGATAAAGGCAATTTTAAACCAGGGCAAAATATTTTGTATGCAGAAAGGATCCCTGCTGAATTTGCCGCCCAGGAAAATGTAAATCCGGGTGTTGTAAATAATCAACTGGAAGAGGCAAAAATTATTATGCTGGCAAAGCGTAATAAAAGGCAAAAGCCCGCAGTAGATAATAAGGTATTAACGTCCTGGAATGCGTTGTTAATAACCGGTTTTTTGGATGCGTATGCCGCACTTGGCGATAAAGCTTACCTGGAATATGCGCTTGCAGGTGCTCACTTTATCGAAGATAAAATGCAAGATAACAGCGGTAAATTATGGAGAAACTGGAAAGACGATAAAAGGTCTGTTGACGCGTTTTTAGATGATTATGCGCTTTTAGCAACGGCATATTTGAGGTTGTATCAGCTTACGTTTGATAAACATTGGTTGCTACAATCCAAAACACTTGTGACCTATGCGTTACAGAACTTATATGATCCTGCAAGCGGAATGTTTTATTACGCACATGATCACTCAGATACCAACCTGATACGGAAAATTCAAACGGCCGATAATTCTATACCGGCTTCTAATTCCGCCATGGCCGCTGTTTTATACAAACTGGGTATTTATTTTGATAATTCAGATTATCAGAAAAAATCAAAAGAGATGGTATCCAAAATGTCGGATCAGCTTTTAAGTAATGAAACGAGATATTTTACAAGTTGGTGTTCACTCGCTGGCTTATTTGCGTATGGCACTAATGAAGTAGCAATTATGGGTAGCGATGTATTAATTAAAAATATTGCTTTGCAAAAAAATTATCTTCCTGCATCAATGTTTATGGGGTCAGCAACAGAAGAAAATCTGCCAATGCTGGAAGGTAAAGCAACCAATGGCAAAACGCTGATTTATGTTTGCACCAATGGCACCTGCAAACGGCCGGAGGAATCCATATCACTTGCCTTATTACAACTACAAAAAATAAATAATCCTAATTGATTTGCCTGCAGGTTCCTTTTGTAAATAAACAGGTATCAGACAATAACTTAATTTCCTAATTACATCGTCCAATACAGGTTTAATTAAAACATTTGTAGTATTGGTTTCTTCAAATTTGCTACTGTTGGTTGGTATATACAAATACTTTAGCGGTGAATAGGTACAATCACGATTGTTTGTTTTGAAGTTACTTCAGGTAAAATGATTTGCGTTCTTCAAAATTGGTTGCTTGATCTCCATGCAAAAAAACTGCCGCTTGGCCTGCATCACATCATGTCTGCAAACGGGCATTATGGTCCCGGCCCATGGTGGGCTCCCGCAAGAATGAGAGCCGATTGGACGCCACCTTATTATCACCAGGCGGATAGCAACGGCATTGGGTTCAACCGGTCGAAAACCGGCAGCGATGCAGTAGAACAATATCATGAACCGCTGGCTTCTCTTTTAAATAATCCTGAAACCTGCCCTGATGGTTTTTTACTTTGGTTTCATCATTTATCATGGAATTTTAAAATGAAAAGCGGCCGAACGTTGTGGGATGAAATGTGCTATCACTATGACGAAGGAGTACAACAAGTTCGGGAGTTTCAAAAAATATGGGACGAGGTTGAACCTTATGTAGACAGCAGCAGATTTAATGCGGTACAAAGAAAACTGCGCAGCCAAAGTACCAATGCCATTCTATGGAAAGATGCCTGCCTCCTGTATTTTCAACAGTTTAGTAAAATGCCGATACCTTATGAAATTGAAAGGCCGATACATAGCCTGGATGATATTATTAAGAATGATATGGGCAGAAAAAATTATAACGAATCATTGTGATGATGAAATTGTTTTATCACCCGAACTATCACAAAAAATTAAAAAGTTACTCCCAACACATGAAAAAAAATACAGCGGCAAAAAGCAAATATTTGTCCGGTTATCTAAATCTTTTATCTCACTTGTTCTTTGTATCCTTCTCCTGTACCTCACAGGTAAAAACAACAGGAACAACTGCTTCCACCGCAACTGTAACAACACATGAATTCCGCTACACCAATCCAATTACCAGGGATAGTGCCATATCCATGCGTGACCATTTCATTATTAAAGTGGATAAAAAATGGTATTGCGTAGGAACTTCTGAACCAGTTTGGACTGGTTTAAATCCCGGTGTACGCATGTTGGTATCAGACGACCTGCTTCACTGGAAACAACATTCATTTTTAATTGATGCAAAAAAACTTCCGCCAGACTGCCCTTACAATGGCCGCTTCTGGGCACCGGAAATTCACTTCATAAAAAACAAATACTACTTAACTGTTAACAGCGGAAAAGTAACTGCCGAAGACCCAAAGGGAATGAAGACGCACAGCGTTTGGTTATTTGCTGCTGATAGTGTGACAGGCCCTTACAAATTGGTGAACGGCCCGCTTACACCGCAGTATAATAATGATGCTACTTTATTTGAAGATGAAGACGGACAAACTTATTTGTATTGCAGTGGCAACGGTTTATTCCAGGCAAAAATTGATTTGAACACGGGCAAGTTGACAACGCCCATTGAAAAATTTCTCGACAAAAAACAACCCGGCTGGCCCGAATGGATGGTAGGTGGAATTGAAGGCCCGTTTGTGATAAAGAAAGAAGGAAATTATTTTATGTTCTTCTCAACCTGGACAAGAGGTTACGAAGTAGGATTGCTAAAATCAAAAACTCCGTTAGGCCCGTGGGAGTTGGTTTCACCAGAGCCCATTTTTGGAACAAGAAAAAAAGGTTACCGCCCGGAGTTAGCCAAAGGCGGCGGCTACGACCATCTGAAATTTCAGGATACAGAAGACCCTTACCAGGAAACCGGCCACAATGCTTTATTCATAGGGCCTGATGGCCAACTCTGGAACTCCTGCCACTATTTTATGTACGAAAAAAGGCCTTACCCTTATAGCCGGACTTTTGAACCCCTGGGAAAAAAGGCCGCAAATGGGTATTGAACCGGTGTATTATAAAGATGGGCGTTTTTATATACACCCGCCAACATGGACAGAGCAAATTGTGAACTATTAAGAAAACGCTTGCGCATGAAATTTATGGTATGCTTTCGATATGGTCTATATATCATTGTAGGTTTTGCAGATGTAAAGAATCTACATGCTGTACCTACAAATGATTGGCTATCTATTTTTAAACAACGCATTATTTATAACTTAAAAATACAACAATTATGAAAAAGGCTTCTATGTGTAAATCACTGGTTTCACTAATGACTTTTTGCTGCAATTTTATTTAGTCCTTTACATTAAGTGCGTAACATGCTAACCTTGCAGGCGACTGGAAATTAGATGAATCAAAAAGTGAACTGGGTGAATTTGGCGGAATGGTTGCACGTTCGTTAAAGTCTCAACAAAAAGAAGATGCCATTACAGTTACGAGGGTAACACAAGGTTTCAATGGAGGCGATCCTGTTACTAGCACTGTTACACTAACGTATGATGGAAAAGTAGTGGAGTCTGAAGGCTTCGGTGGTTCCAAAAGAAAATCAACTGCCAGATGGTCTGACGATGGAAAAACGATGGTGATAAATAATATTATAAACTTTGAAAGAGACGGCCAGTCTTTTGAGTTTAATACCATCTTGATTTAATAAGAGTCCAAAGGACTACGTTGAAATCTTAGATGGTATTATACCGATTACCAATCGCATTGGACTAAATAAGGGTATAATCGGTAAAAGTCAACTGAAAACTGCGCTATTACGGCAGATGGGCTGCTTTATGTTGTCACAAATTCTACTTCACCCCGTGGACAAGGTACAGTAAAAGCAGTTTATATGAAGTAGATAAAAAATGGTTAAGAAGCTTTACCTTCCTGCTAAGCAAGAAAGCATTCAATAACTATGGTAACACAACAGCCGGATTAACCGATTGAATCCGCTTTTCTACAAATGCCAATGACAACAGTAATAACAAACCAATAATAAAAAAACCATCCAGCACCAATGCGGAGTCACGCATTTCGTGGGTGAGCGATTCTACAAAACCAAATGTAAACAGCCCCACAACGATACTCAGTTTTTCGGTAACATCATAAAAGCTAAAATAAGACGCTGTATCAGGAATATCCTGCGGAATAAATTTTGAAAAAGTAGATCTTGATAAAGACATTACCCCACCCATTACAATACCCACTAACACAGCAGCCACATAAAACTGCGTGGCATTGGTAACAAAGTAAACGCCTGCACATATCAATGCCCAGATGAATACGATGCCAGTCAATACTTTTACATTGCCATACATCGATGATAGCTTTGCAGTAAACAAAGAACCAACGATGGCTACCAGTTGAATAATTAGAATGATACTGATCAGGCTTTCTTCCGGCATTTTTAATTCTTTGGCACCAAAATTAGCTGCTACCAACATGATGGTTTGCACCCCAACTGAATAAAAGAAGAAGGCGGGTAAAAAACGTTTCAGTAAGGGCAACTGTTTTACGTTGTGCCACACTTTAACCAGCTCTTTAAATCCGCCGGTAAATACATTGTACTTATGTGAGCCTGCATTGGGCAAGCCTTTGGGCAAAAGATAAAAAGGAATAAACGAAAAGCCAATCCACCAGATACCTACTATCAAAAACGAAATACGGGCAGGCAACGCATCATCTGTAATGCCAAAAGTAGCAGGTGATAAAACAACAATAAAACAGATAACCTGCACAACGATACTGCCTGCAAAGCCATAAATAAATCCTTTGGCGCTCACCGCATCCTGTTTGTCGAGCGATGCAATTTGTGGCAGGTAGGAATTGTAAAAAACAAAGCCCCCGCAATAACCAACAGAAGCCAGTCCAAAGCAAATCATACTAAACTCAAAATTATCCATCGTAAAAAAATACAGGCCGGCACAGGCAAGGCTGCCCATCCAGGTAAAAAATTGCAGGTACAATTTTTTGTGCCCTTTATAGTCGGCGATGGAAGTTAATATAGGCAGCATTACAACAATAATAAGATAGGAGAATGCCAGTATATAATTGGAGAGTACAGTGTTGATATAACGGTGACCAAAAAAACTAACCATGTCGCCCTGTTCTTTATTGGCAGTAATGGCCACATAATAAGCCGGAAAAATGGTAGAGAGAATTACCATGTTGTACGCCTGGTTGGCCCAGTCAAACATAGCCCATGCCCAGATAGTTTTTTTGTCGTTTTTTTTTGTTAGCTCCATAATTTAATGGACTGGTAATTGGCTAATGATGTTGATGAATCAAAAGGTGACCGTCCTTTATTTTATTAAAGTGTTGAATAATATATTGACAGTAAATTGTTATTTAATACCGTAATGATCGTTCATTAATTTTTCAAAAAGCGATCCCGGTAAAATACTTTTTAGGGTGGGGGCAATGGTTTGTCCGAGGGCGCCTACCAGGTAACGGTGAGCAGGGTTTTTGCTATCAACAATTTTACACAATTTATTGGCAATCATAACAGGGCTCTGTCCTACACTTTCATCTTTTTCCATACTATCTACGGCCGACTTATATTCAGCAGCCAGTGCATCATTGGTAATATTGAAAGCAATCTTTTCCCTGCTATCGGTAAAGCCTGTTTTAAAATCGCCGGGATTCAACACCACTACTTTAATACCTGTGTTGCGCAGTTCCATCCGCAAACTTTGGGAGTAACCTTCTACCGCATATTTTGAAGCGCTGTACATGCTTTGGTAGGGCAAGCCAAAAAGCCCGGCCAGCGAACTCATATTTACAATCAATCCCTGTTTGTTTGCAATCATGGCCGGTAATACGGCACCGCACATACGCACCACGCCAAAAAAATTTACTTCAAATTGTTTTTTAGCAATATCAACCGGCATGGCATAAGCAGGTCCGGCAACACCGTTACCGGCATTATTGATCAACACATCAATTTTGCCTTCGGCTTGTAAAATAGTATCAACGGCTGCTTTTGCAGATTCGTCGCTGGTAACATCTAATTGTATAGGAGTAAAGGTTACAGCCTGCAGCCGGTTTATATCCCGTGCCGAACCATATACTTTGTGACCTGCAGACTGCAACGCTGTAGCACAGGCCAGTCCAATACCCGATGAAGCACCGCTTACAAGTATTACTTTTTTCATTGTATTAATGTTGATTAAAAAAGGGTTGTTAATGATGTTGCCATCTATCGTGAGGTGCTAAAGGTAAATGGTTAATGATTATTGAGAAAATATAAATATGATTAATATTACTCAGCATCTGGCGCAATACCTGGCGGTTAATTAAAGCCATTGTTGCCAACCTGCTAAAAGTTGGCAACAATCATTTCAAGGGCAGGCTGAGAGAAAGTTTTTATAAAAGATAGGTTACAGTTGCTACTCTACAGCGTTATAGTTGCTCCAAATTTTTTTCTTCCTTTTTTATTATTTCAAAACCACAGCTGGATTCTTTTGGATGTAAACCGGTTTTTTTATGTTCAACTGTGTGCATCCATTTATCCCAGATAAGAAAATAGTTTCCATAATGGCAGTCGAAATTTTTATGGTGAACATCATGATTGGTAACTGTATTCTGCCAGTTAAAAAACCAATGCTTTGTTAGTTTTGCCGGCATAAATTCGAAGCCGCAATGACCGGCAAGATTGGTAACTAAATTATAAAAGTGAAAAGCAAAAAACATAACCGGGTGTATGGGAATTATAAAAGTTAACAGGATATAGTTTATTGCATGAATACAGGCTTCCCAGGGATGGAACGCAAACATTGAAAAAGGATTTGGACTGGTAGATTTATGGTGTACCAGGTGTACACGATTAAACAACCCTTTTAAATGCATAAGCCGATGTGTCCAGTAGAAAAAAGTATCATTTACAAATATGGTGATGATAAGGCTTACCACAAAATACAATGTGCCATAATCGCTGATGTTAAAGTACATCAGTGAATAACCTCTTGTCGACACTTCGTATATAAACAGGCCTGCCAGCGAAAAGATAGCCAGTGATTTTAACGAGTATTTTATTTCACGCTTTAACTGCTTGCGTTCAGGATATTTTTGCTGTATTTTATAATGTTGCCATTTCTTTTTGTTCCGTACAAAAAGCAAGTAGTAGAAAGAAATGACCGGAATAAAATAATACAGGGCTAAAAAAATAACGACGCCTGCAAGGTGGATGAGCACTGATGTAAATGTTTCCATATACCTGATTTTATAAGTTAATAATGATTTGTAATTCAAACTTACAAACCAGTACAGGCAGGTAATAATTGATAAATGAACCTGTAAATATGGATTAGTATTTACTATTGTAATACAGTGTGCAAGCAGTTGGCAGACAATTAATATTTGCAAATGAAATGAGTGAGTGAATGGGAAATAGTAAAAACCAATAATGATTTTTGCAGGTTTTGTTATTATTAAGAAAGATAGTTTTTCAGTTGTTACAGCATTGGTTGGTATGGGGTGTTTCAATGGGAGAACTGTTCATCAGTGTCCTCAAATTAATTGCATCCACTGCCGCAATAGGGTTGCAAACCTTTTTAAAGGTTGGCAACCCTTATCTTAGTGCAACAGGAAAAAAGGTTGAAAAACTGATCAATAGAAAACAAAAAAATGACCGGTAAAGATACCGGTCATTGTAAAAATATTTTAAGCACTAAAGGCTGAACTGTTTATAGAAAATAAATCAATGAGCTTAGAAAATTACCGAACTATTGTTATTACCAATAATCAAATTATGGTTTTTCCTGCCCGATAAATCTATTTTTACCTGTTAAAAACCCTATTGCCTTTTCAATATTCTTCGTTATACTTTCTTCTGATTTGAGAAATGAAATGTACCGGACTATTTCTTTTTGTTTGGAAGCCGAAAGATTGTTAAATACTTTTTTGGCTTGCTTGTTTTCATTTAATGCTTTTGTCAGTTTGGGGTGAGGCTTTAATGTTCTGTCGTTGAGGTCAAACTGTATTGTTACCAGTATGTCCATTCCGATTTTCTTTGGAGAATCAGGCAACATTGTTGTATTAATGTATAACCGCCAATCACCTTTATATCTTACCAATGTCTGAGTGTAGTTTTTATTATTTACTGTACCAGATACGGGTATGGCCCCTTTGTCTTTGCCTGAACTTTTAAAAATTTCGGCTAAAATTTCAGTTGGAACAAAGACGAAGGGGTTAATACCTATAATTTCTAATTGTGCTTTAAAAGCCAACATCAGTTGAATAGATTTATAGGTATAGGCGTTTAGCTATCCCTTATTTGTGATTAATCTAATTGGTTTAT
>JBDUEK010000091.1:0-24570 GCA_040002495.1 Ferruginibacter sp.
TGTACTGTATTTTTTCATGGCATCTTTTTCGTTCCATAATTAAACTATCGTAACAGTGAGCCACATTTTTTTAAATATGTCAAAGTAGAAATAGTTATTAATGAATTAAAAAGATCAAGGGCATTTAACTAAAAAAAATCACTATTGTCCGACTAAAAATAGACAATGTCGCTACAACTCTTGCTGGTTCAATGTTCTAGCCCCTCTCCTTTGGAGAGAGCCTGTCCCGATTTTTTTCGGGAGGTTGGGGTGAGGTCATTCAGGCGTAGAAACGGATACAGGACTTTAGTCGGACAACACTAAAAAGAAATGCGAGAAATATGAAAGGAAGTTGTCAACTACATTTGAGGCATATAATGATTGTAATAGTCGCTGTAATCAGCAGCGGTTATGGTTTCGCACAATCCAATCGGGCTTCGGCTGTTGAGGATTTTAAGCCTTCATCAACCAATCAGCCTGGCAAACAATTTCCACAGGTAAATTCCGAAAGAAAGGTTCGTGCCAGTATACTTGCACCACAGGCATTAAAAGTGCAACTGGATTTGGGTGGAAAAAAATATGATATGGTGAAGGATGATAAAGGCGTTTGGACCGGTGAATCGTTGCCGCAGGATGAAGGCTTTCATTACTACCAACTCAATATCGACGGAGCTTCAGTGCCAGACCCGGGCAGCCTTACTTTTTATGGCGCGGGCCGTACCGGCAGTGGAATTGAAGTGCCTGCTTATGATCGTGATTTTTATGAATTAAAAAATGTGCCGCACGGTATGATAAGTGAAAATATTTATTTCTCAAAACTCACCAATGCATGGCGGCGCTGCTTTGTATACACACCACCAGGCTATCTTAAAGATGCTAAAACAAAATATCCGGTTCTTTATCTGCAACATGGAAGTTTTGAAGATGAAACCGGGTGGGCCGTTCAGGGAAAAGCCAATCTCATTCTTGATAACCTGATCGCTGATAAGAAAGCAGTTCCAATGATTATCGTAATGGATAATGGTTATGCTTACAAGCCACAGGACAAAACAGAGATAGATAATAAAACCAGGCCGGTATCAATTTTTGAAGAAGTGGTAATCAATGAAATCATCCCGATGATTGACGGTAAGTTTCGCACCCTTGCGGACCGTGAGCATAGGGCAATTGCGGGGCTCTCCATGGGTGCCAACCAAACCATGCGAATTGTTATGAACAACCTCGACAAATTTGCTAATTATGGCGGCTTTAGCGGCACGTCCAATTATCCAAGTGAAGAAGCGGTAGACCCTGCAACTTTTTTGGATGGAAAATTTAAAGATGGTGCAATGGTTGATAAAAAGTTGAAGGTTTTTTGGCTGGGACTTGGAACAAAAGAGCCAAAGCCTTTCCCCGGTTCTGTTGGTGCATTTCGTGCAATGCTCGATAAGCAAGGCATTAAACATGTGTACTACGAATCGCCGGGAACGGGCCATGAGTGGTTAACCTGGAGAAGAGATTTACAGCATTATGCAAGCCTGCTGTTTAAGTAATAAAATAATTTACTATCGCTGTTGAAAATTTGTATTACAGATTTAGCAGCCTTAAAACCGACAATGAAAAATATAAAAACAGGTACAAGGATTGCCGGCAGAAAGTTGTTGCTTTTAATGCTGTTTGCAATTTCCTTAATGCAGCAAGTAAATTTATCTGCACAAACAAAGAAAGCCGCTGGTAAAAATACAGGGGCATTTTATTCCGGTACTTACCGGAACTACTTTCGTGAAGCCGGATATAGCCAGGAAGCTATTGATAAAAAATTAGCAACTGCTTATCATGATTTGTTTGAAGGCCCCGACAAAGTATATTTTGAAGTGGGCGATTCAATGGCTTATGTATCTGACATAAAAAATCATGATGCCCGTACCGAAGGCCTTTCCTACGGAATGATGGTGGCTGTGCAATTGAACAAAAAAGAAGTGTATGACCGCATTTGGAGATGGACACGTAAATACCTGCAACACCAGGATGGACCCAGAGAAGCCTACTTTGCCTGGAGTATTAAACCAGAAACTGTAAAACAGAATTCACCTGGTTCTGCGGCTGATGGAGAACTTTATTTTGTAACTGATTTATTGTTTGCGGCCAACCGTTGGGGTAATAATACCGGAATTAATTACTATGGCGAAGCAAGAAGGATACTAGATGCCATGTGGAAGAAGGATGGGACAAATGGTATTCATCACATCTTCAATTTAGAACATAAGCAAATTAGTTTTACCGGTGAAAGAGATGGTTATACCTGGACAGATCCGTCTTACCACCTGCCGGCTTTTTTAGAAGTGTGGGCAATGTATGCAAAAGACGGTCATGAACAGTTTTACCTTGACTGTGCGGATACATCCCGTGCATACCTGCACCGGGCATGCAAATCACCCACTGCACTTAATACAGATTATACAGAATTTAGTGGCGAGCCGCATTCCACCAGTTGGATGCCGGCAGCTTTTCGTTACGACTCCTGGCGGGTGCCTATGAATATTTCAATGGACTATGCCTGGTTCGGAAAAGACAAAAACTGGCAGCAGGATTATGCCCGTCGTTTCCTAACTTTTCTTCGCTCAAAAGGTATTGATAGCTTCGATGATCAGTTTGCCCTGGATGGTTCCAAACCTGAATTTATTTTACAGGCTGGCGGCTTTAAAAAACTAAGGCATTCGCTCGGGCTTGTTGCTACAGCAGCAACAACTGAAATGATTAATAAGGATAAATACGACTTTACTCATGCGCTATGGAACGCAATGCTACAGCCTTATGAAGATGGTTATTTCGATCCTTACTATGATGGATTACTTTACCTCTTCAGCATCATGCACCTGAGTGGAAATTATCAATTAATAACGCCTCAACATTAAACCCTTCATCAATAGTTATCAAGTTTTATTTTAAAAATTATATACATGAAACAAGCTTTATTGGTTTACTTAATTTTTCTGCTAAGCGCTGTTGCTTCAGGGCAGGTTGCACCTGCTGCTGCCGGCTTCGATGTGGAGCGTGCAAATATCGAACAAGGAAAAATCGATTCGTTCATCTATACTTCAAAAACGGTAGGTAGTAAGCGCAAGGCTACTATTTATTTACCGCCCGGTTATTCAAAAGCAAAAAAATACCCGGTGCTTTACCTCTTGCATGGTATTGGTGGCGATGAATACGAGTGGATAAAAGGTGGCAATCCAAAAGTGATACTGGATAACCTTTATGCTGATGGCAAAACCGAACCAATGATTGTGGTAATGCCAAACGGCAGGGCAATAAAAGATGATGGTGCCACCGGTAACATTATGGCACCGGATAAAGTGCAGGCCTTTGCAACATTTGAGCAAGACCTGCTGAACGATCTCATTCCTTATGTTGAAAAAAAATATCCGGTATACAAAGACAGGGAGCATCGGGCTATTGCAGGGCTTTCAATGGGCGGCGGGCAATCATTAAATTTTGGTTTGGGAAATCTTGACAAATTTGCCTGGATTGGTGGATTTTCTTCAGCTCCTAATACAAAGCTGCCGCAGCAATTAGTACCTGACCCTGCCATCGCAAGAGAGAAAATTAAACTGCTTTATATTGCATGTGGTGCCAGTGACGGCCTTATTTCATTTAGCAAAAGAACACACGATTACCTGCTGCAAAATAATGTACCGCATATCTATTTTATAGAACCGGGTGTACATAATTTTAAAGTTTGGAAAAATGGTTTATTTATGTTTTCTCAACTCATCTTCAAGCCCGTTGATCCTTCAACATTTTCAAAATATCCGGTGGCGGGTGCACCCGCTGCAACCAATATACGCAATGCACAATACCCGCAGATATTGGCAGACAGCCGTGTGATATTTAATGTTAAAGCTCCGGATGCTAAAAAGGTTCAGGTTGACCTGGGAAAAAAATATGATTTAGTAAAAGATACTGCAGGTGTGTGGACCGCTACGACGGATTCAATCAGTGAAGGGTTTCATTATTATACTTTATTGATAGATGGCGTGGGGGTGGCCGATCCGGCAAGTCAAAGTTTTTATGGCATGGGCAGGATGGCAAGTGGCATTGAAATTCCTTTTGCAGGCGGTGGTTATTATGCATTGCGTAACGTTCCTCATGGAGATATAAGAATTAAGAATTATTACTCAACTGTTACCAACTCCTGGAGGCAACTATACATTTATACACCGCCGGGTTACGATTCAAACACGGTCGCTCAATATCCCGTGCTCTATATTTTACATGGTGGTGGCGAAGATGAAACCGGCTGGGCAACCCAGGGCAAAACCGATCTTATAATTGACAACCTCGTTGCTGCAAAAAAAGCAACCCCAATGATAGTAGTGATGCCCGATGCAAATATTGGTGCAGGTGGCTTTAGCGCCAATGGTATAGAAACTTCCTTAAAGGCATTTGAATCGGAAATGAAAAAAGTAATCATTCCTTTTGTAGAGAAAAATTACCGCACAATACAAGATGCCAATCACCGTGCATTAGCAGGACTTTCGCTCGGCGGCATGCATACGCTTTACACAGGCATTAACAACACCGGCCTGTTTGCCAACCTGGGCGTGTTCAGTTCCGGCTGGATCATTCCGATGATGAGCAACCTGGCCGATGAGCAATATGCGTACATGAAAAACAACACCGACAAGATCAACAACGATCTGAAAACATTCTGGCTTTCGCAGGGAGGCGAAGCAGATATTGCCTATAAGAACGGACAGGTAATGCTTGGCAAACTGGACGAGTTAAAAATAAAACATAGCTATGCTGAATATCCCGGCGGACACACCTGGCCGGTATGGAGAAACAACCTGTACAATTTTGCGCAGGTGATTTTTAAGTAACTTAAATTTGCCCGATTATTTAATGAGTAAAAAATATTTCATGAAAAAAATAGTATTGAAAATTTGTGTGTTGATTTGCAGTGTATGTGCTTTTAATTTGGATACTGCAATAGCGCAAACACCTACTTTAACGTTAGACTTTACGAAGCCCGGCGCCAATGTGAGCCCAATGCTCTATGGTTTGATGACAGAAGAAATTAACCATGCGTACGATGGTGGTTTGTATGCAGAGTTGATTCGCAACCGGATTTTTAAGGACAATAAAACTACACCCGAGGCATGGAGTCTTGTACGCAAAGATTCTGCTTCAAAGGCATCTATTAAACTAATGGCACCCACAGAAGATAATGTTCCATTTGATGAGAGAAGACATGCAATAACCGGAGCACTTTCAACATGCCTCAGACTAACGGTTGAGAATGCACAGGGAGGTGTTGGCATTGCCAATGAAGGATATTGGGGAATACCAGTTAAACCATCCACAACATACCAGGCTTCTTTTTATATAAAGGGGTCAGGTAGCATACAATTTCCCCGCCGTCCCGGTCAACAAGCCCCGCCAAATCCTGCCCCGGTTATTGAAGATAAAACCGCAGGACCGATTACTGTAAGTATTGTAAGTAATGATGAAAAAACAGTGTATGCATCCGGAACGATCAACCTGGAAAAAAGTATATTCTGGAAAAAATATGAATTGACATTAACGACAACGAATGACGTAAAACCAACTGCCGATGCAAAGTTTGTTATTTCAACAGACCGGGTTGGTTTGTATTATTTTAATTTGGTTTCATTATTCCCTCCCACATACAACAACAAGCCCAATGGCTTCAGGCCAGACCTTATAAAAATGATGGCCGATATGAACCCGAAATTTTTACGCTTTCCTGGTGGAAACTATTTGGAAGGCCCATTGATTGCGGATGCCTTTCCCTGGAAAACTACATTAGGCCCTTTGGAACAGAGACCTGGCCACAAAGGTTCGTGGGGTTACAGAGCTTCTGACGGATTAGGGCTGCTTGAATTTTTACAATGGTGTGAAGATATAGGAGCGGAACCTCTTTTAGGAGTTTATGCAGGCTATTCATTAAATGGCGATCATATTGATGCAGGCCCACTCTTAGTTCCGTATGTAGACGATGCGTTGGATGAAATAGAATATGTAATGGGGGATGCAAATACCTACTGGGGTGCTAAGCGTGCAGCCGATGGACACCCGGCGCCGTTTAAATTAACCTATGTAGAAATAGGGAATGAGGATTGGTTCGACAGAAGCAACAGTTACGATGGCAGGTTCAAACAATTCAGGGCTGCTATTGAAAAGAAATATCCAAAGCTAACTTGTATCTCCACCATTGCAGATGCTCAATATCCCGCACTAAAAGTTACCGGCGATCATAAGCCCGCAGTGCTGGATGAACATTATTACCGCAACTCCTGGGAGATGTGGGAAAATGCATCGCAATATGATAAATATGACCGCAACGGTTCAAAGATATTTGTTGGAGAATGGGCAACAAGGGAAGGAGCACCAACTACAAATTTAAATGCTGCTTTGGGCGATGCCGCATGGATGACAGGCATGGAACGTAATTCAGATCTTATCATCATGTCTTGTTATGCGCCACTTTTTGTAAATGTAAATACCGCCACCGCAACGGCTCCCAAAGCATGGCAATGGGATTCGGATTTGATTGGCCACAATGCATTAACCAGTTATGGTTCTCCGGCTTATTATGTTCAACAATTATTTGGTAATTATTTGGGTGATAAAATTGTAACCATTGACGCAGAAAATATTCCCACCCAGCCTAAACCACTTTCCCGCAGGGATAGTGCTGATGGTATAAAAATTCAAAAACAGGTTCCTACTGTTTTTTATAGTGCTACGATGGATGAAAAAAACGGAAACGTTTATCTAAAACTAGTGAATACAACAGGTAAAAAGCAACCCATTAATATCAACCTGAATAGTTCCGGTAAATTTTTACCGGAAGCAACCTTGTTTGTTATTAAAAGTGAAAAGCCGGAAGACACAAACACGATTACAGATCCGGAAAACATTATTCCAGCAAGCACAAAAATAAAAGGAGTCGCATCTAAATTTAAAAGAACGCTTGATCCATATTCTGTAAGTGTATTTCAATTGCAAATGAAAAAATAAAAATTTTAGCAGTTGTTTTTATAACTGCATGCATGGGAACAGGGTATTGAAACAGCAAATAGTACCTTTGAAATAAGAACGGATAGTATTGATGGAATGCTGATGGGGACATGCGCAATAAGAAATAGGGGTGGAATGCAAGTGTGGTCAACCGTATCATCACGGGTAAAAAAATAAAAGGTAAACACGATGTTTACTTTGTATTTAAAGGTGAACGAAACAACCTGTTCAATTTTAACTGGTGGAAGTTTGGTATCCGTTAAGGTAAATGAAAAATATATTTCAATAATAATTTAAAACAATGCAAAAAAAATATATCGCCATCTTGTGCATATTGATTTTTACAAATTGCTTTCATTCCAATGCGCAAGCGTTTCAAAAAAGCGATATGGGAATTAAAGCAACTATTGATTCTTTAACTGTCGAAATTCAATTCTTTAGTCCGTCCAGTGCCAGGGTAATAAAATCGCCGACAGGCAGGAGCTTTTCCAAGAAAAGCCTTTCTGTCATTGGGTCTCCACAAAAAACAGCGTTCAGTGTGAAGCAAAAAGGGGATATGCTGAATCTGAAAACTGAAAAGCTGAGTATCAACCTAAATCTTAAATCAGGCACAATAGCTTATTTCACAAAGTCAGGAACGCCGCTTTTAAATGAAAAAGAAAACGGTACTAAGTTTACTCCCTTTGATGATGCAGGAAATAAAACCTTCACAGTGTTGCAATCTTTTCTGCTGGATAAAGATGAAGCTATCTATGGTCTCGGCCAGCAGCAACAAGGTAAAATGAGTCAGCGGAATGTTACCTTAAATATGGTGCAGGGCAATACGGACGATTATGTTCCATTGTTTCAATCTGTAAAGGGTTACGGCGTCTTTTGGGATAATTATTCTCCCACAGTTTTTACTGATAATGCAGAAAGCACGTCTTTTAAATCAGATGTAGGTGATTGCATCGACTACTATTTTATGTATGGTGGAAATGCAGATGGTGTTATTGCAAACATGCGTTCGCTTACAGGGCAGGCACCAATGTTCCCTTTATGGACGTATGGATTTTTTCAAAGTAAGGAACGTTATAAAAGTCAGGAAGAAGCCGTTAATGTTGTAAAAAAATATCGTGAACTAAAAGTGCCGCTTGATGGCATTATACAGGACTGGCAATACTGGGGAAATAACTACCTCTGGAATGCGATGGAATTTTTGAATGTTGATTTTCCCGATCCGAAAAAATTTGTGAATGAAGTTCATAACCTGAATGCACACCTCACGATATCAATTTGGAATTCCTTTGGGCCAAAAACAAAACAGTACAGGGAATTAGATAGCATCGGCGCATTGATGAATTTTAATACATGGCCACAATCGGGTTCAGAAAAATGGCCACCCAACCGTGATTATCCATCGGGAGTAAGGGTGTACGACCCATACAACCCGGCTGCCAGGGATATCTACTGGAAGCATTTAAGCTTTTTGCATTCGCTCGGTTTAGATGGCTGGTGGATGGATTCATCGGAGCCGGATCATCTTGATTTTAAACCTTCCGACTTAGATAATAAAACCTTTCTCGGTTCATTTAGAAAAGTACGCAATGCATTCCCTTTAATGACCGTTGGCGGTGTGTATACGCATCAACGGGCCGTTGATTCCAGCAAGCGGGTATTCATCCTAACACGTTCCGCATTTGCAGGTCAGCAGCGTTATGGAGCAAACACCTGGTCAGGAGATGTAACATCATCATGGAATGCTTTACGTAACCAGATTTCTGCAGGCTTAAATTTTTCTCTTACTGCAATTCCTTATTGGAATGCTGACATTGGTGGTTTTTTTCTTTCAAGATTCCCCAGGAAATTAGAAGATCCTGAATACCGTGAGTTATATGTTCGCTGGTTACAATTTGGAACCTTTACTCCAATGATGCGTTCACATGGTGAAGGCGCTCCGAGAGAAATTTACCAGTTTGGTCAGAAAGGAACAAAGTATTATGATGCAGTTGAAAAGTTTATCAATCTTCGTTATCGTTTCCTGCCTTATATCTATGCTGCTTCCTGGGATGTAACAGCCAACCAGGCAAGCATGATGCGTGCCCTGGTGATGGATTTTCCAAAAGATAAAAATGCTTTGGATATTAATGATGAATACCTGTTTGGTAATTCGGTTTTGGTGAGTCCTGTTACAAATGCGATGTATGTAAAGCCAGGTGTGAGTGGAAAAGAAAACGTGCAGGTAGAAGACTTTAGTAACATCAAATCAAAAGAAACTTATTTGCCTGCAGGCAATGATTGGTATGACTTCTGGACCGGCGAAAAATTTTCCGGAGGAAATAAAGTAACCAAACAAACGCCGCTTGATATTATTCCGCTGTATGTAAAAGCAGGCGCTATCATTCCTTTTGGTCCGGATGTTCAATATGCAGAAGAAAAAAAATGGGATAATCTTGAAATACGGATCTACCCCGGAGCCAATGGAAAATTTGTGTTGTACGAAGATGAAAACGATAATTACAATTATGAAAAAGGCGCTTATTCCACCATTACTTTCAATTGGGATGATAAAAAGAAGACGCTAACTATTGGTGATAAAAGTGGAGCTTTTCCAGGTATGCTGAATGAAAGAAAATTTAATATCGTAATTGCTGGCCAGGGTAAAGGCATCGGTTTTAATAATGGAGAAAAGTATGATAAAACAGTAAGTTATAGTGGGAAAAAAGTTGAGATAAAACTGTAAATAAAAAGTGCAACGGAATGATTAAAAATCTAAAAAAATAAGGTTGGTATTCATTTTTAAAACAAACGCAGCGTCTGCAAAAAAGTGAAAAAATTGAAATTCCCCCGGATAGCTTATTGGTCAATTACCCGGATGAATGAATTCGCCTTTAATCCCTCTTTTTTCAATTTACCGGGCTATATAACCCGCTATATTAAATACTGTTTTAGACCTAATATAATAACTTGTAATGAGCATTAAAGGCAGATTAGTTTTTTATAGAATTGTTGTTGTTTTTATTGTTGTTGGGTTATTGAGTTCCTGTAACCAAAAAAGCAATAACAGGATGTTCACTCAGCTTAGTGCCAAACAATCCGGTATTCATTTTAGTAATGACATCAACGAAGAAAAATCAAAATTCTACACTTTTATCAATGAATTTGGTTATATGGGAGGCGGGGTTGGTATTGGTGACTTTAACAACGACGGACTGAAAGATATTTTTTTTACAGGCAACCAGGTAAGCTGCCGCCTTTATGTAAATAAAGGAGATAATAAATTTGATGATATCACCGAAAAATCGGGGGTTGGTACGCGTAATTGGACCACAGGAGTGAGCATAGTTGACATAAATAGCGATGGTTATGACGACATTTATGTTTGTGTTTTTGGAGAGGATCTTATGTACCGTGCAAAAAATCTATTATTCATTAACCAGCATGATCTGACATTTAAAGAAGAGGCAGAAAAATACGGGCTTGCAGATTTTGGCTTTTCAACACAAGCTGTATTTTTTGATTATGACCGGGATGGCGACCTTGACATGTATCTCAATAATTATCTGCTAAGTCCGGAAAATGGCAACTCGATTGTTCCCCGCGATACAAGTGGCCATTCATATGCCAACGATAAACTCTTTCGAAACGACGGCGATAGTGCAGGTGTGGGACACCCTTTTTTTAGGGATGTAAGTTTGCAGGCAAATATTAAAGAAGACGGTTATGGCCTTGGCGTAGCAGTCAGCGATCTTAACAACGATGGCTGGCCGGATATATATGTTGGGAATGATTTTTTATCAAATGACTTATTATGGCTGAATAATCGGGATGGCACTTTTACGAATTGCATCAATAAATCAATGCGGCACCAGAGCTATTCAAGTATGGGAGTTGATGCTGCCGACATCAACAATGATGGATTACCGGATGTTGCAACACTCGATATGTTTCCCGAATATAACCAACGAAGAAAAACTTCTTTTACCCTGATGACTTATGACAGGTACCAGGCAGAGCGCAATATGGGTTACGAGCCGGAATTTATGCGAAATATGCTGCAGGTTAATAATGGTAATTTGCCTGGCTCCGATTCAAGTCTTCCGTTTTTTAGTGAAACAGGACAGTTGGCAGGCATTGAAGCAACAGACTGGAGCTGGAGTGTGTTGCTTGCAGATTTTGACAATGATGGCTGGAAGGATGTGCACATCACCAATGGAATGGGGCGTGATTTTGTAAACTCAGATTTAATTGAATTCACCAATACTACATTTACTAATAACCTGTCAAGAGCTGAACAGGAAAAATCTGTAAAGGATAGATTGAATGCGCTCAACCATGTTAATCTCCCGAATTATTTATACATCAATCAACACAATTATGCCTTTGCTGATGCTTCGGAAGCAGCAGGTATCAATGAACCTGCCATGACCAATGGAGCCGCCTATGTTGACCTTGACAACGATGGTGATCTTGATCTGGTAGAAAACAATATCAATAAAGAAGCATTCATTTTTATAAATAATACCATCCAAAAAAACAAGCCTTCGGTTAATCATTTTTTAAGTTTGCAATTAAATGGCGACCGTTTAAACAAGCGTGGTTTCGGAACAAAAATCCTTATATACAATGATGGAAATGTGCAGATGCAGGAACAAAATCCTGTTCGTGGTTATTTTTCGTCTGTTGATCAGCAACTACTTTTTGGATTAGGTAAATATGATCAGGTGGATTCACTCGTGGCGATATGGCCGGATCATAAAATGCAGGTAATTAAAAATCTTCGTGCGGATACTTCCATCGTTCTTTCATGGAAAAATGCAAATGAAAATTACCTGAATATCCCTTCAAAAAATATACCCTTATTTTCCGAAGTAACGGATGCCACCGGTATTGTATACCAGCATCACGAAAACATTTTTAACGATTATGCTACGCAACCCTTGCTGCCTCATAAGTATTCGCAACTGGGCCCTTTCATAGCGACTGGTGATATGAATAAAGATGGGTTGACAGATTTTTTTATTGGTGGAGGAATTAATTTTCCCGGTAAAATTTTTACCCAAAAGGCCGGACAGTCTTTTACCTCAAAAAATCTCACTGATGGTATTAAAATGGAGGAAGATATGGATTGTGTATTGTTTGATGCGGACGGCGATGGAAACCTTGATCTGCTGGTTACATGTGGCGATGTTCAATACCCGGAGAACTCAGTTAATTACAAGCCTCGTTTATATTTTAATGATGGAAAAGGTAATTATAAATTGCAGCCAAATGCTATTAATGCTGATATAAAAACTATAGCCGGCTGTGTAAGCACCGGGGATTACGATGGAGACGGAGACATTGATTTATTTATTGGCGGAAGGGTTTCAGCGCATTATCCAATGCCTCCAAAGAGTTTTATTTTACAAAATAACAACGGTGTTTTTACAGATGTAACTGCAAAAGTTTGTCCTGCTTTGCAAATGCCGGGCATGATAACTGCTGCTGTATGGTCAGATTTTGACAATGATAAACAACCAGACCTGGTGATAGCAGGAGAGTGGATGCCATTACGATTTTTTAAAAATAATCATGGCAAGTTGCTCGAAGTAACAGATGCAACAAGTGTAACAAATAATAACGGCATGTGGCAAAGCCTGGTAGCCACGGATATAGACAATGATGGCGATATTGACCTGGTGGCTGGGAACATGGGCTTGAATAATATGTTCCATGTTAGTGCTGTAGAACCCATGCAGCTATTTGCCGGAGACCTGAACGGCAACGGTACAATAAATCCCATTTTTTCTTATTACATCAGGGATAGCAGGGATGGTAAAAAGCATTCTTTCCCAGGGATTAACAGAGGCCAGTTTTCTGACCAGGTGCCTGGTATAAAAAAACAATTTCTTCTAAACGAAAACTATGCACAGGCAACTTCCGATGTTATTTTTAGCGGAAAGGAAAAGGAGATTGCATTGAAACTTTATTGCGATGAAACAAGAAGTTGCTGGTTTGAAAATACGGGTAACGGAAAGTTTGTTAAGCATCCATTACCAACAGAAGCACAATTTTCACCAATCAATGCCATTATATGCGATGACTTTGATAATGACGGATTTAAGGATTTGTTGTTGGCGGGCAATAACTATCAAACAGAGGTGATGACGGGAAGGTATGATGCATCCTACGGGTATTTTCTGCGGGGTGGCCGCAATAAATTGTTCACTCCCATTGCTCCGGTAAAGAGTGGTTTTATTGTTACCGGTGATGTTAAGAGTATGGCCATGGTTCAATTATCGAATAACGAAAAAATAGTGTTGGTTGCTGTAAATAATGACTCGCTCAAAGTTTTCAGGATTTCCAATATGAAGTGACAAGTGTACCGGTAATTTAACGGATGCTGTTGCTGTTGATAGGCCAGGTGTGGTAGGGAAGTAAACATATTCAGTACGGGTGGTTTTGCGGACTCTGTAAGATCTTAAATTAAAAAGGGTTGCAATATTTACAGAATCATCTAACAGTTGTAAATTCATCTTCCTTGTATCTGCACCCACATTTGCAGTTTTATTAAAAACACGGGTTTAAATGTCCGGCTTTAGATACAGTTTTTTGACAATACGGGGAGCTTTAAAATGGCGAATGCAAAAGGAATACACATTTGTTCCCTATGTTTCAACAAATGAACCCATCCCGCTATCACAATCACTATATTTTAGCTTTGTTTAAGCACAAAGTAGATTGAGCTGCAGTTTTAATATGTAGCAATAATAATTTAGAACGATCATGAAGTATTTCCGCTTGCTATTACCGAACAGTATATTGGCATTGTTATGCTTATTCTTTCCAAAGGATTTGTTTCCCCAAAAACCAATTATTCAAACAAAATTCACAGCCGACCAAATTCAACGTTAAATAATTTGCGGGTAAACAATGAACTTCTTAAAGAACCATTATAAATATTCAGGTATAAAATTGTTATTTGTTTTCTTTCTTTTCGAAGCCTTGCGTGGCAATGAATGGTAAAACAGCAAGAAAAAAAAAGAATACCACATAAATTATGAGCAAATCAAATAAAAGTAAATGATGCGTCAACAGTTAATAAAAAGAATAGTATCCATTTTTTGCATGCTACTATTGTTCTGCAATATTGGGTTCTCTCAGATTCCCAAAAACAGGGTGATTATGCTCACGGATATAGAAAATGAGCCGGATGATACAGAGACCTTAATTCGTTTGCTTCTTTATTCAAACCAAATTGATATAAAAGGTTTGATTGCTACAACCTCTGTACATCTTAAAACAACAGTGCATCCGCAGTCAATTAACCGCATTGTAAAAGTGTATGGTAAAGTGCAGCCCAATCTTACCAAACATGAGTCGGGTTATCCCACAGCAGAAAATTTATTAAAGCTGGTAAAATCAGGAAGGCCTGAATATGGAATGCAAGGGGTAGGTGATGGAAAAGATTCTGAAGGTTCGGAGTGGATTATTAAAATACTTGAAGAGAATGATAACCGGCCGTTGTGGATATGTGCATGGGGAGGGCCAAATACATTGGCACAAGTATTATTTAAACTGAAAAAAACAAAAACGACTGCAGAATTTAACAAGCTGTTGCAAAAGCTAAGAGTGTATACCATTTCTGACCAGGACGATAGCGGCATTTGGATGAGAAATAATTTTCCCGGTCTTTTCTATATTGTGTCGCCCGGTGGTTATGGCAAAGCAACCTGGACGGGCATTCATATTTTTGTTCCGGGTATTGATAATGAAACAATCAGCAACAAATGGCTGGCCGATAACATTCAACAAAATCATGGGCCGCTGGGTGCATTATATCCGGATGTAAGTTATGGTATGGAAGGCGATACTCCTTCATGGCTTTCACTCATTCCAACTGGCTTAAGTGATACGGAGCATCCTGAATGGGGCGGTTGGGGCGGCCGCTACGAACTGTATCAACCGAAACTTTCTGATATAGATGTAAAAGGCTTTACAGGTGGTGTGCCCGTTGATCCGGAAACAAGAGCCATTTGGACGAATGCCGAAGATAAATACAGCCCCATGTTATACAATTCTTACGGCAGGGCCATTAAAAGTGATACAGTAATTTTTACCGGTAATAAGGTAAGCGTATGGCGATGGAGAGATGATTTTCAAAACGATTTTGCAGCACGTATGGATTGGACAATCAAAACGTATAAAGAAGCCAATCACCCGCCGGTACCAGCCTTGGGCCATCCTGATAAAATCACCGTAAAGTCGGGAGAATATTTTTATTTAGATGCAAGCGGATCTACTGACCCTGATGGTGACCATTTAAGTTATTGGTGGTTTCAATATCCTGAAGCCGGCACCTATAAGCAACCCGTTAAGTTTACCTTGGCAGAAAATTTATACAGAACATCTGTGGTAGCACCCGTTGTTGATAAGCCCGAAACCATACATTTTATTTTAAAAGTAACAGACAAAGGCACACCCGCCTTATCAAGATACAAACGGGTAATAGTGCAGGTATTGCCAAAATAATAAATAGTAAAATATAGACCATACAATGAAATTTAATTATCACCTGCCAGGTCAATTCTATTCCAGGCGCATCAAAGCTTTGCTGCTTCCGATGATGTTGGTAGTTTGGATTTCAACCTCAGCAGGTGTAAATCAAAAACAGGTTATTGAAGGGGAAGTTGCGAATGTAACAGGCGGCGCAAAAAAGCTAAACGATCATTCAGCCTCCGGAGGATATGTGGCAAGCCTGATTAAGCCTGGCGATGCGTTGGTTTTCTCCAATTTACAAGTAGCCAATAAATTGGCGATACGATATGCTACTGTTAATGTAGGTACCATAAGTGTAATGGTTAATAATCAAAAGGCGATAAAGGTCAACATTCATTCTTCCGGAGCTTTAACCGGTTCATTTCTCAATGCCATCATTGACATTAAAATTCCGGCCCACGCCAAATTAAGGGTTAGTCTCGACACGAGTGATGCTGCGCTTAATATTGATAAAATTGAAATTGGCAATGGAGATTTAGGAATGAAGCCGGATATCTGGAATCTGCCGCCACTATCTATAGCTGCGGGTCCTTATCCGGCATACTGGAAAGGGTTGAGCCGGAGCTACACCGTACCTGAATGGTGGCGTGATGCAAAGTTCGGCGCATGGGCACATTGGGATCCGCAATCAATGCCGGAGAGCGGTGATTGGTATGCAAGAAACATGTATATGGAGCGTAATCCTGTGTATACCTTTCATACAAAAACCTTTGGACATCCATCCGAATATGGTTACAAGGATATTGCCCGCAATTGGGTCATCGACAAATGGAATCCTGAAGAACTGATGGAACTTTTTGTAGAAATGGGCGTCCGTTATTTTATGGCAATGGGTGTTCATCATGATAACTTCGATTGCTGGGATTCTAAATATCAACCATGGAACTCAGTAAATGTTGGGCCAAAAAAAGATATTGTAGGAACCTGGGAAAAAATTGCCCGCAAGCATGGGTTGCATTTCGGTATAGGTTTTCACAATACGCCGCCCAGAACATGGGGGCAGTTTATGCCTGTGCGATATACTTCAGACAAATCCGGGCCTAAGCAAGGCATTCCTTATGATGCACTTCAAACTATTGCCGATGGAAAAGGGAAATGGTGGGAAGGCATGGACCCGGTTGATCTCTATGGCCCGGTTCATACCCCAAAGGATGATGCATTACGATCGCCATTTGCCAACCAGTTTATGTGGCGGATTGATGATGCCATCAATAAATATCATCCTGATGTAATTTATTTTGATGAGCATGCGGGTGATTCGCAGGTAGATTTAGGCGTACACATGGGATTAGGTTTTCTTGCTCCGCAGCTTATTGCAAATTATTACAACAAGTCATTGAAATGGAACAATAAAAAAATGGAAGTTGTGGTCAATCTCAAAGCGGTGGGTGGCCGTTGGAATAGCTTTCAAAACAGTATGGAATTATTACCATTTGTTGACCGCTCTTTAGTGAAGAGTTCTGAATTTCATATTGAGCCAGAAATCATGGCCTATTCATTTCAGACAGAAACAAGTATTGCAGAATGGCATTACCTGGCCGGAATGAAATACATGGATGCAAAAAAAATAATTGAATTGTTGATGGAAAATGTCTGTCGTAACGGAACGATGTTGCTGAATCTTACACAGCATGGCCGTGGCGATCTTGACCCTGAAGTTGTACAAACATGCAAAGACATTGGTGCATGGCTAAAAGTAAATGGCGAGGCGGTATATGGATCCCGGCCTTTTGAAGTATATGGTGAGAATGGTACACGCTACACACGTAATAACGGTTATGTGTATGCAACTGTATTGAATTGGAAAGACAGTGTAATCACACTTAAAGCGCTTCATGCTGATGGCAATACCATCGGCAAAGTTACCAAAGTGGAAATGCTCGGCGCTGATGTTACATTCAATTTTATGCAGGATAAAAATGGCTTAACTATTACGCCTGGTAAAGCAGCGATGGCATTGCCCGGAATTGCCAACCTGTCTTTGGCTGATAGCGTGCGTGTTTTGCGCATTACCCATGATAAAGGTTGGTTTAATGATGATGATCCTGGCGTAACAGCAGCGGGATGGTATCGCCAGTGCAATTTAGGTACAGGCGATTTCAATAATGACCTCACCATAAGTAATACAACGGGTGATATTTGGACCAGTTCATTTACCGGAAAAAGTATTGCAGTGATTGCTCCCAAAGAAGCAGGTGCTGGAAAAATTGAAATTAAAATTGACGGGAAAAGCCTTGCCATTATTAATTTATCTACGGATGGGGATCGTAAGCCACAAGAGGTAGTATTTCAAAAAAGCGGTTTAGCCCTGGGTAAACATTCTATCAATATTATCAATCGTGGTTCAGGAAATGTAGCGGTGGATGCCTTGCGCATTCAGTGATTTCCTACAATGAAAAACTAAATATAAAAACCAAATGATACAGTTGAAATACGAATTTACAAAGCTGCCAATGGCCAATTCAGTTTATACAAAAATGAAGGCGACAATTATAATTATGAAAAAGGAAAATGTAAAGTGTGATACCGTTTAAATGGAATGAGCAACAAAAAACGCTTATTATAAAACAGCAGGGTGGTTATGCAGGAGCATTGAAAAAACTTGTGCTCAATATTGTTGGGATAAATGAACAGGGAGTATATGGAATAGATATTACTCCTAAAGCAAAGACAGTTGTATATGCGGGAGAAAAGAGTAGCGTTGAATAGGCAGGTTTTGCTTAAATAATTCTACTTTGACAAGTCAAACCTTTGTGTTTTTTTGTTGACCAGCAGAAGTTTTTTATGGCGGCATCGTTGTGTCACTCACTTGTACTGTATTTTTTCATGGCATCTTTTTCGTTCCATAATTAAACTATCGTAACCGTGAGCTACATTTTTATAAATATGTCAAAGTAGAAATAAATATTCAATTATAAATAATGAAGATAAAAGGAACGCACATTAAAAGGATTGCATTTAGTATTGTTGCCACATTGTTTTTTGTTTGGGCGCTTGCTCATACGGCTGACGCTTATTTGGTGAGACATTATAAAAAACCTTATATCCTTACATCACAAAATAAAATTCCTGTATTAATTGTTGATGGCTTTAGCAACCACGATTGGAAGCAGACTACAGCCGTAATTAAATGGATTCTTGAAAAAAGCGAAAGATTTAATGTAGCTATTTCTACCGTTCCCATAGATAGTATTCAACTTGCAAATTGGAAACCTGATTTTAGCAAATATGCCGTAGTCATTCAAAACACCAATAACATAAATAATCTTCGATTGAAATGGTCTTCATGGGCAGAACATGCGCTTGAAAAATATGTAAAAGGAGGCGGGGGCCTGTATATTCTTCATTCGGCTAATAATGCTTTTCCGCACTGGAAAGAATATGATAAAATGATAGGCCTCGGTTGGCGTGCTGATACTGTAGGATATGCGTTGGAAATTGATTCGAATAAAAAAATCATTCGCATTCCACCAGGCGAAGGTAAAAGTACCGGTCATGGTGAAAGATTTAATGCCGTTATTAATATTCTTAACCGGCATCCAATAAATAAAGATTATCCTGATGCATGGAAGACTGCCTATACAGAGGTCTATTATTTTCCGCGGGGACCTGCCGAAAATCTTACTGTGCTGTCGTATGCTTATGATAGCAGCGCTACACACAAGTGGTGGCCGGTGGAATGGGTTGTGAAGTATGGCAAAGGACGTGTTTATAATTCAAGTATGGGACACCTTTGGAAAGGAGAAAATTATCCGCCGGCATATCGTTGTATAGGTTTTCAAACAACTGTAATAAGAGTCACCGAATGGCTGGCAACAGGCAAAGTAACCTACCCGGTACCCAAAGACTTTCCAACTAAAGATTCATTAAGTCTTGCAAAACCAAAAGAATTTTATAACGCTGGAAATTAGAAAATATTTATTCGATTAAGCAATGTTATTAAGTTAAGCAACATGTTTGTACAGTGTAGTTTTAATGAAATTTAATTTTTAATAACAGTAAATGAACACATTTTTTACTCAATAAAAATAACAATTATGAAAAAGACTTTTTTTAAAAAATCAATGGTTGCAATGATGATTTTTGCTGTAATCTTATGTAACTCTTCTGCATTAATTGCACAGCGAGCCAGTTTTAACGGCGATTGGAAATTAGATGAATCAAAAAGTGAGCTGGGCGAATTTGGTGGAAGGGCGGCACGTTCTTTAAAGGCCGACCAAAAAGATAATGCGATTACAGTAACCAGGGTAACGCCGGGTTTTAACGGAGGTGATCCTGTAACCAGTACTATCACATTAACCTACGATGGCAAAGTTGTTGAATCTGAAGGGTTTGGTGGAGCTAAAAGAAAATCAACAGCTAAATGGTCTGATGATGACAAAACACTGGTCATTAGCAGCAATATTAGTTTAGAAAGAGATGGACAAACTTTCGAAATCAAGTCTGTTGAAAACTGGACGATCACTACCGAAGGGTTGCTTTCTGTTGTTACTAATTCTACATCACCCCGTGGAGAAAGTACAATCAAATCAATTTATACTAAATAGATTAATGCTGAACCGGATCTGGTTCCGTGAAAATAATCGAATAGAAAAATTAAAATCATTTCAATCTTTATAAAACAGCATTGCAGAAAATGAAAAATAAGATTATCGCAACACTGATTGCTGGCTTGGCATTTTATAACTCCCATGCACAGAACCCAGTTATCAGCGACATTTTTACAGCCGACCCCGCTCCAATAGTTTATCATGATACCGTGTTTTTATATACAGGCCATGATACTGCATCTGTAACGGCTACCAATTATAAAATGCCCGACTGGCATGTTTTTTCTTCAACCGATATGGTACATTGGAAAGACTATGGCGCACTCCTTTCACCGGCAACTTTTTCCTGGGCCACGGGTGATGCGTATGCGGCGCAGTGCATTGAACGGAATGGAAAATTTTATTGGTTTGTATCCACCTTTCATAAAAAAGACAGCATCAGTAATGGTGGTGCTGCAATAGGCGTAGCAGTGTCTGACAGGCCAACAGGTCCGTTTAAAGATGCCATTGGGAAAGCGTTAACCATCAATGAAATGACCACAGATATGAAATACGGCTGGGACGATATTGATCCAACAGTATTTATTGATGATGATGGCCAGGCATATTTGTTTTGGGGAAACGGAAGTTGCAAGTGGGTTAAATTAAAAGAAAACATGACGGAGCTCGATGGGCCAATTACTACGTTTAAACCATTGCATTACATTGAAGGCCCATGGGTTTATAAAAGAAAAGGATTGTATTACCTCGTATACGCAAGTGTTGGCACCAAGCCGGAAATGATTGAGTACTGCACTGCAACAAGCCCGGCAGGTCCATGGGAATACAAAGGGATAATACAGGAGAACGTACCGAATAGTTTTACAACACATACCGGTATACTGGATTACAAAGGAAAATCATACTTCTTTTATCACAACGGAACATTACCAACAGGAGGCAGTTATCGCCGTTCAATTTGTGTTGACTACATGTATTATAATCCCGATGGCAGCATTCAAAAAATAATACAAACTACGGAAGGTGTAAATGCTGCGAAGTAGTGACATGTAAGAATATATAACCAGGATTGCCAATGATGAATAAAAGGTGCCTGGTAAAAAAGGGGGTAGATGGCAGTTGTTCAAGCAGTGTTGTTAGTCAACCAAAAAAGACTCACTACATTTTTAAAATCTTTTTTTTAATAAATATGAAAAAGTTCAGCATATCATTTTACTTATTTATTTGTGTTGCGTTGTTGTGTACAACAGCTATAGCACAAGACAAGTTGTACAGCAATGAATTTTCATTAGCAGATGTTAAATTATTGGAGAGCCCATTCAAGCATGCAAGAGATCTTAATATTGAAGTACTCTTAAAATACGATGTTGATCGCCTGCTGTCACCGTATAGAAAAGAAGCTGGCCTGCCTGAAAAAGCAAAGGCCTATCCGAATTGGGACGGGCTCGACGGACATGTTGGCGGCCATTACCTAAGTGCCATGGCAATAAATGATGATGCTACCGGTAATGGGGAGTGTAAAAAGCGACTTGAATATATGGTGGCAGAATTGAAAGCCTGTCAACAGGCAAATACAATCAATCATCCCGATTGGGGGAAAGGTTATGCCGGGGGATTTCCTAATAGTGCCAACCTCTGGAGTACATTTAAAAAGGGCAATTTTAAAATATACAATGGAGCCTGGGCTCCTTTCTACAATCTCCATAAAACATTTGCCGGTTTGAGAGATGCGTGGTTGTATACCGGAAACGCAGATGCCAAAGCAATTTTTTTAAATTTTTGCGACTGGGGAATTGATATCACGGCTAACCTTACCGAAGAACAAATGCAACAGGCGCTGAATATGGAACATGGTGGCATGAACGAAATTTTTGCGGATGCCTACCAGATGACTGGTAACGTTCAATACCTGGATGCGGCAAAAAAATATTCACATAAACAGGTGCTCGATCCATTATCAAACGGTATCGACAATCTTGATAATAAACATGCCAACACACAAATACCAAAGTTCATAGGTTTTGAAAGAATTGCAGAACTGGGAGGTGATGAAAAGTATGCCAAAGCAGGCAGCTTTTTTTGGGAAACGGTCATCAACAAACGAAGTCTTGCTTTTGGTGGTAACAGCCGCCGTGAACATTTTCCGGGGGTGGCTTCCAGCATAGATTATATCAATGATATCGATGGTCCCGAAACCTGTAACTCTTACAATATGCTTAAGCTTACGGAAGACTTATTCAGGGCGAGCCCGCAAGCAAAATATGCTGACTATTACGAACGTACTGTTTTTAATCACATCCTTTCAAGCCAGCATCCTCAACATGGAGGCTATGTGTATTTTACGCCTGAACGGCCGCGGCATTACAGGGTGTATTCAGCGCCGGGTGAAGCGATGTGGTGTTGCGTGGGTACCGGCATGGAGAACCATGGCAAATACAACCAGTTTATCTACACACATCAAAATGATGCGTTGTATGTAAACCTGTTTATACCATCGGAGCTTAACTGGAAAGAAAAAAATATCACCCTGAAACAGGAAACACAATTTCCATTTGAGGAACAAACCAAACTGACCGTAACAAGTGGCGTTGGTAATGCAAACGTTATGGTACGTTATCCGGCCTGGGTTGCTGCCGGTCAATGCAAGGTTTTTATAAATGGTAAGACAGAGCCCATTATTGCGCAGCCATCTTCATACATATCCCTTAACCGCAATTGGAAAAAAGGAGATGTTATTTTAATAAAGTTGCCAATGCACAATTCGATAGAAGTATTACCCAACGTGCCGCAATACATCGCCTTCATACATGGTCCCATTTTGCTTGCCGCAAAAACCGGTACAGAAGATATGAAGGGTTTAATTGCAGATGATAGTCGCTTTGGCCAGTATGCAGGCGGGCAACGGTTACCGGTTGATAAAGCTCCCGTGTTAATTGAAGATGACCAGGAAAATATTGCTTCCAAACTGGTTCCTGTAAAGGATAAGCCATTGCATTATACAATCGATGTAAAAATGATCAATGGCCAGCCATTAACGCTTGAACCATTTTACCAGGTTCACGATTCCAGGTATATGATGTATTGGCTATCGCTAACCAATGCAGGCTACAAATCGTACCTCGATTCACTTACCGAAATCGAACATGCAAAAGTTGCTATCGAAAAAAGAACGATTGATTATGTAACGCCTGGTGAGCAACAACCGGAAACTGATCATAAGATTCAAAAAATTAAATCAGTTACCGGTAATTCCCAAAACGCTTTCTTCAGGGAAGCAGGTAATGAAGGTTTTTTTAGTTACGAAATGGCAACCAACAATGAAACCAACCTTAGTTTACTGGTCAGGTACTGGGGAGCAGAATGGGGCACAAGAAAATTTGCAATTTATGTGGATGATGAAAAACTAATTACAGAAGATATTACCGGTAAATGGAACCAATCTTCATTTAAGGATGTGGAGTATAACCTGCCAGTCAGCATGGTTAAAGGGAAATCGCATGTAACAATAAAATTCCAATCATTGCCAGGTACAACTGCCGGTGCAGTGTACCAGGTAAAAATTTTAAGAGCAGAAAAAAATAATAATTAAAAGAAATAGTTGAAATGAAAAATAAAATGATTGCATGCCTTTTGATAAGTCTTTTAGTTGGGAAGGTATCTACCGCACAAACAACTACCATCACAAATCCTATCATGATGGGGTTTTATCCCGATCCTACTATCGTGAAAGTAGAGAAAGACTATTACCTGGTGAATTCTACATTTTCCTATTTTCCAGGGCTTCCTGTTTTTCACAGCCAGGATTTAAAAAACTGGAAGCAAATAGGAAATGTGATCAACAGAACATCTCAAATGGATTTTGTGGGCGAACCGATGACCCGTGGCTTATTTGCACCGGGTATCAGTTACTACAACGGTACTTTTTACGTAACCTGTACCGATATTGACCATGATGGTAATTTTGTGGTAACTGCAAAAGACCCTGCCGGCCCCTGGAGTAATCCCGTAAGAATACCAGAGGTGAGAGGCATAGACCCCTCCATCTTTTTTGATGATAACGGCAAAGCGTATGTGGTTTATAACAGCGATCCGCCGGACAATAAGCCTTTGTACTCAGGGCATCGTAGCATCAAGATTTACGAGATTGATCCGGTAAATTTAAAAGTGATTGGTAAGGAAAAATTAGTGGTAAACGGTGGGGTAGACTTAAGCAAAAAGCCCGTATGGATTGAAGGCCCGCACATTCTTAAAAAGAACGACTGGTATTATCTATATGCCGCAGAGGGAGGCACATCGGTAAATCATTCACAGGTAGTCTTGAGAAGTAAATCAGTTTGGGGGCCTTATATACCCTACGAAAATAATCCCATCTTAACACAAAGAAATTTACCCGAAGATAGATTGCATCCAATTACATCAACCGGGCATGCACAATTTGTAGAAGGCCCCGATGGAAATACTTATGCAGTGTTTTTAGCTTGCAGGCCTTACACCG
>JBDUEK010000092.1:0-23656 GCA_040002495.1 Ferruginibacter sp.
CTGTGTTACAGATGATGAAGTTTACACCTTCAATATTTTGCGAAAACATGTGGTTTACCGCATTGCTTCCGCCGCCGCCTACACCAATTACTTTGATGATGGAGGATTGCTCTTTAGGCAAATCAAATTGTATCATATTATTAGTTTCCTTAAAAGTTTCTTCAGCATCTTTTTTTAAAGGGAAGATCCTGCAGGACTTTTTAATTTTTTACTTTCCTATTTCCGTTAGTAAGGCAGAAAATGGTAAAGTGTTTATAATTATGGGTTAGAAATTCGTCGATACTTTTAAAAAAAAGAAACGGGAATTCGATCAATCATTGACTTTTTTTAAAGGAACTATCAATCCTTATTCCTGGTAATATTTTGCTGCCGGAATGCCAGCGTTGGTTTAAAATTTGGCGTCTTCCTCTTCTTTAAATAAATCTATCAGTCCTATTTTAAATGAATCCATAAACCCTTTCAATGATTTTCTTTCCTTTACTTTCTTTAAGCTCACTTTTTGTTGCATAGCTTCTTCTGTTTCTTCCGTATCCATTACTTCATCAACAGGTTGTTGTTGTAATGAAGCCGGTACCGGAATTCTGCGGAATGATTCTTCAAACTGTCTTGCCTTATTTTCGTAATCGTTGTATCCTTTCAATATTAAACCGATACAGGTACTATACATTGGCTTTGCAAGCTCATCAATATGTCCGCCGGCCAGGTGCTCATTCGGATAACCGATTCTTGCATTTAAACCCGTAACATATTCCGTTAACTGTATCAGGTGCTTTAATTGTGATCCGCCACCAGTTAGTATTACACCACCATTCAGCAAACGGGTATCTAGCCCAACCTGCTTTAAATGATACGTAACAAAATCCATGATTTCGCTCATGCGTGCCTGAATGATAGCCGCCAGGTTTTTTACACTTATTTCTTTTGGCTGCATGCCACGTAAACCAGGAATGGTAATAAATGCATTTGATTTTGCTTCATCACTCAATGCACTTCCAAACTGAACTTTCATTTGTTCGGCCTGTGTTTTTAAAACACCCAAACCATTCTTTATATCGTTGGTAATATTTTCGCCACCAAATGGTATAACCGCGGTGTGCTTTAATATTCCTTCATAAAATACTGCAAGATCTGTAGTACCACCACCAATGTCAACGATGGCAACACCTGCTTCCAGGTCCTGGTCGCACATTACAGCAGCAGCAGAAGCCAACGGTTGCAATACAAGATCTTTTGTTGTTAAGCCCGCTTTTTCTACACTGCGATTAATATTGCGAATGGCATTCTTATCACCCGTGATGATGTGAAAATTTGCACCAACTTTTACGCCGCTGTATCCAATCGGATTTGGAATATTCTGAAAATTATCTACGGTAAATTCCTGTGGAATTACATCGATGATCTGGTCGCCTGCAGGAATATAAGTTCTGTATTGATCCGCAATCAGGCGGTCAACTTCTTCCTGCATAATTTCTTCTTCTGTTGCCTGGCGAACAATATCGCCACGTGTTTGCAAGCTCTTGATATGATGACCCGCAATACCCACATACACCTCTTCAATGGCAAGGTTAGGGTTTGAATCATAACAATTTTTAAGCGCCATTTCAATCGCTTTAATTGTTTGATCAATATTTAAAACCATACCATGTTGTACGCCATTACTATTGGCTCTTCCAAAACCCAAAATTTCAAGTTTACCATATTCGTTTTTTCGCCCGGCTATGGCAGCAATTTTAGTTGTGCCTATATCCAGGCCAACAATAACGGGGTTGCTATTCCCGGCACCGCTATCGCCTGATGTTTTAATTTGTTCGTTACTCATAGTTGTATGTTTGTGTTTGTGTGTGTTGTGTTTGTGTGTTTATGATTTAAATTCCATTCGTTAATAATCGTTGTTTGTTTTCTTTGGCAATGGTTTTGGCATTACCAGTTTTGGCTTTTTCACATCAGCCGGTGTTGTGTTTTGTGCCGGTTTTATTTCTACCTTCTTTACCGGCGCAAGTACTGTTTGTTTTGTTGTTGTAATAGCCGGTTTACTGCTTACAACAGGAGCTGCAGGACTGGTTGATTTTTCGGTTGCAGCCCCTTGTGGTTGGGGTTTTTCACTGGTATTGGGTAATGTATTGTTATCGTCTCTTTCAATGGATTGTTGAATGAGATTGCTATTGGTTGTATTGTGCTCATTATCCTGCAGAATCATTTGTGTAGAATCGGACGCCATCCTTTCTGCATTTTCTGCGATCGATTTCATCAGTTGAAGTGTATGCATTGAATCTGCCTTCACTTCTTCGGCCCCTTTTCGTTTTGCAACTACCTGGTTTTTGTATTGAATGTCTATCACACTATATTTATTCCATCCTGCTTTTACTATTACCTCTTTATAAAACAATTCAAGTTTTTTAAATTTTTCAATTACATCGTTTGCATCTCCAAATACAATGATGTTGTTACCAAACTTCGGTACCATTTCAAAAGTTCGCTGTGGTGTAATGTCTACCTGGTCAATCATTGCCATTAAAAATGAATTTCCCTGGATGGTATTACTTACCAATAAAATATCTTTCAATAAAGCGCTATCGGCTTTTATTAATACTTTTTTATCGGTAGGAAAATTGGTAAACACCGGCAACCTTGCAGAAAACTTATCACTTAATGGCAAGATGGTAAGCGAACTATCTATATAAAATGTTGCGCCATTATTCGTAAAAATTCTTGCCACCGGCTCCCTCTCCAATACAGCTACCTGAAGAATCTCATTGTTATCAAAGAACAACTGAACATTTTTTACCCAAATATTTCGTTGTAATTCCTGTTCAATTGCTTTCAGTTTAAAAGAACCAATTGCTTTACCTACAGGGTTGCCATCTGAAATAGATCGGATAGAAGCCTGGATATCTTTTTTATCTACAAAAAAATTATTGGTAACTCCTTCTATATTTATGTGTACGCCTTTGCAATGCTGCTTATCTTTTTTCTGAATGGCCGACACCAACAAAACCACCGTTCCTGCGGCTATGGAAATCCACAGCGTGGCGAGTAAAATGCTTTTTATGGTAAATCTTTTATTCATGATTGCAATGCTTAAGCATGCGTTTTATATTTTTAAAATCCGGCTAATATTTCTTTTATTGGTGCAACCAACGTGTCAATGTCGCCTGCCCCGGCTGTGATGATAAAATCCCTTTTGGTTGATGCGATCTCTTTTAAAATTTCGGCTTTAGTTAATATGCTTTTACTTTTTAGCTGCATCTTATCCAGTACAATATTGCTGGTTACACCTTCCATTGGCAATTCTCTTGCAGGATAAATTGGCAACAACATTACTTCATCTGCCAGGTCCAATACTTCCGCAAAGCCATCCGCAAAATCTTTTGTTCTGCTAAAAAGATGTGGCTGAAATATCACGGTACATTTTCTGCCTGGAAACAATCCTTTTGCTCCATTGATCAATGCCCTTAACTCCTCAGGGTGATGAGCATAATCATCGATGTACACCACCGCGTCATTTTTAACTACATATTCAAATCTTCTTTTTACACCTTTAAAATCAGCTACCGCTTTTATAATCTTTTCATCATCAATTTTCAGGTGATGTGCAACTGTGATTGCTGCAAGCACATTTTCAACATTGTGCATACCACCCATATTCAACACTACATCATTTAACTGCCAGGCAATTTTATTTTCATTTTTAGCGATCACGTTAAATTGATAACTACCATTAATCGCTTTTATATCGCTGGCAAACACACCTGCATTTTCATCATCCAAGTCATAGGTGATATGATGGCTCCCTTTTAAATCATCATTCCTTTTTAACCCAAATTTGCTGATCAATAAACCACCTTGTTTTATCCTCGCAGAAAAATCAATGAATGCCTGTTCCATATTTTCAGCCGTTCCATAAATATCCAGGTGATCGGGATCCATAGAACTAATGATGGCAACATCCGGACTTAACTTTAAAAAACTGCGATCATATTCATCTGCCTCTACCACGCACACATTTTCTTTGCTGCTCCAAAAGTTAGTATTGTAGTTGACTGCAATGCCGCCTAAAAAAGCATTACAACCAAAACCACTGTGGCGAAGTATATGGCCAACCATTGTGCTGGTGGTAGTTTTGCCATGTGTACCTGCAACACAAATATTAAAAGAGCTATTGGTGATGGCGCCTAATACATCACTGCGTTTTACCACGGTATAATTATTATCCAGGTAAAAATTGTACTCCTTATGATCTTTAGGCACTGCCGGTGTGTACACTACAAACTGAACAGCTTTATCAATGAGCTCCACATTATCTTCATAATGAATTTCAATTCCTTCCGCTGATAGTTGACTGGTTAGTGCAGTAACCGTTTTATCATACCCGCTAACTTTTACACCGATTGATTTAAAGTATCTCGCCAACGCACTCATGCCAATACCACCGATTCCGAGAAAAAAAACCGCAGGTGTCTCTGTCCCGGAATTTTCCTTCACGGGTTGTTTTTCTTTTAGTGCTTTTAATATGTTGTCGAATTCCTTCATTAACTTTTAATCCTTTTCTATTTTATCCTTGCCTATACCGTTAACCGCAATATTTCTTTGGCTATCATTTCATCTGCATCTGTTATTGCCAGTTTTGCAATGTTTGTCTTTAATTGCTGCTGCTTGCTTTCATCTTTTGACAATGCGATAATTGCAGGCACCAGTTGGTTCATTGCATCACTGTCTTTTATCATTAAAGCCGCATCTTTATCAACCAGCTTTTTTGCATTGGCCGTTTGATGATCTTCTGCCGCAAATGGAAAAGGAACAAAAACAGCAGGCTTTCCCATCACACATAATTCTGTAACTGACATTGCACCGCTCCTGCTAATTACCACATCTGCCGCAGCATATGCATACTCCATTTGCGTAATAAAATCATTGACCCAAACATTTTTTTTACCAGCAGCGGCGGCCTTCCCTTTATCTGCAAATGGCTTTCCTGTTTGCCAGATCAATTGCAAATCATTTTTTTCAAACTCTTCCAAATGTTTAGCCAGTGACTCATTAATACTCTTTGCGCCCAGGCTTCCTCCAATTGACAACACAGTTTTTTTATGTAGCTCCAGTTCAAAGAAGCGAATGGCATCTTCCTTACTTATTTTGCTTCCTGCAATGCTTTCTCTCACCGGGTTTCCGGTTACCATTATGTTTGCAGCCGGAAAAAATTTCTCCATTCCATCAGTTGCCACAAAAATTTTTGTTGCTTTTTTTCCCAACATCATATTCGATTTCCCTGCAAAGGAATTACTCTCATGAATGAAGGTGTTTATTCCCTTTGATTGTGCATATTTAAGTACAGGAAAGCTAGAGTAACCACCCACACCGATTACAGCCTGTGGTTTAAATAACCTGATGATGTTTTTTACCTGCAAAAAACTTTTCACCAGCTTAAATGGCAATCCAATATTTTTTATCAAAGAACTTCTGTTAAACCCTGCTATGTCGAGCCCCTCAATTTTGTAACCAGCCAAAGGCACTTTTTCCATTTCCATTTTCCCCTTTGCACCTACAAATAATATCTCCGCATTTGGAGCCAGTTTTTTAATTGCGTTGGCAATGGCAATCGCCGGAAAAATATGTCCACCTGTTCCACCACCAGCTACTATAACTCTTATTGGTTTACTCCAATCGGGTTGTTGTGCTATATCATTTACTTCATTCATGTTTTACTGGTTTAACCAGTTTTGCTATTTTATTATTCCAGTTTAGCCTTCTGCTTCCTGTAACCGCGGACTTTCCATTTGCTCCACGTTCCTGGCTACACTTAAAATAATACCAATTGATAAACAGGTAAAAAGAAAACTACTTCCTCCCATGCTTACTAACGGTAAGGTTACCCCTGTATTAGGAAACACATTTACATTAACCCCCATGTTGGCAATAGCCTGGATGACTAAAGTGAAACTCAACCCCAAAGCCAGGAATGCGCCAAAAGCAAATGGACACTTTCGATACAACCGGATGCAGCGGTATAAAAACAACAAATAAATAAATACAATAAATACGCCTCCAAGTAAACCATACTCTTCTAAAATAATGGCGAAAATAAAATCGCTGTAAGAATGTGGTAAAAAATTTCGGGCATTGCTATTACCTGGGCCACGGCCTAACCAGCCGCCACTTGCTATCGCAATTTTTGCCTGGTTTATCTGGTAAGATTTATCATTTACATCCGACTTATCACTATATACAAAAGTTTGAATTCTGCTTATCCAGGTTGGAACACGGCCTGCAGAAAATAATGCAGGCAAATCTTTTGTTTTATGATCTTCTTTATCGTAGTACTTCAACGCTACCATAAATAATATCAAAATTGGAATGAGTGCGATGCCCAATGTGAGCAGGATATGTTTAGTATTAACACGCCCGATAAACATCAACATAAAGCTGGTACCTGCCACCAACAATGCAGTAGATAAATTGGCGGGTGCAATCAATAAACAAATAATTGCAACCGGTATAATGATGGGTAAAAACCCTTTTTTAAAATCTTTGATGATGTGCTGCTTTTTGCTTAGCTGCCTGCTTATATACATGAATAATGCCAGCTTAGCCAAATCAGAAGTTTGAAAGGTCATGTTGATAACCGGTAGTTTAATCCAACGGCTTCCTTCATTGAGTGTGGCACCAAAAAAGTAAGTATAAATAAGTAATGGAATAGATATCAAAAAAAGAATTTGGGCTACCCTGGAATAGATCGTATAGTTTACACGGTGTGCAAAATAAATGACGATTACACCTAAAATGATGAACGCAAATTGTTTGAAAAGATAACTCTCTGTGCTCTTGCTAAATTTATATGCCAATGAACCTGTGCTGCTATAAACCACCAACAAACTAATAAGCGTAAGAATAATTACGATGGCCCATATTACACGATCACCCTTGGTTTTATTAACCAGGTTGTCACCCATGTTACTAATGTTGGGTGTAAAAAATGACCGTAAGTTTATGTTGTCTTCCATGTTTAAAATCCAGCGCTTTACTAAAATTTATTAAGATGACTGGTTAGTTTTTACTACAGGTTTTTAACAGCCTGTTTAAATTGAATGCCCCTGTCTTCGTAATTTTTAAACAAATCAAAACTTGCACATGCAGGGCTTAATAGAACCGCATCTCCTTTATCTGCAAAATGAAATGCTGCCTGAACCGCTTCTTCAGCGGTGTTTGTATTTACCATTAATGAAACGATGTCGCCAAAAGCTTCATGTATCTTCCTGTTTTCGGTACCCATGCAAACAATGGCTTTTACTTTATCTTTCACCAGTTCTTTCAAAATAGTATAATCGTTGCCTTTATCTACTCCACCTAATATTAATATGGTTGGTTGTTCCATACTCTCCAACGCAAACCAGGTACTGTTTACATTGGTTGCTTTACTATCGTTGATAAACAACACGCCTTTTATGGTTGCCACTGTTTCCATTCTATGCTCAAGGCTTTGGAATGTTTGAAGTGATTCACGGATATTTTCTTTTTTGATATCCACAGCTGTTGCTGCCAGGCTTGCTGCCATACTGTTGTACTGGTTGTGTTTTCCTTTTAAAGCAAAGTCTTCAATACTCATTTTCATTTCTTCATTTTTCCATTTAAGATGCATTTGTGCATTTGTCAGGTAAGCACCCTGTGGCAATTCGTTACTCATGGTTATCGGGTATAAGGTTGATTTAATGTTGTACCTGTTAATATTGTCTGTTGTTCGTTTATCATCAAGATTATAAATAAATACATCTGTTGCCTGTTGATTTTCTGCAATGCGAAATTTACTGTCGATATAATTCTCCACTTTATATTCGTAGCGATCCAGGTGATCTTCTGTAATGTTGGTAAGCACCGCTACATCCGGACGAAATGTTTTTATATCATCCAATTGAAAAGAACTTATTTCGACTATATACAATGGCTTTGGATCCTGGGCTACCTGCCTTGCAAATGAATAACCAATGTTGCCAACCATTGCACAATTCATCCCTGCTTCGCTACAGATATGATATATTAAAGAAGTAGTGGTGGTTTTGCCATTACTGCCCGTAATTGCTATGATCTTACTATCTCCTTTAAACCGGTATGCCAATTCTATTTCGCTTATTACCGGAATACCCCTTGCCCTGATCTCTTTTACCAGTTCATTTTTTTCGGGTATGCCCGGGCTTTTCATCACTTCATCTGCATTGAATATTAAAGATTTTGTATGCAGCCCTTCTTCAAATGCAATCCCTTCATTTTGTAATTCTGTTTTGTATTCATCTTTTATTTTCCCTCCATCGCTTACAAACACATCGTACCCTTGTTGCAAAGCCAGTATAGCTGCCCCGGTGCCGCTTTCGCCACCGCCCAATATGACCATGCGTTTTTTCATTAATTACTAAGCATTATTCTCCCGGTTAAGGAATTAAAAAGTTGGTTCTTCAATAGCATAGAATTAACAGAATCTATAAAAAGGTCTGATGTTCTACTTAAATAAAAATTGGTTTTTCAACAGCATCAAATTTAATGGGCCGGTAATTTTTAAGTTATTACAGGACTAATAAATATTTTCTATCTCAACTTCAAAGTAACAATTGCCATTACCACACATAGTATTGTCACAATCCAGAAACGCACCGCAATTTTACTTTCATGATATCCAAGTTTCTGGTAATGATGATGCAATGGGCTCATTAAAAATACCCGCCGCCCCTCTCCATACTTTCGCTTGGTATATTTAAACCACGAGACCTGGATCATTACACTTAAAAGCTCTACAAAAAACACCAGGCAAAAAATAGGGATCAATAATTCTTTGCGAATAATGATTGCCAATGCGGCAATAATTCCACCCAATGCAAGGCTTCCGGTATCGCCCATAAAAACCTGCGCCGGGTAAGAGTTGTACCATAAAAACCCAATACAGGCTCCAACCAGTGCCGCAATAAATATCGACAACTCGCCCAGGTTGGGGATGTACATGATGTTTAGATACTCGGCAAATTTTATATTACCACTTACATAAGCAAATACGCCCAGGCAAATACCAATGATGGCGCAAATGCCTGTGGCTAATCCATCCAATCCATCTGTGATATTTGCACCGTTGCTAACTGCTGTTACGATAAATATTACAATGAGTATATAAAGCACGTAGGTATATTCCTGCAGGCTGGCTGGCAATAATTTTGCATAATTGAACTCATGCGTTTTTACAAATGGAATGGTAGTAATCGGTGATTTAACTTTTACAAAAAGATGCCTTTTACCATCGATGGTTACGATGTTAAATGAATCGCTCACCAATACTTCCCCGGGTCTTAAAACGGAATCTTTTACAACCGAAAAATCCGGGTTGTATACTTCTCTTTGAACCACCACACTGTCTGTAAAATAAAGTGTTGACCCAACTATAATCCCGAGCACCACCTGGCCAAAAATTTTAAACCTGCCGGCCAGACCATCACTATCACTTTTCTTATATGAAATACCTTTGGCCTGCGCCATTCTTTTGGACCTGATTTTTAAATAATCATCTATAAAACCAATAGTGCCCAGCCAAACAGTACAAAGCATCATTAACCGGATGTAAACCTTATCGAGATTCGCCAGCAATAAAGTAGGAATTAAGATAGCCAACAGAATAATGATACCACCCATTGTTGGCGTTCCCTTTTTTTGTTGTTCACCCGCCAATCCCAGATCTCTTACACTTTCACCTAATTGTTTTCTTTTAAGAAATGAGATCAGCTTTTTTCCATACACTGTAGTAATCAACAGGCTCAGTATAACAGCCAACATCACCCGAAAAGTGATGAAGTCAAATAACTTGCTTCCGGGAAATTTATATCCAGATTCGGTGAGCCAATGAAAGAAATGATACAGCATTTGTTATTATTATTTGCGACTTGCTATTTTAATTTTAACTGATTGTCTGTTACAATCAATGTTTTTACTTTTCCAGTAATTCAAATATTTCGTTCAACACTTTTTTATCATCAAAATCGTGTTTTACACCGTTGATCTCCTGGTACTTTTCATGCCCCTTGCCCGCCACTAATATGATGTCTTCACCTACTGCCAGGCTTACCGCGGTTTTAATTGCCTCTCTTCTTTCTGCTATGGTGATATATTTTTTTCGTGCCACCACATTTACGCCAGCTTCCATCTCACGCAATATCTCCATTGGATCTTCATTGCGTGGATTATCGGAAGTAAAAATTACACGGTCGCTATATTCGCAAGCCACTTCAGCCATTATTGGCCGCTTTGTTTTATCACGATTTCCGCCGCATCCCACAACCGTAATAATTTTCTCATGGCCCTGCCGTAATTTTTTTATGGTGGCCAATACATTTAACAGTGCATCCGGTGTGTGTGCATAATCTACTATACCAATTATTTTATCCTGCTTACTTACTATATAATCAAACCTTCCTTCGGCGCCATCAACGCTACTTAGCAATTGCAGCACTTCCTGTTTTTCCTGCCCAAGGCAAATGGCCGTTCCATAAACCGCCAATAAATTATATGCATTGAATTCGCCAATCATCCGGAAATAAACCTCCACATCATTTATCATCATGTGCAAACCCGTAATGCTGTTGTCTAAAATTTTCCCTTTAAAATCAGCCATAGTTTTAAGGCTGTAGAAATATTTTTTTGCAACGGTATTTTGTAACATCACACCGCCACGTTTATCATCTGCATTGCTGATAGCAAAGGATCCGGAAGGCAGTGTATCAAACCAGGATTTTTTTACCTTAATATATTCGTCGAAGGTTTTATGGTAATCCAAATGATCGTGGGTGATGTTACTGAAAATTCCACCTGCAAATTGTAACCCTGTAATGCGATGCTGGTGAATGGCATGACTGCTGCATTCCATAAAAACATATTTGCAACCAGCCGCTGCCATTTGATGCAGCAATGCATTTACACTGATGGCATCCGGTGTGGTATGTGTTGATGGTATCACTGCTTCGCCAACCTGGTTTTGCACGGTGCTTATCAGCCCACATTTATACCCCATTGCTGTAAAGAGTTTCCATAATAAAGTAACAATAGTGGTTTTGCCATTGGTACCTGTAACACCTACTAATTTTACTTTTAATGAAGGTTCGTCATAAAAATTATGACTCATTAATGCTACGGCGACTGCAGAATTTTCAACTTGTATATAAGTAACCTGGTCCAACAATACGTCCGGCATGCTTTCACAAACAATTGCCGTTGCACCACTGGCAATAGCTGTTTCTATAAAAATGTGCCCATCGGCTGCTGTACCTTTAATAGCAATAAAACACGAACCTGCAACAACTTTCCGGGAGTCAATTTGTAAATCATTTATTTCAATATTGGTATTACCCTTTACTGTGCGAATGCTTACTTTATATAGTATGTCTTTTAAAATCAATTTAAAAATAGTGTTACTGTTTGTCCTCGTTTAAATGTGGCACCTGCTAATAATGATTGATTAAACACCCTGCCTCTTCCGTTCGCCAATACTTTCAACCCTTTATTTTCTAACAGGTAAACTGCATCTTTAAGCCCCATTCCAACTACACTTGGAATAACCAATGAAGCGGTAGTATTTCCCGGCGTATTTAAAATTGCCGTGTTATTTTTCATGCTCATTGAACGCCAGTAACCTCCCTGCATGGAATCAACAAATGGCAAATTCAATTTTGTAAAAATTGAATTCAACTCAGTTTTTAATCCATAATAATTGTATTGCGCAGTATCTTTTACTACAGGCGATGCAAACGTTTTTGCACTTAAATACCGTGCATAAATTTTGTCGCTTATTTCTTTAAACACAGTACCGGAAACATCTGCACCATACACCAGTTTTGATTCATTGCTATTTTGAATAACCACAGCCATTGTATACTTTGGCTGGGCTGATGGAAAAAATCCAATGAAAGAAGCCTGGTAAATCTTATTGCCTTTATTGTATCCCCTGTTATCCAGTGCTGTTACAGCCGTACCGGTTTTACCTGAAATAGAATAAGTACTATCAAACAAAATTTTATGACCGGTTCCATGTGTACTATCAACTACTGCCTTCAAACAATCCTTTAATTGAGCCAGCGTTTCATCACTGCAAATTTTTTCCACCACCACCTGTGGTTCTATTTTCTTTACTTCCATCCCATATTCTGTAACTGCATTTACCAGGTAAGGCTTCATCATTTTTCCATTGTTGGCAACAGCATTGTACAACATCAGCATGTGCAGGGGCGTAACCAACTCTTCATACCCGTGCGCCATATATGGAATGGTGGTTTTGGACCAGCTACGTGCGGATGGCTTTTTGATAGTAGGCCTTCCGGAAGATGCTGTGAGGTCAATACCAGTCATTACATCTAGATGTAGATCGTGCAAATGATTGATAAATCTTGATGGATCGTTCTGGTAATACTGATCTGCCATTTTTGCAAAAGCAACATTGCTACTTGTGAAAAACGCTTGTAACACTGTAACGTTACCAGCACCTAAATGTGAATCTTTAATTCGAAGGCCATGAAACAGCTTTGCCCCACCTTCGCAATCCACAATTGAATTTTTATTGACGTATTTATCTTCCATTAAACTAAGCAACGTAGCCAGCTTAAAAATAGATCCGGGTTCTGTTGCTTTACCAATGCCATAGTTAAGGTCTTCTACATAACTTCCATCCGGTTGCTTACCTAAATTGGCAATGGCTTTTATTTTACCGGTTGCTGTTTCCATAACAATGGCTGTACCATGCGAAGAGTTATTGCCTTGCAACATTTTCATCAGCGCATTTTCGGCAACATCCTGGATATAAGTATCTAACGTTGTTATGATGTCTTTACCATTTTCAGGCGGTACTTCCGCACCTTCAACAGGCATGTAAGCACCGGCTGCATAACGCATCAGGCGTTGACCGGCAGTACCTCTTAATAGACTGTCGTAACGTTCTTCAAGGCCAACATTTAACTTTGGATTATCCCTTGATAAACCAACAGTTCTGTTTGCCAACAGTACATAAGGATTGATGCGTTTATCTCTTGGATCAATGATAAAGCCACTTTTATTTCTTCCTAATCTTACAAGCGGGAAATCACGCAATGCCGCGTATTCAACAAATGATATTTTCTTTTTCAGTGGGTAATAGCGCTCCTTATTTTTATACGCATCCTGTAGTTCCTTTTTATAACCTGCCTGCTTTTTATCTTCAAAAAGATTGGCGAGACATAAGCTCAATGAATCAATATTTTCTTTAAACCGTTTGCCGTTTTTTTGTCTTAATCCTTCAGCGGCAAAATCAACATACACATCAAAAATGGGAAGGGACGTACTTAGCATATTTCCGTCTTCACTAAAAATGGTTCCCCGTTCTGCTAAAAGTGGTACGTATTTTAAATGGAGGCTATCGCCCATACTTCTCCAATAAGCACCTTCAACCTGTTGAATATAGAAAGCTCTGCCAATTACTACTACACCCAGTAATATCATCCCTATAAAACAGAGATAAACCCGCCACAATATGTCTTTTTTAATCTCCATTAATTCCTGCCAGGAAAGGCTTGAAATTTTTAGTAAAAATATTCCGGTAATAAAAATGCTGCTTGTTAACCTTAACCTCTCCTGTTAGCCCTTGTGTTATTATGGAGTTGATGTTACATCAGTTCCATTCAATAATACCGGGGCCGTTGTTAATTCCTTTAAACCCAGCGGCTCTACTGCCTTTATTAATTCGCTGGCTTTACTTCTGAATATCACCTCGCTTTTAATTGTTTTGTATTCGTATTCCAATTCTTTGATATGCTTTTCAGTTGCACTTATTTTTCGGGTAAGCTTATCTGCATGATGGCCATTGTAGATATACAATACTGCTAACACAGCAAGGAAAAGAAAGAATGGAATATTCTTAACTACCCATTTGTAGCTTATGAATTTCTTCCAGTCAAGCTTTGGTGCTACCGGCTGTTCCTGTTGCGTATATTTATCTTCAATTTTAGCTTGCATTCAAACACGATTAATTTTCCTTTCAAAAAAAGTATTGGTTGGTTTTTCTTTTTTTCATTTTGATCATACTCCCTAAAGCCTGCGGTATCCTAAAGTTTTTCAGCCACTCTAAGCTTTGCACTCCTGGCTCTCGAATTCCTTTTTGTTTCCGCTGCCTGTGGTAGTATTGGCTTTTTTGTAATTACCTTAAATGGCGAATCGGCTTTTACACCATATATCTCATCTTTTTCCACTTCTGTTACTGTGCCTGATTTAAAAAAGTTTTTTACTGTTCTGTCTTCCAGTGAATGGAAGGTTATAATTGCAACCCGCCCACCTGCCTTTAACAATGAAGGAATTTGTTCCAATAATTCCTTTAGGGCTCCCAGTTCGTCATTTACTTCTATTCTTAATGCCTGAAAAACCTGCGCAAAATATTTTTGCGGAATTCCTTTCACTACACCTTGAAGGGCTTGTTTAAATTCACTGATTGTTTGAAGTGGAGTTATAGCTCGTTTTTCAACAATCGTTTTTGCTAATGTTTTTGAATTGGTTACTTCACCATATTGTTCCAGCATTTTATGGAGCTGTTGCTCTGTAAAATTTTTGAGCACATCTGCTGCTGTAATTGTTTGTCGTTGATCCATCCGCATATCCAGTGCGGCATCAAACCTGATTGAAAACCCTCTATCAGCTTCATCAAACTGGTGGCTTGATACACCGAGGTCAGCCAAAATCCCATCTACCTGTGATATTTTATGCAACCTTAAAAAACGCTGCAGATGCCTGAAATTTTGTGGTATAAACAGCACTCTTTCATCTTCAGGCAAATTTTTTTTGGCTGCTTCATCCTGGTCAAACGCTACCAGTTTCCCCTGCTTACCGAGCTGCCGTAATATTTCTTTGCTATGCCCTCCGCCACCAAATGTGCAGTCCACGTATATTCCATTCGGTTTAATATTTAATCCCTCAATGGATTCATTCAATAAAACCGGAATATGGTATCCTGCAGATTTATCTTCTGATGAATCTGCGGCCGGTATTTTATTTGATTGCTTCATGCTTTTGCCTATCAACTTACCAGTTTGTTATTCATGACCTCGTTTGCCAGGTCGCTAAATGATTCCGGTGAAAAAGATTCAAAGAACTTTGTATACTTCGTTTTATCCCAAATCTCAATTTTGTTTACAGCCGATACCAACACGATATCTTTTTCCAAACCAGCGTACTCCATCAAAGCTTTTGGCAGCAATAATCTTCCTGCTGAATCCAAATCCACGTTAGTTGCACCATTTAAAAAGTAGCGGCGGAATTGCCTAACTTTAGGATCAAATTCATTCAACTTGCTGACTTCAGAAAATATGGGCTCCCAGCTTTGCATTGGGTATAAGCTCAAACAGGTTTCAATTCCCCTATTTATTACAAATTGGTTTGCACCTTCTTCTGCCAGCTGTTTTTTAAAACCAGCAGGTAAAAGGAAGCGGCCTTTGGCATCTAACGTAACCTCGTATTCGCCAAGAAAACCAATCATTTACAGGGAAATTTTCAGATGTGAAATAAATATTACCACAAAATAACACTTTTTACCACTTTTACACTAAAAATAGGGAAAAGTTTTTTATCCACAGGCAGTATAGTGTTTACCAGCGTAAGCTCAAGGCTGTATTGACAAAAATGGCTTGTGAATAAACTGTGAATTTGAGTGTATAACCTGTGAATTATGCCTACGGAGAATGGGCTGCCTCATTTATTGTTGAAGACAATGGGAATTACAGGCACGGATAATTGATCGAATATCGAATTCAATGAATCAATCAATACTGTGCGGAACTAAACTTTTGATAATGGAAAACTGAGGAGAAATGAGGTTCCTTTTCCTGGAAGACTCTCCACTTTAATGGAACCATGGTGGGCATCAATCATTGTTTTAACATAACTGAGTCCAAGGCCGAAGCCTTTTACATTATGAAGGTTGCCGGTATGAGCCCGGTAAAATTTTTCGAAAATGCGACTGGTAGTTTCTTTGTTCATACCGATGCCGTTGTCCTCAATCTTAATCTTAAATTGATTACCAACTGTTTGGGTGCTTATCCTGATCAGTAAATTTTCTTTTGAATATTTAACTGCATTATCCAATAAGTTACTTACAAGGTTAGTAAAATGTACTTCATCGGCTAATATCAAATCTTTAGGTGCTTCCAGTTTCACCTCCAGTTTACCTTGAACCTGTTCTATCTGCAGGTTAATATTATTTAAGGCGCTGTTGATTAATTCGTGTGCATGTGATTTTTTCAAATTCAACTGTACTTCCTGTTTATCCAGTAAGGCTGCCTGCAGAATTGTTTCCACCTGCTTGTTCATGCGCTTATTCTCCTCTTTAATAATGCCTGTAAAATAATTCATCTTCTCCCTGTCATTAATCACCTTTTCATTTTTAAGAGCATCAACAGCCAATGAAATAGTTGCCAGTGGGGTTTTAAATTCGTGGGTCATGTTATTGATGAAGTCCGATTTAATTTCACTTAGCTTTTTTTGCTTTAGTAAAGCCCTTACTGTTAGGAAGAACGCGGTAACAATGATGATGGTAAATACAACTGCACCAATAATGAACCAGGTCATCGATCTCCAGATCAATTTTTTTGCATGAGGCACCGTAATCCACAACACTTCCTGGGGAGATATTCCTTCTGACAAACTGCCTGTTGGCGACTCCAAAGGAATCACGTGCATTCGGTTGTTACCCGAATCGGCATAAAGTTTATAAAAATTCTCAGACTGAATTTCATCACCAACGAGTGAGGTGGAACTAATGGCAAATTCAAACGGAACTTTGTTGAGGTTTTGTTTATCAAATGCTTTTCTTATGATGGTCCGTATATCTTCGCTGGTGTATTTTTGGGTAATTGTAGGCTTAAAAATTTCGAGCTGTAATTTATCGCTTGGGAACATCGGCTCATTTTTCCTCATCATCGGCATCAGGTTCCCTTTTTCTTCCATCAGATCCTTGGCAGCCTGGTAAGTTGCCATACTAATATGCTCATTAAATTTCTGCTCTTCTGACTCAAGAGATCCTTTAATCCAGAGGATCTGGAAAAATATTATCCCAAGCAACGAAAGTAAAATCAGTATAGTAATGATGGGGAAAATTCTCTTCATTCCTGCAAAAATAGATGACTAAAGTGCTCTAAAATAGGACAAAGGAACGAAACAATAAATTTAACGAACCTTTATTAGTAGCGGCTTAACAAAAAAACAGGGTGCAATATTAGTAGTTCAACAAATAATCAATTATTTTAGAAATATGATTACACCAGCTCCGGGCATATTATTAATAGCAGATCCATTTTTAAAAGATCCGCATTTTATGCGGACGGTTGTTTTTATTTGTGAGCACCAGGAAGAAGGAAGTTTTGGATTTGTACTGAATAAAAAATATGATCAAACACTGGATGAATTAATCAATAATTTCGAAGGTTTTACAATTCCCGTATACTATGGCGGGCCCGTACAGGGAGATACCATTCATTTCCTGCATCAATACCCAGATCTTATTCCGGGAGGACATGAAGTAATGAAAGGAGTGTACTGGGGCGGTGATTTTGAAATTGTGAGCAGGCTGGTAAAAAATGAAGAAGTTGATGTAAGCAAGATCCGATTTTTTATAGGATATAGCGGCTGGAGCGATGGCCAGTTAAACGATGAGCTGGAGGAAAAAACCTGGTTAACAGTATCAGCTACCCGAAAACTAGTTTTTCATCCCAATGCAGATGCAGTATGGAAAGACAGCCTTAAGCACTTAGGCGGTGATTATGAAATGATGATCAATTTTCCGATTGATCCGCAATTAAATTAACGCAATTATACACCGGAAAATTTCTGGATAAATTGGAGCTGTCTATTTCAGGTTTTTAATTGCTTCCACAAAGACTTCACTTAATTTCTTGTCTGCTTTACCAGCTACCGCTATAATTTCCGAAATATCTACCGGGTGTAAATTATCAGGATCACATTCATCTGTTATAACGCTTATGGCAGCACAGGGTAAACCAACCTGGTTGGCTACAATAACTTCAGGAACTGTACTCATACCAACCATATCGGCACCAGCAGCTTTTAAGTAACGATACTCTGCCCTTGTCTCCAGGTTGGGTCCGTTAACAGCAACGTACACACCATGCCTTACGTTAACGCCCAATTTATCGGCTGCATTCCATAACACCTCGCTTAAAGCTTTATCGTATGGGCAACTCATATCAGGAAACCTTGGACCGAATGCATTATCGGTTAGTCCCCGCAAGGGATTTTCAGTTTGCGTGTTTATATGATCTTCCAATATAACCAGGTCGCCTTTTTTATAACTTAAATTAATACCACCGGCTGCATTACTCAATAGCAAACGTTGTACTCCCAACAACTTCATTAACCTGATTGGAAAAGTTATCTGTTGCATCGAATAACCTTCATAATAATGAAATCTTCCCTGCATGGCAATTACGGTAGTTGCGCCAATTTTGCCCAATATCAAATTGCCTTTATGAAACTCAACTGTACTAACAGGAAAATTAGGAATCTCATGATAGGGTATTGACTTTTCAATTTCAATATGATTCACCAGTTCACCAAGTCCGGTACCTAATACAATACCAGTAGAAGCTTTATTAAAGCCAATTGCAGTTAAAAAATGAGCGGTTTCGGTAAGTTGATTCAATAATTGATTCATGTAAAATGTTTATTAACTTTTTAATGGGGTGCATCCCACATTGCTGCAAGGTCGCCCACCTTTCATCTTTTATTTCACCTTAATGAATACTTTTTCTAAGGTTGGCAACCTTAGATCACTAGCGACAATTTGAGATGTATCCGTTTAGTGCAATGCGAAACTGATATTATTTTAAATACGTAATTTCAGCAAAAATATCTTGTTGGAACCACAAATTTTTAAATTATATTTTCTCCTTTTATCCTTTGTTATTATGAAAGCGGATGCAATCAACCTCCCTGGCGATACAATAAAAAACATCGACTACATAGTATTATCACAGGATTTTATTTATGCTGCGAAAACAGGTGATACTACTTCCGGCTACACTGATTTGTTAGCCCAGGCAAATGAAGACATCCTGGTTAACCAACTAGATAATGAGGATGCCCGCCTGGCATTTTGGCTCAATCTTTACAATGCCTATACGCAGGTGATTTTGAAACAATATCCGGAAAAATATACATCAAGAAGTTCATTTTTCAAATCAAAGCAAATCAATATTGCCGGGCACCTGATTAGCCTTGATAAAATAGAACATGGTTTACTTCGACACTCAAAAATAAAATGGAGCCTGGGTTATTTAAACAAGTGGTTTCCCGGTTCTTTTGAAAAAAAATTCAGAGTACAACACCTCGATTATCGAATACATTTTGCATTGAACTGTGGTGCTAAAAGTTGCCCACCAATTGCATTTTATAATCCTGATCAAATAGACAGGCAATTAAAACTGGCTACTGCAAATTATTTATCAAGCGAGGCAAGTTATGATAGTGCAAAAAACACTTTGTATCTGCCTGCATTAATGAATTGGTTTCGCCGTGATTTTGGTAGCAAGCAAAAAATGAAGGAACTGGCAAAAGCTTTGGCCCTTGTTCCAACAACTGCCAACCCTACAATAAAATTTAATACATACGATTGGGAATTATTTTTAAGTAAATAACCTGGTTCAAATTTTTTGATAAAATTAAACGCATGTTTTACCGGTTTGTAAAAATTATTGCCAGGACTGCGTTCCGATTTTATTGCCGCGACCTCCAGTTAAATAACAAGGAATTATTAAAACAGGATGGCCCTTTGTTGCTTGCCTGTAATCATCCCAACTCCTTCCTGGATGCAATTATACTTTGCACCATTTTTGACAAGCCAGTGTATTCGCTGGCAAGGGGCGATGCTTTTAAAGGAAAGCTTTTTACAAGGATATTAACTGCATTTAAAATGCTGCCTGTTTACCGGGTTAGTGAAGGCGTAGAAAACCTGGAAGAAAACTATAAGACCTTTGACGCCTGCAAAGAAATTTTTAAACAAAATGGCATTGTACTCATATTTAGTGAAGGCTTGTGCGTAAACGAATGGCACTTGCGGTCACTTAAAAAAGGTACTGCAAGATTGGCTTTAAGTTGTTGGGAAGATGGCATTCCGTTGAAGGTTTTGCCGGTTGCAATCAATTATAATTCCTTTAGAAAGTTTGGGAAAAACCTGCGTATCTATTTTGGTGAAATGATTACAGCCAACAACCTTCAAACTACCAATGGGTATGGAAGATCGCTGCAACAATTTAACCAGTTATTGCAACAACAACTTACACGTTTTGTATTTGAAATTACTGAAACTGACACCCAAAAATTACATGACACTTTTTATATTCCACAGCCTGTTTACAAAAAAATTATATTGATACTGCCTGCCATAGCCGGTTGGATCATTCATGCTCCTTTATATATACCGGTAAAAAAATGTGTATTAAAAAAATTAAGCAGTACCGATCATTTTGACTCAATGGTGGTGGCTATTCTTTTTATTAGTTACCCATTTTACCTGTTGTTATTATGCGTGTTGCTATTTGCCTTTATCCATACCTGGTATGCCCTTATACTAATTCTATTTGTACCTGCTACCGCATGGTGTTATGTTCAATTGAAGGGACAGTTGGATTAATGGTTAAAACTAAAGGTTATTGGTTTCGTAAAAAATGAATTATTCACTTTGATGTTTTAACGCTTAAATTTTTTGACAATCCATAAATCTTGTCCGCCAAATTTTTCTGGAAATTTCACTCCATCAAAAAATTCAATTACTTCAAAATATTGGGCGATTACATTTTTAAAGTGCTCTGCATCATTATAGGTATTCATCATTCTGTGTCCATTCTTCTTAAACTTAATAGTAACAGACCCATTTAACTTTAGTTCCTCTGTTTGACTGGCGTTCAAATTTTTACGATACTTTATCCCATGAGTAGTAAATAAGAAAATGCCTCCAGTTTGGACTATCCTGCTTATTTCTTTTAACCAGGTTTCCTGGAATTCATCCTCAATATGCGTAAAAACTGAAAGTGCAAAAACCAGGTCAAATTGATTATCGTCAAATTTTATCGGGGGTTTATAATCATTTACTGAAAAAGTTACGTCACTGATGTTTTTAGCATCCCAATTTATCATTGCCCTGTTAATGTCTGTACCGTAAACCGGTAAATCAACAGGTACTAAATTGGGGATATGCCTGATGACCCTGGCAACACCACACCCCCATTCAAGAATCTTTGGAGTCCGTGGTAAGTATTCACGGGTCCATTCTAAAATTTCTGCAGCCGTAAGTTCGCCATCTTCTTTATACTGTCGGTAATCTAATTTATAAGTTTCATATAAATAATAATCAGACGGGAAACGGAAATTTGGATGTAACCATTTGTAACGTTTATTCTTTGAGAAATTTTGAATGAAAGCAGCAAAATAATTTAATGTATCAAGAATTGAAAGGGTTCCTGTTTTAATGAAAATGTTTTTTATAAACTTCCTTGTATTTTTCATATTATAAGTATGTATAAATTTTATGATTTATAAGCACTAAAGTAATTAAGATATACTATTGGCGCAGTTTCCCTTTTACTGATTAAGTTCTCCCCCTTAGTTTGTAGCATAAGAAATATTCTAAGAAATTAATCATCATATATCTCGGTAAAAATGTTTTTCAAAACCCAAATTCATCAATACCGGTTTCATAAAATCTGGCTTAGGAGTTATGATAAGTAAGATAGTCTTTTGCCAATTGCTATTTTCCAATAACAGCTTTTGTCATCAAATCCAGTGAATATGATTCAGTGTAGCCACAACTGAATAAACACAAATAAGGCCCTCATCAGAAAGCTTTTTCGGTAGTCAATAATAAGCTGTTTGTTCGAATCACTTTCCCGCAAGTGCATCCATTTATGAATAGTTGCTGTTCAGAAATAAATTTCATCATTACTTGCATGTGATTTTCTTTGTTGTGAAAACTCCATAAAACGATTTAACTTTACTTGATTGATTCATGGTTTTAAAAATTGGTAAGTGTGCCACGAACCAAGGTGAAGATGTAAGGCAGAAAGTGGACGCTTGCGCCAATGAACCTCTTTTATATGCCCGGTCCAATATGGGGATTCTTAACCAAATAAATTTGCGCTTTATGCCATTACTATATTTAAAAGATAATAACAACAACACAACCGCTGTTGTTGTACCAATAAGCGATTGGGAAAAAATTACGCAAGCACACCAGGATATTAATTTAATGCTACAGCCTAAAACGGATACCGAAAAAAAAATAAACCCTTCTGATTACAGGGGCTGTATCTCTGTAGAAACAGCGGATAAATTAAATGCCCACATTGAACAATCCCGTAACGAATGGAACAACGATATTTAGCCGATTCCAATACCATTATTGACTATGTCGGTAACAAAATGCCTGATAAAGCTTTGGTTGTTTTAGATAGTTATTTTAACGATAATCTTGTTATTTCCATCATCTCTAAAATTGAAGTACTTGGATTTAATGGTGATGTATCTGAACTAAAACGGCTGAGGGATTTTATTGGATTAGCTACTACATTTTTTGTTGATGATGCCATTGCTGATAAAACTATTGAACTGCGTAAAGCTCATAAAATTAAAACCCCTGATGCCATCATCGCAGCTACGGCACTGGTTTACGGCCTAACGCTAATTACCCGCAATACTGCCGACTTTAAAAACATCGATGGATTACAAACAGTTAACCCCCACGAACTGTAAGTTTTTAGGGGCTCATTTTTTTACTACATAAAAACAGCAACACTTTTTTGTATTGCCGGCTTTAGTTCTTTTTATTTTGTTAGCGTACTATGCGTCACAAGGATTGCCAACGCACAAGGCCCGAACGGCACCCTTGCGCCAATGAATCTATTTGTATGCTTCGACCAATATGGGGAATAGTTCTTTATTTAAGTTTATAAAATTTTTCTTCTTTAAATGACCACATCGCATTGGGATTCATATAACGAGGGTCTTCCCGATTAAGCATTACTTTATTTCGTTCTACCGATATATTTTTTTTCCCGGCATAGTAGTCTTCAATTCTTTGAATGACATTTAGATCATTATAAGCAGCAGATCTTTCTAATCCTATACATGCTGATGGTTCAACCACTTCTTCTCTGCCATCGTAATATCCTAAAACACATTTTTCAATTTTTGGTTCCGATTGCATAAATGAGGGTGGGATTCTTTTTAATTCCTCTTGTGTAAGTTCATTGTACCCTACTATTTTAAAATACTCGCTAGTAACTACAGCTTTATATACACCAATGTAAAATAAAACTGATTTATTTATAACTTCTTTTATTTGAAAGCTTACACCAGTACTAACTAAATAATCATATACACAAAGTTGAAAAGATGGAAGAAGACGCCCAAACACTTTTCTATTTCCACTAATTTCGATTTCCACAAAAGAACCTTCTTTAAATTTTTGCCTTTTAACTTTTACTTGCATAACATCTTTTTAATTGCCTGTGTACTTATATTTATTACCAAACTTTCTATTTGCAGCTCTATGATATTGTCTGCCTGTGATCGGTAAATAACAATGCACCAAAATCGGTAAATAGTAATGCACCACTTC
>JBDUEK010000093.1:0-23568 GCA_040002495.1 Ferruginibacter sp.
AATTGGGTGCACCGGCCATTCAACCGCCCGATGGAAGCCGTGGGATAAATGAACCTGCAAAAAATGAAGACTGCCTGTTTCTAAATGTTTGGACCCCGGCCAATGACCAAAAAAAAAGAGCGGTGATGTTTTACAATCATGGTGGTGGTTTTGTGGGTGGCTCAGGCGGTGCCCCGGACCAGGATGGCGCTAACCTTGCCCGTTTCTTTGATGTAGTGGTGGTTGAAACCAACCATCGGCTGGGCATAATGGGCTACCTGTATTTGGATGAAATAGCAGGGCCGGAGTATGCAGGCTCGGGTAATAACGGCATGCTGGATATTGTAGCAGGCCTTGAATGGGTGAATAAAAACATCGCCTCTTTTGGTGGCGATCCCAACAACGTAATGATCTTTGGTGAATCGGGCGGCGGTGCTAAAACATCCTGTTTATATGCAATGCCTGCAGCGGCTCCCTATTTTAACAAGGCCTCTATTGAAAGTGGCCCTGGTGTTCGCATGGTGCCCATCGAAGCGGCCAGGGAAATGACAGCAATTACACTGCGTGAATTAAACATAGCTCCTAAAAACTGGAGAAAATTACTTGACACTTCAACAGCAGATTTGTTGACTATCCAGGGTAAGATATCCAACTTAATGGCGGAGTCGGAATACGCAAAGAAAAACGGCACAGTAGGTTTTGTTCCCAATTCATTTTCACCGGTGGTGGATGGAGGAGCATTGCCGCATCATCCATTTGACCCGACGGCACCAAATATTTCCAAAGACAAACCGCTGATGGTGGGATGGAACGAAGATGAATACACTTTTTTTGCCATGGCATTCAAGGACACGGCTGCATTAAAAAGTGATTTCACTTTTGATGCATTGCCGGCAAAACTGGAAGCACAGTTTGGCGCCGATACAAAAAAGATTATTGATACTTACCGGCAAACAAGACCAACCGCATCGGCATCGGATATTTGGGTGGCCGTAGAATCAATCAACATGATGGGGTTAGGTTCTATTAAAATAGCGGAAAGAAAATTACTACAGCAGGGAGCGCCCGTTTATTTATACAATTTTGGTTACAAGTCAGAAGCTAAAGTGCCGGGTACTGAGTACGCATTTGGAACGCCGCATGCCATGGATATTACTTTTAAATTCAACAACGAAATGCCGGGAGCAAAGGCAGGGTTTTTGGGTGGTGACAAGCCAGAACGTTTTGCTGCATCACACAACTTTGCAGCACTGTGGACAAGCTTTGCAAAAACAGGTAAACCTTCAGCAGCAGGAGCGCCTGCATGGCCGGCCTATAATTTAAAAGACAGGCCCACCATGAAGATTGATAGTAAATTAGAAGTGATTAATAATCGTTACAGCGAGGAGACAGCGATGTGGCGTTCTATTGGAAAGTTGTAATTTATGTTGAAGTTAAAAGCAATAAAGTTGTTTACTTCGCTGGTTTTAGACAGTTGTCACGTAGACGGGAGCCCACCAGTCAGCAATAATTTTAAATAGGCAAATTAATGACTCAGATAAAAAACTAGATAAATCCAACGTCTATTCGAAACGAATTTTAAAAAGGAAAGAAATTTAGAAAAAAATTTATGACCATTTTAATGGTTTCTTTTGGTGTTTTCGGCCAATCTGATTTTGTTAAGACTTTAGTTTGCAATTCTCCTGTCTTAGTACTTTTCTTGATTTCTACTTTTGGTGCTGGTGGGTTTGATGACTTTGACATGTTTTAATATTTTATCAAGAACTTAATTCTACTTTGACATATTTAAAAAAATGTAGCTCACGGTTACGATAGTTTAATTATGGAACGAAAAAGATGCCATGAAAAAATACAGTACAAGTGAGTGACACAACGATGCCGCCATAAAAAACATCTGCTTGTCAACAAAAAAACACAAAGGTTTGACTTGTCAAAGTAGAATTAAAAGTAAAAACTTATTTCTGTCAATTTACAGTTTTCCTGAAAAGATGTTGGGCATACACACAACATTAGTACTAACAAGGACCAAATGAATTATTTTATTATGCTGTTAAATCTTTTAATCGATAGCGGTTCTACTAGCGCATTTAGAATTTGGGACGAGTTAATTTATACTTCGCAAACGATAAATTATTGAGTTGGTACTTTGCTCCTCATTGATAAAATGTACAAGTGTGCGTCCCGACCCAGCACCCCAAAAGCCGTACTCGGGATAAGTAACGCCACTGAAGCTTAATTGAAAACATTTGCTTGGGTCATAAAAAAAATGTTCACTAATTTACCCCTTGTTCACTATAGTACTATGGACATTATTGTAATGATATAATGATTGGCTAAAACTTAGTAACTCTCTTCATAACTCTTTAAACGGTAAATCATACCGGAGCCTCCTGAAAAATCAGTTTTTGATTTAGACCTCTTTTTCTATTATCCTAAGTATTGTTAAATAATTGTACCTAATTCGGAAAAATTCCGAATTAACCTTTGTTTTTTACATATTGTTGTTAAATTAGCGTACTCAATTCGGATAAATTCCGAATTGTGCCTAAAATAATTACATAAAATGAGTTTTCAGGAAGATATAATAAAGTATAGCGAACAACCTATAAGCAAGCAACTACTTTTGGATCTTTTAAAGGAGTACAAAAGGCCCCATGATAAAATTGATGAATTAGTTAAACAGCAAATATTAATACAATTAAAAAGAGGACTTTACATTCCGGGCCCTAAACTCAATATAGCTTCACCAGAACCTCTTCTAATTGCAAATCATTTATATGGGCCGAGTTATATCTCTCTAGAGACCGCATTATCACACTGGGGACTAATTCCTGAAAGAGTGTATGAAATTAGTTGCGTTACTACGAACATTTCAAAAACTTATAGCACAGAAATAGGAAGATTTAGTTACATACATGCAAATTTACCCTATTACAGCTTCGGAATAAAACAGGTATCCCTTACCAAAAGACAAACTGTATTAATGGCATCGCAGGAAAAAGCGCTGTGTGATAAAATAATTAATACATCAGGCATACTGTTACGAAGTGTACGACAAACATTGGAATTACTGATTGAAGATTTTCGTATAGATGAAAATTATCTTCGAAAATTAGAAATAAAAACTATCAGTAGTTGGCTTGAAGATGCGCCAAAACAAAATAGCTTGATAACACTTGTAAAAGCATTGCAGAGTTTATGATTAAAGAATGGCTTGAAGAATATAAACCTGTTAATCAGGAAGCTGCAGAGCAGGCACTCCGTGAAATAATGCAGGAAATTGCGCTGGCTGGTTTACAACGCAGTGGTTTTTTTGAAAAGGCCGCATTTTATGGTGGAACTGCTTTGCGTATATTTCACGGGCTTCAAAGGTTTTCCGAAGATCTTGATTTTTCATTACTGGAAGTAAATCCGGACTTTTCGCTGGAACCGTATCTTAAAGGAATTGAAACAGAGTTTAATGCATTAGGTGTAAAAGTTAGCATCGAAGAAAAAAATAAAACAGCAGCTACAGACGTAGATTCAGCTTTCCTAAAACCTGATACTGCCTGGAAAGAGCTTATCATTAAAGAGGTGCTTTCCACTGAATCCCTGAAGATGCGGCCAATGATAAAAATTAAAATAGAAGTAGATACAACGCCGCCGCCTGGCTTCACCACAGAGGAGAAATTGTTGCTAAAGCCATTCTCATTCTATGTAAAATGTTTTACGTTGCCTGATCTCTTCGCAGGCAAAATGCATGCATTGCTATTTCGTAAATGGAAGGGGAGAGTAAAAGGGCGGGATTGGTTTGATATGGAATGGTATATACGGAAAGGCATTCCGTTAAATCTCAATCACCTGTTAATACGCTCCCGGGATAGCGGCGACTGGAAAGAGAAGTCTATGACGAAAGAGCAATTCATGACCATATTGCAAAATAAAATTCAATCAGTTTATTTTAATGGTATTCGGGAAGACATTGTTCGTTTTATACCCGATGACAAAGTGATTGAGATTTGGTCTCCGCAGTATTTTAGCGACTTGATACAAAAAATAAAATTCAACTAAATTGGAAATTATTTTTTATGGCAAACCTCGATATATTAAAAAGTAAAATGAATTTGGAATCAATAAATCTTGTGCGTTACTATGAATTTTGAGAAAGGTTTCAACGAAAATAAAAAGGACAAATCAGTCATCAAACCAATTTGTCCTCTTCGTTACCTGACCTGGATTCGAACCAAGACTAGCAGAATCAGAATCTGAGGTGCTACCGTTACACTATCAGGCAATTTTATAGCTGCAAAATTATAACATTCGAACTAGTGATGCTACAAATTCACATTTTCTTTATTCCCAAATTTCATTTTTTATGTTGATAAAATAAAGATTGGAATTCTATTAATATCATTACGCAGTTAATAAAATGCTATCAATCTATTGGGGCTTTAATACTGGTTTTAAATCGTTATTTTTCAAAAACAACGGCATCCGTATCTGCCCCCATTTTTTCCAGAATTTCCGTTAGCGATACAATCATTGGATCGGGGCCACAGATGTAAAAATGCTTGCTAAAATCACTAATATTTTCTTTAATAAATCCCTCATCAATGTATCCGTACCTGTAAAAAGTGTGATGTTCTTTTGTAAGCACATTTACAAATTTATCACCCATAATACGTTTCAATTCATCTTCACAAATAATGTCGGCAGCCGTTTTGTTTGAAAAAATCAACGTGTTTTTTGTGGCTTCATTGGTTTTGTGTAGCTGTCGTATAATAGAAAGAAAAGGGGTGATACCTGCTCCACCGGCAATAAAATAACCGGGCCCCTTGTACTCAATGGCTCCCCATACATCTTGAATAATTAGTTCATCTCCGGGATGTAGTTTGTGTAACAGTTTGGTAACTCCATTGTGATTATTGTACCGCTTAATGGTGAATTCGAGAAATGGATCTTCATTCAGTGAAGTAAAAGTAAAAGGCCTTTTTTCCTCCTCCATTCCTTTTTTATTTACCGAAACTTCAGTGGCCTGTCCGGGAGTAAATGCATAACCTGCGGGCTTTTCAACTCTAAAACTTTTTACATCGTGGGTAATATCTTTTATTGCCAGGATCTTTACAATATTTGCCATAGTTATAAAAATTTTAAGTGAAGGTCAATATATACAAATATACTATTAGCAGCTAACAGGTTATAGCATTTTATTAGAAAGGAATACAACGGATTTTAATTCAATTTATACCGGTTTAGCAATAATGCTTTTGATAGTTTTTTAAAAATTGATTTACAAAACAGGTGAGAAAAGCCTTGCTAATTTTTCAGGAAACTGATGAATAGCAGAACGCTTGTGCCAACGTTCAGGATCAATTTTTTCGGCTGATTCCAGGTCATTAAAAAACACGTTTCTCATTTCTGTTGCAAAGGATTCATCATACACGATAACATTCACTTCAAAATTTAGTTCAAAACTTCTAAAATCCATATTGGCCGTTCCTATAATTGAAAGCATCCCATCAGTTACCATCGTTTTGGCATGAACAAATCCTTTATTGTAGAGATAAACTTCCACGCCAGCTTGCAGCAATTCATTATAATATGATTTGGATGCCGCATTCACAAGCTTCGAATCGCAAATGCCCGGTACCAATAATTTTACACAAAGTCCGCTTAAAGCTGCAATTCTTAGTGCTTCTAAAATACTATCGCCCGGAATAAAGTAGGGAGTGGTTATCAGAATTTCTTTTCTGGCAAGATAAATTGCCTGCAGCAACGAAAACAAAATGGAAGGTTGTGTAGAATCCGGGCCACTGGAAGCTACCTGCGCAAATACATCCTGGTCATGCCCGGAGTCTGATACGAAATGTAATTTTTCGGGTTGCAATTCTTTCCCGCAACAAAAATTCCAGTCAGTTAAAAAAAGATACTGCAAGTAAAATACGCCTGGCCCATCAATGCGAAGATGTGTATCACGCCAATATAATTTGCCTGGTTTATCATTGATATATTTGTCGCTAACATTAATACCTCCGGTAAAAGCCGTGTGCCCATCTATCACAATAATTTTACGATGGTTCCTGTAATTGAGCCGGTTTGCCAGCAGATAAAATAATACTTTATGAAATGGATGAATTTCAATGCCTGCACTTCTCATGCGCTCCTCGGTTTTTTTCTTTATCGACGGGCTTCCAAAATCATCATAGATAAAACGAACCTGTACACCTTCGGTTGCTTTTTTTATCAGGATATTTTGAATTTGTTCACCAATGTTATCTTGTTCAAAAATATAATATTCAATGTGGATATGGTTTTTTGCGTTTTGTAATGCTTCCAGTACCTCCGGAAATTTCTCTTCTCCGTTTAGCAACAACTTCACTTTATTTCTACGGGTAAGCGGGCTGCGCAATTCTTTTGTAAGCATTTCTGCCAGCTCTTTATTGTTTTCAAGTACTAACTCACCTGGATCCATGCTTTCGGCATTGTACACCTCCATTTCGGTTTTTAACCTCACCAGCATTTTTTCATCTTCCTTTAATTTTTTATCATACAATTTTATTTTCCAGTAATTAATGCCAAATAATGAATAGAAGATAAAGCCTGCCACAGGAATAAAAATCACTAGCAGGATATAGGCCATCGTTTTAGTAGTGCTTCTTGTGTCGTAAATAATTCTCAGGATAAAAAATATCAATACCAATACGTAAGCAAGCCAAATGATAACTGTAAAGTCCATAAGAATTATGCCTTTTATCTACAATGATAATGAAATTGCGAGGTAAGCTGGTAATAAAAAGAAAGATTTTTAAAAGTTCAAAGTGCGATATTGATCAAAGATTAGTGCAATCGTGAAATTTTTTCCGGCAACTTACGTTTAGGGGTTTCACAACGGCAATTAAGTGCTTGTAATTAGAGCCGAAATATTATTTTAATAAATAAATCAATAGCTATAAACACATTCACTTTTTCCCTTACATTTGATAATAATCCTAAAACGATAATTGATTTCAATCCATAAGTTACCCTGATATGAAAAAGTACTTCTTTTTTCTTTCCTTTATTTTTATTGCCCGGCTACAAGTAAGTGCGCAAAGAGAGTTATTGAACCCGCTTGTTGACAGTAAAGTTGTAATTGCAAAAGGAGATGAACTACACGCTGCCGGCAAATACAAAGAAGCCATCGTCGAATATTCAAAAGTACCGGAGAGCGACACGGCTTATTCCGATGCGCTGCACGACATCATATCAAGCTATTATAACGACAGTAATTATGTAGCTGCTGAAAAGTATTTAAATATAGCTTTTGAACTATACCCGGATAAATGCAACGAATGGTACAGCATGTTAGCTGATGTGTACGATGATACCAAAAGAAGTGACCTTGCATTAAAGGCTTACGATACCATCCTGGCAAGAAACCCTTACAGTTATGTCACTTATTTTAATAAGGGAATCACACTTTACAGGCAATTACGGTTCGATGAAGCGGCTGTTAATTTTCAGTCATGTATCATGCTAAATCCATATTATAGTGCAGCTCATTATTTCCTGGCGCAAATTGCAATGAGTAAAGGGAATATGGTAGAAGCAATGTTAAGTTTTACCACCAGTTTACTGGTATCGCCGGGTAACCGCTATCTCAATAATACGGTTAATTACCTGGTTACCATTTCTGAAGTGAATACCACAGCCAAAGAGTACCTGCAAAAATATAAGCGGGGTAAACAAGACAATTTTGAGGATGTTCAGGAAATTCTTGTAAGTAAGATTGCATTGGATAAAAAATATAAATTAAAAGTTGACCTGGAAGATCAGATTGTAAGGCAGCTGCAAGTGGTGATGGAAAAACTGGAATTTAACACAGGCGACAAGGGGTTCTGGATGCAATTTTATGTACCGCTATTTAAATCCTTGTGGGATAAAGGTCAAATTGAACCAATGGTATTTTACATGTTCAGCGAACTTGAAATTAAGAAAGCAAAAGAGTATGTAAAAAAGGAAAAGAAAAAAATAGAGAATCTTAGCAATATTACCAGTGGATACCTGAATAATTTAAGAGAGAGCCATGAATTGCTTTATGATAAAAGAGCTAACACAACTGTAAAATATTATATAAAGAATTACCAGGTGAATGGTAAAGGTGTTTTTAGTAAGAATGCCAAAAATGAAGATATAGTAACCGGCCCATGGGAGTTTTATTACACCAACGGACAATTGATGTCGAAAGGAGTATTTAATAATGAAGGCAACAGGCAAGGCGAATGGACCTTTTACTATGATAACGGAACAAAAAAAGAAATTTCAAATTATATCAACGACCTGGTAAATGGTAAAACCATCGCATGGTACGACAATGGTATCACGTCTAACATCACCCATTATGTGAACGACAAAATGGAAGGAGAGGAAACGGTTTATTTTTATAGTGGAAAACTTTTGTCTCTTATTAATTATAAGGGCGGAAAAAAGAACGGAGTTGCGAAGTATTACAACCAGGATGGCTACCTGCGTACGCTTGAAAACTACCTGGACGATAAACTCGAAGGCGAGGAGATTGTATATCATTCAAATGGAAATATTTCATACAGGGTAAGTTATGTAAAAGACAAAGCTACCGGCGAATACAAAGAGTTATTTGATAACGGAAAAATGAAAATGTCTGGTATATATACAGACGGTAAAAAAGAAGGGATATGGACCACTTATTATAAAAATGGCAAAACAAAGTCAGTAGAAAATTACCTGAAAGGTGAGCTGGATGGCGAAGTAATAGCGTACCATGAGAATGGAAAAATCGAGTCGAAAATTATTTATAAAAAAGGTGACCTTGAAGGTAAAAAAGAAGCTTTTGATGATGATGGCATTGTATATAATGAAACGATTTTTGAAAATGACAGATTAAGGGATATCAAATTCTTTGATAAAAAAGGAAATATAATCAGCAGTACAACCAGCCGTAAAGGAGATGCGATTGTTGCATTTTATACACCGGATGGTGCAAAGGAAAGTGAGGGCTATTATTCTAAGGATGGCCTGGCTGAAGGTAATTTTAAGTACTACTATAAAAATGGGCAATTATCTGCCGAAGGCAATTACAAGAATGGATTACAGGAAGGGAAAAAAACATACTACTATTCAAATGGGAAAATAAGCCAGTCGGCCAATTACAAGGCTGATAAGGCGGATGGTTATTTTGTAAACTATTATATAAATGGCCAGGTATCTGGTGAAGGTTGGTATGTAAATGATGAGCGCCAGGGAACATTTATTAATTATGATCTGCTGGGTAATATTAATAGTAAAACATATTATATTAATGGAAAAGTGCATGGTATAACGGAATACTACACACCAACCGGTAAGATTGATTACAAACAATTTTACGATTTTGGTTGGATGAATAAAACTGTTCAGTATGATACATTGGGAAAAATTATGATAAGCTCGCCTTTAACAAAAGGGGAAGGCAAGGTTTTGTTTAATCATTACAATGGCAAGCCATATTCGTTAAGCAATTACAAGTATTATAATTTAAACGGAGTTAGTTCTATCACAAACGGGGATGGTACTAAAAGGATTTTAAATTACTATAAAAACGGAGTGCTCGATAGTAATTATACAGCCTGGTATCCCAATGGGAAATTACAACTTGAGGGTAAATATATAAATGGAGACAAAGCCGGTGAATGGAAATATTATTACTATAATGGGCAGGTATCGGACATTGAGCATTATGTTGATGGCGAGCTGGAAGGTTTGGATACAGAGTTGGATGAACTTGGTGAGAAAGATAAAGTAACCATGTATAAGGGTGGAAAATTAAATGGGGAGAGCAGGTACTATGGCGACAATGGGCAATTGATATTGGTTTTTTACAACAAGGAAAATGAAATTGAAGGATATAGTTACGAAGATAAAAGTGGTAAGCTGCTTCCAATGATTCCATTGGCAAAAGGTAATGGGGTTGTGGATACGTACTATAAAAACGGAACAAAAAGTGCTCATATGGAATTTAGCGCCGGTGTGGTTATTGGCGATCGCATCATGTATTATTCCAATGGTAAAGAAATGGTTGTAGGTGCCCGTGTAAATGGCTATGAACACGGCAGTAAAAAAATATATTATGCAAGTGGAAAAATAATGAAAGAAGAGAATTATTATTATGGAGAAAAGCATGGCCTGTTTAAATATTACAATGAAAATGGCAGCCTAATATCTGAGCTAAATTATAACCTCGGTACAATGGATGGCATTTGTAAATATTATACCGCGGGAAAACTTACACAAACTTATACCTACATTGATGGCTTGTTGGATTCAAAAAAGTAGCACCTTATGAAAATAGCATATTTTAATATTTCGTTATTGCTGATGATCGTTTCATCTGGCAGTTTATTTGCACAGTCTGTGGCACAGATGCAGCAAATTTTTCCAGATAAGATGGCGGTGTTTTCGAATATTAGCAGATCGGTGGAAATTGGTTTTGATAAGGGCGTACCTTATGCTGATGCCAATGAAATATCGGAGATGATGATTCTTAATGACAATGCCAATGGCCAATATAATAAAGACAATATTTATCACAGTTCATTTAATGAACTTAAAAAGGTTGCAGCTTATACACTGGTTCCGGATGGTAACAGTACTAAAAAAATAAAAGTTACCGATTTTAAAACTCAATCTTCTCCAAGCCGGGGTGTATTTTATGATGATGCAAAAGAAACCAGCTTTGATTATCCAAGAATGATGAAGGGAAGTGTTTCACATGTGGAGACAGAACACTATAATAAAGATATCCGCTTTATTTCCAGTTTTTATTTCAGCAATTATTTGCCGGTTCACAATGCTTCATACAGCGTAACTTATCCCGAAGATGTTGATGTTCGTTATATCATTAAAAATGATGATAGAAATATTATTTCGGTAAAAGAAACTACCCATGGCAAAAAAAAGAAACTGGAATTTTCGGCCACAGATGTAAAAAATTATGAGCATTTTGGTGATGGTACCAGCATACCTTACTATGCATTGCATGTAATTGTATATGTAGCCAGCTATAAAAATGGGAGTGAAAAAATTCCTGTATTCAGCACGCTTGATGAATTATACAAATGGAACTCAGCTTTTTTGACGAACATTAATAATGTTGCTGATGACAATTTAAAAAAGATAACGGACAGTCTTTGTGCAAATAAAAAATCAGACTTTGAAAAAGCGCACGCCATTTATAACTGGGTTCAGGGACATGTAAAATATGTAGCTTTTGAAGAAGGCCTGGAAGGCTTTGTGCCAAGGCAGGCCGCAGACGTTTGCACTAAAAGGTATGGCGACTGTAAAGACATGGCCAGCATACTAACAGCCATGTTAAAGATAAGCGGGTTACAGGCTTATTTTACCTGGATTGGCACCCGGTCTATACCGTACACTTATACCGAAGTACCTTTACCCGTTACAGATAATCACATGATAAGTGCGGTAAAAATTAATAACGACTGGGTGTTTTTAGATGCTACGGATCCTAATTGTGTTTTTGGAATGCCTACAAGTGGCATACAAGGAAAAGAAGCATTAATTGGTATCAGCCCCGATAAATATGAACTGGTTAAAGTTCCAATTATGAACGTTGATAAAAGCGTTATTACCGACAGTACTTTTTTAACCATCACCGATAATTCGTTACATGGAAAGAGTTCGGTGGACTACACCGGTTATTTTGGAAATGATGTTTACAACAGTTTGTTGTATAATAAAGGAGATGATGAAAGGGTGTACGCCAGGAGAAGAATGGCAAAAGGAAGTAACAAATTCATTATGCAGGATTACAGTATTCACCTGACAGATCCACTAAATAAGTCAGCCAATATTTCGGCAACATTTGATATTCCGGATTATTCAAAATCAATCGGAGATGAAATTTACATCAACCTAAACCTGGAGAAATTATTGGGCAACACACCCATTGATACCAGCAAAAGAAAAGTGGCCATAGAAAATGATTACAAATACACGATCAACCAGGTACATATGCTAAATATACCAGCAGGTTATGTAGTGGATTATATGCCAAAGAATACGGTGGTGTCAAATGATGTGCTTGATTTTTCAATTGAATATAAAAAGTCTGCCGGAACTGTATCGGCTACTCAAAAAATATTGTTGAAAAAATTATACATACAGCCACAGGATTTTACAGCCTGGAATAATGTGGTGGCAATTGTTTCTCCCGCTTATAAAGAACAGGTAGTTTTAAAAAAGAAATAAATACGCACGTTTAATAATCAGTACCCATGAACAGAAAATTCTTTGCAATGGTTATCGCAACCATTTTATTATCGCTCACTGGTTTTGCCCAGGTAGCAGATTTGTATGTAGATTCAAAACCATGGGCCGCCAATCCTGTACTACATGCTATGCCTGCCAATTTTAAGAATGAGAGCTCCGTGTTTTTAATGGACAACCGCATATTCGAATATAAATTTGTTGGTAAAGAATTAATGCAATTCAACTACGTGTACCGGCTTATAAAAGTAACGGATGATAAGGGTATTGAAATGTTTAATAAGATATACCTGCCTATGAGTCGCAATGCAGAAATATCTGACATAAAAGCAAGGGTAATAACTTCATCAGGAAAAGTAATTAATGTACCGGAAGGTAAAATAAAAGAGGAGGAGGAAGATGGGAGAAAGTATAAATTATTTGCCATGGAGGGCATTGATAAAGGTGCTGAAGTAGAGTACAGTTATATTGTAAAAAAGGATCCGTCATTTTTTGGCAGCGAAATATTTCAAAGTAAGTCAGTGCCGTATTACCAGGCTAAACTATTAATTATTACGCCAAAGCATTTAAAGTTTGATGCGAAAGGTTTTAATGGATTTACTATTTTAAAAGATAGCGTAATTGGTGAGCAGCGCCTGGTACCAGGGTATGCTGAAAACATACCGGAACTGGATGATGAAAAATATGGCCTTCGGGATCCGTATTTGCAAAGAGCTGATTTTAAACTTAGTTATAACCTCGCCAGCAACGATGATGTGGAAATGTATACCTGGAACGAGCTGGTTCGTAAAGCTTATGCCAACATCAGCACTTTAAGTGAAAAAGAGAAAAAAGCCGTCAATAAATTTGTTGCAGCCGCCAACGTTCCCTTTGATGCTCCTGAAGAAAAGACAATCATGATTTTGGAAGATTTTATGAAAACCAAAATCAACATTGATGAAAAATTGGTGAGTGAAGATGCAGATAACCTTGAGGTAGCTATAAAAAATGGCAACACCAATAATTTTGGAGCCGTACGTTTATTTGTTGCCATGCTCGAAAATAAAAGTGTCAGGTACCAGGTAGTTTTTCCATCTATCAGGGACCAGGTTCCACTGGATGAAGAACTTGCCAACTGGAACAGGATTGATGAAACGCTTATCTATTTTCCCGGCACCGGAAAGCTGGTACAACCCATTGCCAATGCATATCGCTATCCCTATGTAGAAGCCTACTGGGCAGGCACCCGTGGATTGTTTTTAAAAGGTACAAATATTGGCGGAATAAGAACGGTTCTTGGCCGATTTGATGATATACCCATTGAGCCATTTGAACAGAATGCGCATAACATGGAAGAGTTTATTAAACTGGATGCCACAGGTGATTCTTTGATCATAGAAAGCAAACAAGTATTAAAAGGATACGGAGCGTTGTATTACAGGCCCATCTGGAAATACCTGGCTAAAGACAAGCAGGAAGAAACCATGAAGGATATTATACAGAGCGTTGCTAAAAGTGAAAATATTACCAACATAAGTGCGGAGAATACCATTCTGACCGACTCCTGGGATAATAAGCCCCTGATCATTAACGGAACAATTCATACAGCAGAATTACTGGAAAGAGCCGGAAATAAACTACTGTTTAAAATAGGGGAGTTAATTGGTAACCAGGTGCAGATGTACCAGGAAAAGCCAAGGCAATTGCCTGCCGAAATACAGTATGCACATGTACTGGAAAGGAAGATTGTATTTGAAATTCCGGCAGGTTATACAATTAAAAATCCGGATGATATTATTATAGATGTGCAGCACAAAAAAGATAATATTGTAAACATGGGATTTGTAAGTTCTTACAAAATTGAAAACAACATGCTGAATGTTTATATCCGGGAAATTTACCGCGATTTGAAATATCCGTTAGCCGACTTTGAGATATTCAAAAAAGTAATTAATGCGGCTGCAGATTTCAATAAAATTGTATTGGTACTTGATAAAAAACCTTAGATAGCCTCCGTATTATTAGCCCAAATGAAAATGCAAAAAGTTGTTTTTATTTGGGCTTTTTTATTTTGATCTTTAATTCTTTCAAAGTTTTGGCTGTCTTCCAGGTGGCTTCTGCATTTTCTGCAGTGTCCGGGTCTTCGCCGGTTTCTATATAACGTTTAATGGGAGTATTACAGGTGGCACAAAATCCGTCTAAAACAATATCGTATATGTTGTTAAGGGAAATGCTGTAATTAATAATGGTGCTGTCATAATTATTCTCACAATTTCCGCAATAGCAATTTGTAGTGAGGGTGTTAAAATCCTCCAGGTCGTTATTAAAAATGAAAGCAACATCATCCATACTGATGGAACTTGTTTTTAGTTTACTCATCTTAAACAGCTTTAATGGTACATGAAATTAAAAATTTCCTGGTAAAATACCTGAAAAACTATTCACTTCATTGATGATAGTATTAAAATAAAAGGGCGAAACATCGGCCCATAAAGTAAATTATTCCGTTACAATAATTTACATATTTAAACAGGCATAATAAGTGGAGCCTAGTAAAGGAGCTTTTTCATTTAGTACCACATATACAGTAATTTCATTCATCAACTGGCGCATACGTCCACTCTTGTGAAATACTTCTTTCCAGGTGTCTATATTCAGTAAGGGCAATAATTTAGGCGCAATGCCCCCGGCAAGATAAATGCCCCCGGTCGCTTTTAATTTTAGCCCAATATTCACCGCTTCAATTGCCAGGTAGCGGTTAAACATTTCAATGGTTTCCACACATACAGGGCATGTTTTTTCAAGTGCGGCTTTACTTATAATTGGTGCAGGGTCAGTATTTTCCATTGCAGCAACCAGCCATTCCGGGCATTCCTTTTTTTCTATTTCTGTAAGAAATTGCCAGATAGTGTAAATGCCATTTCCACTGAGTAATCTTTCCCAGCTTACATGTTCATGTCTTGTAAATAAAAAGTTTAATAAGGCAACATCCTGTGGTGTACGTGCTGCAAAATCGCAATGTCCACCTTCTGTTGCAAATGGATGATATTCCCTTCCATCATAAAATAATCCGGCTTCACCAAGGCCCGTGCCTGCAGCAACAATGGCTATGTTACCCTGGGGGTCATCAACCGTATAACCGGCTCCTTTGAATAAAACATGCAGTTCTTCTTTTTTCATGCCGGCAAGTCCATAAGCGGTGGCTTCAAGGTCATTCAATATTGCAACCGGGCTTCCACCAACATGTTTACTTATTTCATCGCTATCTATATTCCAGCTAAGATTGGTGAATTTTACTTTGCCATCAATCACCGGGCCTGCTACCGAAAAGCAGATGTATTCAGGCTTTTCAAGCCCCTCAAGAAAATTTGTAAGTATATGATTGAAGGAGGAATAATCTTTACTCACATACCGTTTCTCTTTGATGGTTTCCAAACCAGATTCTGTTAGCCTGCTTAACATCATATTGGCCTTGGTGCCGCCAACATCACCAGCTAAAATAATTGTGAGCGGTTTCTTTTCTGTGGTTAAATTTTTGAAAGCAATTGGTATTAATAAGTGTAGGTTCATAGCTTGAAAGTTAATATAAAAATGTCAGGTGCTTCAATGTCCAACATTTTTATTGAAAATCCAAAAAGGTGTAAATATAAAATCCAATAGCTAAATTTCCCGGGTATTTAATGGGGTGGAGTTGAAATTGAGGGTTGGAAAATTTTTCTGATTAGGAAAATTTTCATTTTTTATGAATCTTAACGGGTGAGTACTTTATTCAATTATCTTTACCCCGTTCTCTTGATCATGTACAAATAAGATTTTCATAATAGTATGTGTGGTACAGTATGCCTCCAGCATCCATTATGAAAAATGCTTTAAAATTGTTCATTTGTTACAAGGGGTATTGACCAAATATTACGTGAAAAACACACAATAAATTACCGCAATTGCTAAGACATAAAAGAATATTTTACTTTCTGCTGTTAGTGTTACTACCTCAGTTTGCAACAGCCCAAAATGAAACCGACACATTAAACGATGTTAGTAAAAATGTTACGCCAGTTTTAACTCATCGTTTTTACATGGAGAAAAATGGCGATTCTTTTTATTGTGAGAAGCCCCGTTTTTTTGACTTTGCAACAAATATTCCTAAGAATGGGGCTGGTTATTTTCGGCAGTCGTTCCAACAAAAAAATTTGTACAAACTTGGGATTGTTGCGGCTTCTACAGCGGTTTTAATAATCTTTGATCAGCAAATAACAGACGGGTTTCAACGATTTACCGGACGAAATGGTATTAACGCCAGCGAAGATTTTAAGCCCATTGTAACCGTTAAGTTGTTTGGTAAGAAAACAAATTTGGGTAAGTGGCCGCGGAATGTAAATACAGCATTTTATAATATTGGCCAGGGCTCCTCTGTAGTATTAATGGCTGCCGGATTTTTTATTGGCGGTAAATTAAAACATGATAACCGGGCCTTACAAACTGCCAGTCAGTTAGGCGAATCGTTTTTAGCATTGGGGTTTGGAACACAGGTTATGAAGTACGCAACCGGCCGGGAAAATCCAACAGATGCCAGTGTGCCGGGCGGTCGTTGGCGGCCATTTCCTTCGTTTAGTAATTTTCAAAATAGCAAGCCTAAATATGATGCATTTCCATCTGGCCACCTGGCAACATTTGTGAGTGCAGTAACGATTATTTCTGAAAATTATCCCACCAAAAAATGGATCAAACCAGTTGGTTATACTATATCTGGTTTATTGAGTTTGTCCATGCTAAATAATGGTGTACACTGGGCGGGTGATTTTCCATTGGGTTTTGCCTTGGGCTATGGATACGGAAAATACATTGCTAAAAAGAATAAGAAAAAGGTTGTGGCGGTTGCCTGGTAGTATTTTATTAGTGGTAAATGAATGATTGAATAAGTCTTGTTGAGATCAAAAATAAAATGGTTAGAGGTAAGCAAGGATTTTTTCGGCATGGGATTTTGGTATCCCGTTTTAATTTTAAATTGAGGGTATAATCAGCGTCAGGAATCGCAACTACTGCAACAGTGGCAATACCAAAAATTAAATGGGTTGGCTTTGCTAAACATGCCGCTTTCTTCATTTTGATGGTAGCCACCAGCAACCATGCTTTCAATAATTTTGTCTTTTTCCAGCATTTCGCCGCTTACACTCACTTTACTCTCTTCCTGGTCAACTGTTAACCTGGTAATCCCTTGTGTATTTTGTAAAATGTTTCTTATTTCATTCAGGCACGACCCACAATGAAGGCTCTTTACATAAATCTGGTGTGTTGTCATATTTGATTCATTTTCAGTGTATGAAATTGTCTCAACAGGCTGTTTTTTAGGTACTGTTTTACTGGATAATTCTGCTCATGTTTTTCTGAAATGAAATTAACAGGGTAAAACAAATCAATATATGATATAAATAAGGAGGTATGGTGAGAATGCTCATAATTGGATTAGTCATAAATACAGCAAGAGACACTGCAACTAAGCTTTGCTAAACCAACTGCCAAAAAATCTGTTGATTAATGTTAGCATAATTGTTGTAAACATCAAATGCCTGCTATTTCACTTTATATACAATCTTATTACGTCACTATGAATTGGAGATTTTTCTTATTGTCAGGCTGTATTTTAATATTGTCAGTTACAAAAGCTAATTGTCAGGAAGCCTGGGTATTGAAACTTGATAAAGAGGGAATAAAAGTTTACACAAAAAACCTTGATAATTCACCTTATAAAGCTGTAAAAACGGTTTGTACAATCGATGCTTCACTCTCTCGTATAACTGCAGTATTACTCGATATTGAAAATTGTGCTGACTGGGTGTATTCTACAAAAAAATGTGTAACACTCAAAAAATTATCACCTGCAGAAATTATTTATTATTCAGAAATTGAAATACCGTGGCCCGTAAGTAACCGCGATTTTATAGTGCTGCTGAAAGTGTCGCAAGACGAAAAAACAAAAGCAGTAATTGTAGAAGGGGAGAACAGGCCAACTTATCTTCCGGAGAATAAGAATATAGTACGCATCATGCGTTCCTATTCAAAATGGGTTATTGAACCAATGGCCAATGGGCAAGTAAGAGTAGAGTATGTTTTGCAGGTAGATCCGGGCGGTATGGTGCCATCCTGGCTCATCAATATGTTTGCAACAAAAGGACCTTTTGAATCTTTTAAAAATCTACGTTTGCAGGTTAAAAAAACGCTTTATAGCCAGGCTGTGGTACCTTTTATAAGGGATTAAATTCTATTTTAATGCATGGCTTTAGCCAAATCTTCTTTGGCTAAAGCCATGAAGAGTGGTTCCATTTATCACCGCCCTGAAGGGCAGTGCAATTCAAAATACAATGCTATTAAGATGCCGGCAAAATTAAAGAGCAGGCATATTATATTGCCGCCGCATCAAAATTTATTATGAGTATTGTTAATCAATGCAGACTCCAATTAATTGAATGGTTCGCTTTTTTTATTGCCCCGTCCTTTTAAGGCGGGATTACATTCTAATTTTATACATGGCTTTAGCCAAATTCTGACGAATGATAAGTTATGTATAAACTGAAGAATTGACTCACCGGGAGAACCTATGCATTTAAAAAATGTTCCACACAGCTAAAAAAGTACAAGAGGGCGATGCAAGAATGTGCCACAGAGTTGCTGCTTTGCCCGGACAAAAATGAATTCTTACTGCTAATTCAGTTCATATATTGTTTTATATCAATTCAACTGTGGAGAAACCTGTGGATAACGTGCATTTACTGTGTAAATATTGAGGTTCACTTTATGAACCATTACTCTATATTTGCCGTCCTACTAAACTATAGAACAACGTGCGTTTAAAGAGCCTGGAAATTAAAGGATTTAAGAGTTTTGCCGATAAAACTATACTCAATTTTGATGAAGGTATTACCGGCGTAATTGGGCCCAATGGCTGCGGTAAGAGTAATATTATCGACAGTATCCGTTGGGTAATTGGTGAGCATAAAATCAGCAACCTGCGAAGTGAAAACCTGGAGAGCCTGGTATTTAACGGCAGCAAAAGCCGCAGTGCCAGCGGACTTGCCGAGGTGAGCCTTACTTTTGAAAATACCAAAAACCTGTTGCCAACCGAGTTCAACATGGTTACAGTTACCCGAAAATATTATAAAAATGGGGAAAGCGAATATCGCCTAAATGATGTGGCCTGCCGCCTGAAAGACATTCACAACCTGTTTATGGATACCGGTGTTAGCACCGATAGTTATGCCATTATTGAACTGGGAATGGTGGATGATATTATTAAAGATAAAGAAAACAGCCGCCGCAAAATGCTGGAACAGGCTGCCGGTATTACCATCTACAAAACCCGTAAAAAAGAAGCCAAACTCAAACTGGATGCCACGGAGCAGGATCTTGCCCGTATTGAAGATTTGTTGTTTGAAATCAACAACCAGTTGAAAAGCCTTGAAAGCCAGGCAAAAAAAGCAGAGAAGTATTTTGAAATAAAAAAGGAATACAAAGAAGTAAGCATTGAACTGGCAAAGGCAGCGCTGGAAGGATTTAATATCACTTACCGCGATCTTAACCACCAACAACAGGCGGAAGTTGATAAAAGAATAGAACTGGAAACCGCCATAACAGTGGAAGATGCTGCATTGCAACAGGAAAAACTGGGCTTTATTGAAAAGGAAAAAGCCTTGCAGGAAATGCAACATGCTTTCAATGACATGCTGGCAACCGTGCGTAACAAGGAAAGTGAAAAAAGCCTGAGTGCCCAACGGCTTCAGTATTTAAAAGAGAGAGAAACCAGTTTGAATACATTTTTGGATAGAGCAGGTGGACAATTAAAAGGCCTGGAAGATAGCATTGAATTTACCAACAACCAGATTAAGGAAGATGAAATAAAACTGGAAGAATTTGTAGGCAAACTGGAAGATCTAAAATATGCTGTTGAAGACAAGCGTAAAACATTTGACGAAAAACGTAGCAGCATTGATGCGTTGCGTCGTGAAAACCAGGCCATTCAACGTACCCAGTTTGAAGCGGAAAAAAAGGTAGCTGTTGCCGATACTTCCATTCAGAATTTGCAACGCACCATTGCACAAATCCAAGACGAAAAAATGCAGCGCCAGTCGCAGTTGCAACAACTGGAAGCAGAGCGTAAAGTAAAGGCGGATGAACTGGAACAAAAAAAGGTAGACCTGCAGCAATTGCAGGATCACCACGAGTTTACAAAAGAACAAATTTTACAAACTCAAAACCAGTTGGAAACATTGCGGGTGAAACTGGCTGAAGAGAATCGTATACTCGATAGCAAAAAAAATGAACAGGCTTTGTTGAAGAGCCTGATCGACTCGATGGAAGGTTACCCGGAAAGTGTAAAATTTCTACATAAAAATCCTAACTGGAATCATGAAGCACCGTTGTTGAGTGATGTGATTTATGTACAGCCGGAATACAGGGCGGCAGTTGAAAATGTATTGGAACCTTACCTGAACTATTATGTAGTTAATAATTTGGAAGAAGGTTTAAAGGCCATTCATTTGCTGGATGATAATAAAAAAGGTAAAGCCAATTTCTTTTTACAGGACAGGTTTAATGGCTTTGCAGCAAGTAATCAGCCCGAAGGAACCATTGCTGCATTAAGTGTGGTGGAGGTAGATGGTAAATACAGCAACCTTGCCAAACACTTGCTGGGCAACGTTTTTATAGCAGAAAATGAAGATGTGCTGCAAAACGGCGATAGCTTTGGCGACGCTGTGATATTGGAAAAAACCGGTAAATATGTAAAAGGAAAATATTCATTAACCGGTGGAAGTGTTGGTTTGTTTGAAGGTAAAAAAATTGGCCGTGCTAAAAACCTGGAAAAATTACAGGAAGAAATTGCTGCCCAGGAAATAGTAGTGAATCAACTAAAAGCTACCATACAGGAACGCCACAACGAAGTAATTGCTTTTAATGAGCAGTTAAAAGAAAATGCCATCAAGCAAACACAACAGGATATTAATAACCTGACCAATCATGTGTTTAGCCTGCAGAATAAATTAGAAAACCTGCAACACCTGGAAGAAACCAGTAGTGCAAGAATTGAAGACCTGCAGGAACAGCTTGAAACCAATCATGATGCTATTTCCAGCACCCGTGACGAATTGGAGAAATTCAATACACAATTGGAAGAACTGACAGACAAAATGCAGGGCGTTGAACAGGATTATGCTGCTGCTGAACAGGAATATAATTTTGCCACTGCCACCTATAACGACAGCAACCTGCAATACACCAAACAGCAAAGTAAGGTTGCTTCATTAAAGACAGAATTTAGTTTTAAGAGTAACCAGTTAAAGGATTTAACAGTACAGGTGGAGAGCAGTACAGCCCAGTTAAATGAAGCTGCCGCAGATATTGATGCAACAGCAATTGCATTGACCGAACTGGGAACGTTGGTAGCAGAAATGTTGCACAACAAAGAAGCCGAAGAAAAGAAACTAAATGAAGCTGACCAGGCTTATTATAATGTTAGAAATGCGCTGGCTGCAAAGGAAACTGAACTACGCCAAAAACAAAAGTCGAAGGAAATCATCGACACTTTATTGAATGAAATAAAGGATAAACTGACAGAACTTAAATTGCAACTTGCTGGTATGAAAGAACGCCTGCAGGTAGAGTTTAAAATAGACCTGGATGCCATTATAGATGAGCCTCGTACAGGAGATGTACCGCTGGAAGATTTGCAGGAAAAAAATGACCGTATGCGTAAGCGCCTGGAGAATATAGGTGAAGTAAACCCAACAGCAATTGAGGCTTACACCGAAATGAAAAAGCGCTACGAGTTTATAATGGAGCAGAAGAACGACCTGGTAACGGCAAAGGATAGCCTGATGCAAACCATCCAGGAAGTGGAAGCTACTGCCAATCAGCAGTTCCTCGATACCTTCAACAAAGTAAGAGAGAATTTTCAGAAAGTGTTCCAGGCATTGTTTACAGAAGACGATACGGCAGATATGGTATTGGTAGATCCTACCAATCTTGCTGAAACCGGTATTGATATTGTGGCCAAACCAAAAGGAAAACGTCCGTCATCAATCGGTCAGTTGAGTGGGGGAGAGAAGACCTTAACAGCAACAGCGTTGTTGTTTGCGATTTATTTAATTAAGCCTGCGCCGTTTTGTATCCTGGATGAGGTGGATGCACCATTGGATGATGCCAACGTAGGTAAGTTTACAAAAATGATCAAACAGTTTAGCGAAAACAGCCAGTTTATTATTGTAACACATAATAAACAAACGATGAGTGCAGTTGATGTAATTTATGGAGTAACCATGCAGGAACCAGGCGTAAGTAAACTGGTGCCGGTGGATTTTAGGAGCTTGAATTAGAATACACATTACACGAATTTTTATTCACGAATTATTTTCTTGTAGTTCGTGGATTTTTTTTACCAGGCATTTGTATTTCAATTAGGCATCGTTGTGTCACACTCTTGTACTTTTACAGCTTTGTGGAACATGCAAACTGTGTGTCGGCGGGGTTTTCGTAGAACACGCTCACAATAATAAAACCTATTGCTGCGCAACCCCGACGCATAGTACACTTCAGTTAAAATGCAACAAAGGCAACCTTATAGCGGATGTAGCTATATTAAATTAGTTGAACTTTGGCAGCTTCCTTGTGGTGGCTCTTTTATACGTCGGGGTTGCGCTGGAGCCTCTTTTTTAAATTGAAGTTTATGTGGCGAAAACCCCGCCGGTACACAGATTACACGAATTTTTATTCACGAATTACACGAATTATTTTCTTGTAGTTCGTGGATTTTTATTTAGTGGACATTTGTATTTCAATTTGGCATTGTTGTGTTATCATAATTCCGATTCATCGGAACTCACTTGTACTTTTACAGCTTTGTGGAACATGCAAACTGTGTGTCGGCGGGGTTTTCGTAGAACACGCTCACAATAATAAAACCTATTGCTGCGCAACCCCGACGCATAGTACACTTCAGTTAAAATGCAACAAAGGCAACCTTATAGCGGATGTAGCTATATTAAATTAGTTGAACTTTGGCAGCTTCCTTGTGGTGGCTCTTTTATACGTCGGGGTTGCGCTGGAGCCTCTTTTTTAAATTGAAGTTTATGTGGCGAAAACCCCGCCGGTACACAGATTACACGAATTTTTATTCACGAATTACACGAATTATTTTCTTGTAGTTCGTGGATTTTTATTTAGTGGACATTTGTATTTCAATTTGGCATTGTTGTGTTATCATAATTCCGATTCATCGGAACTCACTTGTACTTTTACAGCTTTGTGGAACGTTAATAAAAAGCGTATAATTAAATAACGAATTGAAGCAATTTAAAAAGTAAG
>JBDUEK010000094.1:0-23059 GCA_040002495.1 Ferruginibacter sp.
GATAAAAATCCAGCCCCGTTTTAAAATCCAATATCCTATGAAAAACCGAGACAAATATAGGTAGTATATCAGGAGTAAATACAGGGTTTTTCCTGTATTTATGAAAAGTCCAAAATATTCAATTCACGGTTTTCAAATTCTGTTAGAAATTCTTTTAACAAAAAAGCCCCTGGAAAATTCCAGAGGCTTTTTATATTATATTTCTAACAATTTAACTAGTTAGTAACTCCAAAGATCTTGCTCGTAGTTAAATATCTTCTCTTTTATTCTCTCACCCTCCAGCAATTGAAACACACCATTTTCTTTTAGTCCGGCTTGGGCTGAAATTGGCAGGTCAAATGGATTATCAATTGTACTCTTAATGATACGTCCGCTAAACATTCTGCTTTCAAACAACTCTTCCCAACTCATTCTTGCTCCAAAGTTTTTTCCATTATACACTTCGTATTTTGCAAATATTGGCCTCATATCCGGATAATAAACCCAGAACAACTCACTCTCTCCAAGATTAACTCCTTCAGATGTAATAACATTTTTCAGCGGGGCAATTCCCAATATTCTCCAAAAAAGGCGAGAACTTTCTTTGTCAAAAATAACTTCCTCTTTTATTCTGAATTTATAAAATGAGTCCAGGTTTACTTCCCTAACTACATCTTTCGTTCCTACTTTATTTCCATCAGGTCCATAGATATCAACAGTTTCAATACCGCCTGAAATCTTTTTAGCTACATCCGAAATTGTCATTGGTGTGGTAAATCTATCATCAATTGCATCAAACACTGTAACTGCACTATCCTGGATTGCTTTCATCAAGATGGAAATGAAACGCTGGTTACCATTATTTTCATTTGCAGAATAACGGAAAGGCAGGTTAACTTTCTCTCTTGTATCAATTTCTCTCCAGATTTTGTGACGGTAAATCGCATCATCTACACGAATATGCTCATAAGCCAATGGCGTTCTGTCACGAATGTCATCCGTAACAACAGCCTCATCTCTGCGAAGCGATTTTTTTACCGTAACTAAAGGCAAACTATCAACCTTTGGGGGAGTTGCTGCTGCAACCGCCACAGTATCGATTTCGGCAGTTGGACTAATCGTTGCTTTAGTCTTTCCCTTGGTTGTTTTCGTTGTTGAAGTACGTTTTGCGGAAGTACGCTTTTTTACCGGCTTCTTCTGTGCAAATGCAATACTTACGCCAGCACATAAAAAAACAATCAACAAAATAGATTTTACAGAATGCTTAAACATAGCACGAATTTTTAAATTTTAATATAACACTATTCCTACGCCTTGGATAGAACGTTGCTTACCATCAGGCCCCTGTACCTTTACAGCATCAAACGTAATACTTGTTCCAGGACCGGCTTTTTGAATTAATGAATTAAGCGGTTCAAGATTATTTCCAGATAGTGGAGCCGACTGAACGTTAGCAAAATTAGCTCCAGAAAAATAAACCATTGCGCTAACCACTGAAAATTTCGCATCAAAATCAAAATTCTCGAGATCTGCACGACAATACTGTTGACTTTTAAAACTTCCTGCAGTCATTCTTGTTCCACCAGGGCCTACTTTAAATACAGGGTTTGGTATCTCCTTTACTCTAAATTCGAAAGGTGAAGATTTTCCGTTTGCACTTACACTAATAGTTGCTTTTCCAGGAGTATTTACTCTTACAATTCTATTACTGTTAGTTCCGCTTAATGATCCACCGGTCATTGAAACGCTTGTTTTGTCCCAACCAGACCCTGATGATATTGTTATTGGATTATCAACTCCAATATAAAAAACGTTCATTTTATCAAGCATCACAGCAGCACTACCGGGAGTTCCAACTGTATATTCTACTTTTTCATCTTTTGTTTGAATCTTGCCCTGCTCATCCTTATATTGAACATGAACAACTATACTGTGAACACCAGCACCCGATGCTTCAATTTCTTTTTGGCCTACACCCTCATTTACAGCTACATTAGCTCCGTTGATAGATATTGAAGGTGTAGCGGCAGAGCTATATGCTCCAACGCCCGCCTTTACTACTAACTTATCTCCCGGCATTAAATAATTCGAACTTTGACTGATTAAAACAGCAGCCTGATCCATATGCACGGCCACTTCACCAATTTTGCTATGGCAGTACGAAACAACCTGGTTTTCAGCATTTTTTACATTGTTCTGAAACTTACTTAAAATAGTAAGTGCAGCAACCGTCGGTGTCATGTGAAAATATGCCTGGGTAAAGTCCTTTTTAGTTCCGTCCTGACCAGTTGGAGATTCGGTATCAATTGGCAAAGTTGTTTCAAATTTAGCTTTTATTGATGTGTCAATAGCCAACATTGCAGCTTTAAATTCTTCTAACTTTTGCTTTAAAGCAGGCCCTTTCTTTTCGGTGTCAAATAATCTTGTAGCTGCATCAAGGTTATCTTCTTTAAAGGATTCTTTTCCATCGATGGTATCAAGACCGGATGCTTTTTTCAGTTCCAGTTTTAAATCCTCAATGTAAATAGTCATTGCATCAGCAAGTTTATGAGCCTGCTCAGCTTTGGGTTGCCAAATGGATGCCTGCGCCTGGGCAACAGGATCTTTTAATTTGTCGCTAAGCGATGTATATAAAGTAGCATTTGCTTTATTCAGGTTAGCATTGGAATTAAGCAAACTTTTGTCAACCACTTTAAAGGCGTTCAGGATCTCACTTGATACATTCAGGGCTAACAAGGCTGTTAGTACCAGGTACATCAGGTTGATCATCTTCTGCCGGGGCTCTTTAGGTAAAGCCATAGTATTTCAGATTTACGATTGTTTTATGAATGGATTTTTCAATCTTACTCTTTATCTTAATAAACGAATTATTATTGCTGGTTTTCGTTATAGAGATCTCAAATAAAATTTCGATTTAATTATTTAACCTGCATTGCACTTAGCATATTGCCATATACTGAATTCAATTTACCCAGGTTACCTGCAAGTAAACTAATTTGGTCCTTAGCCTTATTTGCATCATCAACACTGCTCATCATTACATTGCTAGCCTCAGCCATTTTACCATAAAATCCGTTTAAGGCTTTCAGGTGATTATTACTTTCTTTTAATTCCAATTCGTATATAGTATTCAGGCTTCCCAAATTTTTAGTAAGTACCTGTACTTGTTCGTGAAATCCTTTTGCGCTTTCAGATGCATTATTGAAAGAAGACATAGTTGCTGCACTATTGTGAAACGCTGAAGCCATTGTTCCAATTGCAACTGTTGCTTCTTTTGCTTTAGCACCAAAATCATTGGTAGATTTTACAACATCACTCACATCAGAAAGACTACCCACGGTACTTCCTAGTTTAGAAAAACCTTCGCCAAGTTTTTTAAGACTTGTTGGTGTAATATCAGCATCCATTAGCATCTTATCCATACTTTTCAGCGCCGGATTTCCAGTTTCAACTGGTGCAGCAGCAACAGCAGGGCCTTCTGGTGGGGGAGAGAATACATATAGTAAAGCATAACCTAAGAAGATACCTGCCTCTACGTACAAACCTATTTTTAACCATAAATCTGCACCAGGGGCATGGGTGATTTTGAAAAGTGCTCCTAATAATACCGGTACCGCAGCGGCTGATACCAAGATGTTAAGAATTCGATCGATTGGGCGAGATTGACCTGCAGCCATAATTTTTAAAATTTTAATTTTTTAATTTGAGGGGTTATGTTTATTTAATTCATACACAGTATAAGGACCTTCTTATAAATTTCATTATAAGTCTCTCACATGTGTACAGCTTAATCTTGGGAAGTTTTACTACCTACCCTTTTTCATAGCGGGAGGTAAATCAATTACGCAACGGAAACCAATATAGGATTTTGAAGTATCCTGATATTCATAATTGCGAGTACTGGTTTGTAGAAAATAGCCAACATCTTTCCAACTTCCACCACGAATAACTTTGCGTTTCATACGGGGAGGATCAGTATCCTTGGCGTTCCAACGAATGTCAGGATTCATATCATGCTGGAATGAATATCCACCTTCATAATAAAGTGAAGAAGTCCATTCTGCTACGTTGCCGGCCATATTATATAAACCAAAATCATTTGGCCAGTAAGCATCCGCTCTTACGGTATAAAAACCACCATCTTCGGGATAGTTACCACGGCCTGGTTTAAAGTTAGCTAACAAGCATCCTTTTCTGTTTCTTAAGTACGGTCCACCCCATGGATATGGCGATTGTGAACGACCACCTCTTGCAGCATATTCCCATTGTGCCTCTGTGGGAAGACGAAAATCTGATTCAGTTGCCCTGCTTTTCGACTCAAGAAATCCATTGAGATACTGAGTTCTCCACTCACAGAAAGCCGTTGCTTGCTTCCACGTAACTCCCACCACAGGGTAATTTCCAAATGCCGGATGACTGTAATATTTTTTAGCCATTGGCTCGTTGTATGAGTAAGCAAAATCCCTTACCCAACACAATGAATCGGGATAAATAGGAATGTCTTTCTTTATGATAAACTTAGACCTTTGTACTCCTGCGTTTTCTCTTTTAGAAGCCTCTTTATAATCAAAAGTCTCAGAATGATAAATTAGTTTAGATGGATCAAGTTCTTTTCTGTTGAAAATGCGATTGTCTGGAGTAAGGATCATTGCATCAATCTTTTCCATCGTTGCTTTATCACCCCATTTGATAGTTTTTGCTTTTTTCCAATCTACATATTCATTACCACTTGGATCCTGCTTAATAAATCCCATTTGCTTTGCCGCAATAGAATCTCTTACCCAGTTTGTAAACTGGCGGAACTCATTATTGGTAATTTCTGTTGCATCCATCCAAAAACCACTAATGGAAACCTGTTTATTACGTGCAGTATACGCAAAATTTATGTCCTCATCGCTTGGTCCCATATGAAAAGTGCCTGGTGGTATATACACCATTCCCGGAGGTTTAGGCAGTGTCCAGCTTTTTGCAGGAGCCACGCCATATAACTGACCATCACTAGGTAAGTCTTTGCCTTTCTTATTTTTTCCAAGCATCTTACAGCCGGATAACGTTGCGAGCGTGATAACAACAACTGCGATTAATGAACTATTCTTCATCTTTTTTTACTTTGAGGGTATTGGCAAATGTAATGATTATTTTGATTTATGCTTATCCAGTTATTCTTTACACTATTTCTTTTAAAATGGCCTGTAACCTGAGAATAAAAAACGAACAAGATATTAAAATATTGTGTTTTCAAATCTGATATTATTATTTTATACTGTTAATTTCTTTTAATAATTCCTCTGCATTAGTGAATGGAGCCTTGCAAGAATAATTTTTACATAAATATATTAATGTAGCCTCTTCTCCAATTTTATTTTCCAAAATTGGAAAATCATTGTTTTTTTCTAAAGTTGCCATCAATACAATATTAGAAATATAATTTACTTGTAGTTTCCTTGCAATTTTAGCAAAATCGTTGCCTACAACAGCAATTTCACTATACCCTTTAATTTTTCTTAATATTAAAGTTGCCCAAATACCAAATGATCCTGGATATTTGATAACCGCTTCTAATAATGATGTCAGCATTTTTTCTACCCTCATCCTCCATTCATCATTATCAAATATTAAAGACAATATTTGAAGGTTGTGAGCCATCACTGAATTACCCGAAGGTGTTGCGCCATCATATACTTCCTTTTTCCTGACTATTACATCACTTTGGTCCTTATGGGTATAATAGAAAAAAACACCATCCTCATCACTAAAATTATCAACTACAAAATCGCAATATTGTTGTGCCGAAATCAAATACTTTGTATTAAAACTTACTGCATACAATTCCAAACACGCTGATATATAATAAGCATAATCATCTAAAAATGCATGAAATTTTGCCTTTTTATCTTTATACGTATGTAAAAGGCTGGCGCCGCTGTCCGCCTTTAAATTTTGCTCAATGAAATTAAAATTCGCTTCAGCTAACAATTCATATGACTTATCTTCCAGAACTACAGCTGCTTTTGCAATAGATTTCAACATTAAAGCATTCCAACCTAGTATAATTTTATCATCCAGAGCTGGCATTATTCTTTTTTCCCTAACTGATAATAATTTTCGAAGCCCTGCTTTAATAATAAGTTCAATTTTATCTTTATCCTCTTTTTCATTTACGATAAAATCTTCAAAAGGACTTAAAACTCTCAATATATTTTTTCCCTCCCAATTTCCTTCTGCGGAAACATTAAAAAATTTGCAAAATAATGAAGAATCATCACCAAGTAACTCATCTATCTCCTGCTTAGTCCAAACATAATATTTGCCTTCTTCTCCTTCACTGTCGGCATCTAAAGCAGCAAAAAAGCCATTCTCATTACTTAACAATTCGACATTAACAAATCCTATAGTCTTGTGAATTGCGTCCGCATATTTCTTATCTCCAGTAAGTTGAAATACGTCACACAAAGTGTCAATGAGTAATGCATTGTCGTAAAGCATTTTTTCAAAATGTGGAGCAAGCCATTCCCTATCCGTACTATATCTTGCCAAACCTCCTCCAACATGATCATAAATGCCGCCCAATAGCATTTTATCTATTGAACACAAAGCCTGTTGTAAGGCTTCATTGTTTCCTGAAAAATGATAATAGTCTAACAAATACTTAATGGTAAAGGTTTGCGGAAACTTTGGAGCATTGCCAAAACCTCCCCACTCTTTATCAGCGGTTTTCATTATTGCCGAAAACATATTATCACATTGTTCTGTAGTAAAAATATTTTCGTCTGATGCAATATCAATTTTCGTTTGTACGAAACTGTTCGATTTCTTTAAATGATCAGTTAAATTTTCGGCCTGCGCCTCTATCTCATTTTTTCTTTCGCTCCATGCCTGTGATATCCCATTTAAAACATCTGACCACGATGACCTGTTAAAAGCTTTCACCGGTGGAAAATATGTACCCCCGAAGAATGGCTTTGCATCCGGAGTTAAAAATACATTCAGTGGCCAACCGCCGCTTCCGGATATTGCCTGCACTGCATCCATATAAATATGATCAAGATCCGGACGTTCTTCACGATCTATTTTGATATTGATGAAATGCTCGTTCATTAAATCAGCTGTTATTTCATTTTCAAAACTTTCTCTTTCCATTACATGGCACCAATGACAAGCGGAATAACCTATGCTTACAAGGATAACCTTATTCTCTTCCTTTGCTTTAAGCAAAGCTTCTTCTCCCCACGGAAACCAATTAACCGGATTGTGCGCATGCTGCAGCAAATAAGGGCTGGTTTCCGTAACCAAATGATTGGTGAATTTTTTATCCATAATTTTTTTACAGTAATCTCAAATGCTGATTACTGGATAATAACAACACACATTTTAATGGACACAAAAATTGATACCACCAAAACCGCTAATAAAATTAAGTGGTTATTTGCAACGAATCTTTAATAGCGGTAACGTAAAAGTTATCTTTTTTGTAAAATAAATTCGATAGTACTATTTTTTCTTAAGTGAGGATAGGTACAGTTCCAGGGCACTAACCATACTCGGTGCCTGCGGTTGGGGGGCTTTGATATGTAGTGTTAAACCAGCTTCTTCTGCTGCTTTATATGTATTTGCCCCAAATACGCCAATCTTTGTTCCGTTTTGTTTGAATTTTGGGAAATTCTCTAATAAACTTTTTACTCCGCCCGGAGTAAACAAACATATAACATCAAAATTTTCGGCAATAACTTCTTTAATATCGGTGCTTATAATTCTGTATAAGACGGGGGTGGCATACTCGCAATTATGATCTTTCAACCAGGTAGTTATATCATTGTCAAATGATTCGGAGCATGGGTAAAGAAACTTTTCATTATCCTTATGCTTATTAATTACATCAAAAAAACTTTTGTTTGAACCATCAGCGCCATAAAACACTTTTCGTTTACGATACAAAATAAACTTCTGCAAATAAAGGGCTACCGCTTCTGTAATACAGAAATACTTTGTATCCTGGGATATGTTCATTTTAAGCTCTTCGCATGCACGAAAGAAATGATCAATTGCATGACGGCTGGTAAATATGACTGCAGTGTAATTGTTGATTTCAATTTTTTGCTTTCTAAATTCCTTGGCAGGAATACTATCAACTTTTATAAAAGGATGAAAATGCAATTCAATATCATGTCGCTTTGCTAAATCAAAGTAAGGAGACCTTTCGCCTTCAGGACGAGGTTGGGTTATCAGGACTTTTTTTATCACGTTGGTTTTTAATTCGATGTTTGATTCTCTTTTGTTAACCATATTGAGATAAATTGTTAATGAAAAGCAACACAAAGTTAAAGATTTTTACCCAATAAAAGTATCAATCCCTTGTAAATCAACAAAAGAGGCAACACTTCAATTCCTGTCACATACATAAAGAAATGAAAGCTGCTGATTTTTAACTGATGTTGAAGAAGTCCATAGGATCTGAAAAACCTAAGTACGAACATCAGGCCTATTAAAAATAAAGAAATAATCACACTAGCACTCGCTATCACCGGATTTCCAAATGAAATTACAACGATGAAAGGAAGTAGTATTACACCTAATATTTTATTGATAAGGAATATTACAAATATATAAGTATTAGTAATTTCCTTGAAACCTGTAACCCATCCGGTAAATTTCAAAGTAATAAATTTCACAAAATAGACAGCACCCAGACTAACTCCGCAATATAGAACCAATAACCAATAATTTTGCGCAGGGATCCAGTTATAGAAATCGAGTATCAGATAAACATATACTCCTCCAGCTAAAATAAAAATAATATTAAAAAAAAGAGATGGAAGTTTTGCCTGTAATAGTTGGTCAGTCAACTGGCTTTGTCTTAATGATGCATTAAAAAATACCCTAAAAAGATTGTTAAAATACCTGACATAAAAAAATCGGAAGAACCCAAGTAAAAATATTATACCCGCTAACAGATAAAACTGCTTGTCCTGAGAACCATTCTCTCTGGCTTTATTAGCCATGGCTACAGGTTTACCATTCCAGTTTAAATAGATATTGTCTTTTAGTAATTGTTGAATATCATTGGTGTATTTTGCCTGTTGCTTAACAACTGCATTTATAGAGTCGCTAACTTTTAATAATGAGTCTTGTACCCTAAGTTGTAATGAATCTGGTTGTTTAATTATTGAATCTATCTTAACAACCAACGAATCACCTGGTAACGGCATAGTGTCTGTTTGCTGACTAAAAAGCAAAACAGGACCAAGCAGTAAAAAAAGAAAAACCAACACCTGTTTCAACTTTAAAAAATTATTCAACAAAATTAAATTGATTTAGCCTAGAAATAATTAATATACCCAAAATGAATTTTTGCTGATTGACGCAAATCAAATTTCACATCATTTCTTTTACCAACAGCAAAACTCATATTTAATAACCCAGCTTTGGTTTCAAAAACTAACCCAATACCGCCGCTAATAAAATTGTTACTGAAATTGACAGACTGATACTTATTTTTTACCCAGCCAGCGTCGATAAAAGTAAATAAATATGAATTAAGACCTACAAGGTTTCGATACTCAAGTGTAACAACTCCATATTGCGAAGCGTAAATACTCTCTTCATCAAAGCCCCTTAACAATTTATATCCACCTATCTGAAACAATTCGTTGCGGAATACACTCTGACTACCAAACACACCTCCATTAAAAATTGTCTTAAGGGTTGCTTGTTTACCTACCGGAAAATAATGAGCTGCGGTAACCTTTGCCCGCAGTTGATAAGAGCGGAGTTTAACTGAATCATACAATGTGCTAAAGTCGAATGATGGATCAGTAAGCCGGATGATCTCATTGTTTTTATCAATCGTTTTTATTCCAACTGAGCCTATTAACCTTAATTCATTTCCAGTACGGGGATTAAACCGGTAATTGGTGTTATTCAATTCATAATCTATCCCTACGTTTACAGCTTTTACATCTACGTTAGGTGGCAGTTGCCTTGTGTTTTTTACAAGATTGGTATCTACTCCAGATCCCAGTAAGTAGGTGCTTTGATTTTGTATAAATATTTTACCGGATTGATTGGCCGACAAAAGATATTGTACCCCTAATTGTGAGTTTAACTGAAGAAAGGTGGAATCTTTTTTAAAAAGGTCGAAGGCAAAATCGAGTCCAAAAGCCGACTTAAAAATATAGGGTTGCTGGTATCCTAAATTTAACCTTGGCGAACTTATTTGTAACTGCTGCCAGTTTAATAATATAGTTTCTCCTGTACCCAATGCGTTGCGTAAATTTAAATTAACATCACCGGTTATTTGCAATTTATTGGTGAGATTGTTGGCGGGTAAAAATCCTACCAGGAAATTTACCTGGCTACTTTTTTTAGGTTGTAAATACAGATCCAGTATAGATCCATTTCCAAGCATGGAAAGTTCTGATGCCTGCTCCTCTTTTAAATAGGGAAGATCCAATAACCGCTTACTCACCTGGTCAAGTTTTTCTTTATTGTAAATACTTCCATTGGGTATTGCGAGATAACGTTGTAAAAAACTTTTTGAAATTTTTACATCACCTTTTACTCTTATGCTATCTATATGGTATAATGGCCCCTTATCTACTTTTAATGTTGCATTCATAGCATTGTTACTAAAATAAATGCTATCTAAAAATATGCTTGCAAAGGGGTAACCGCTATTTTCATAATAGTTAAGCATACGCTGCTTAATAAGCTCTACCTGGGCAAAATTTATCGGTTTATTAGTGATGGCTTTTGCAGTATACCCACTTAATTCCAACGCTTTTTTTTCAACACTATCTGTATTAAGTTGCATCAGGTATTGATTTGGACCCAGGTATAATTGTATGTATGCAAAAGACGAATCATACCTTACGCTGTCCACAGAAGCCGCAGGATATCCTTTACCAATTAATAGAGATGGAATTTTTTTTATATACTCAGCACATTGCGGAATGTTTGTGAAGCTGTTTTGCAGATTCAATTGCTGCCTGTTAAATGAACTATCTTTATCTAAAATCTTTACCTGCAAAACATACAATCCCGAAGCTTTTTGTTGACTGTAGGCGGAAGTAAAATAAACCGCAATTAGTATTGTAGTAAAAATTTTGTAATAAATGAATCGTGTAGTTATCATTACTGTATTCAAAACTAAAGTCTAAAATCGTAAATCAAAAATCTTTGTCTGGCGTCTATATCCATATTCCGTTTTGTAAACAAGCATGTCATTACTGTAATTTCCATTTTTCTACCTCACTAAAAATGAAAAAGGAAATGATTGATGCGATCGTAAATGAAATTATACTGACACCTTTTTACAACGTTGTTAATGAAAAAATTGACACCATCTATTTTGGTGGAGGCACGCCAAGTATATTAACGATCGAAGAGTTGCAACTGATATTAGAAAAGCTTCAAAATAAATTTAAAATTACGCCAGATGCAGAAATTACGCTTGAAGCCAATCCCGATGATATCACCACAGAAAAATTAGTACAATGGAAAAAAGCAGGCATTAACAGGCTTAGCACGGGTGTACAATCGTTTTTAGAAACCGAATTAAAATGGATGAACCGGGCACATAATGTTACAGATGCTTTAAACTGTATTGATGCTATAAAAGATGCTGGTTATATTGACTACTCCATTGATCTTATTTATGGCTCACCGTTATTAAGCAATGAAGATTGGAAAAGAAATGTATCAATCATATTTGAAAAAAATGTACCGCATATTTCTTGTTATGCTTTAACAGTAGAACCCAAAACGGCGTTGGATAAAATGATAGCAATACATAAAAAAGAACCTGTAGATACTGAAAAGCAAGCTGAACAATTTTTAATCTTGATGGACTGGATGAAAGATGCCGGCTATGAACACTATGAAATCAGTAATTTTTCGAAGCCGGGTATGCGGAGCAAACATAACAGCAGTTACTGGCAAGGAAAATTTTATTATGGGTTTGGCCCATCTGCACATTCTTTTGATGGGGCTTCCCGTCGCTGGAATGTTGCTAACAATAGCCTATACCTGCAATCACTTAAACAAAATACAATTCCTTACGAAGAAGAAATTTTATCGGCTACGCAAAAAGCCAATGAATATATAATGACTGCGCTTAGAACAATGGAAGGGATTGATTTAGAAAAAACAGCTTTTGCTTTTGGACAAAACATTGCAGAGAAAATTTTATCGGAAAGTAAAAAGTGGCAGACTGGTAATAAAATAATACTTACTCAATCAAAGCTGATACTTACCAGGGAGGGCAAATTATTTGCAGATGGTATTGCTGCAGATCTGTTTATCACAGAAAAATAGAAAATGCGTGCATTTAACTAAGCGTTTCTTCAATATTGATAAACCCTTCTTCCGGCGAAAGTTGTTCCCAAAGAATTCGATATATATTTTCTGCAATCGGCATATCTGCCTGAACAGTTTGATTTAACACGAACATGCATTTACTTGCATTGTACCCTTCTGCAACCATAGTCATTTCCAGCTGGGCCGATTTTACAGAATACCCTTTACCTATCATATTGCCAAAAGTTCTGTTGCGGCTGTATAAAGAATAACATGTAACCAATAAATCACCAAGGTATACAGAAGCTGCGTAATTATGAGACCGTTTTAGATGAGTAGTTCGCAGTTCATCTACTTTTCCAACTTCTATATTTTTAATCCCCGCCTTTCGCAAAAAACCAGCCATTTCATCTGCGCTATTTGCAATAAGCACACTTAAAAAATTATCTCCATAGTCCAATCCGTGAGCTATGCCTGCGCCTACAGCATAAATATTTTTTAATACCGCCGCATACTGCACACCATAAATATCATCATTAACAATTATGTTGAGATAATCTGTTTTAAAATTTTCGGAAATTTTATTAGCCATTATTTCATCTTTACCGGTAATGGTTAGATACGATAATTTTTCCGCGGCTACTTCTTCTGCATGGCAAGGCCCTAATACAGTAAAATAATCTTCCAACGGAAAATCAAATTCCTGTTTTAAGAAATCATTTAATAACTGATTTTGTTCAGGTAAAATACCTTTAACCGCACTAACAATTTTCTTACCGGCAAATATGCTCCTGTCTAAAGACAATAATGTTACTGCAGTAAATGCAGAGGGAATAGCAATGATGATACAATCTGAATTTTTAATAACTTCTGCTGCATCTGTAGTAAGTTTCAACCGTGAAACATCAAATGAAGCTGAACTGAGATAATGTGGATTATGATGGCGTGTAAGAATTTGTTGGATGGATTTTTCACTCCTGTTCCACCAATAAATGGCCTGGCCATTGTCGGTTAATATTTTTGCTATGGCTGTACCCCAGCTTCCACTTCCTAAAATTCCAAATTTCATATCGCTATATTAAATTTCGCGGCTGCGAAATGATGTGTGGTGTTCAGGTATCATTATACAATGATTACCACTTCAACATAATAGGAACAAAAGTATTAAAGCCCTAATTTATCAACCGCTAATTGAGCTGCTATCTGGCTGGCATCTTTTTTATTAAACCCTTTACCTTCAGCCACTAACTCCCCATCTACAGTTGCGCCTATTGTAAACAACCTTCTGCCATTCTCAAACTTTTCATTCAGTGTTTCAAACTCAAGCGATTTGCCATTTTTATTTGCCCAGCCGTATAATTTATTCTTAATATTGATCTCAATCCCTTCGAGATCGTCAATAAACATATGCGTAGAAATGATGTATTTTTCTACCCATTTCTGAGTTTTATTGTATCCCTTATCCAGGTAAACAGCACCTATCAACGCTTCAAGTGTATTGCCAAAAATCTGGGAAATTTTTAAGGAGCTATCGTGTTTATTATAAATAGTGATCTTTTTCAATCCCATTTTTATACCGATGTCATTTAACTGTTGGCGATTCACCATTTTACTTCGCATTTCAGTAAGAAACCCTTCCCCTTTATAAGGATACTTCATAAAAAGATAATGGGCAACTACGGAACTAAGTACAGCATCTCCCAAAAACTCAAGCCGTTCATTGTTTTCATCAGCACCTTCCCTTATAGAACGATGACTTAAGGCAGTTCTATATAGATTAAGCTCGCCGGGAGTAAAGCCCAGCACGTTATTGAGTTGTTTCTTAAACTCCTTTTTCTTTATGTCCGAATAAAAAATGTCTTTAAAGAATTGCAAAATTTGGTAAAATGTTTAGTCTAAATTAATCCTTTTGAAGGCAATCAAAAAATTTAAAGCAAGGAACTCATTTTGGAAGTGACTCATAAAAAAAACCTCCTTAACTAGAATAGGAAAGTCACTAATCACATGCAAGTCATTCACAATTGTGAAGTTACGTGTTCAAAAAATAACAGGAGATTTAATTAAGGTTTGTATTTTTTTACAATAACCGAAGCATTATGTCCACCAAAACCAAAGGTGTTGCTGAGTGCAGCGTTTACGGTACGCTGTTGTGCTTTGTTGAAAGTAAAATTCAACCGGCTATCCAATTCGGGATCATCGGTAAAATGATTGATGGTGGGTGGAATTATATTTTGGGTGACTGCCATTATACAGGCCAGTGCTTCAATTGCACCCGCTGCACCCAGGCTATGGCCTGTCATACTTTTAGTAGAACTAATATTTAGTTTATAGGCATGCTCGCCAAATACATTCAATATTGCTTTTGTTTCAGCAATATCCCCCAGTGGAGTTGAAGTTCCGTGTACATTGATATAATCAATGTCTTCGGGCTGCATATTGGCATCTTTTAGTGCAGAGCGCATTACATTTTGAGCACCTAGTCCTTCGGGGTGTGGAGCGGTGATGTGATGTGCATCAGCTGTAGCTCCACCTCCTGCAATTTCGCAGTAAATTTTTGCACCTCTTGCCAACGCGTGTTCCAGACTTTCTAAAATGACTACTCCGGCGCCTTCCCCCACAACAAAGCCGTCACGGTCTTTATCAAAAGGCCGGCTAGCTGTTTTTGGATCGTCATTTCTTTCGCTTAATGCCTTCATAGCATTAAAACCTCCAACACCCGCAGCACTTATAACAGCTTCGCTACCACCTGAAATTATGATGTCTGATTTACCAAGCCGGATATTATCAAAAGCATCAATAATTGCATTGGTAGAAGATGCGCAAGCACTTACAACTGAATAATTAGGTCCACGAAAACCATGACGTATGGATATTTGCCCTGCGGCAATATCAAGTATCATTTTTGGAATAAAAAAAGGATTAAATCTTGGAGTACCATCTCCTGAAGCAAAGTTTATCACTTCTTCCTGAAATGTAATTAATCCCCCGATGCCGCTGGCGAATATTACACCCACCCTGTCTACATCAACATTATCTCTTGATATACCTGCATCTTTTACAGCTTCATCACTGGCAATTAATGCAAATTGGGTAAACCGGTCAATTTTTCGGGCTTCTTTTCGATCCAAGTAAGCAGTGGGATCAAAGTCCTTAACCTCGCAGGCAAACCTGGTTTTAAATTTTGTAGCGTCGAATTGTTTGATTAAATCGCAACCATTTACGCCATCAGATAACCCCTGCCAGTATTCTGGAACGGTTTTCCCTAATGGAGTAAGGGCTCCCAACCCGGTAACTACTACTCTCTTTAAATCCATAAAGTTTGCCTGCAATGATTAAAACGGATGATGATTACTTAGCGTGCTCTTCAAGGTAAGTAACAGCCTGACCTACTGTAGTGATGGTCTCGGCTTGTTCATCAGGAATAGAAATGTTGAATTCCTTCTCAAATTCCATGATTAATTCTACGGTGTCCAAGCTATCGGCACCTAAATCATTGGTGAATGAAGCTTCAGGGGTAACCTCTGCTTCATCAACACCCAATTTGTCAACAATTATCTTTTTTACTCTTGTTGCAATGTCTGACATAATATTAGTATTTAGTTAATCAGGTGCAAAAATATACTTTTTGAAGTAAATTCAAAGAAATATAACTTCTAATGAAATTAATATCAAAATAGCACCTTTAAGCAGCTTCCAAATTAAGTTTTTACATTGATTTAATTAAAAAAATTACTAGCCCCTCTCTCCAAATAAGCGTTTAACCATTCACCCGGGATTCTTTACATTTTTCAGAATTTATTTCCATAAAATGGAATTCAATTTCAGCAAAAAACTATATAACCCTTTACAGTAAATGGTTTCAGAGTTTGGCATAGTGCGTGCCTAACCATGTATAAGCAACTGATTTTGACGCTTATCACCAAAATCATCTTACCTCCAAAGTTAAAACAAGAAAAAATGAATACATTTTACACCTTAATGGTAGCAGCCGGATTATTATTATCAGCTGATATCACAACAGCTCAAACACCAATAACAAAAGCTAACACAATTAGCGAAAATGCTAGTTCATCTTTAAGTTATACGGCACCGGGAGCAAGTGGAAGTTCATTTAGTGGAACGACCATAAGCTATCATTTTGGACAGGCTACACAAAACACCGGCAATTCAACAACGCTTAAAGATTTTACAATTGGTAATGAAGTTTATACTTATGCATTAAATGCCAACTCCTCTGTAAAGTTGAGGAGGGTAAACAACCCTGTTGTTAGTGGCAACCGCACACTACTTTGGGTAGAGGGAAAACCAGGCGATGGTGCAAATAATGTTTCTGTTGTTAATGCATATAATGACAACATGGAAGCTGCATTTAGCAGAAACAGTTTAAACCAGGGGACTGACAATCTGTTCCAAAACCAGGGCGATGGTAATGGAAACAGTAACAATATTGAACGTTTGGATGTGGTATTTGCCGGTGGGATGATATCCACAATAAATACCAAAGTTGGCTTTGCATTATTTGAAAGGGGCAATGATAACGATCATGATGGTTTTGTTATTGCGGCAATTACAGCTGTTGATTTGGCAGGCAATGCAACTTCATATGGCAAACAACTAAGAGTAACTTCGGGCAACTACGGCAATTTGCCAGGCAGCTCACTTAAATACTATGTTGTAAGACGAGATCTGGCTGTTGAAGCCACTTTAAAAATGAGTACCTCCGGCAATCAAAATATTGGTGGCGTATATATATCTCTGGATGAACTTGGAATAGCAAATGGTGATAAAATATATGGCTACTCCGTTTTTAGTTCAGATTTACCAACTACCGCAACTTCGGCTGATATGGTTGATTATACCAATCCTGCATTTTTTCCAACAAATACCGGATCCGACAAAGGAGGTATTGATCTGATGGCATTAACCGGAATTCTTTCAATGCCTAATGCAGTTATATTACCTCCCACTGCAGAAAATATCATAAACCCGGGAATATGGCACGATGCACCAATTACAGCTATTAAGCCATTGGATGCTACAGCTGCAAGTGGTACAATTATTAGTTATACAATTAAAACTATACCAAACCCTGCCCGTGGCACATTATATACATTAAGCAATGGAATCAGTGTTCCTGTAAGCATCGGACAAGTACTTACTCCTGATCAGATAAACACCCTTGCTTTCAAACCAGTGGTTGGAACAGGTGGAAATGCAGTTTTTTATTATAGTGCAACAGATTCTTACGGTCAGGTTTCAAATACTGCTTCTTATACAATCCCTGTTCTTATGCTAGAAGTATCACTTCCGGTTAAGCTGACAGGATTTACCGGAAACATTAATAATAAAAATGTAAATCTCAATTGGCAGACATCGCAGGAAATAAACAGCAGCTATTTTGAAGTACAAAGAAGTAGTGATGGAAACAGTTTTGAGCCATTTGCAACGTTTACAGCAAAAGAATTCAGCAACGTTGCAACCAACTACAGTGCAAATGATGATCTATATCACTATACAGAAAGCAATGTGTTTTATCGCTTAAAAATGGTGGACGTTGATGGTAAATTTATCTACTCAAATATTGTTATGCTTAAAGTGAATGGTATGCTAACAACCAATACCATTGCATGGCCTAATCCAACAAACGGAAAATTAAACGTTCAGCTTAACAGTGATATGAATGGTACTGCACAATTGAAACTTAGCGGAATTGATGGAAAGGTATGGAACCAGTCAAATGCAATCATCAAAAAAGGTCAAAATGTTATCCGTGTTAACCAGGCACAAAGTTTACCAGCCGGCACCTATATTTTAAATATTATCTCGGCTGTTAAAACCGAAACAATAAAAATTATAAAGCTATAAGTTAGTTATCCTGATCAGTTAAAAAATAATTGGCAGGTTGATTTCTTACCTCAATTTTTTTGTTTCTTCTGGAATACATAAGGAGGTTATCTCATAAGAGGTAGCCTCTTTTTATTTAAATACCTTAATTGAGTATGTATTATTGCAGCATATTTTTTTATTATATTGCAGTATGGGCTTAAAACAAATATATCACGGCAGCAAAGAATATGAACAAATGGTGGCGTTGAGGTATGAAATTATGCGTAAACCATTAGGCTTAAATTTTAGCCCGGAAGAATTAGCCAAAGAGGCAAATGATATATTAATATGCGCTTACGACGAAGACGTAATATTGGGATGCTGCGTATTAACCAACACCACCAAAGGTTGTGCAAGGCTTAGGCAAATGGCGGTTCAAAGAAATATGCAGGGAAAGGGAATTGGCGAATCGATGATGATGTTTGCAGAAAACCTGGCCCGCGATAAAGGTTATAGAATACTTACCATGCATGCCCGTGATACAGCCATTGGGTTTTATGAAAAATTCGGTTATAAAGTAAAGGGCGAACAATTCATTGAAATAAATATCCCACATCACGTAATGGAAAAAAGACTGGTTTAATTATTTAGGAATTTTACTGGTTATTACTTTGCGGGCAGCAAATACATCCTCATCGGAAAAAGCCTCTTTTGGCACTATAAAAAAAGACCGGGTATTAAAATATAAATGGAAAAAATGAGGGCTCTCCATTGACGTACTGAAAGACTCCCAGGGCCAGCTTCTACTACCATGTTCATTTTCAATTGTAAATTCATCTTTCCCAAAAGTGGCCTTTAATTTATCTTTAAAAGTGGGCGATTTTCTATAAATCGTTATTGGAAGCAGGTACCAGAAGGCAATCATCAAGGCAAACCATAATAATGAGCTTACCAAAAAAGCGACCGGTGATATTTTTTTAATAAAGAATAGTGCAGCGGAAATTATAGCGAATACATTCACCAATATCATCATCACTTTTATTTCGGGACGTGTAATAAAATGATACCGCAAAGCCTGTATCACTTTTCCTTTATTATAAGTAAAAAAACTTGAAGTCATGGTGTAAAGGTAACAAACGGTATATAAAATCCGATTTGAATTAGCGCTAATGTATAGCAGCATCTGATAAGCTTATCAACATTACATTTTAAGAAAACAGGAATCGTTGCTTTTTATTAAAGACTTTCATAAAAAGGAAAGTGTTCGAAAATTAGGTACTAATATTGATTGCAATACAATGTTATTTAAATTACATTGTAACCTGAATCTAAAGTTTTAAAAATCGTTATGAAAAATATCCTGTATTGCCTACTACTAATAACCGGCGTAATTTCTTCCTGTAATGTACCTGGTGATCCATCTAAAATTAAGGATGCGATCAAACAAACTGCTTCAATACCCGGTTGCTACGAGTCCGTTACTGATAAAGACACCATCCGGCTAAATATTGAAGTACATGATAATATAGTTACCGGCAATCTTTCATACATATTGATGGAAAAGGATAAAAATACCGGAACAATAAAAGGGCGACTAAAAGCAGATACCATTTTTGCAGATTATATTTTTATGTCGGAAGGAACGCAATCAACCAGGGAAGTGGCTTTTATAAAAAAAGGAAAGTACCTGATTGAAGGCTTTGGACCCGTGGAAGAAACTACAGCCAAAGTTGTGTTTAAAAACAGGTCGGCGCTGGTTTTTGAAGATGGAAACAAGCTAACGAAAATTGACTGCCCCGCAACCAACCCCTAAATAAGTAATTTAATTATCTGTAAATATCTGCCTGCTCCGTTCCCGGCAGGTAACTCTATTTATTAATTGATGACCAATCCCAAAATGGACAAATCCAAAATAGCTGTCGACATTTTTGACAAACGTGCAAGTTTATACCAGGATAAATTTATGGACGTAAGCTTGTATCACAATTCATTCAATTTGTTTTGCGACAGCATTCCGAAATTAAATGCTCCTATCCTGGAATTAGCCTGCGGGCCGGGAAACATCACTAAATATTTATTAGAAAAAAGACCCGGATTTCAAATGCTTGGAATTGATCTTGCTCCAAACATGATTGCGCTTGCCAGGATCAATAATCCTTCAGCCGAATTTGAAGTAATGGATTGCAGGGTTATTGATACCATTAAAGAAAAGTATGATGGCATCATGTGTGGTTTTTGTTTGCCTTACTTATCAAAGGAAGAAGCAATAAAATTAATTGGGGATGCCGCTTTGCTACTAAATTCCGGTGGTATCCTTTATATAAGTACTATGGAAGATGATTATAGCAAATCGGGTTTTAAAACAGGCAGCGCAGGTGACCAGATGTACATGCATTATCACCAGGCAGATTACATAGTTGAGGCACTCAACAAAAATAACTTCACAATTATAGATTTACAACGCCAGGATTTTCCGGTAGAGGATGGAACAAATATGACCGACATGTTGATAATAGCCAGAAAATAAAAAAAGGGACAAACCCATTTTAATATTGCAGGTATCATTTCTACCCAATCACAAAGAATATCATTACAGTAAAAGAAGAAAGGCCGCTTTATTAAGGCGGCCTTTCTTCTTTTATTTAAGTATGTACAATTGCTCACTAACTACATCCCATGCTGTTACCACAATTCAAACATTTGTAACAAGTTCCGCTACGCATGGTGATATGTCCACAGGTATTACATGCCGGCGCATCGCTTTGCATGCTTTTCGCTGCTGCATTTACTGCATCTAAACCTGTAAATTGTTCAGCCGCACTCAGGTTATTTTTCACTGCTTTTGCAGATTGTACATTTCCTGCAGGTGAAGAACTTCCTGTTACCCTTACTTCACTTAATTCATGTACCCTGTTACCGATGGTAGGTGTTGATTCGTCCCAATCAGCATCTCCTAAATTTTCAACCTCTGGCTTGTCCAATACATGAACTAAATCGTTTCTGCCAAGGTATTCATACGCCATCGAACGGAAGATAAAGTCAATGATAGAAGTGGTACTCTTGATATTCGGATGTTCTACCATTCCGGATGGTTCAAAGCGGGTGAACACAAATTTTTCAACAAACTCTTCTAACGGAACACCATATTGTAAACCGATAGAAATAGCAATTGCAAAACAGTTCAACATACTACGAACGGTAGCTCCCTCTTTGGCCATGTCGATGAAGATTTCACCAACTGTACCATCACCATATTCGCCGGTACGTAAGAACAATGCCTGACCGTTTATTTTAGCTTTTTGTGTAAAGCCACGACGTTTAGCCGGTAATTTTTTACGCTCAACTATTTTTGCAAGACGGCCTTTCAACACAGTATCAGGGCTGTTTTGCATGCGCTTACTTACTTCATCCAATAATTCGTCAACCGTTAATTTACTCATGTTTACGATAGAAGACTTTCCTTCTGCTGCCTCTTCTGCTTCGGCGGTCATTTCTTCTGTAGTTACATCTGCGTCTTTCTTCTTTTTGTCAGATTTATTGCTCAACGGTTGAGACAATTTAGAACCATCACGGTAAAGTGCATTCGCTTTTAAACCAAGCTCCCAGCTCATGCGATAACAATCTGCAATTTCTTCAACTGTTGCTTCATTTGGCAGGTTGATGGTTTTGCTGATAGCACCACTTAAGAAGGGTTGCGCTGCAGCCATCATACGAATATGGCCATGTGCATGAATATATCGTTCGCCTTTTTGACCACATTTGTTGGCGCAATCAAATACCGGAAGATGTGCATCTTTTAAATACGGAGCACCTTCTACCGTCATAGTACCACATACATATATATTTGCTGCATCAATTTCATCATCTGTATAACCAAGTGCTTCCAGTAAGCTCCAGCTAAAATCATGGTATTGCTCTGAAGTAAATCCTAAGCGCTGCAATGTTTCTTCTCCGAAAGTGTACACATTAAATACAAATCCAATTTCAAAAGCACTACCCAATGAAGATTCAACCCTTGCCAGTTCTTCTGTAGTAAATCCTTTTTCAAGCAAAGATTTTGTATTGATATATGGTGCACCAGTTAATGTAGCATGTCCCTTTGCATAATTTACAATCTCTACAATTTCTGTTTCGCTATATTTTAAATTACGTAAAGCTGCAGGCACACTTTGGTTGATGATTTTAAAATAACCACCACCACTTAATTTTTTGAATTTCACCAATGCAAAATCAGGCTCAACCCCGGTAGTATCACAATCCATTACCAAACCGATTGTACCTGTTGGTGCAATTACGGTAGTTTGTGCATTGCGGTAGCCATTTTTTTCGCCCAACTGAACTGCATCATCCCATGCCCTGATGGCTGCCTTCAATAAATAGTCGGGACAATATTTTGAATTGATGCCCTGTGGTTTTATTTCAATGCCTTCATATGCGTCCTGTGCATCATAAGCTGCTGCACGGTGGTTACGCATTACACGAAGCATGTGTGTTTTATTTTCTTCGTATTTAGAGAAAGTTCCTAAGAACCCTGCTAACTCTGCAGATGTTTTATAAGCAACACCCGTCATGATAGCGGTGATAGAACCTGCAATTGCTCTTGCTTCTTCACTGTCGTAAGGAATACCACTTACCATTAGCATGCTACCCAGGTTAGCGTATCCCAATCCCAATGTTCTGTAATCGTAAGAAAGTTGCGCTACTTCTTTTGAAGGAAACTGCGCCATCAAAACAGATACTTCCAATACAACCGTCCAAAGGCGGCAAGTATATTCAAAACCTTTTACATCAAAACTATTATCGCTTTCCCTGAAGAACTGGCGAAGATTTACGGAAGCAAGGTTACAGGCAGTGTTATCTAAAAACATATACTCACTGCAAGGGTTACTTGCCCTGATTGGGCCACCTTCCGGACAGGTATGCCATTCGTTGATGGTAGTATCATATTGTGTACCCGGAT
>JBDUEK010000095.1:0-23025 GCA_040002495.1 Ferruginibacter sp.
GAGGAGGCGTGTTGAAATTATTTAGAATAAAATCACTTAAAAAATATACAACCTTATTGGTATGCTTTTTCATTTCTTTTGAAATAAAATATTAAAATACACTTCGGATTACTATCCGTTATTTGAAAAATTATTTACGGGGAAACTTCCAGGAATCCTGGAAAAAATTTAGCACACGGAAGGAGGAGGCGTGTTGAAATTATTTAGAATAAAATCACTTAAAAAATATACAACCTTGTTTTTATTAGGTTTCATCTCGTTTGATTTGAGGACGTAAAGATGTTACTATTTTGTGAAATTTCCAAAAAAATCGGGATGAGTGGTAAGCGAATATTAAAAGTTGCTATCAGCGCAATGCCGCTTTCACAAAGGGTATCAGCAATGTTGACCAAATATTATATTGCTTGCCGGATGGATGAAGACCATCGTTTGCTATGAGTGATATATCTGTAGCAGCTTGCCGGCTAGCGGAAGTAATGTCAACATAATTACAACCGGCAGCAAGTGTAATTTCTTTGTTGATTTTGTTGTAAGCATCAATCTCTGCAGCAATGGTAGCTTTGTCTGAACCACTGGCAAATGGAGTAACGCTATAGTCCGGAATTGATAGTACAAACACATGGTCTTTTTTGTTAGCTGCATAAGTGATAGACTTATTTAAAAGCAATGTAAATTCAGAACGATATAAATCAATTGACATGTGTTGGTATTGATTATTTACACCAATTAATAAGGTTACTATATCGTAAGTACCAAGGGTTGGTGGAGTACTATTTATCCGGCTTAATAAATTACTGGTAGTCCATCCGGTTTGAGCAATTATTTCAGGTGTCGCAACTTTTATAGAATCATACAAGAGCAAATTAGCAGTTTGATTAGGAAACCTATCAGCCACTGCCACTGATTGTCCGATGGTATACGAATCGCCTAATGCGAGGTAAGTTTTTTCTGATGAGGTTATTACCGGAGGTGCAGTTGGCGTTGGTGCTGGCATAGTATCGGTACTGCCATAGGCATAGTTCTCTTTTTTACTGCATGACAATAAAATAACCAACAATATAACCGGAGTAAAAAACAATTTAGCCATATTAATATATACGCCATTTGTATTAAAATAGTTCTCATAAAAAAGCCCCATTACTGAGGCTTTTTTTATTTTTAAAATCTATTTGTATAATATCTGGTAGTATTCATCTGCCATCCTGTTACTCTCAAACTGCACTTGTACGTCGTTCATACCATTTTTCACAATATGCCTCCAGGTATCCTTGTCTTCATAATACATTGGAAGTATTTTATTTTCCAGGATATCGTACAGCATATTCAAATCGTATTCATCCTGGTCGTGTACATGCATGTTTTCATAATCCACTGGTGGCACTACAAATCCGTTATTGCCATCATTAATAAATTCACATATCCATCCATCGTTAGTACTTACATTAACTGCCCCGTTCATAGCTGCTGTCATTCCACTTGTGCCACTTGCTTCTCTTGGAACTCTTGGATTATTAAGCCACACATCAGACGCCTGCTTTAAACGCTTGCTCAAAGACAATTCGTATCCAATACAAACTGCTACGTTTTTATATTGCTTACTTAAATGTACCAGGTGATTGAAATCATTAATAGCCGGATAATCCAACGGATAAGGTTTACCTGCCCAGATGATTTGCACAGGATACTTTGGATTGTTCAACAGCGCTTCGAAACGCTTGTGATCCCTCGTTAATAATTCAGCTCTTTTATATCCTGCAAAACGACGTGCCCACACAATTGTTAACACATTTGGATCCATCAATTTACCCGTTTGATCAGCAACAAGATCCATCGCACGCTTTTTCAAAAATTGTTTTCTATCATCAAACCAAACATCGTTTTCTTCTACCTTAGCTTTATATAATTGCTTATCGGCCCAGTAGCGCCAGTTTTGCGCATTTGTAATAGCTTTAATTTCGCAGATACCCGAATATTTACTCCACATTTTCCGGCTTACTTCAGCATGTAGTTTTGAAACGCCATTGGCTAGTTTCGCTAATCTTAATGCGGCTAAAGAATGATTAAACTGGTCATCATTAATACCAGTCATTTTTCTTACATCATCAATGTGTGTTCCACAGAAATAACTCATTTTTTCACATAAGTAAATGTCATGTTTTTCATTACCTGCTTCCTCCGGTGTATGCGTTGTAAATACAAGGCGCTTTTTAACATCTGCAACATTGCCAAATTTTCTATACAGGTAAAATGCAGCACTTAATCCATGTGCTTCATTCAGGTGATACAATTCAGGATTGAAATTAAGTTCGTCCATTAATTTGGCTCCGCCTACACCTAATAAAATAAACTGCGCAACTTTTGTTGCAACGTTACCATCATATAAACGGTGGGTAATAGTCTGAGTTACATAGTCGTTTTCAGGCAAGTCTGTGCTCAATAAAAACATTGGAGCACTCTTAAATGTTTCCGGATTAAGATACCATGCTTTTACCCAAATAGGATGATCATGAATGTTAATCTGGAACTTGATACCTGTATCTTCTAAAAAATTATAATTTTTTTCGTTCCACTGCACTTGCAGGGTTTGATCAGCGTTCCTTGCCTGGTCGTAGTATCCGTATTTCCATAAAATTCCGATTCCAACTAAATTTTGTTTTAGTTCATACGCACTACGCATGTGTGAACCAGACAAAAAACCAAGTCCGCCACTGTAAATTTTTAAAGGTTGGTGTATAGCAAACTCCATCGAAAAATAAGCCACTCTTTTCTTGTAATTTTCATTTACAGCATAAGGGACTTTAAAATTGTAAAAGCTCATAATTTATTGAATTGGATTGCAATATTAAGGCAATTTCAGTAAACGAGGGATTTTGAGCGGATTTATTGTGTCATAATTACACGTAAGACAAAATAACTAAACAACCTGATTTTGAAAAATCCGGAAGCTATCGATAAGCACTGATGGAACGATTTAACCTAAAACATAAAAGCTTTTGCATTATTATTAATAATGCATTCCAAAATCGTAACTAAATAAACTGTACCAACACAATTAGAGATTTTTTTATCCACCGCATTCAAGCCTAAAAGCATTTGCCAATAAACGACAAATTATACCTCTATCCCTACACCCATTGTTTAATAATTACGTAAATATCCGCATATAATTATTAACGAAACGCCTGTATTAAGTTTCAATACCTGTTGAATTTGTTACTATCAAAAATAATTTTTAGATTCGTCTAAACATTTATTTAGATGACATGAACTATTCAACATCGGAAGAAAATTATATAAAAAGTATTTATCATCTGCAGCAACAGAGCGAATTGGTTACCACCAATTCGCTGGCCCACGAAATAAATACCCGTCCGGCATCTGTTACAGACATGCTTAAAAAGCTGCATGTAAAAAAGTTGCTGGAGTACGAAAAATACAAGGGCTTCAGGTTGAATGCCACCGGCAGTAAAGTTGCATTGAACATTGTAAGGCGACACAGATTATGGGAATATTTTTTAGTTACAAAGCTTGGGTTCGATTGGGACAAAGTGCATGTAATAGCCGAAGAACTTGAACACGTCAGCAGTACTGAACTCATCGAACGATTGGATGGCTACCTTAACTTTCCTAAAGCTGACCCCCATGGCGATCCTATACCGGATATGCATGGTAAAGTACCACATATTAATCAGCAAAGCCTGGCGGATGTAGCCGAAAAGAAAACTGTTTTTGTTAGCTCTGTAAGCAACCAGTCGCCTGAAATGCTGGAGTTATTAAAGCATTATAATATTAAAATAGGCACTTCCTTAAAAGTTAATAAACGTTTTCTTTTTGACGGATCTGTAGAAATTAGAGTTATGAAACACACCGCCTGCGTGATAAGTGAGCAGGTAGCAAAAAATATTTTCGTTCATCATGATTAAACATTCCCATACCGAAACATCGCTCAGTGAAGTACACCAAAGCGTTGATACCACGCACAAAAAAGTTGGATGGCGAAGAATCCTCTCCTTCCTTGGGCCAGCATACCTGGTAAGTGTAGGTTACATGGATCCGGGTAACTGGGCAACCGATCTCGCCGGCGGTAGCAAGTTTGGTTACAGCCTTATTTGGGTGTTGCTAATGAGCAACCTGATGGCTTTATTGTTACAGGGCTTATCAGCAAGGCTTGGCATAGTAAGGGGTAGAGACCTTGCACAAGCCAACAGGGAAGCATACCCCAGGGCAATCAACTTTTGTTTGTATATACTTGCCGAAATCGCCATTGCGGCTTGCGACCTTGCTGAAGTATTAGGTATGGCGATAGGCATCCAGTTACTTACAGGGTTGCCACTTGTGTGGGGCGTATCCATTACTGTTTTCGATACGTTCCTGCTTTTGTATTTGCAGAAAATGGGTATACGTAAAATGGAAGCGTTTATCATAACCCTTGTTGCAGTGGTTGCCATTTCGTTTTTAATTGAAATCATATTTGCCAAACCAGATCTTGCCGAGATAGCCAGTGGCTTTATACCTACGGCATTAAATGATGAAGCACTTTATATTGGCATCGGTATTATTGGCGCTACGGTTATGCCCCACAATTTATACCTGCATTCCGCCCTGGTACAAACACGTAAAATTGAACGTAGTGACGCAGGAATAAGGCAAGCAATTCGCTTCAATCGCATAGACACAACCATTGCTTTAAACCTTGCATTTTTTGTAAATGCAGCGATATTGATTTTGGCAGCAGCTGTATTTTTTAAATCGGGTAATTCGCATGTTGCAGAAATAAAAGAAGCCCATCGGTTATTGCCCGGATTTTTAGGCAATTTGGCTCCCAAAATTTTTGCCATTGCATTGATAGCTGCAGGACAAAGCAGCACAATAACAGGCACACTCGCCGGACAGATTATTATGGAAGGATACCTTAGTTTACGTATTAATCCCTGGGTACGGCGCCTGGTTACAAGACTACTTGCTATAATACCAGCCTTGCTGGTAATCATTATTTATGGTGAAGAAAATGTAGATGCCCTGCTGGTACTTAGCCAGGTAGTATTAAGTTTACAATTAGGATTTGCTATTATTCCACTTATACATTTTGTAAGCGATAAGAGCGCTATGGGCAAATTTGTAATTAAATGTCCAACCAAGATTGCTGCATGGGTTATTGCATTCGTACTCGTTTTTCTAAACTTGAAAATGCTGATAAATGAAGCATCCGGTGTATTTATGGCGGATAACATGCTACCTAAAATCATACTGATTATACTTGGCCTGTTATTTCTAACTTTATTGGGATATATATTTTTCTTTCCTTTTTTCAAAAAATTACAAAAAGAAGAAGCTATACAAATGCATACCGGAACCGATACGATTGCCAACCTGGTAATTCCGCAATTCAATAAAATTGCCATTGCGTTGGATTTTAGTGCCAACGATGAAAAGTTGTTGTCTTTTGCAATCGGCCAGGGAAGAGAAAAAACAACCTATGTACTTATGCATATAGTGGAAAGTGCTTCAGCTAAATTACACGGAAGAGATAGTGATGATTATGAAACGAGAACAGATAAAGAAAGAATGGAAATGTATGTGAGTCAGCTTCGAGACAAAGGCTTCGCTGTTGACGGACAGCTAGGTTTTAGAAACAGGGCAAAAGAAATTGTGCGTATTGTAAAAGAAGTGGATGCGGATATGCTTGTAGTTGGCGCCCATGGCCATACGGGGCTAAAGGATTTTATTTATGGAGAAACGGTAAACAGTGTGAGACATGAATTAAAAATACCAGTATTGATCGTTCATATTTAATTCCATTTTCCATTTGATCAAAGCATCACTCAACTGTTTGATCTTTTATTGCAAGTGAAACCAATTGGCCTATTTTGTTATCCCAGTCGGCTTGCTTTTCGGATATTTTGCTATGATCCGTCTGGCTATCATATTGATTTTGCATCGTACTCATTTCATTCACCGATTGATTGTAAATTTTTTCAATTACTGCCGCATAATTACTGGCAGTAAAACTGGCATTTCGTAATTTTTGCATAAAGGATATTGTATTAATAAAGGCAATATCAAAATGCCCTTGCTCATGTTTTAATATGTAATCCGTTTTATGTACTTTTTTAACCCAGGAATCTTTCCGGGAAAAACTACAGTTAACATTTATAACCAACTCTGTCCCTTTTTCATTTCTTCTAAATAAAAGATTTACGCCAAAGCCTGCATTGGTAATCGCTGCAGCATCACTGGCTTCAACCGGCTTCGCCTGGAAATCGCTCCAGCTAAGCATATTACCTGCTGTATAATTTATGTTATTACTATTTTTTGAATCATTGCCGGCAACATAATTTACCACTACGTTTAATTTCTGAGCCCTTACACCAAACGTCGGCAATAAAAAAATAATTGAGATAAAAATGATCTGCTTCATGTGTATAATATTTGCTAAGCAACGCAATAATTATACTTTAAAAATAGGTTTGAAGAAATTTAGCGTACACTTAACAGGAAGTGCTTTTTTTACTCCTCAATATAGTCCAGGTCCTTACCAAAGGTTTCATCTGTAAACCAGGCAGCAATAATACTAATAACCATTACTATTGCTCCTGTTATCCATCCGGCAGTAATATAGTTGCCGGTTATAGTTTGCAACCACTTGAACAATAACAATACAAGTGGTAAGGCACCTCTTACCATATTGGGTACGGTTGTAGCGGCTGTAGCCCGAAGGTTTGTACCAAATTGTTCGGCAGCCATCGTGACAAAAATTGCCCAAAAGCCTGTTGAAAAACCCAATGCTGCACATATAAAATACATACCGGCAGCTGTTCCATTTTGCCGGGTAAAATAAAAAACAATTGAAATAATGGTGAGCAGATAAAAAATGAAAAGGGTTTTCTTCCTGCTCTTTAACCAATGGCTTACAAAGCCTACCAATACATCAGCAATGGCAATGGCTATGTAGGCAAACATGGTCGATTTCTTTGGCATTACGGTTTCTGAAAAACCGAAAGCTTTTGCAAAGTCATTTGAGAAAGCTACTAATATTCCGATAACGTACCAGGTTGGTAATCCAATTAAAATTGCCATCATATACTTACGGAAGCGTTGCCTGTTATTAAAAAACATAAAGAAATTCCCTCTTGCCACATCCAGCTTTTTTACCTGCTTAAACATGCCGCTTTCAAAAACAGCTATGCGTAAAAGTAAAAGACAAAAACCCAGGCCGCCCCCAATAAAATAACAAATACGCCAATTAAAATTTTGTGAGATAAAATAAGCTACTACTGCACCTGTTAATCCAATGCCCGCAACCAGTGAAGTACTTAAGCCTCTTTTTTCTTTACTTACTAATTCCGATACAAGTGTAATACCTGCTCCCAACTCGCCTGCAAGCCCAATGCCGGCCACAAAACGTGTTAGCGCATATTCATTGGCCGTAGTTACAAAACCGTTGAAAATATTGGCGACAGAATATAAAACGATCGATCCAAACAGCACACTTAATCTACCACGCTTATCTCCCATTATCCCCCATACAATTCCTCCAATTAATAATCCTATCATTTGGATGCTGATAATAAACTCTCCTTTAGATTTTACTTCAGCTACTGAAAAACCCATTTCAGTAAGGCTATCAACTCTTACAATTTGAAACAAAAGGAGGTCGTAAATATCAACAAAGTAACCAAGGGCGGCTACTAATACTGTGATGTTAAAAATGGAAGCAGACTGTTTACTAGTCATATAGCTAAGCGGTGATATCCGAAGTTGATTTCTCTTTTTTACCAAAAAATAATTTAATCAATATTGGAGCAGTTGTAATCAACACTATTCCAATTACAATTACTTCCAGGTGTTCCTTGAGATCAAAGTTAAACCAACGCATAAATAAAATCTGCAGGTAATGCCCGGCAAATAACATAGAAAAAACCCAGGCAAATGAACCTATAATATTATAGTAAGTAAATCTCTTTTTATCCATGGCCACTATACCTGCAACAATTGGCGCAAAGGTTCTAATGATGGGTAAGAATCTTGCCATTACTACAGCGCCTCCGCCATGTTTATCATAAAAATCCTTCGCCTGCAACAAATATTTTTTCTTGAATAAAAAAGTATCCTTTCTTTGAAAAAGAAATGGGCCACTTTTTCTACCAAACCAATAGCCAACAAAATTTCCCAACACACCCGCTAAAGAAATAACAATCCCCAGGATTATTAAATTTAGAACAGGGCTATTAATGGTTAGGCCCAGTCCCGTTTTTACCAGGTTATCACTGAAGATACCTGTTACAAATAACAAAGAATCTCCGGGTAAGAAGAAACCGGCAAATAATCCCGTTTCTGCAAATACAGCAAAAAGTATAAACCACAAGCCGCCGTTATCTATGTACCATTGCGGCTGTAATAATTGGGTCCAATGAAAATCTAACAAAATGAATTCAAGCATAAAATAAAATAACGCTAATGTATAATTTTAATATTTCTAACCAATTTCAAAAGTTATGAACGAATGTACCGTCGAATAATTCCAGCAACAACATGCACTCTACTTATTTTACCCATGGCGCAATTCACCTTCCAATTTGCTAACCACAGCTGTTGCAACACTATTACCAACAACGTTTGTAGCACTACGTCCCATATCCAATATCGGATCAATTCCCAAAAGTAAAGCGATGCCTGCTTCAGGTATGTTAAATGTTGCAAGTGTACCGGCTATTACTACCAATGAAGCTCTCGGCACTCCAGCAATGCCCTTACTTGTTAGCATTAGCACCAATAACATTGTAAGCTGTGTAGCCAATGGCATGTGCATACCATAGCTTTGAGCAATAAATAATGACGCAAAGGTCATGTACATCATGCTACCATCGAGGTTAAATGAATAACCCAGTGGTAATACAAAGCTTACAATTTTATCATTACATCCAAAGCGTTCCAGTTCTGTCATAGTTTTTGGAAATGCAGCCTCACTGCTTGAAGTACTAAAGGCAAGCAATGTTGGTTCTTTAATTCTCTGCAACAGGTTTAAAATTCTTTTTCCTATAAATAACGAACCAGCTAAAGCAATCAAAATCCAAAGTATAAATAAGCCAAAATAAAATTCCCCAATAAAAATTGAATAGGTTGTAAGTATACCTAAACCTTGTTTAGCAATAACCGCAGCCATTGCACCAAAAACAGCAACTGGTGCAAAGTTCATTACATAACCGGTTAATTTCAAAATAACATGCGCAATAGAATCCAACGCATGAATCACCGGCTTTGCAATATCACCCAGGGCAGCAGCAGCAACTCCGAAAAACAATGCGAATACCACAATTTGAAGAATTTCATTTTTCGCCATTGCATCTATTACACTTGCCGGAAATACATGGTAGAAAAAGTCTTTTAATGTCATTGCAGCCTTATCTATACCGGTGCTGGCATTAACATCTGGTAATGGTAAATGCATGGCAACTCCTGGTTGAAAAATATTAACCAGCAACATTCCTAACAATAAACTCATGAGAGAGGCTGATATAAACCATAGCAGCGTTTTTCCTCCAATTCTACCTACCGCTTTAATATCTCCCAGTTTAGCTACTCCTACTACAAGTGTTGTAAAAACCAATGGTGCCACAATCATCTTTATCAATCGTAAAAATATATCTGCAAGTACGCTAAACCATTCCAACTTCTTATCCCGTGACTGCAGATTTTCATTTTTCTGTTTTGATATCAGCTCCTTTTGTATCTGTAATTCCTTATATGCCGGGTTATCTTTGTCAGCAACAACCGCCAAATGGGCGTCAATACTTTCCAAAGAATCGGACAATATCTTGATACCTGCAAAACCCTTGCTTTCATCACTGGTATTCAGTAAATCTTTTTCGGCCTGAATTTTTTGAGCTAAAATATTAGCACGTAGGTTACTTAGTTTATTATAAAGTGCGCTGTCTTTTTGCCGCTCAAATTGATTTATTTTTTCGCCTAAAAAATTTGCCTGAATTTCTGCATTGGCAATTTTTGTGTTCTCTTCACCTACAAAATTTCTGTTCAGAATAAAACCGGCAATAATTCCCGCTACAAGTGCAATACCAATATATAAAGTGAGGTGGTTTCGTTTTACCGGCTTTATTTCCATAAATTACAATTTGGATCGCAATATAATATTTAATACTTGTTATCGGGTGGAGCCCTTCAAAAAACTAAGATTGGTAACTCATTTAAGAATTTTATTGTTATTTTTCCAAATCTTTATATTCTAAAATCAAAATAATATATGAGCATTTTTGTAAGAAAACCAATGTCCACATTAATGAATGAAGCCGATGAAACCGGAAGTCATACTTTAAAAAGAACATTAGGTGCCCGTTCTTTGGTTGCACTTGGAATTGGCGCAATTATAGGCGCCGGTTTATTTTCTATCACCGGTCTTGCGGCAGCCAACAATGCAGGCCCGGCCATTACCATTTCATTTATTGTAGCAGCTTTGGGTTGCGGGTTTGCAGGTTTATGTTATGCAGAATTTGCTTCCATGATTCCTGTTGCGGGAAGTGCTTATACCTATTCGTATGCCACCATGGGAGAGTTTATTGCGTGGATCATAGGATGGGATCTCGTATTGGAATATGCTGTGGGTGCTGCTACAGTTGGTATAAGCTGGAGCAGGTACCTCATAAAATTCCTGGAGGGATTTGATATACATTTACCCCTGGCACTAACCGTAGGACCGTGGGATGGAGGTATAATAAATTTACCTGCAGTATTTATTATTGTGCTGATGAGTTCTCTTTTAATAAAGGGTACACAGGAAAGTGCCACAGTAAATGCTGTCATTGTTGGGTTAAAAGTTACAGTAGTATTAGTGTTTATTGTTTTGGGATGGAAGTATATAAATGAATCTAACTACACACCTTATATCCCGGACAACACTGGAAACTTTGGCAATTTTGGATTTAGCGGTATCATAAGAGCGGCTGCAATTGTATTTTTTGCCTATATAGGTTTTGATGCCGTTAGTACTGCTGCGCAGGAAGCAAAAAATCCTAAGAAAGATATGCCGATTGGCATTTTGGGCTCATTGGCTATCTGTACTGTATTGTACATACTATTTGCTCATGTAATGACAGGCGTTACCAGCTATACTACGTTTGCCGGAAAAGATGGCATAGCTCCTGTTGCCATTGCTATTGAACACATGGGTAAAGCTGATGCATCAGGCGTAATTCATCCAGATTATCCGTGGTTAAACCGCGCCATCGTTGTAGCAATCCTTGCAGGATACGCCTCAGTTATTCTTGTAATGATGATGGGACAAACAAGGGTATTTTTCAGCATGAGTAAGGATGGTCTGATTCCAAAAATATTTTCCAGAATAAATCCAAAGACACAAACACCTATAAAAAGCAATTTACTTTTTATGTTTTTCGTAAGCTTGTTTGCCGCTTTTGTTCCGGCACGAGTAGTGGGAGAAATGACCAGCATTGGAACATTGTTTGCTTTCATATTAGTTTGTGTTGGTGTGTGGGTAATGCGTGTAAAAATGCCTGATTTGAAACGATCGTTCAAAACACCTTTAGTGCCGTTGGTTCCAATACTTGGCATATTTACCTGTCTTTTCATGATGGTATTTTTGCCAATGGATACCTGGATACGCCTGATTGTATGGATGCTGATTGGAATGGATATTTATCTTGTATATGGCGCAAAATATAGCGTGTTAGGTGAAGGAGATCCCAACAGGAAGGGAATGAAAATTGCAAGATATGTTGGCCTGGCACTGGCAGCTATGCTGATTGTTGTAGGATTTTTACATCAGTATACTGTAGGATTTGATACTGATAGAACGCTCTTGTATATTGCAATCATTTTTGCAATAGTTCACTTATTTATTTTTGGCAGGAAGTTATTAATTACCCCTTCCAGCAATTAGTCAAAATAGAAATTATAAAAAAGGCCCGTGATAAACGGGCTTTTTTTATAACAATAAACTAAGTGACTCTTTTTAAAATGGCAGATCATCCGCAACCGGAACAGCATTTACCGGTTGGGGACTTGGAGCGGAACTTGCAGAAGAACCAGATTGCCCATAATTACTTTGCTGTCCCTGGCTAGCTGGTTGCCCTTCTCCGGAATTACCTCCAAGCAATTGAATATTCTGAACCCGCATGCGTAAGGTGGCTGACGCCTGGTTATCTTTATTCACGTATGCGTCTGCTTCGGGTGAACCTTCCGCATACACTGTTTTCCCTTTGGTCAAATACTGCGCAACAGCAGTCTTGTCTGTCCAATAAGCACATTCAACCCAGGTAGTACGTTCCTTTTGATTTCCCTGGCTGTCTTTATAACGCTCTGAGTGTGCAACGCTAAAATTGATAACGTTTTTACCATTCACTTCTTTTACGATGCAATCTTTACCAAGATTGCCAACGATTTGTAACTTGATCATAATTGTGTGTTTTAAAAATTAACCGATGTATCTGAATTTGAAAATTATGAAAACTTACGGGATAAAAATTTGCTAATAATTTCGCCCTTAAAAAAACTGGATAAGTTCTTAATTACTTTTTCTGCACGCTATTAAAAAGAACTTTTTAGTTTAAAAATATCTGCTAGTTTAACTTCTTCTTTAAAGTAGTTACCTGTGTTTGTAAATTACTTACCATGCTTGCCAGTGAATTCATATCCCAACGCTGTTGCGCACTTACCTTGCTGATTACCATCTGCGCCAGCCACAATTCTACAACGTCCTCTGCATTTACCTGGTAAGGTTGATATTGTGGATTGTCACTTACCAGTGTAAGTTTATTTTTAGTTTTGTTGTTCTTTACTATTCTTTTATAAACAATACCCTCGTTCCTGCTTATTACTATATATGCCTGATCACTTTTGACCTCATCTGTATTATCTACTTTTTCTCCCACAATTATGCTTCCACTTGGTGTGGGCATCATACTGTCGCCTATAATTTCAAATGCCCGGTAGTTGCCTCCGGAAAGCATTGGAAGTGTAAATGTATTCAGCTCATCGATAAATTCAGTATCTGCATAACCAGCCAGGTAACCTGCGGCTGCTTTTACCGGAACAAAATGAATGATATTACGATCGGCAGTCATCATCTTTTGTTGCCTTCTTTTTGCAAGAAAACTATTGCCGGTATTGCTCAAATCCCTCAACAGCAAATCATCTAAACTTAGTTTAAAAATATCACCAACAATTTCAAGTACTTCCAACCGTGGATCTGCCCGTTCTTCTTCATAAGCACCAATAAGCGAACGCTTAATACCCAATTTAATAGCAAATTCCTCTTGCGTCCATCCACGTAGTTTGCGTAAATATTTTAGATTTTGACCTGCCTGTGACATAGTGCAACTAATTTGATTAGCACAAATATACTAATTTTTTTAGCCGAACCAAATTTTTGCAATTTTTTTTTTTTCGTAATCTCCAGATTGGCACAATAACAAATATTTACTAAACAATACCGTAGACCTTATTTTTGTAAAAAATAAATGATATGCAATTAATAATGGTATTACACAATCTGTTAAGATGGGCCGTATTATTATTTGGTTTATGGACCCTTTTAAATGCAATTACAGGACTACTAAGCAAAAGAGGTTATACCGGAGCAGATAATAAAAGCAACCTGTTTTTTATGATCTCATGTGATATTCAGTTGCTGCTGGGATTGATCTTGTACTTTAGCAATTCGTGGTTTGACCGGTTGAAAGATTTAGGAAACAACATGAAAGATCCTTACAACCGTTTTTTTACAATGGAACATGCAAGTATGATGATTATTGCATGGATACTCGTTCACGTAGGACGGGCTTCCGTTAAACGGGCACCCACTTCTTCGGCTAAACATAAACGAATGCTGATATTTTTTGGATTGGCGCTGTTGCTAATATTGGCAGCTATTCCATGGCCTTTTAGAGAAGCCATTGCAAGGCCTTATTACAGATGGTTCAACTAATTGAACAAGGGTGCATTTCACATCCGATAGCTATCAGATGTCGCAGCATATAATTGACTAGCGGGATGAAAAGTGCCCAAGAAAGGCTGCCATGAAAATAAACTGTACAAGTGAGTGACACAACCGGAGTTGAATAAAAAACAAATGTTCGTCCCCCACCAAAAAAGCGACAATTTGAAATGAACACTTGACCCTGGATAAAACATTTCGAAACTAATAACCATTATGGCGAAGTCTACAAATAAACCAACAATATTAATTACCAATGATGATGGCATTACCGCACCGGGTATACGCAACCTGGTGGAGGCTGTAAAAGATCTTGGAAAAGTAGTGGTAGTGGCTCCGGACAAACCGCAAAGTGGAATGGGACATGCCATCACTATCGGGCAACCGTTGCGTATGCATAAAGTGCAGATGTTTGAAGGCGTAGAATCATGGCAAACAAGCGGCACGCCGGTAGATTGTGTTAAGCTGGCAGTTGACAAAATATTGCGTCGTAAGCCAGACCTCTGCCTGAGCGGTATCAATCATGGCTCTAACCATTCTATCAATGTAATATATAGTGGTACTATGAGTGCTGCGATGGAAGCGTCTATTGAAAGCATACCGAGCATCGGTTTTTCTTTAATGGATTATAATTACGAAGCTGATTTTGCACCAGCCCGGCACTATGTTAATTTAATAGTAAGCAGCCTCTTAAAGAAGAAGATGGACAAGCACCTGCTTTTAAATGTAAATATCCCATCTGTTCCACTTGAGTTATTAAAGGGCGTTAAAGTTTGTCGCCAGGCTTATGCAAAATATGAGGAAGATTTTAAAGAACGCAAAGATCCACACGGAAAAAAATATTACTGGCTCACTGGTGCATTTGTAAATTTTGATAAAGGAAAAGATACCGATGTGTGGGCACTTGAAAATAATTATGTGAGTGTGGTACCGGTACAATTTGATCTTACCAATTATAAGTTAAAACTACAATTAGAAAAAACCTGGAAAATAAAATGATACTAAAAAAAGATAGTTTTTGGTTAGGTGCAGTACTGGGCTTGTTGGCTCCTGTTATTGGTTTTTTTGTTTTTAAGTTAATTAACTACAGCAGGTTTTCTTTGGTTGAAATGTATCAGTGGATGACTATGAATCACAACCTGATTACGGCATTTATAAGTGTATCATTGTTTGCCAATGCTGTAATATTTACATTGTATGTAAATGCCCGAATTGATAAAACAGCCAAAGGTATATTTGCAGTAACAGTATTGTATGCAGTAGTGGCGCTGTTAATTAAATTTTTTGGTTAACATCCCAATTATTAAATATGTCAAAGCAGTCGTGGTTTAAGGATTGGTTTAATTCTCCATATTATCATCAACTTTATTTTAACAGGGATGAAGTGGAAGCTGCTGCTTTTATTGACAAGCTCATTGTGCATTTAAAACCAAAGCCCGGTAGCCGTTTATTGGATGTAGCCTGTGGCAAAGGCCGGCACTCCCGGCACCTGGCACAAAAGGGATTTGATGTTACAGGTATTGATCTTAGTGAAGACAGTATTGAAGAAGCATTAAAGTTCGAATCCGAAACATTACATTTTTACAGGCATGATATGCGGCTACCCTTCTGGATTAATTACTTCGATTATGCTTTCAATTTCTTTACCAGTTTTGGATATTTTAAAACTGAAAGGGAACATGATAATTCCATTCGCACCATTGCACAATCGTTAAAAAGTGGCGGATGTTTTGTGTTGGATTACCTGAATGTACATTATGCTGAGGACCATCTTGTACACCAGTTTGAACAGGAGATTGCCGATATTAATTACTTTATTACAAAATGGTTTGATGAAACTCATTTCTACAAAAAAATTGTTGTGGAAGATGATGCCCTTAGTGAGCCCCTGGTGTATACAGAAAAAGTTGCCAAATTTTCATTAGGAGATTTTACAGATATGTTGGCTTACCAGGATTTACAAATTCAGGAAGTGTTTGGTGATTATAATTTTGCAAATTATGATGTAAGAAAGTCACCCAGGCTTATTTTAATTGCAAAGAAAAAGTAAGCATTTGTAAGCCATCATTTGAACAGCAACCTTTAACTACAATTATAAAACTTAATATACAGTTTTCGAATACTTAACTACTTGATTGGAATATTAAACCCCTCATTATTATTTTTGACTCCAAAGCATAGCTCCACCTTTTATGCCATCCCGATTACCTAAAATTGTAATGTTATCATCCAGTTTAAAATCTATTTTATCTGCATTGCCTCCACTTATATAAAGGAAGTCGTAATTAAATACAACTTTTAAAATTTCAATTACTTTTTTTACCCGCTTGTTCCACCTTTTATCACCAATCCTGTTAAATTCTGCTTTGCCGATATATTGATCATAATCTTTCTTTTTAGTAATGGGATGATGCGCTACTTCAAGATGTGGCAACAAAACTCCATTGTAGAGAATTGCGGAACCAAAACCAGTTCCAAGAGTTATTACCATTTCCAGGCCCTTTCCTTCCACTACTTCAAGCGCCTGAAAGTCTGCATCATTAATAGATAAGGTTGGTTTACCCAGTAACAGTTCTATATTTTTACTTAGGTCAAATTCCGCCCATTCCAATGTTCCGAGATTTGGTGCAGTTTTTACAATGCCATTTTTTATATACCCCGGAAAACCCACTGATATTTTATCAAAGGCAGGAAAACCTTCAGCAAGTTGGCGTATTACATCCATCACTTTTCCTGGAGTAGATGGTGTAGGGGTTGGTAGTTTTTGAAACTCGTTCAAATAATCACCTTTGCTATTCAGCACAGCCGCTTTAATATTTGAGCCACCAATATCAATCGAAAGAATTTTTTGCCGGGTTGCCTTTTTATTCATTTGTTTAAATATTTATATTCTGAAAAAACTAAAAATATTTATGGTAAAAAAAATAACTAAAATAAATAATGCTTTAGTAAAACGTTGAATGAAAGTACACCATTGTTTTTTTAATCAACGGAACAAGTCATAAAAATTTATTCCGCACTTAATAATTAAATTAAGACCATCACCAAAACTATTGCTTAAAGTTGCTATCAATTTATATTAATTAAAAAACTTGCAAAATTTACTGTGTAAATAAGCAAGAATAATCTACTGGCTTATATCTTGTCTTTCAGATATCAGCATCGGATTTCATCTTGCAAAGTAGAAATGTACCGCTGTGATGATAAACCCATATTAACACTTAATTTTACGACACAATGCAATATTTTATTTCAATACAGCCAGACTCTCAATTGGTAAGTTTTTTAAAAACCTTTGATCGCTGGCTATTTACCAAAGTCAACCACGACTGGACAACCCCTTTCCTGGATTATATTTTTCCTGTTTGGAGAGAAGCTATTACATGGGCTCCTTTGTATATTTTTTTACTGCTGGTTATGTTCATCAATTTTGGTAATAAAATATGGCCCTGGATCATTGGCATGGCTGTAACCATTGCGTTAAGTGATCAAATAAGCAGTCATCTGTTGAAGCCACTTGTACAAAGGCCCCGGCCATGCCTTGACCCGATGCTGGCTGACCATATCCGGCTGTTGTTAAAATATTGTTCCAATAGTTTTAGTTTCACCTCTTCTCATGCTACCAATCACTTTGGTATGGCATTTTTTATATACCTGACGATGAAGAATTATTTTGGCAAATGGGCTTACCTGTTTTTCTTCTGGGCCGCTACTATCAGTTATGGACAAGTTTATATTGGTGTTCACTATCCGCTAGATGTAATCAGTGGTGCTATTCTTGGCGCAGGTATTGGAAGCTTTACAGCCTATGTGTTCAACAAAAGATTTGGGCTGCCAGCATTGCGAAATTCAAATAACAGCACCACAACCATATGAAGAAAAACCTGGCTTTAAAGATCCTGTTGATTTGCATCCTTACCTATTTAATGGGGATATTCTTTGTTCCCCTGATGGATATTGATGCCACCCAATACGCATCAATAAGCCGGGAAATGTTACTGACTGGGAACTACCTGCAATTATATGACCTTGGCCGTGACTACCTGGATAAACCACCAATGTTGTTCTGGTTAAGCAGCCTGAGCATGTATGTTTTTGGTATTCATGACTGGGCCTATCGCTTGCCCTCTTTTATTTTTTCTTTATTGGCATTGTATAGCACTTATCGCTTAGCGTTACTGTTTTATAAAAAAGAAATTGCTTACTTAAGTATTGCGGTACTTGCAGCAAGCCAGGCCATGTTCCTGATAAATCATGATGTAAGAACAGATACGATGTTAATGGGCTGGGTTACCTGTAGCTTATGGCAGTTGGCAGAATGGTACCAGTTTAAAAAATGGAAAAACCTTGTGCTGGCTGCAGTTGCCATTGCCGGCGGCATGATGACCAAGGGCCCACTGGCATTAATGATACCGATATTTTCTTTTGCGCCCCATTTAATACTAAGGCGAAACTTTAAAGAATTTATCAACTGGCGTTACCTGCCGATGCTTATTATTATTGCCGTGTTGCTTATTCCTATGAGCATTGGATTATACCAACAGTTTGATATGCATCCCGGAAAAATGATCCTTGATAAAAAGATAAATTCCGGCCTGCGTTTTTTTTACTGGACCCAGAGTTTTGGCCGCATTACGGGTGAAGACAGTCATAGGGAAAATGGCTACCTGTTTTTTCTTTTACAAAACATGCTATGGAGTTTCTTACCCTGGATATTATTTTTCCTGGCAGGGTTAGTTACGGCAATAAGATCCATTATCCAAAAAAGGTTTTTGTTAACCAATAAGGAAGAATGCATTACCCTTGCCGGATTTGTAGTTACTTACCTTGCATTGGGCAGCAGCAAGGTTCAGTTGCCACACTATATCTTTGTTGTGTTTCCATTGGCTGCAATTATTACTGCTAATTTTTTATACAAACTTGCATACGAAAGGGATTGGCAAAAATTGAGCAAACCTTTATTTATTTTCCACGCTGTTATATTCTGTTTGCTTTGGGTAGCATTAATCTTATTAATGGCTATTCCATTTAAATCCATTCCTGTTTATGTGAGCATTATTTCCGGTGCAGGACTAGTGGCATTGTTGTGGATTATTTTTTCAAAAAAAATGATTGGCTTTAAAATAATGTCCATCTGCTTTTTCACTTCTATTGGCTTAAATATTTTTTTAAACCTGGCATTTTATCCTGCTTTACTAAAATACCAGGCGGGGAACGTTGCAGCCGATTTTATTAATGAAAATCATTTACCAAAGGAGCAGGTATTTGTTTGGGGCAACATTACCAACGCAAGGAATTCACTTTATTTTTATGGTGATTATTTTTTTAAGAAAATTAATAATTCACAGGAACTGAAAGCGGGCGATTATGTGTTAAGCAATGCCCAGGATTTGAATGATTTGGTGAAAGAAAAAACTGCTGACACTGTCTTTAAGGGCGATGGTTTCCCGGTAACTAAATTGTCACTGAATTTTTTAAATCCGTCAAAAAGAGCAGGAGAACTGCAGCCATTTTATATTATTAAAATTAAATAATGAACTGATTTAATTTTAATAAATTCTTTAACTATCAGTGAAACTTTTGAAAGATATTGTTATAACAATTATTTAGAACTGATTATCTCGAAAATAAAATCTACACAATCTTTTCGGGAATCATTCTTCCTCCTTCATGAGCGCCTCTTTCACCTGATTCATGATATTCAGCGTCCTGGTTTACATTCCACAAATCAAATAATTCCTCACCGGCAATAATATTTTTCGCTGCCAGCATAGCCGTCATCATGCTATGATCCTGATTATTGTATTTATGCATGCCATTTCTGCCCATCAGGTAAAGTCCTTTGTAATGTTGTAATTCGTTCTTAATGGTTTCAATATGACCGGTATAAAAATGATCATATACAGGATAAGCTTTTTTCTGCCGAACCACATATCCATCGGTAATTTCAACTGCCTTAGCCAATCCAATTTGTTCAATTTCTTTTTTTCCCAATCCTATCAACTCCTCATCACTGGCAGTCCACATTCCATCTCCTTCAAAACAAAAATATTCTAACCCATAACACGCCATCGAAGGGTCAGGAACCATGTACGGGCTCCAGGATTTAAAATTTTGCACACGGCCCACTTTTACAGAAGGATCGTGAATATAAATCCAGTTGTCATCAAATTTTTTCTGATCTTTTAGTATCAATACTACCGTTATAAAATCCCGGTATTTGAGTTGGCTTGCTGCCTCCAAAGCCAGTGTAGCAACTTTCGGTGAAATAAAAGGCACCAGTTGCGCCATGGCTGTTGACGATAAAATATAATCGAATCCGCCAACATGATTGCCTTGTGTTGTATCCAGGGTCCAGGTATTTCCATCTTTGCTCACATGATTTACGCCTTCATTCATCCGAATTTGTACGCCCATTTCAGTACACTTGCGTGCACATACTTCCCACATCATGCCGGGGCCATATTTTGGATAACGAAATGTATCAATCAGCGTTTTGATGATCTTATCTTTATCGCCCGTTTTCTTAGGTTTAATTAATGCATTTTTAATGGCACTGCTAAGCGACAAGCCTTTTATCCGCTGTGCGGCCCAATCTGCAGAAATTTCTTTACAGGGAATTCCCCAGACCTTTTCGGTATAAGTTTTAAAGAAGATATTATACAATCTTTCACCAAACTCATTGATTACCCAATCTTCAAAATTCACCGGATTTTTTACCGGGAGCATTTTGGCTTTAAAATAACTGAGTACGCATAATGCAGATTCTATAACCCCTAATTTAGTGAGCGCTTCAGTGGCTACCAATGGGTAAGAAAAAAATTGCTTATTATAATATATCCTGCTACTCCTTGGCCTGTCGAGCAGGTCATCTGCCAGTATTTCTGTCCAGAAATCTTCCACTTCCTTACTTTTTGAAAAGAAACGATGCCCCCCGATATCAAACAAAAACCCTTTATAACTCTCTGTTCGGGAAATTCCTCCTACATATTTCGGATCAGCTTCAAATAGAACGACATGCTGGCCGGCTTTCGCCAATTCATAAGCAGCCGTTAATCCGGCAGGTCCTGCCCCGATGATCCCAATCTTTTTTTGCATAATGGGTGCAAAGATAGCCGGTGCATCCATATCAAAAAAATACATCAATTACGGCTACAATTCTGCAAAATTGTAAAAATTTAGCCTACTCCCTGCACTTGTAATCCGCTGTTTCACATAGTTTATAGATATTTGCATCAATGACTGTTTTAAATACCGGACAGTTTGAACTAAAATTATTATGATTGAAATATTTATATTACTGGCATTAATACTGGTAAATGGCCTTTTTGTGATGAGTGAAATAGCCTTGGTGAGCGCCAGGAAAACCCGCCTGGAAAGCATGGGAAACAAAGGCGACCAAAAGGCAAAAGCCGCACTTTTTCTAACCGCAAACCCTGATAAATTTTTATCAACCGCCCAAATTGGAATTACGCTGATTTCAATTTTAACAGGGGTTTATTCCGGAGAAAAATTCAGTCTTCACCTAAAACCATTTGTGGAAAAAATTGCGGCTTTACAACCTTATGCAGAAACGATTTCTACGGTACTGATCGTAATGTTGGTAACATTTTTATCCATAATCCTGGGAGAGTTGGTTCCGAAAAGAATCGGGCTGATCAGGGCAGAAAAAATTGCCCGAATGGTGGCTGGGCCAATGAATTTTTTATCGGCTGTTGCCTACCCCATCGTATGGCTATTAAATAATATTACCAACGTTATTTTTAAGCTGTTCAATATTAAAGTGTCTGGCGACAATGCAGTTACCGAAGATGAAATAAAAGCTATGATCACCGAAGGTAGCGAGCACGGCACTATTGAAACGGAAGAAAAGGAAATCATTGAAAGGATATTTCATTTGGGCGATCGGAATATTACCTCGCTGATGACCCACAGAACGGATATTGAATGGTTACATGTAAATGATACGGTACATAGTATTAAAGCAAAATTTGACACCATTACTTACTCAACCTATCCGGTCTGTGAAGGATTAATTGATGATATAAAGGGAATTATCTACATAAAAGACTTGCTAAAAGCAGACCCCGATAAAACGATGCTTGAGCTGGCAAAACCTGCCTTATTTGTTCCGGAAAATATGAAAGCTTACAAACTCCTTGAAAAAATTAAAGAAACAAAAATTCACAGTTGCTTTATTGTAAATGAATATGGAACACTTGAGGGCATGATTACTTTAAATGACATACTTGAAGCAATTGTTGGTGACATGCCCAGCACGGGGCAGGAAGAATATGAGGTTGTAAACAGGGAGGACGGTACATTCCTGGTTGATGGCCAAATACCGTTTTATGAATTCTTAAGCCATTTTGAACAAACAGAATGGATGAATGAAGGAGAACACGATTTTGATACGCTGGCAGGATTTGTATTACATGAATTGGAAAGAATTCCAACAACCGGCGAAGTATTTGACTGGCGTGGATTTGAATTTGAAATAATAGATATGGATGGCCAACGAATTGATAAACTGCTGGTAAAAATCTCTGATGAGATTAAAGAAAAAATGGAGAGTTAAGTAAGCTGTTCATTCATAATACCCTGTTTCCCTTTCTATTATTTATTAGTTGTATGCTATTTTTCGAAACCGCATAAAAATTTATAGAAGGGCCTTAAGTTGAAATGGAAATGAAGAATAAAAGAATTCAATGGTTTTTTATAATACTTTTTGTTACCTCATTATTTCTGGGTACATATTTATACAGAAAACATAGAGATGATGATATAAAGGCACATTCAAAATTTGCGGTAGGGAAAATTATTAAGTTTACAACTTCTCTTAAAAGCGGCAATTCCTGGCACTATGAGTTTAAATATGGTGACACAATATTCCAAGGTAGCAGATCTACCCATGTCGATTATGATGTAAAAATGGGAGAGTACTTTTTAGTAAATTTTTCTACAAAAGACCCAGATCACAGTAAGATTTTATACGACTATAAATTAAATAGGGTCTGCTCAGCAACTCCCTGATCCACTGATAGCTTATATTTGAGGGA
>JBDUEK010000096.1:0-22111 GCA_040002495.1 Ferruginibacter sp.
CGCCACCTATAGCTTGGAAGGCTATCGCTCTACCAAATGAGCTACTTCCGCTTTTGATGAGTTGCCAATTAATAAAATCAAACAAAATGTTTGATTAAAATTGACATTCCAAATTTTAAAGACCTTAAAAATAGCTAATAGTACAAGACTATCAGCTATTTAATTTATTGTGGGCAGAGTAGGGTTCGAACCTACGTACACTTACGTGAACAGATTTACAGTCTGTCGCCTTTAACCACTCGGCCATCTGCCCATAAAACTTCCTAAGAAGTACCAGAGCCGAAGAAGGGAGTCGAACCCCCGACCTGCTGATTACAAATCAGCTGCTCTACCAACTGAGCTACTTCGGCTTATTTTTAAAAGAACTTGATCTCCAAAAGAATTGTAAGCCGGAGGCACTATTATTTTTGGGATGGCAAAGGTAGGTATATTTGATTAATTCAAAAATTTTGTAAAAGATTTTTTTACACTTAAAAAATAAAAATGTTGATAAGGAGTAAATGGATTAAAAAAGCCCCCGGTTTCGGAGGCTTTTTTGTTATGCAGCAAGTCGTTCTTTTTTTCGTTTTATCTGAATAATTGCAGAGTCCAATGCTTCATCAAAACTTTCTTCAAATGATTTGGAAGAATGTTTTACAAAGATGTCGCATTTGGGGATGTGGACTTTTATTTCAGCCACTTTGTCTTTAATGGTGTGTACTACGTTATCCAATTTTAAATACACATCAATTTTTGTGATCTTGTCATGAAATTGAAAAAGCTTTGATAACTTTTTCTCTACATAAGACACCAACTTTGAATCAGCATCAAAGTGTACACTCTGAATGTTTACGTTCATAGCATTCGATTTTTAAAATAGTGAACAATTGTTTGAAAATAATTAGGTAGACTTTTGGAGACCATAGGCAATCTTTTTTGGGATGTTTCAGCGGCTAATATTTATGATACAAGTTAACCATTACAATTCTATTTTGCAAAAAATAATGACAGTAATCTTCATAAACTTTAATTCCCGAAAATTATTGTTTGAAAGTGCTTTTATCCCTTTGGATGAGCCTTTTTATATACATCCTTGAGCTTCTCAATTGTATTGTGTGTGTATATCTGCGTGGCCGCCAGGCTACTATGTCCCAGCAATTCTTTAACAGCATTTAAATCTGCTCCATTATTCATTAAATGCGTGGCAAACGTGTGACGAAGCACATGCGGGCTTTTCTTATCTATGGTTGTAACAGTTGTTAAATATTGTTTCACGATATTGTATACCAACTTTGGATATAATTTTTTACCCTTTAAATTCACTAATAGGAACTCTTTATCTGGTGCTTCTAGCTCGGTCTTTTTTGCTTTCAAATAATCCTGAACCTGGTCCATTAAATCTTTTCCAACCGGTATTACTCTTTCCTTATTGCCTTTGCCCAGCACTTTTATTACCTGGTTACTTTTATCAATCTGCGATTCTTTTAAATTTACTAATTCTGCCTGTCGCATGCCTGTATTGTAGAATAATTGCAGAACCAGGCGTTGTGTTTTACCTTCCCAGGAATTGGGAAATTCAACATAATTAAATAGAGTATTTATATCTTTTTCCTCAACAAATTGCGGAAGCCTTTTTTTTACTTTTGGAGAGATGATGGTAACCATCGGGCTTTTAGCAAGATTCCCTTGCTTTAGCTGGTATTTAAAAAATGATTTTAAGGCAGAAATTTTTCGATTGATGGATTTGGATTCCATCTTGCCTTCTTTTAAATTGGCAAGCCAACTCCTTACAAATGATGCATTGATTTCAGAAAGGATTGTAGTATTAAACTGATCTTCAAGAAAAGTGAAAAAGCCAGTAAGATCATTTTGATAAGAAATGATGGTATGCTGTGAGTACCTTTTTTGAAAAGTAAGATAATTTAAGAAAGACTGTATAGCTGAATGTTCACTTATGGGCATAAAAAAACTGATAGACAAAGTTACATTAACCTGCTATCAGTTTTAAAATATTTGGAAAGTAATAAAACGACTTAAACGTCTATTTTACCACTTGCTATGTTCTGCTTATAAACAGCTTTCAACACTTGCATACGACGCCTGATTGAAGGCTTTATGAAAGCTTGTCTTTCTCTTAATTGTAATAAAACGCGGCTTTTTTCAAACTTCTTTTTATACTTTTTAAGGGCTTTGTCGATGTTTTCGCAATCTTTAGAATCTATTATTAACATTTTGATATACCTCCTTTGGTAGTTTTTTTAGAAGCGCAAAGATAGTCGAATTTTTTAAAATTCAAAATCCAAGTAATAAAAAAAGTAAATTCGCAAAATGTTTACAGGTATTGTTGAAAAATCGGGCATTATTAAAGATGTTATTGTATCCGGAAGCAATAAAACATTCTGGGTAGACTCCCCTATTTCTGCTGAGTTAAAAATAGATCAAAGTGTGTCACACAATGGTGTTTGTCTTACTGTTGAAGAAATTAAAAATGGACGGTATAAGATTACAGCTATTGAAGAAACCCTTAAAAAGACAAATTTAAATAACTGGGAAATCAACACAGTTGTTAACCTGGAAAGATGCCTTCAAATGAATGGCAGAATTGATGGGCATATTGTTCAGGGCCATGTAGATGCTGTGGCAATTTGCACATCAGTTACAGAAAAGGAAGGTAGTTGGGAGTTTACCTTTCAATTTGCCCCTCAATTTGCTTCTTTGATTGTTGAAAAGGGTTCTATTACCGTTAATGGAATCAGTCTTACGTTATTCAACATAACCCAAGACAGCTTCCAGGTAGGTATTATTCCATATACTTACAACCATACAAACATGCAATATTTGAAAAAAGGCGATGCGGTGAATATTGAATTTGACATGATTGGAAAATATGTAAATCGCTTTATGCAATTCAAATAATTTTCTCACTCCTTAATAAGAAACATTTTAAATTACCCAACTTATGCCTGTTGAAATATCTGTAATAGTACCGGTACTGAACGAGGAACAGAATATACATGAACTGTATAGCAGGTTAAGTGATAGTTTAAAAAAAATATGTACCCGCTACGAAATAATAATGGTAGATGACGGCAGTACAGATCGTACATTACTTGCCATTGAAAAATTTGCATCAGAAGACGCTCATTTAAAGTATATCAGTTTCAGTAGAAACTTCGGCCACCAGATTGCATTGTCTGCAGGAATGGAAAAATGTATTGGTGAGAATATAGTGTTGATTGATGGTGATCTGCAGGACCCACCGGAGGTTATTGAAGTACTATTTAAAACTTTGCAACAAGGTTTTGATGTAGTATATGCCAGGCGCATAGATAGAAAAGGAGAAACATTCTTAAAGAAATCTACCGCGAAATTTTTCTATCGCATGCTTAATAAGATAACTGTCATCAAGATACCTGTCGATACCGGGGATTTCAGGATCATGAATAAAAAGGTTGGCAAAGAATTGTTGCGGATGAAAGAGCATAATAAATTTTTGAGAGGGCAAATTGCCTGGCTTGGTTTTAAAGAAACTTTTATTGAATACAACCGCGAAGAAAGAAAAACAGGAAGCTCTAATTTCAATTATAGCTCTATGTTTAGGTTTGCTTTTGATGGCATTACCGGCTTCTCAAATTTCCCTTTAAAATTCGCCAGCCTTAGTGGAATTATTGTATCGTTATTTGCCTTTTTGTTTATTGTTTATGTATTGTTTGCAAAATTGGTTTGGGGACACACTATTACAGGTTGGGCTTCTATGATGGTGACAATATTATTCCTGGGTGGTATTCAATTACTGTGTGTAGGAATTATTGGGGAATATATCAGCCGAATTAATGATTCGGTACGTAACCGGCAGTTGTACATCATTGACAAAACAAATATTACTGCCGAAGAAATCATTATTTAATTGCTCTATAAAAATATTGCCCGCCAATCGGCAACCATCCTAGCTTTTCTTCCATCCATATTAATTTTGATAACAGCCCCTTACGTGGAAAGAACAGGATGTATTTCACTTTTATTTGCTTAAATAATTTTTCCTTTAAAATTTGTTTGCAATAATTACTTGAAAGTAGTTTTGCGTTTTTATCAAACGGACAAGTTTTTACAAGATACCTTGTAAAAGGATTCAATGGATTATGTTCAAAAATATATATCCTGCCACCAGGCTTTAATGCCCTGTGAATTTCGCTAATGACAATATTGTGCAACGAAAAATCAATATGATGTAGCACCGCAGCCATAAATACTATATCGAATTTATTATCCTCAAATGGAATCTCCGTTCCATTATACAACTGAAAATTTGCAGCAGGAATTTTTCGATTTTGCGCTTCGGCTATACTTTGCTTTGTAATATCAATCCCTTCTAATTTCCATGAAGGAAAAAATTCGTTAAGGAAAATTTCAGCGGCACCATCTCCGCAACCTACGTCGAGGAGCGTTAAACCATTGTCCTCTTCAGTTTGTTTTAATTGCAAAATTTTATGCTGGGCAAAATATAAACTATCTGCACCCGATAATTTTAAATTTTCGGTATGAATCGAACGATAGTTTGTTGCAAATTCATCAAAATCATCAAAAGTTCTTTCGTTCATTTTTTGAGGAATACTGTATTTTTATTCCATGCAAGTTTACGGAAATTCAGAGAGACCGAATTTAAAAACAGTTTTATTTTTCGTTACGGTTCTCGTCCTTGCCTTTCTACCCGTTTCTTCCTTTTTATTTTTTTTAAAAAATGATGCATTCAACGGCTATTTCCCACCCAAGTTTTTTATGAGCGAAAGTATTCATGCCGGCTATCTTCCGCTTTGGAATCCGTATATCAATTTTGGGATTCCTCAATATGGCGATATGAGTGGCGGATACTGGAGCCCAATAACCTGGCTAATAGCTTCAACAATGGGTTATACGGCCTATGCGCTTACGATAGAGGTATTGCTATATATTTTGATCGGTGGTATGGGCATGTATTCCTTATGCAGCATCTGGATACAAGATTACCGTGTTAGAATTATAGCTGGAATTGCTTTTATGTGTTGCGGTTATAACATTGGACATCTGCAACATTTTAACTGGATAAGCGGTGCTGCCTTTCTGCCGTGGTGCCTTTACAGTTACATTAAACTACTGAAATACTTTTCCCTTAAAAATGTATTGAGCACCGCTCTGTTCTTTTATATGTTGGTTGCTTCTGCCCATCCTGGAATCACCATTGGTGCAATATATTTTTTTATTGCTGTGTTATTGTTTTACTTTTTTAATAATGAACAAAGCGAAAAAATTAAAACCCGTTTTAAGAAGTTTACAATCACTAATGGCGCCTTGCTTCTTTTACTACTTTGCGTTTCAGCCGGCATGATTTTAGGTTACCTAGATATTCTGCCATACTTTATAAGAGGTGAAAAAATAAGTCTTGATGCATCGCTTTCCAATCCCACAAATGCACAAAGCTGGTTTAGCATTTTAATGCCGTTTACAACCGTTAAAAACGACGCGTTTTTCAACACGGATCCTACTATGCGGAATAGTTATTTCAGTATTGCCTTATTGATATTTTTTATTGCAGCTTTTTTTAATAAGAAGACAGCGTGGCAAAAATTTTTGCTTACTACAGGGTTGGTATTTGCCTTGCTTTCTGCGGGTGGAATTTTTAAAAGTTTTGCCTATAATTTTTTACCAATGATTGGTTATGTGAGGCTAAACGGAGAATTCAGAATTTTTGCGATACTCTGTTTCATATTACTTGCTGCAATTGAATTGGATAAATTGATAAGTGGCCAAAAGCAATTTACCGGAAAACTTAAGTGGATCTACTATCTTTTAGAAATGATATTGTTTGGCTTTATATCATTCGGATTGTATAAAGCATTTCACAATAAGGATAGTGTTGTGTACAATATGCATATAATTCTGGAGCAGCACGGCTTCGCTTCAAAACTAAAATCATTTATAGATGCGATTAGTTTTTACGATACTTTTTGGATGCAGGGAACAGTGCAATTATTTATTTTATGGGGAATTAAATATTGTTTGAAATCAGGCAATTTTAATGTACTTAGAAATATTGTAATTGCTGATATGATACTTGCTTCATTGTTTAATGTACCATTTACCGGTGTTGGTAAAGCCTCGGTTAGAGATGTACAAGCAGTACTCAATCAATCACCAAAGGGAATACCAATTCCGTCTTTAAAAGATATAACTCAGTTTGAAGCAATTGGTGTTGAACAAGAAAAATTAGTGGGAGATTGGAACTGGTATAATAAACAGATTAATATCAAAGAAGAATCTGCCTACCCTGTTGCACTTAAAAATATGCGTAGGTATTTTGAAACTATCGGAACATCAAATACATATTTGGATTACCAAAAACCCTATTTGTTTTCAACTAACTCATCCGACATTATCAACGTACAGGCTTATTCGCCCAATATGATTTCTTTTGAAGTTATGGCAAGTGCTGACGGACAGGTAGTATTCAAACAAAATTACTACCCACATTGGTATTATTATAACAGCCAGGTAAAAAAGGAAGTGGTGCCTTATGGGAGCAATTTTATGAGTGTTCCTGTAAATAAGGGAATCAATAATATTACTATAAAATTTGAACCTACCTTAATTAAATGGAGCATGGCATTTAGCCTGTTTGCTTTTTTGGGTTGCTTTATTATTTTGATGACTCTATACGTTAAACAACCCTCCCCTTTATCGCCGCCGACACAGCAAGGTCCATGATCCTTTCGGCATAAGGCCGTGAGATATCATTCAATGCTTCCACTTTCGAATGAATCAAATCTTTGTCGTCCATTGTAAGTGATAATTGTAAGGCCTGCATTGCCGCTGCGGTTTCCATCATTTCTTCCCTGCTTAAATTTTCAGCATTCTTTTGTATAAACCTTTCTGTCGTTTCCAATAGTTGCTCGCCCTCTGTTCTAGCCTCTACCAGGGCACGGGTAGCAATATCTTCTTTGGCATGTGTAATAGAATCCAACAGCATTTTTTCCAGCGTTTCATCCGTTAATTCCAGTTGCGATTTTACCTCAATACTTTGTTCCACTCCACTACGCAGTTCTTTTGCTTTTACTACTAAAATTCCGTCAGCATTAATCATAAAACTCACTTCTACCTTTGCCAATCCGGCAGGCATGCCTGGTATACCAGTTAAATTAAATTCTGCCAGCTTACGGTTATCTGCTACCATATCTCTTTCGCCCTGAAAAACAGAAATCTTCATTCCTCCTTGCCCATCCTTATGTGTTGTGTATTGACGTGCAACCTTATTAGGGATTTTTGAATTACGTGGAATCAATACATCCATCAATCCGCCCATTGTTTCAATACCTAACGAAAGTGGCGTGATATCCAACAAAAGAAAGTCTTTATTATTTCCAGCTAAAATATCTGCCTGAATTGCGGCACCAAGTGCAACTACTTCATCGGGATTCACAGTATCATTTACGGGCTTTCCAAAAAAACTGCCAACACTTTCTTTTACCAGTGGTACACGGGTGGAACCACCTACCATTACTACTACGTCTATGTCATTGGCTTTTAGTTCGGCATCTTTAAGCGCATCTCTGCAGGAAGCAATTGTTTTGTTGACGAGGTGCTGAATTAATTCATTAAAATCTTCTTTTGTGAGTGTTAATTTATGCCCGTTCAATTCATCTTCAAAAATATCATGGGCAGATAAATAAATTTTAGCGGCTTCAGCTTTTAGCCGTACCTCCTGTCCAAATTCTTTGTCTGTGTCTAACTCAGATTCTTTTATACCGGCTTGTTGTAACCAAAATTGAATGATGGCCTTGTCCATATCATCACCGCCTAAGTAAGTATCTCCATTTGTAGATAGCACTTCAAATATTCCGTTATGAATTTTCAATATCGAAATATCAAATGTTCCACCACCAAGGTCATATACAGCTATTGTTTTTTCCTCTGTATTATCAAGGCCAAATCCATAAGCAAGACTTGCTGCCGTAGGTTCATTCACAATACGCAATACATCTAAACCGGCAAGTTTACCAGCATCCCTGGTAGCTTGTCGCTGGCCATCGTTAAAATATGCAGGCACCGTAATTACCGCCTTGTTAACCGGTGTTTTTAAAATATGTTCTGCTCTTTGTTTTAATTCTTTCAAAATGAATGAAGACAGATCTACAGGCGTGTAAAATTTATTACCTACCTGTACTTTAACGAGACTATCCGTATTGTCATCAATTACCTTGTATGAAAAAAACGAAGTATTTTCTTTAATATCATTGTATGATTTCCCCATCAATCGCTTGGCAGAAAAAATAGTATGCTGTGGTTCGCTGATCAATTTACTTTTAGCTTCCTCACCAACAACTATATTTCCGGAAGGATCAAAATAAACAACTGAAGGCACCAGTGAACTGCTGTTGTGTTCCTTTAATGCGATGGGCTGTTTCGTACCGGGATGTATAATTGATACCAGGCTGTTGGTTGTTCCCAAATCGATTCCCACAATCACTTCTTCTTTCTGTAAACTTCCGGTAGCTATATTAATTCCAATCTTTGCCATAATAACACACTGATATTTTTAATGAAAATATTTTATTCGAATCTGCAAAAATAACAAATTAAGAATGGCCTGCCATTTTTGAAGAATACTAAGCCTTTCGAAATGGGAAATATATACGACTATCAAAAAAAATGCCCCCTGTTTCAGGAGGCATTTTGAAAATATTTTAAAAAATATTAATAGTTTCTAAGTCTCATCTCTACCCTGCGGTTTTTTGCACGGCCAGCAGATGTTTTGTTATCTGCAATTGGTTTATCCAAACCATACCCTGTTGCAACAAGGCGACTTTCATCTATACCTTTACTTACCAAATAGGCTTTCACCGAACTGGCTCTATCTTCTGAAAGTTTTTGATTCAATTCTGCAGAACCCCTGTTGTCTGTATGGCCATCAATGTCAACTCTATAAGTAGGATTTGCAGATAGTACTTCTGCAACGCTATTCAAAGAAACATTTGATTTTGAGAGCAACTTTGCACTACCAGTTGCGAAGTAAATCTTTTCCGCAGCCTTAGTCACTTTTAGAATAATCACTTCTTCAATAACGGGGCATCCATAATTACTTGCCACACCAAATTCGTTCGGGCATTTATCTTCTTCATCATTAATACCATCTTTGTCGGTATCCGGAACCGGGCATCCCTGGTATCTTGCTACACCAGCAACATCCGGGCATTTATCATTTTCATCATTTATACCATCGCCATCTGTATCAGGAATAGGGCAACCGTTGTATTTTGATAAGCCGGCAACATCCGGACATTTATCATCTGCATCAGTAATACCGTCACCGTCCTTATCAGGACAACCTTGCAAAGCTGCAACTCCAGCAACATCCGGACATTTATCATTGTCATCAATCACGCCATCATTATCTCTATCAGATGGAGCAACAACCGGTGCAGGCGGCAATGGAGCCGGTTCAACTACTTTTCTTTTCACGACATTGCCGGCAAATCCGATACTGTGATACAAATGATACGCTACATTATCTGTAGTAACCGGAATACGATACTGAGAGTTCACAAATATAAATGCTTCATCAAATATGTTAATCTGCCAACCCACACCTACAGGTATGTAAGCACCATAATAGCCTCCATACTTGGAAGCACCCACACCGGCGGTTAGATAAGGAGAGAAATAATATTTGTCTGAAACTAATTTAAGATTAGCAACGGCCGTTAAATCGATCAGCAATTTGCTTGATGTAATTGCCGGTTTATCAGGTAACGGATATTGCAAAAATGAAAATCCGAGTGTAGAAGCAAAATCAACATTGTTGCTTACACCCTTAATATAGCTTACGCCTAGCCCTGCAACCATTCTACTTGTTTTGGTCCAGTCCTTTGTCCTTAAAACATTGGCGAGACCATTTTTTCTGATATCTGCCGCTGTTTTAAAATCATTGTAAAAAAAGTTAATTCCCAATGAAGGGGTCTTTATATATTGATCCTGAGCAAAGGAATTGAAAAAGAAGCCAAGTGTCAATAATGTGAGTGTTATTTTCTTCATAAGTTAGTTAGGTTTCTTGAATCAACAAATGTAACTGCTTCAACGCAATTGATAAAATTATTTTAAATCATATTACCTGAAAGTGTAAAGCCAGTAAGGCTTTAGTATTTATTTAGGTTTGATTTTTCCTATTACTTCCAGTTTAACCCTGGTAGTACCTTCACCAATATATCCTAGTTTACGTGCAGCAATTTTTGAAAGGTCGGCAACCCGTCTCATCTTTGGGTGCAGCCTGTCGTTTACTTTTACAATAACATTTCGTCCATTCCTTAAATTGGTGACTTTTACCCAAGTGCCGAGCGGTAACATATTGCAGGCACATGTAAATTTTTCCTGGCTGAATAATTCTCCACTAGATGTTTTTCGTCCCTGGAATTTATTGTGGTAGAAACTTACTTGTCCGTAGATAATTCTCTTACTATTAGTTTTCGCAGATTTTGCTTTTACCCTGGATGCAGTTCCTTTACTTTGAGCGTTTACCGGTACAAACAAAATTAATGATGCAACAAATAACGTAACAAAACAAACGGCTTTAGAAAAACCCTTATCGGTAGACAAACATGTATTCATGCAATCGTTATAATCGTGATTTTATTTATCTGCAAAATACTTTTCTCTCAGCATTTTGTCTTCTCCGTAGATATCTTCAAAAAAATGAACCTTCCCGTTCCTCGCCTCACAACTAAAATAAGCAATAAATAATGGAATGCCGTTTTTAACGCCGATTCTTCTTTTTTCTTTAAGTGCCAGCCAGTTTTTGATTGAATCTGTATTATACCTTAAACTATCGCCCGCTTTTAAATTCATACTATCATTACGTGCAATGTAAAAGGCAAGCTTATCCCACTGCTGCACTCTTACACATCCATGACTAAGCGCCCTGGAACCATTTTTAAAAAGATACCGTTGATTGGTATCGTGCAGGTAAACACTATATGGGTTACTGAAATTAAATTTCATAATTCCCAATGCATTGTCATCTCCACTACCCTGCATTACTTTATATGGAATTCCGGTTGTATACTTAGCCCAGGTAACAGTGCCCGGATCCACGGTTTCGCCTTTTGAATCAACCAGGTGCAATCCAATTCGGGAAAGGTAATAAGGATTGCTTTTAAGTTTTGGGAGGTACTGTTTTTTGATGATACTGTTCGGTACAGTCCATGTAGGATAAAGAATCATATCGGATATTACGCTATACAGCAAGGGTGTCCTTGTATCCGGCTTACCACATATGATTTTTGATTCCAGAGCAACCGAATCATGGTCAAACACCTGCATGTAATAAGACGGAAGATTTACCCAAATATACCTGTCAGGCATTGTCACCGGCATTTGTTTATAGCGATCAAGTGTAAGTGCAATTCTTTTAAAAAGCTCCACATCATTGTTATTCATCAGCTTTACCAGAGATGTGGAAATTTTACCATCTATTTTTATGTTTTTTTGCTGCTGATATTTTTTAATGGCAGTATTCAATCCAAGTGAATCAGGTAGTTTGTCTGTATTTATAACACATCCGCTTTCTTTCAAACGCTTTTGAATTGTTTTTATAAAAAATAAAGAATCTTTTGAATTGATGAATTTGCCGGAATATTTCACATAAGTATATACTTGCCTGTCCATACTATCCAGGAAGTTTGCCAGGCTCATTTTCAATTCCCTGTACCCTTTGTGAGGAGGTTCAAGTGAATCTACCAATGCTGAAAAATTATTTTTTTGAACAAATGCTTTTAAGGTAGAAAAATAGAAATCTTCTGTTAGTGGTGGATTAGTTTTTTTTAAAAAAGTAGAATCCAATCCTATCCTGCCCTTTTTAATATCCTTTATGATGTGCATAAATCCATCGGTTAATAAAAGATCGGCACGAGTCCAGTTTTGAGCATCCATCCGTTTTATAGAATCGCCATCAAGTTCATTTTTAACCAACTTAATATTTTTTAATTGATAGTCCCTGGGAAATAACCCAAACTTCTCTGCACCTTCAATAAACCCGATTATTGTATCAACCATTGGTTCCCATTTTTCTTTATGGCTCCAAACGGGCATAAATTTATTGCTGTTATAAAAATTCTTAACCAGCATTGAAAATTGTAACCGAACACTGTCATTTATTTTGCCTTTGTTCAGCACTGCAAACTCTAATGCCTTTTCAATATTTTCAGCAGTATGCTTGTCCATTTCATCTGGATCAATCACTTTCTCTTTATTTGCTTCGTTACTATTATTACTACATGAAATAATAAACAGACATAGAAAAAATGATAGAAATAAACGCGAAGTGATTTTTTGCTGGTACATATGAGGTAGAAAAATTTGTAACTTTCTGCGTGTAACTTTTTAGTGGTAATTATCAAGGGTAAAAACATGACCAAGATAGCAAATAGCTTTTACATATACGGAATAAGCATATTATTTTTTTTAACTCAGAGCCTTGGTGTTAAGGCCCAGGCAAGTGTATTAAATCAATATGGATTAGATATAATACTAACTAAAAAGGAATATCATAATTCGATCAAAAATAAGCCCGGAAATAAAATGATTGATCTAAAAAAAACGATCAATGGTATTGCGTTCGATTTAAGATACGCAACAAATAATAATTTCATGGGTGTTAAGCTGTACCCAACTATAACCACGACTTACCTGCGTAACAATGCTGCGTTGGCCCTTGATTCTATACAAAGTGAATTATATCAAAAAGGATTGGGTATCAAAATATTTGATGCTTACCGGCCTTATTCAATTACAGAAAAAATGTGGGAGCTTGTTAAAGATGACCGTTATGCTGCCAATCCAAAATATGGAAGCGGCCATAACCGGGGTATTGCGGTGGATGTTACAATTATTGATCTTAAAACAAAAATGCCCCTGGACATGGGAACTGATTTTGATAATTTTAGTGATACTGCACATCATTCTTTCAAAAATCTTTCGACAGAAATATTGCAAAACAGGCTGTTACTAAAAACGGTGATGGAAAAATATGGATTTAAAGCACTGGAAACTGAGTGGTGGCATTATGCGCTGCCGAATGCAAAAGATTATGAACTAATGAATCTTGGGTTTAGTGATCTAAAAAAAATTACCCGATGAAATTTACTGTTTAAACTTGGCCGTTTTTTCATCTCCTGTAATATCTCCCTGGCTTCTTATTTGTAGTTGAAAGTTTACAATCCATTCTACACAACCTTTTTCCTGCAGGTAATTATTTACATCATGTAATACTTTCATTACTTCCTCGTAAGTACCTTCCAATACAGTATCAAAAGCACCTACTTCATATTTTACGGAAGATGATTGTATAATTGCAATTGCTTCATCAACCCACTCGTATGGATGCCTGTCCTGAACAACAGGTATAATTTGCAATGAGGCATTTACAATGTGTTGATGCATTCTTATCAGTTAATTGATGACTCTTTTTATTTGTTGTTCAAGCATCATCAGGTCGGCCAGTACAAAAGCCGTGACTGCTTCCAACACTACCGGTACCCTTAGAGCAATACATAGATCGTGTCTTCCCTTTACAGAAAAATCTTCTATCTCCCCGGTTTCAACATTCAATGTTTTTTGAATTTTTGGAGTTGAAGAAGTAGGTTTTATTGCAATGCGAAAAACCAACTCATTGCTGTTTGTTATACCGCCAACTACACCTCCGCCATGATTGGTGGTAGTTTTCCCATCCATGTTTTCGATGGCATCATTGTGTTCGCTACCAAACATTCTTGCCGCAGCGAAACCTGTTCCAAATTCAATTCCTCTAACTGCAGGTATTGCAAATACAGCGTGACTGATAGCAGATTCAACTGAATCAAAAAATGGTTCGCCGATTCCAACTGGTAATCCCTTTACGGTACACTCAACAATTCCACCAATGGTATCTTTAGCATCAATTGCCTTTTGCAATCCTTTCTCTGTATCAGTTTCACCGCCTATTTCAAGGATAGTTGCGGCAACTTCAATTTGATTCAATAATTTTTTTGCAACTACTCCTGCTGCAACCAGGCATACGGTAAGTCTTCCGCTAAAATGTCCGCCGCCTCTGAAATCTTCAAAACCACCAAATTTTTTCGTAGCAACAAAGTCAGCATGCCCCGGTCTTGGCACGGCACGTTGCTTTTCATAATCAGTACTGCGGGTATTATTATTATCAAACAAAATAGTAATAGGTGCCCCCGTTGTTTTTCCATTAAACACACCGTTCATAATACGGGGAATATCATCTTCCTTACGAGGCGTAGTCCCTTTAGCACCTGCTTTTCTTCTTTCAATATCTGTATTAAAATCTTCTACAGATAATGCAAGTCCGGCCGGACAACCATCAATATTTATACCCACACAATGGCCGTGTGATTCACCAAAAATACTAACCCTGAATATGCGACCAAAACTGTTCATAATATGCCCTCATCCCCAAAGGGAAGTTTTATTTTATAATGATTTGAATTCTTTCAATACTAAATTGAATGTGGCTCAGACTGGTTGACCTGCGCTCCCAACTTTTTAAGATGCTCATAAAAATCCGGGTAGGATTTATTGATGGCATCGGCCTCTTCAATTGTAGTAATTCCTTCGGCTTTTAAAGCCGCAACAGCACAAGCCATGGCGATACGATGGTCATGATGTGAATGTACATTTGCACCTCTTAATCCACCTCCTCCTTTCACCAACATCAAATCATCCTGCAACGTTATTTCAATACCCATCTTACCAAACTCTTCCTGCAAGGTTAGCCCCCTGTTACTTTCTTTGTGTGCCAAACGACTTACACCTTCAATTACTGTAGTGCCATCACAATAGGCGGCCAATGCAACAAGTGGCGGAAAAAGATCCGGGCAATCTGTTGCATCAAAATGGAATGCCTTACCTGCTGCACCGGATGGAGAAGCAGCCACATGAATTTGCTTTTCTTCAATTGAAATGTTGCAGCCGCTGTCCATAATTGCCTGTAGAATCGCCTTGTCTGCCTGGGTAGAAAAAACATCTAACCCTTTAACAGTTATATTTCCTGCAACTGCACCTGCCACTAATAAGAACGCTCCCCCACTCCAATCACCTTCTACTGTGTAGGTAATTTTATTATCGTTGGCTGAGTTTTCGCTTTGAAGTTTAGCCGGCTTTATTGTGAAACGTTCGTGTTGGTCATTTTCAACTTCCCAACCAAAATGCTTCATCACCTGTAAAGTAAGATCTATATAAGGTTTACTTTTCAAATTGGTAACAGTGATGGTTACCGGCTCAGTTGCAGCCTTGCCAAATGCCATTAACATACCCGTTAAAAACTGCGAGCTTAGCGATCCATCAATAGTAATATTTTTTGCCTGCAAAGGCCCTTGTATTTTAATTGGTAGTTTACCATTATTTGACTGTATTGTTATCCCCAGTTTCGGAAAAATTTCATCAAAGAAATTCATTGGCCTTGTTAACAAGCTTCCTGTTCCATTGATGATAATTTCCTTTTTGCTCAATGCAGCAATAGGTGCAAACATTCGGATTCCTAAACCACTTTCACCGCAATTGATTGCGCCTTTTTCTGCTTCATTATTTTGAGGAACATTTAAATCGTTCCCTTTGATTATGATGCTATCGGCAGTTTTATCAATAATAGTTGCACCAAGACTTTGTATTACAGTTAAACCTGCAAGGTCGTCATTACTTTTTCCCGGATTTAATATAGTTGTTTCACCATCAAACAATAAAGCTGCTGCGCAAGCTCGTTGCATAGAACTTTTTGAAGTGGGTGAAACAATGGTTCCTGAAACTCCGGATGGATGTACACTAACTGTCATAACTTTTTCTAAAATGCTATTAAGCGCTTATAAACTTTGATTGATAAGATCTTCCAACTGACCTATCGGAATGGATTTCATAACTGAGTCGCCGATATGATTGAGCAGGATAAAACTGATTTCATTCCTCACTCTTTTTTTGTCGAGTTTTAATAACTCAAATACTTTCTGGCGATCAAATTGAATGCTAACGGGTAAATGATATTGCTTAAGTAAGTTGATAACCCTGGCTTTTTCAATCGATGGAAAATCATTGATTTCTTCGGATATCGTACAGGCTGCAGCAATACCAATACTCACAGCGTGTCCATGAGGTAACTGGTAAACATTTTCAATTGCATGGCCAAGTGTATGCCCGAAATTCAACAACTTCCTATCGCCTTTTTCAAATTCATCTGCAATTACTACGGTGGTTTTTAAGGAAACATTTTTTTCAACCAGCGCTGCCAGTTTTGCTCTGTCAGTTCTAAAATTCTCCAATGATTCTTTTTCCAGCATATCAAAAAGACCGGCATCTTTTATACATGCATGCTTTATGATTTCAGCAAAGCCATTTACCCACTGTGCCTGCGGTAATGCTTCAAGAAAACTATAATCAAGCAATAAAAAATGCGGCTGATTGATGCAACCCACCAGGTTTTTATAAATGCCTACATCAACTCCATTTTTTCCACCGATAGATGCATCTACCATTGATAAAATTGTGGTGGGCACAAATCCAAAACTAATGCCCCGCATATATACACTTGCTGCATAACCGGTAATATCTGTAACTACTCCACCACCAATACCAACCAATGTTGTATTGCGATCGGCTTCTTTTGAAATTAACTCCGCAATTATTTTATCAACTGCAGCTTGCTGTTTAAATTCCTCCCCGGCTTGAATTACAATTAATTTCCACCCTTCAAATTTTGCCTGGTAAGCTTTGTAAATATTTTCATCCGTAATTAATATTGTATGCTCCTTCGCTACAATTTGTTCCAGGTAACTAAAGTCTGTATCAAAATAATAAGAAACTTTTTTTCCCGGAAAAAGGTGCTCTGCTACTTTCATTATTTAATATTCCCAATGAGATATTGGCGTCATTTTTAATTAAAAAAAAGGAAACAACTGAATTAACTATTCATCACTTTATTTTGATGATTGATACTTTCAAGATGCACTGCATCAAAATATTTTGTGATGAAGTCCTGACTTAAGCCAAGTGTCTCTCCCTTTTTAAATGCTTTTTGTAAAATATCATTCCAACGGTTTGTTTGTAAAATAGTGATATTATTTGCACGCTTGTATTCACCAATTTTATCGGCAATTTTCATGCGTTGGCTAATCAGCGTTAACAATTCATCATCAACATGATTGATTTGTTCTCTCAGTGTTGCCAATGCATTAATAAATTCTTGCTTGTCGGTATTTTCTGAACGCCAGATTAAGCCCTCTAATAATTCAGACAAACGCTCAGGTGTAATTTGTTGTTTGGCATCGCTCCATGCATTATCCGGATCAATATGACTTTCAATCATTACTCCATCAAAATCAAGATCGATACTTTTTTGCGCAATCGTCTGCAGCATGTGACGGTTACCACAAATATGAGAAGGGTCACAAATCAATTTCATTTCAGGGAACCTGCGTTTCATTTCAATTGGCAAATGCCACATCGGTGCATTTCTGAATTCGGTATTACCATAGTTAGAAAATCCACGATGGATCATGCCTACTTGTTTGATACCAGCCTTTTGAATTCTTTCAATGGCACCAGTCCACAGTTCCAAATCAGGGTTAATCGGGTTTTTAATAAGCACCGGAATATCTACCCCTTTCAGCGCATCCGCTACCTCCTGAACACTAAATGGGTTTACTGTTGTTCTGGCTCCGATCCATAACATATCTACATCAAATTGCAATGCGTCCTGCACATGTTTAGCTGTAGCAACTTCAACGGTTGTTGGCAAACCGGTAATCTTTTTTGCTTGTAGCAACCAGGGTAATCCTTTGGTACCAATGCCTTCGAAGAGGCCAGGTTTGGTACGCGGCTTCCAAATACCCGCACGCAACATATCTACTTTACCTGTTTTTGCAAGGCGTGTACAGGTTTCCAGTACCTGTTCTTCGGTTTCGGCACTACATGGGCCACTAATAATTAATGGACGCTTGTTCCATGCGTCCTGCATTATATTTTTCATGATCTTAGTTTCTGTTTGCATTGTAAAAATAGTTGTTTTATTTCTTCTCTAAAAAAGCGCTTTATTCAGAGATGAGTTTATTAATGTTTAGTTGTTTCCAATTGTTATAAGTCATTTCAAATTTCAATTTATTCTGCCCATGCATTCCTATGCGATCCCATCCTGCTTTTGAATAAAAAACGGCTGCCCTGGTTTCGGGTGCAGTCCCCAACCATACTGTTGAATTGGTTTGGCTAAAATACCAGCCGCGCATAATGTCGTGTAATTTTCTGCCGATCCCTTTACCCTCATAATCCGGGTCTACAAACAATGCCCAGATATTATTTTCTTTTAAATCTGCAATAGAAAAGCCTACTATTAAATTATTCAATTCGCATACCCACCCTTTTCCCCGAACCGTCATAAAAATTTCACAATCACTATCTGGTACCAGTGCAGGATCTGATAATTGATTCTCCTTTACAATATTTCTTACACGTTGTATCTGCGGTATATCCTGTATAATTGCCTTTCTGAAAATCATACTTCTATTTAATAATTCTCCTTATTTTATTGGCATTTTCAATTAGCTCAGTAAGATAAGGCAGGTTCTCTTTTTCGAGGCTTGCCTTGAATTTACGTAGCTGTGAAATATGTTCATTTAACACATCCAAAATATTTTCCCTGTTCTGCATAAAAATGGGTGCCCACATGGCAGGACTACTTTTAGCCAGCCTTACAGTGCTTTCAAAACCACCGCCTGCCAATTCAAAAATGGCATCTTCTTCTTTCTCTTTTTCCAACACCGTATTTGCCAATGCAAATGAAGTGATATGAGATATATGGCTGATATAAGCAGCATGAATATCATGACTATAACCGTCCATATAGACTATGTGCATACCAAGTGACCGATAAATATTTTCAACAATTTTTACTGCATCCGGATCACTACTTGCCTTTTCGCAAATTACACATGCCCTGTCTGCAAATGCGCCTCTTACTGCTGCTTCCGGGCCACTATATTCAGTACCCCACATTGGATGAGAAGCAACGAATTGCTTGCGCATCGGATGCTTTGCCAGTGCATCACACAACACATATTTTGTAGACCCTGCATCTACCACAATTTGCTTATCAGTTATGATGTTCATGATTTGTTCCATAACCGTTACGGTTACATCTACCGGTATTGCAACATAAATAAAATCACTTTGCTTTACGGCTTCTTCCAAAGGCATAGATTCATCTATTATGCCCAATTCTATTGCCTTTTGCAATCCCTTTTCCGATCTGCCAACTCCAATAATTCTTTTTGCAAAACCTTTGTCACGCATTGCCAATGCAAAGGATCCACTAATAAGCCCAACACCCACAATTGTAAGTACAGCTCCTTCCATACCTGCGTTTTCTCCATTTGTAAATGGCGAAGTATTTGAAGCCGGAGATTCCTTTAAATCTCCCTCACTATTTTTTGACTCCCTGAATTCCATGTTGGTTTATATCTGCTTATTTCAATTGAATTATGATACCATTGTTGCTTTAATTCTTTCGATTGCTTCATCAATTTTTTCAGCTGTGCAACACAGGCTTACTCTTATGTAATTGCTACCTGCGCTTCCAAAAATGCCACCTGGCGTAATGAATACATTTGAATGATACAAAACCCGGTCGCTTAATGCGTAACCATCTTTCTCAGTGCCAGGAATATCTGCCCAAACAAACATGCCGGCCTGCCTGTCATCATATACACAATTCAACAAATCGAGTAATTCAAATACTTTTTTTCTTCTTGATTTATAAATATTATTTACTTCGTCATGAAAATCTTTTTCCAATTCCAGAGCCTTAGCTGCTGCCAATTGCAGTGGTAAAAACATACCGCTATCCATATTACTTTTAAACCGGAGCACTTCATTTATTCTGTCCGCAGCTCCTACCAGCATACCAATTCTCCAGCCCGCCATATTATGCGATTTACTTAAAGAATTTAATTCGATGGCTACATCTTTTGCCCCTTTTATTTTTAATAAGCTAAACGGCTCATCATTTAAAATGAAACTATATGGATTATCGTGTACAAGGAGTATCTGGTGCTTTTTTGCAAATGCCACCAGCTCCTCAAACATAGCTTCAGTAGGCAATTGCCCGGTTGGCATCTGCGGATAATTTACAAACATGATTTTTACATTTTGCAAATCATTTTTTTCAATTGCCTCAAAATCCGGGAACCAATTATTTTCTTTGGTCAAAGTATATTCCAATAATTCTGCACCGGCAATTTTTGCTGCACTTCTGTATGTTGGATAACCAGGGTTAGGAATCAGTACTGAATCACCTTCATTAATATAAGTCATACAGATATGCATGATACCTTCTTTGCTACCGATAAGTGGCAGTATTTCTGTAGCTGCATCTAATTCCACATCGTACCATTTTTTATACCATGCAGCAATTGCATTTCGCAATACAGGGCTGCCTTTATAACTCTGATAAGCGTGTTGATTCGGTTTTATGGCTTCTTCTTGCAACACTTTAATTACATCCGGATGTGGAGGTAAATCGGGGCTTCCAATACCAAGATTGATTACACTTTTACCGGCCTTATTCAAATCATCAATCTCTCTTAATTTCTGAGAAAAATAGTATTCACCGATTCCTTCCAACCGCTTTGAAGTAGCTGGTGCTATAACCTGCGACTGTTCAACTGTTGATTCTGATTCTTTCAAAATATTTGCACTACTCATACAAACGATCATTAAATTATTAATATAACAAGTTCATTAAATAACTCAAATTCAAATCAATTTTTATTAAACGGGTATTCCCTTTTTATAAATACCGTACACTTTTAATTCTTCTGTTAACGGGCCTATCAACTTAAGCATTTTATCAAATTGTGCCCTGGATTCAAATTCCATATCGGCATGAAATGAATAACGCCAATCGCTACCCGGTATAGGAAAAGACTGCAACTTGCTCAGGTTAATTCCGGCATCTGCAATTCTTGTCAATACCTTAGCGAGGCTACCCTTTGAATGATCTGTATGAAAATTAATGGATGCTTTGTTGGCACCTTCAATTTCCTGTGCAGTTTCCTCTCTTTCCAATACCAGGAAACGGGTATAATTATTTTTAAGGGTATGTATATTGGGCTCAATTACATTTAGCTGGTATATATCAGCAGCAAGTTTACTTGCAATAGCTGCTATATGTTTACTATGATGTTGGTGAATATGCTTTGCACTTAAGGCTGTATCTTCTGTTTCTACCAGTTTCCAATTATACTTATCTAAAAATCCAAAACATTGCAATATCGCCATCGGGTGAGAGTGTACTTCACGTATATCTTCCAACTTCACCCCCGGATTTACCAGCAGGTTTTGTTTAATGTGCAGGTAAACTTCTCCTTTAATAGAAAGATTACTTTTTTGCAGCAAATTATAATTTGGCAAAATGCTTCCGGCTATTGAGTTTTCAATTGCCATAATGCCACCATTACTTTCCTTTTTTATGCCGGCAATTTTTACTACCTCTCTAAAAGTTGAACAGCAAATAACTTCTACATCTTTCCCATAAAATTGCCGGGCAGCTTCCTGGTGAAAACTTCCTTCAAAACCTTGTATAGCAACTTTTACAGCGGCTACATTTTCGGCCTTACTATTAGCAGCTACTGCAATTTGGCTGGTTGTGGAACTCATTAATAACTTTTATTTTTTTATAATGGCGCATCATTGTTCTTAAAGCACGGCTATAAAAAAATCCCGACTATTAAGCCGGGATTCTTTTTATGTTAATGTGTTTAATTTGTTTTTAAATGACTAACAATAGACTCCCGCTCTATTTCTAAAATAGAAACTAAAATAAAATCGGGTGTAAGTTGTTTGTGTTGTCATACGCTTCGCAAAATTAGGACAGAATTCCAATTCTCCAAATAATTCTTTAATAATTTGTAAAAATATTGAAAATTATTAATCAAACACATCCTTTAACGGGATATTCTATAAAAGTAGACGCCCCTAAGAATAGGGGCGACTTTAACGATTGCTTGCCATATGAAATTCTTATATAAATCCAGTGCGTTTACAAGCAACCTGACTGGATTAGAATTAT
>JBDUEK010000097.1:0-21175 GCA_040002495.1 Ferruginibacter sp.
TACCATCCACCCCAATCTTCTTATCCGACACAGTTACCAAAACATTACCTAAATGATTGGATAGCTCAAAGAACTTTTTGCCTCGTTCAAAGTTATACAAACCTGTTGTATTTTGAGCCAGTGTGGTGGCATCCAGTTTTACATTATATATCCCTAACCTGCTGCTACCATACAAATGCACTTCGCTTTGGGTAATATTACCACTGTTTACATTGGTATTGCCCTGCTCATACACACTCATTACGTTACCACTGGCGTCTCTTACATATATAGTGGTAATGCCGCTGGCGGTTTTGCTTATCCTGTTGCAGCTGGCATCATAGGTATAACTGATAAAACTGGTTATCTGGTTTTTTACCTTTGTTATTTGTTTTATTTTACCATAAACCGTCCACTCTATATTTGTTATGCCTTCCTGCTTATCACCGGTTAAATTACCTATTGCATCATAGGTATAGTTATCCGCATCGGTTTGGTTGTCTATATCCTCCGCATATTTATCACCAGCAACATCGTCATTTACGGCTGCCAACTGGTTGGTAAGGTTTACGCCTGTGGGTGTACCGGCACCAGGGGTATAAGTTTGCCTGTTGCCAACTGCATCGTAGTAATAATATTTGTAGTGCATCTGGTCCATTGCCTGGCCACCGGTGTACCCGGCCGGTGGTGTAAGTCCATTTGCACCATTGCGGGTATAGTTTACAATATTTCCATTGGGGTCGTAACTGATGTTTTCTGCATAATCGGTTATAGCAGTGGTGGTACCCGCAGGCCATGTATTGTTTGCAATATCTATGTTTTTATAAGGCTGCATGCTTACAATGCGGTTCAACTGATCGTAGCGGTAATGGTAAAACAGTGGCGCTGCATTGGTAGTTGCGGCAGGCCCTTTTGCAAGCCCGCCATTGTTAATGGTTATGCCCGCAATATTGCCATTAAATAAGGAGGTGGCCGCAAATCCGATAGAAGAAGCTGGCTTTGCAAAGCTGTTTAACGCAGTGCCTCCAATGGGTGTATAATCCAGTGCGTTGTTGCCATCATCGTAATAGTGTAGCGCAAAACCAAACACATCTTTGGCCACCGGCGAGCCCATGGCGCCGTCCTGGCCAATATCATTTTGGGTATTCAGGCTGGTACTGTTAATACCCTTCAGCCAGCCATGCAAGGTGTAGGCATAGTCAATGCCCTGCACCTGCTGATCGCCCAGTATGGTACGTGCCAGCGGTCCGTGTTTATAGTATTCATAGCCTGCATCTTTTTCCCATACTATCTGGTCCCGGCTGGTTTTTACCGCTATCAGCCGGTTTTCGGCATCGTAGTCGTAATGATGATAAAATGCATCTGCCATACCGGGCTGGTACATTACATCATTTACCTTTCCGCTTATGAGGTCATAGCCGTAAGTTATTTTCTTAAACCTGTTGGGCTTTGCCGGGTCATTGGCAACGTACATCGCAGGCAGGCCTTTGTAATCCTGCAGCAGCACGTCCACATTGCCATGTACATCATAGCTGTAATAGGTTGCAGATGCGTAATCTATGTTGTTAGCGTCACCCGGGTTTACCACTTCGCTTCCATTATCAGGGTCATTGTCGAAATACTGTGTAAAACTTACCCTGTTGCGTAAATTTTGCTGATCTATTTCCGCTGTTGCCGGTGGCGGGTTTACGATAGGCGATTGTATATCGTAAGTGGTACGGGTTACCTGTTCTTTGTTATTGATATTATTATAAATCCAGTCTTTTAAATCGGTCTTGTTTTGTGATATAGCCTGCGTTATTGCAGTGGTTTGTGGTTTCTGGCCTACTTCCTTTATGCGGCCCAAGTCGTCGTACAAGGAATAACTGTATTTTCCTTCTGCCAGTTGTTTGGCATTCTGGCTTACCACCAGTCTGCCCAGGTTGTCGTACCAAAAATTACTGGTATTGGCATCGGGTGTATTTTGTGTTACTACCTGGTTAAGGCTATTGTAGCGGTAATTGGTTTTAAACTGGTGCACCGGCACATACTGATCATCATAATTACTTTGGCGGGATGCATTTACCAGGGTGTGAAAGTCTGCACCCGTCATGGTAGAAACTGTACCTGTGCTGCCAGAATATACAGAAAACGAAAGGTTAGTATTATTAACCGGATGTACACCGGCGGGTGCAACCGTTTTTAACAAGTTGCCAGCCATATCATAATAGTACAAGGTATAGTGATACTCAGTGTTGACATAAGTAACCGTAAATTTCTCATTGTCTTTTGCACCAAGGCATTTTTGGCTATAAGCCTTCTCCATTTCATCCAGCAGGTATTGCTGCCTTATTGTATAAATACTTTTCGCAATGGCGGTTGCCTGCTCTTCTATTTTATCACAAGGGCCAGGTGGGGTGTATGCTGAAGCATCATTTAATGGCTTGGCTGAACCACAAATTACGTCCTGTGTTGCAGCACTGTTATTCTGATAATTATCCAGGTTACAACCTGTTGAATCGGCAGCTTTGGCATAATCCATCCAGGTAAACTGAAAGCCGGTACGATAATTTAAGAAACGGGCAAAACTTTTATTTATTTCTACCTCGGTGCCGGTTAATTCATTTATGCCTGTAAAAACTGGCTGCATATTGCCGAAAGCAAGCTTAAATTCAATCAAATAGTTACTCAATGCAGCACAGCTCAGGCAATGATTGACATTTACTGATCCACATTTCAAAATATCCGGCAGCGGCTCTACATGTGGTAGCACAATTGGCTGAAATACGGTAGCACCACAGCCACCAGGTACAATGCCATTATCGTCACAAATATTATATTCCAGGTTGTTATCGCAGGAATACCTGCTGTAAACATCTACAATATTCTGCCAGCTATAATTAAGTGTGTTGTGAAAATAGGCATTGAAAAACGCAGTAAAATCTGTTCTACAGTCCACGCTGCTACGGGAAGCAATTTGACTTGCAGTACTCTGAGACCGGAATAAACACTCAAGCTGTCGCAACTTTGTACAACTTAATTTATTGGTGTCACAAATATCAGGTACGGGTAGGCCACTATTTATGTACAGGGTATTAATTTGCTGCCAGGTGTAAGCAGGTGTATAACCAAAATAGATATTAAAATACTGGGTAAACTGTGCCTGGCAATCGCCTGCAAAAACACAATCGTGAATATCGGTAACAAAATCATCGTTCACGCCGGTTTCGAAACCGGGCAAAAATTCGATTGAAACACTGGCTTCGTATTTGGCAGGCGTATTGTTGATGCGGCTGTTGCTGGATAATAAGGTTGGATAATTTGCGCAACTATCAGTTGAGGAAACCGGGTTGCTGGCGTAATATCCCTGAATAACATTTTGCAGTTCATCACAATTTGAGCAACCCGCAGGTGCCTGGCAATGTTGCAATCCTTCAAAAATTGTAATGGTTACGCTATCCTCGTAAACATTTTTTAAAAAATCATTAAATGATGTGTAGGAAGCAGGATCATAATTCTGGCTTAATGCTTCTGATTGAAGTTTACTAAATTTATCGCAACCACAACTGTCTATCATGCCGGTTACTTCACCATCAAATAACTTAGGTGACTGGCCATAAGGCTTTGGCCAATCAATTACAAAAGGATTACAATAATTCTCAGTATATTTTCCATCCTGGCCAATGATATTATGCGCCTTAAATACCCTGATAATTACATCTTCAAAACTTCTGTCGGTAAAGGACGGCGATGTTCCGGGGCTAACGGTTGATGATCCGTAAGGGTTACTTTCATCACTACCATTAACGCAAACTACCTGCATTGCATTGGTAATTTCTGTTACAATATCATCCGCATCGCTTCTTCCTGTAAATTCCGGGCATTCAAGCAACCTGTCTTTCCACATATTAATATAACTACCACAACGGCTGTCATATGGTGATGCAGCATTTTGCGGCAATGTAACAGAATTTGTTGTGTACGGTTGAGTTCCTGTTGCCCAAAAAGGTGTTTCATTATTTTGTACCGCAATCTGGGCTGCCACTTGCTGGTCATCCCGTGGAAACCAGATTCGGTAACCCTGGTCAATCAAATCTGTTTCATCACCTGGGGGCAAAGGAATTGCTGTAGCAATAAATTCATTTACCAATAATATTCTTTGCGCTGTGTACAAACCTTTGAAAATGTCCCATACCTGGTCCCTCTCAGCAGCAGTAAATGCAGGAGAAATTGTATTAAAGCCATTGCTGGTGGTTGGCATTTTGGTATAACAATCTGCTCTTTGTGCATCATCTCCAATGGTTTTGCATTTAACATCCCCAAACGCAATTTGCCACATACTTGTATTTGAGCCTCCATAATTTGCAATGGTATTAATCATCCGGGTTTTCATACCTGGAGCCACTGTCCAAAAAGGGTCATTTGTTAGCGGATCAAGATATCCGTTAGAAGGAATTAACGCGTCATTGTAGCCGGCATTGCTAAAATTATTGATCCAGTCGTAACAGTTGCTGCCGTTGGGCGTATTTTGTATATTATTTTCAGCAAAAACCAGTCGGGCATATTCCGGATGATTGTTAATTGAAACCGGCGATGCAGGCAGAACATTGTACTTATCGAACATGGTATGAGAGCTGGTTGCAGGTGCTGTTTCCTGCGAATATTGGCCGGTGTAGGGTGCCATATCATCCAACATCATTTGCCGGATAGTTTCCAATTCGTGCGATTTATTATCACACAACAAGAGGCAACTTGCCTTATTGCTGTTGTAATCGGCAATTATCTGGTCCAACATTTCCTGCGAAGCATTCTGTTCTGTAATACCAAGGCTTTGAAGAGAAGCGTCTTTAAAATCTGCTTCGGTACCAAGACCCGCCAGGCAGGTTGTGCAGGTGACTACTACTGGCACAGCACAAGCCGAAGATGCAGCCATGACGTTGTAAACAGAATCATATAATTCCTGTTCTGTTTTACACATTGCTTTTGTCAGATACAATGCTTTGTAAGCCTCCAGCGATTGCTCATTTACAGTAAGCGTTTTTCTTACGGAATAAGATCCAATTTCCAAAAGTTCCTGGAAGGTGATGTCATTTACCGTATTGATTTGACTTGCTGCGCCGGTAGATAATACTGAAAAATTATTAGGTACGGCATTACAATCATCTGTAGTTACTCCGATATTACTAAACTTCCTGATAATTGTTGGTGTATTCCCTGATTCGTCTGTAATTGAAATTTCAAGATCATAACGGCATTCATAACAGAGAGACGCCGGACTTGCATTTGCGCAATTATCTAATTGCAATGCTTCCGGCGTTAACTGGTACTCAAAATTATACATCGTAGGAGCCGAGACCAAAATAGTGTTTACGGACTCTATGGTATTTGCTTTAACGATATTGGTAGTATTATTAATAAGATTGCGAACCTGTGTTTGTCCTGCAGGATGAGTGAGCGGAACAAGGTTTCCCGGTGAGTCTCCGGCCAATGCGGTAGCAATGGTACGCCCATGCATATCAACATAACTTACACTTACCTGGCCGTTGGCATCCCGAACCATATTTTTAAAGTAATGGGTTGCATCGCCCACTTCTGTACCAAACAGTGCATCTAATTCTACCTGGGCTGGTTGACCATAATAGTATTTTGTTTCTTTACCTGTATTAATCTGGTGATTGGACCCTACACCACCTTGTGCCTGAATTCTGCCGGTTGCATCCGGTGTATATACCGTTTCAGTATATGGATATAATTCAGCATCCGGAATATTTTTATTGGATCCAATATTTTTTTCAGGATTTGATGAACTGTAATATTGGGCGGTGCCCCCGGTAGTTAGCTGCAAAGGTTCCGTTAATGTACTCGAATATATGGAAGGTTTTAAATCAAAAACCTCACCGGGTTCCATGTCTGATGATTGTCCATTAAATATGTTTAAATTGGCTCTGTACTTTACGACACTTTCCATGCTGGGCGATGGAAGAATCTGAATAGCCGGACGGCCTTCACCATCGTAAAATGTTTCCGCCGTTACAACAGTGTTGGTTGAGTTGTCTTTGGTAACAGTTTGCCTTGAACGAAGTGAACCGTCATAGTATTGAACAACCGTTTTTCGTTTACCCTCTTCTGCAAAACTTGTAGTTACCTGCCAGTTTAAATTTGGTTGATGCCCGTTGAAATTGTTATCCACTGCAGATGGCGGCGGCTGAAACGATATTGAAGTCCAGTTACCATCCTGCCTTGTTCCGTCTGATCCGTAGCTAACAGCCCTGATCCTGTAATAAAGTTTACCATTGCCATCATAGAAAAGCGGAATATCATAATTAAATTTATTGTAGGGCAAATCAATACGGGTGCTGTTGTTGCCAAACAATAAAGCATCAGAAATCCCGGATTGGGCCAACTCATCTTCAACCCATAGCCATTCAAGTTGAAAGCCATTATTTCCGGCGCTGGGGTTGCTTTGCCAGCTAACCCCTAATTCATCTTCCTTAAAAACAGGGCCGGGGTTAAAATTTATGGTTGAATTGGCAGCATCAAAATTCAAATACCTGGTGATCGCCATTTCATTCGTCAGCATCAGCACGTCTTCTAAATGGGTGCCATTTGCAAATATATTTTGAGGTGTGCTAACTATATCGTTTGTTACCTGTATGCTTACATATTTGGCATCTTTTAAAACATAATAATCTTTGGATTTATAGGTTGTACCGGCATCTTTTTTATAGTCTATCGTTAAGGGTTGATTAATTGTAATGACATTGCCGGCCGAAGGGCCGTAACTTATTGCAACATTAATGGTAACCGAAAAATCCTGCTGAATATAAATTCTAGCCTCTTCCCGTAGCTGTAGTGAAATAATATTAGTAATTGCTGTATTTGCCTGTTCATTGGCAACTGGTACATATTGTGCAACTGAAGTAGCAAATTTTACCAGGGCATTGCTACTGTTAGGCCCACCCGAATTTGTAACATCTACAATTCCTGTAAGTGGAATACCACCTTGCTTGTCGTGTATGCCTCCATCATTACCATTTGCTATACAATTATTATGCATTACAAACAGGCATAGCAAAGCAATAAAGGGCGCTTTGTTTAATTTGCCCGCCAATGCCTGCAGCCGTTTTATAACGACATTTGTATTTACCAGGGTTAAAAAAATTGTATTACTTACCATAGATTAGGTTTCTTATTACGGCTAAAAGAAATTTTTATTTTTTTGCTATTGGGACAAAAAGTAGGACTCATACGCTTTCACAGGAATAAATTCCCCTTGCTCATTTTTGCTAATTCTGTCTGTGATAACCACCGGTAAAGTCAATTTATCCTCATGGGTAATGTGTTTGAAAATATATTCTGCTATGTCTTCTTTAATAACAAAAGTGCCTTTGCCTTTTATTTCTATCTGCTTAATACCTGGATTTGATAAATAAGCCAAGGTTGCAGAATCCTTAATATCTTCTGTAAGCACTTTTATCAATTGCCGTTTAATTGTGGTAACATTTTCCGGCACCTCTTTATCAGGATCATACCTAAGTCTGATTACCTCTAAAGGGAGATTTGTATTAAACAATGTGTTGCGATTCATCAGTTCAATTTCATCCTGGTTACCAATATGCGTTTTTTGAATGGAGTACATTTTAAATACGGCATTCAGTGAAGTATCTTTTAAAGGCCTGTTTACTTTTGATTTTAAATACACTTCAATCGGAGTATCATTTTCGGACAAAACCATTTGTTTTATCTGCCCCATTACTACCAGCGCCATGGAGTCATTCACTATCTGTTCCAACTGACCGAATTTTATATAAAGGCCATCTTTTTTTACAAAGAATTCACCATTTAATATAGTGGTATCGTGCTGCAGGTACGAAAAATTATTGTATTGTTTGTACTCCGCCGAAACCTGTAGCGGCAACCACTGATAAGCATTACTAACCTTGATAAATTGCCGAAGCAACTGAATTGAATCCCGGTTTTGCGCAGATACATTTAAATGAAAAAAAACAGTTATTAGCGAGGCTACAATAATTTTTTTATACCTGACCGGACAATCAAAATGACACAAAAAAGGGAGTGTCTTTTTTAAAAGTAAACAGCATATTTTTATTAGGTTCATTAGATAACCGGTTTGTTTGTTGTTATTATTTTACTTATTTAATTACGGCAGTTTTCTGTATTGCACTACGGGATTCGGTCAGCGTTTTTATACCTTCTTTTGTTTCAACTTTGGTTCTTATCAATGTCCCTTCTTCGTCATACTCATAAAACGTTGCATAATTGTTTGCATCCAGTTCGGCTGTTAGCCTCATACTAATCGGATCATACACGTAGCTTTTCATGTTGGCGTTGTATGGGTGGATGCGGATGTCATCCCAATAGCTCGGTGTAGTCCCGTTATTTATAATTCGAACTGTCAAACTGCTTGAATTAGCAGGAATTATAAAATCTCCTTCTACTTTTTGCCATCCTTCTATTATTGGCCCTTGGGGTTCCATAGTCATCAATTGGCCACTACCAAAATCTAATTCAACTTTGTTTTCCATATAAATTCCCTGGTTACATGGCGCTATGCAATCTCTTTTAACCCATGATGTGAAAAGCATTTTTTTATTTGGCGAAGGCAAATAATTGGAATTGAACATAGATTCGGTGCCATAGACTGGTACTTTGTAAACACAGTTATTTACCGAAGTAACACTCTTATACGAAGTAGAATTTATGGAAATCGTGAAGATGTGATCAATTGAACCTCCACTGCTCCCAATTGATATAGGTCCGCTATTGAAGGTTGAATAAAGCCCGCTATTAACTTTATAAATACCAGGATTCAAACAAATTTGTTTTACATCACCTCCGAATTGATTAGATGCTAGACTCCCAATATAATTGCCATTTAAATCATTAATTGCGCTATAAGCAGAAACTAATTGAGGATCACTTGTTGCAACATCATTTAAAGTTTCAAGACTCAAAGTGTAAATTCCTTTTTGAACTATTTCAAAGTAGTGAGTCACTTCATAAGAAAACGAATTTGAATAAGAATTTGAAGGGGCATCATAATTATATCCAATATTTGTAAGTATTCGAAAACCTCCATTATTTGTATGTACTATATTAAACCCCCCGTTAGCTGGGTTGCTTAGAAAATTCGCAGTGTTTATTCCAGGATCAACTAAAGATTTTACAGTTTTGCTATCAATTGTCAAACTATAATCGTCAAATATTTGATTGGTAACGGAAAAACTTTTCTCAAGTGGTACCGCTCCATTATTCAATTTCAATACTTTCTTTCCAGTATGTGCAGCAAAGTTAAAAGAAGTCGCTTCAACAATATTATTTTCAAAAGCTTCAGTTATACCACTTTGACTTTTATAACATCGAAGGCCACTAGTAGTTTCATTAAGCCCTTCATCATAATTAAAATCTTCAAATCCATCATTAAGCATTTCACTCGATCTGCTATTATTTGCAATGGCTACTGGCACTGTTTTATTGAATCCATACTGAGCGGCAGTGTAAATATCAAGGGCATCCTTTGTTTCCAGTTCAAGGCCCCTGGCATTGAACTTGGTTACATTACTGCTTGTTACCCACTGTATTGTATTTGTGAAGTCGGGTATTAAATTATTTGCGCTGTTAAAATCCCAATACAGTTTAAAATTTTCCAGAAATCCATTCTTGGAGAGGTTGGTTGGTTGTAACGGATCGCTCTCTACTCGTTTGTCATAAAAAACGAAATTTTGACAAGGTTTAAAATTGCCAATAAGGCCTTTCACATAAGGATTAATTTGCTTCTCCAAATATCCGGTGCAATCTTCCACTTCTACATCCGTGCAGTTTTGTGCATCATGTACAAGCCTATATCTTTTAAACACATCATTATCTGTTTGCCATTTTTCTTTATATTCTATTGCCGAAACATTTACTACTTTTTTATTGATATTATCCGTATTATCAATTTTAAGTTTCCTTACCTGGTCCTCTTCGGGTTCTGTAGGATTTATTACCACAACAGGACTGCTCATACTTACAACATTTGCCACTTTTGCATCCAGCATATTTCTTTTTCCACTTCTGATAATTCGAAACTCTACATTGATCCTGGAGTACAACCTTCCCTTTTCATCCATAAAAACAAATTTTGGTGCTTCATTGGTAAGCGCCCTTGTATCATTATCTTTATCCGTATCAAAAACCCACAATTTTGTAGCAGTTAAATTGTTAAATGAAGCAGCACAGGGATCAGTAGATGGATCTCCCGCCTTAGTTAAATACAATTCATCCCCACTTTCAAATGCAGTTGTGGGTACACCACTAATTACACCATCCCTAAAACTGGCGGTATAACTGGCATCAATGTTTTTATAGGCGAGCCCCATTCCACTATAAGCCCAATACGCAGGATAGCTCGTATTGTAAATGGCCTGCTTGAATTCATTGTTGGTTTTTGTAACAACCACTTGCCCCGTCTCAGCATCGTATAGCAGATTTTCAGTACTAACCTGGCTACCCTTGTCTATTACCAATACACGATCTAATACGCTGTGATAGCTAACTACTTTTGTAGTTGTTACTGCCCTGTAGTTTTTTTCGCCTTTGGCAACCACCGGCCAAATAAAAGGAAACCATATAGGAAAAACAACCGGAAACAAATCAATCTGCCCCTGTACTTCCAGGCTGTTAGTTTTTTGAGAAAATTGGCGGGTATCTGTCATTAACTCCACATCAATCCCCATATTACCTTCTGTTATAGTACCCCCATCTGCGGCACTAACAAAATCGAATTTTTCTTTAATCCCTTTTTCACCGGTATTTTTATAAAAATTTTCAGTATAGTTTACCGGTGTTTTATCATCATTTTCGGCATAGGAGGCTTCCGATTTCATTTTCCCATGCATATCATTGGTTTCTATCACAAAGCCTTGCGAGATGGCCTTGGTATCAAAAGAATAACTGTAAAAAAAAGCACCTACCGAAGAATGATCTTCTTTTTTTGAATGATCATCAAGCCTTGTGTAATTAGAATAAACCGGAAAATCTTTTGCTGTATAAAATGTAGTAACCTGTTTACCGATGCCTGATTTCAACTTTTTGGTTTGATCAGTAGGTTGCTTCTTAATTGATCGCACTGTTACTTTACTGTACCCTACAACCGGTGATGGGTAAAAAGCATCGAGCACCGGTAATTCAACAGCACCGTAGGTGGCTGGACCCAGTGGTGCCTTATCTGAAAATTGATACATCGTTTGAAATGGGTTTTCATCGCTGCCAAAAGTGGGTTCATACGATGCTACTCCACTGCTGATGGTTCGTTCAATACCATTTACCAATTCTGTTGTGCTATAATCATACAATTGACCGTATTGTCCAAATTTAGATTTAGGATTAGAATTGGACTGCGCTTGTTTGCTCATGTCCCTCCAGTTGTCTTTCAGGATGACAGATTTCACCCTACTACCACCTCCATATTTAAAGCCATCTGGGCAATTTAAACGAACCAGGCATTTACTGATATCCGTCTCCTGCGCAAGGCCTCCCAATCTCAAAAAATCTATTGGATCCTTTGCAGCACTTACAAGTCCATCCATTAATCCCAACAACATCTCGAATTGTTGTTTTAATCCCGAACTTTCAGAAACATCATAACCTTTATAGGCCTGGCCGGGTAACTGCTCTCTTAAAAACTCGATTGCGGTTAACGATAATGGACTAAACCGATCTACATTATTAAGTTTAATCCAGATGGTTTGGTAAGTGCCATCAGTTTGATCAATGCCATAGTTATCGCCATCAATTGTTGCGTAGGAATTTACATACTCATCTCCCTTTGGCATTTTAACGGCCAGTTTAAATGCCAGTTGCTGAATACCATTTAAATATTTATCAAATACTTCCTGTTTGGTACTGCATGCTACTGGTACGTGGATATAAACATAACTGTTTTCTTTTACGCCTAATGGCGTTATTTTATAAAGCTTTGAAGAGCGGGCATTAGATAGATTATTGGTAAAGCCCAACACTTTCATCATTACTGCTGCCCGTTTGTTTTGCACATAAGCATAATCGTCACTTTCGTAATTTATTTCCATTTGACCGCCGGAAGGAAGAAGTATTTTCTTTAATGCCCATGCTCCGGCATTTTGATCAGCTATAGTTTTGTCCTGCATGGTATAGGGGAAATCTTTGTTTCTTAGAACCGGGTCATTTTTTTTGTATGTACCCCATCTGTCAGAAGCATTCATTTCATAATGCGGATTATCCACATTTTCTGATGGGTCGTCTGTGATATTATACTGGTAAGCGAATTCATACTTGTTTTTTATACTGCTGTTCTCTCGTTTTCCGTTGTAAGTAAAATGAATGCCTTTCAGTGTTAATTTCCCAGCTTCAACAGAATTGGTATTGTCTTTAGTACCCTTACATAAACTATAATCGTAGTCGAACCAAACAGTCTTCACTGGCTTAGCCCCGGTTAGCCCAATGCCATTAGCCTTTAAATCTGATTTATTATATAAATCGATTTTTTTTAGTCTGCGCTTTGAATTGTCCTGCCCATTGATACCTCCCAAATAACTGATTGCTCCTTTTCCATCATCGCGGTTCTCAAGCGTAAAAATAGCTATCATGGATTTTGATTCAATTGAATGAACATACCAGGATTCTCTTTCTCCATAAGAAATAATTCCTTTATCATCCTTTATATCACTACGTTTTCCGGCATTGAAATTAGCTTCCATACCAGTAGAAAGCGGTGTGCGCCATTTTGATGTTTCATTTATTTTGGTATAGTTGAATTTTATGGCACCGCCCAGGTCATCTTCAGTAATACCATCTCCCCCCACATCTACGTAATCGCTACTTAAGATACCTGACAACAGAAAAGAATGAGCATAAGCTGGTGTTTCGGTTTCTAAAAAATATCCATCTTTTTTATTACTGCTGTTTGGGGATAAGTATTGAGAATTTTTAGTGACGTCGTTCAGGTCACTAAATAAAACATTATCGTCATCAGGTGAACCTGATTTACTTACAGAAAATGTAAAATCATTTTGCCGAAGATTGTAAACAGGAACACCATAAATATATCTTTTACCATTTGACTCGGTTACATTTATCTGGGAGATGTGGTTTTGTTTTTTATTCAAATTATCAAACCTATCTAAAGATGTATAGTTTAATTTCCAGTCTCCGTTTTGGCCGGATAAAATATTCACCGCGTCATAATTTTTTATTACGTGATCTAATCCAACTTCCGTGGCTTCCTTAGCAGTTAAAAAGCTTATGACCTGTGTTCTTTTTTTACGTTCTTGTACTGCTGAGGTAGCTAAAAGACTAGTCTCTCCTAATGGAGCCAACCCTTTTGAAAATCTTTCCAAAATGGGAGTAAGGGCTGGATTTTTTTTGCTATCACCTAGTTTAAACCGTACCAGGTCCAAGCCTCCTATCTGATCAAATTGGTGTGGGTTTATTACACTTGTTTCACCAGGGTTTCTAAAATATACATTTTCATTGCTGCCAGCATTTTTTTGAAAACCAGGCATCGAACGCAGGTAATTGTTTTCCTTCCATTCGCCTATACTGGAAGGTGTTTTTATAACACTAAAGTTTCCGCCTACATGACCGGGAATACCTATATCTATACCGGCAGATAAACTTTTGTCTTTTGTTGTAATCAAATTATCTCTTACATAACCAAGATCATTCCGGTAGAGCCGGATACTACCTCCGGTGCCCTCTGCCTGTACTGAAAAAACATCATAGGCATATTGAGGTGTAGAAATGATCGGCGTACTCGGCATAACTTCCTGATCATTAAATCTTGTAAAGTCCATTACAGCGTCCGGATCAATTTTTGCATTCTGATAATTCAAATAACCATACATTGGCTTACTAGTTGACTTGTCGTTTTCAGCCACTTCAGAGGTTTGAGAAAATCCCTGTAATTGTGCAGATGCATAAACACCGAAAATAGCACCCCCCAACTGAAATCTGCCTGCGTAAGCCGAATTAGTTATTTTCATTCGCATTGTGGGGGTATAAGTTGGTTTAAGAAAACTAATTACATTGGATGTTGTGGACGCTGTCATAGTGTTATGATTAGCAGCTGAAAATTCTAAACGAGTTGAAGTCTTTTTTTCTGTCCCCTTATTGAAACTCATTTGCTCCTGAAGCTGAATGCCTTTGATTCCACTTCTTGAATTATAACTCGTAGTAAGCCCTAAGGATGCCCCTGTTGAACCTCCTTTATCATTTAAGCTAGCCATTCCGGAAAGTGAAGCATATGGTGAAATTGTTAAACCGTCCCGGGAACTTAAATTTGCTCCCAGCCCTACGCCTGCACTTAATGAACTTTTTTCAGACCCGGTCTTTGTAGGAATAATATCTGCAGAAAAATTCACGCTGGCACCTAATTCTAATGCTGGTCCGAGATAATTGTTTACAGAAACGCCCAAAGAATAGCCTTTACTAACTGAAAAGCCAATATTTTTTTCCCCGATAAGTTCTAAATCAACTCCAAGATTCACCCCCCATGTTTTATTTGGCTTCATTACCTGGGTTTGTTTTAGCATTTCGGTTCCATCAAAATCATCCGGCACACCCCGCACATTCCTGTTTACGTTTCCCGGATTTATATTCCATCCAAGCCCAACCCAACTTGCCTCTTGCTCCATACCTACCCCACCATCATAAAAAATATTAACTGGATACCCGCCAACATCCATTAATGGTATATTATAGCTAAAGTCTCCAGTAAAAAGGTTTACCATATTTCCAGTGCCCACCGATTTAAATGATGCCATTTCCGGCTGCGAAGGCCCGCCAATATTGGGCGCTAAAGTCAATATCTTTTTTGTGTTGACAGGCTCTAATGCATCAGTTTTATTGACTTTATTATTGGTTGTAAGTGTATTGCTTAAAACCCTGATATTTTTAGTTTCCGCATCCTTTTCATTATTTAACTCCAATATCGTGTTGCCACGTTTAACCAGGCTATAATGTGTTATCTCATGCTTATTAGCAGAACGAAGCGCATAAGTATTCGTAAATAAAAAACTTGTATAAAAAACTGTTAACAGTAAAGAGGCCGAAGCTTTTTGGTACTTTGTAGATAAATCCAGGATCATAAAAGTGTTATTAATACTAAGTTTTTATAAAAATCAGTCTGTTTTAAAAAATCAATTGTTAATACTGAACATGGATGAATACTTCTTACCGTTTTCACCCGTAAGTTCTACGATGAACAATTGACCTTTTTGAATTTTTCGTTTCAATTTTAAACTAAAAAAATTATCTCCATACAATACCTTTAGCGACTTTTTTTGAATAAGTTTTTTATCAGTAGAATAAACTGCTATCGTTGAAATATTATCTTTCTCCTCACAATAGTATCTAATGCTAAGAACATCGTTATTTATATAATAGATAGATTGATCATTGAATCTTTTATTCAGTGAAATGTAATTGTTGTTGCCACTTGCCGGGGGTGCGTTACCGGACATCTTAAAAACCCACACTTCCGATTTGGCAGCATAATTATTATCATCCTTCGCAACAATTTGCCAGGCATACCATTTATCTTTTTCGAATGAACTGTATGCAGGGGAATAGTTCAACATATTGGGTATTAGATTCGCTTCGCTATATAATGGAATGTTTTGCTGCACTGCTTCTGCAGCTTTTTGCCCTTCTGAAACCGGTGTAATAATAACGTTATACTGTAATCGCTTAAACATACCTGATGGCGTTGGTGGAATCCATGAGAACTGTGTGGGAGCAACGTCAAGAATTGAGCTATCACCCGGACTAATTAACATTGGAGGGCTTAATGGCTCCACATCAAATTGAACACATTCATCGGCAAGGTTCAACACCTTATCAGTCACATTTGTTAAGTTGTAACAGGCGATATAATTACCGACAACAATTAATCCTTCGATATTATTGTCGTAGCCCTGTGATGAATAGTTGTATTGAATGGGATTAAGCGCATTTATATTTAGTTGCTTTGAACCGGTTCCCAGGGTGAATACGGCTGTTGTTGCAGTAAGTACTTCCGCATTAGTAGTCCGATCTTTTAATACAAGGGCAAGCTTACAATTATAAGTTTCATTGGCACCATTAATCACTACTACATTCCACAATTGATTTTTCTGAATCAATCCAACGGGTGGAATAATTGGTTGCAAAGTGACCTGCGCTTCCAAACAAAAGGAGAAACAAATGAAGATGAAGAGTATAAATATTTTCATTACATAATGTGTTTTAGAATTCTTTATAAAAGCTCATCCTGCCCATATCAACAGGCAAGAGTATCCTGGAAATTCCCGGCAAATAAGTTTTTTCATAATTAAATTGCAGCGTGCCAAATCCTTTGATCACCATGTTTATAGCGGCTATTGCACCAAAAAGATTTTCACTTTTATTTAGCCTGTTCCACTTGGCTCCCCCAGTAACTGACAAGTATTTATTAACCTGCCAATTCACCTGTTCTTCTAAAGTGAATAGTTGTAATTTCTGTTGATGCGTAATTGCCACGGTTGTTTGTAAATTAAATGGCGACAAATAAATGGCATGGTTAAATGTTAAACTGGAAGCATTAAAATATATGAAGCCGGTATCGCTGCTATTGTTATAAAATTTAGTAAAAACAGCGTTGGAATTCATAGCTATTTTATTAATGTTGTAACTATGACTTACAATGGTGTTGAAGGTATTATACTGGCTCTCAATTAAGAGATTGTTGTTGCTTAATGTTAGTTGTGAAGAAGGATAATATCCTATTGATACGAATGGATATTTTGGAATGCGCAATGTAGCCTGAAAAGATTTGAAAATGCTTTGGTTAGAAAATGATTGCGTCAAAAAAGGACTCACAAAATCATTTTTCCTAATAGCAGCATCAAGCACGATCCTCTTTTTCCAAATTGTCTGATTTCCTCTTATCATCCATGCATCCTGATTAGTATTGACCGGGTATAAATTAAATGATTGAAAATTTGCTCCCAACTTTTTATAATACCCGGTAATCCTTGTGCCGGTAGATGGATTTTGGCTAAAAAGTTTTATGCTGTAAGCTTCATTGGTACGTGTTTTCCAATCAAATACTTTATTCATTAACTGAGCTGAAGAAGGTTGGGTTGATGAATTGCCAACATAGGAAGACTTGGCAATTTCAGCTATTATATAGTTATTCTCATTGATAGACATTTTCCCCTCTATTGAAATACCCATTACTTTCTGCAATGGTGAATTTAGAGTGCCAGGAGAATAATTTAAAACCGATTTAGTGCCGTTATAAAGTGTAGCTATAATATTACTTTTTTCAATCTTTCCTATGCCTGCCCTTACCAGGTATAAGTGCTGTCCAGGTGATGTATTGGTATTTTTGTAAATAAAATCTCTGAAACGATAATTCACTTTACCTGCTGCAAAAGCTAAATATAAACGATTGGGGTTAAGCTCAACGCTTAATCCTGACAATGAAATATTCTTAACTGTTAACTCAGAATAATCCAACTCATTCCTTCCAATACCAACTTTTTTTACTGATAGTAACACCTTTTGAGCCTTTGTTAATTCACTTTTATCTATTCCATTTTTATTCATAAATGAATAAAGACTATCAGTGCTTTTAATTGCATTAACCTGTTGCTTAATCCTACTGATTGAATCCTCTATTTTTTTCTTTGTTTCTCTTAATTTACTCTCAGTGGTTCTAACCTTATTTTTTAATTTTTCAAAGTCTTCTTTTCGCTTGTTATATTTTTCAATATAACTGGAGTCCTTTTGTTTAAGTGCTGATGAAGATGATGAGCGACTTGCATCTGCAATATTTATTCCCTTCTGAAACTTAAATTTTGAATTTAAAAAACCTAAATTTTGAGTAGGGGGCAGTTCGAATTTTTCAGTTTGAGCAAATTCTGCCCTGGATGTGTCAGATTTTAGAGATGTAATTTTCTTTAGCTTTTCCTCAATAATTTTATTTTCCAAAGCCCGCTCCTTTTCATTTACAATTTCCTGCATCCTGGCCGGGTTGCTTATCCATTGCTGAAGTTGTTGCAGGGCTAATTGTTGAGACGCAAATTCTCCTTCAATTTTTTGGAGTTGATCCAGTTTGACCATTTTAATTGCTTTGGTCATCAACTCACCTTTTATATTGTTTAATAAACTGCGTTGGTCAAATTGAATATTTACATCAGTCAAATTTTTAAAGTATGAAGAGTTGCTACTCCGGTTGTTGATCGTCATTTTTACCGGATATTTATCTTTTATTACAAAATTTAAATTTGTTTGCACCAAATGTTGCATCAGGTCAGTTTGAGCAAATGGGGTATCCAAATAACTCCTGTACGAGAAATTATATAAGACGTTTCCATGTATTTTAAATAATGGTATTTCGTCCACACTTTTTGGTGCAATATGTAATGGTTTTAAATACACAGATTTAAGTATTACTATCAGGTTATTTTTACAAACGCCTTTTATAATGAAAACAGAATCTCCAATGTTCAGATATAAATTAGCCGGTGTTTCTTTTTGCCAGGTTTCATAATAGACAGTAGATGCTGAAGCCTCTTGTTGAGCCTTTCCTATTTGTGACACCAACAAAAAAATGATTAATATAAGGAGTCTGTAATGACTCATAGTTTTTTACTTATAATTCATATAAAATTGTTTCTTTCCTTATTATTTGATATCTGTTTTTAAAAGGGATTTTAATTCTTCAAATTGTTTTTGTAATAAAGAAATTTGCGATTGCAGATCTGATTCAGTTTTACTCTGACTATTAATTTCATCTTGTTGAAGCCGAATCTTTTTATTTTGTTCGATAACATATAAAGTGAGTTCTTCTATTTTTTGTAATAATACCGCCTGGTTTTCAGCAAGATCAATTCCATTTTTTTCAACTTCAGCAGCCGATTGAACTCCGGGTAAATGCTTGTTCAGTTGAATGAACTTTTCTACCTCGTCAAGAGTGGGCATTTTATGATCTTCATTAAAAACATAATCCGGCCAGGTTACATTAGCGGCATCCACTTTTATTTTGCGTGTACGGATACCTGTTTCAACGAAGAGTTTGTAGTTCACGTCGGATACCTGACTCGTACCTATTCCAACATTACCTGTGGCATTGATAAGCATCTTGTTGACATTATTGGTACGAAATACCAAGTCAACATTATCAGTTGTTCCTATAAAATTAGAGGTTGAATTTGTTCCACCATTGCCTGTCAATCCCCAGCCATTACTTCCACCAGCGGTTAAAAGTGAAATTGGATATCGCATCAACGTATCATTTTTGGTTACTATTATTTCAGTCGGAGCTGTTGTAGCACTATCCACTCTTGCAATCACAGTTGACCACGGAGCAACTGGTTGCATGATTAATCTTAGCCTTGTATTGCTTTTTGACGCCGCATTTCCATCTATGCTAAAATTGTATCTTGTGGTTGAACCTGGGGTAGTATTGATAGCGGTTGTAATGCCAGTATAATTATCGTATAGTGTGGCAGTAGAATAGAATTTTGAAGTGCTGTTACCATCATTGGGCATCATATTTACATAGTATGCCTGCTGCACCTCTGACGATTTTAAAGCTAAATAGGCAGTGTCTGTTCCTTCATAACGGGGTCTCTTACGCATTACCGTATAGTAATATGGAGTTTGCCCAATCCGTGCGTCATAAAATTTCATCGAACCACTCATTGCAGTCCCATAAACGTCTTCTAATGTTGGCGGATAATTTGAGTAGTTATTATTGAATTCAGCAAAGACACCGTCCCAAATCCAGTCATCAGATGCCCTATACATGGTAGCCCTGAAACTGTTTGTTGGATTTATTTTGGCTTCGATTTTAAAAGTTTCACTTCTTACGGTAAACGATTTTAGACTATCGATTCGAAATGTTTTATTTGCCCCATTATGTGTACGATTGTCCGTGAAGCTTAAATCAGAATTGGCAAAATTGGTCGATGCAAGCGCTGTTATTTTTTGGGAAACCCAACTGGTATTGGCTATTTGTAAAGAACTATCGGATAACGATCCCGTTGGTGTAGTTGGTATTCCTGTTAAAGCTGCGGAATTTAGCGGTGCCTTTAAATTTAAAGCATTTTGTAAATCCGCTTGTGAAGTTAAAGAACCACCAATAGATCCCCAGGTCCCCCCAGTATTTAAAGTTGCAACATTTCTATAAGCCAGATTACCACTTGCATCACTAACCAATAGTCTGCTTAAGGTATCATCGTTAGCTAAACTGGCAAACCTCGCTGTTCCAACAACATGAAGTTGCGCTGATGGTGAGGTAATCCCAATACCAACATTTCCTGCAAAATATCCTTGTCCTGTCCGGCTAATGTTAAATTTCGATGTTCCTCCCACCTGAGCGTCTAAAAGTAATTGAGCTCCTGAACCAATGGCAGTTTCTGTACGGTTTATAAGGAAATCAGTATTCGCAGCAGTACCGGTTGTTTGGTTATATGTTGGTTCCAGTGCGACAGCAACATAATTTCCGGCCGTTTTAGTATTTGCCGACGAACCAGTAAATATAGTCAGGTGTTTGAGATTTCCTGTGCCGCTTGCTGCTGCGCCTATTCCTTGAATACTAAATATCGAATTTGTTCCGGCACTTCTTATGGAACCACCATAAAATCCCGTAGTGGCACTTACTATATTACTACTTGAAATATTATTACCCACAAGGGTACCACCAAAATAGCCGGATCCTGAAGCATATAGTGAATAGGCGTTTGTAATACCTACGTTTGTGCCAGGGGTCGGCACACCGAGAAATAACGTAGCAGCATGGGTGTATGTAGTAGGGGAAGTAGCGTTAAAATAAACGGAATGAATCGAACTTAGAACGGTAACAGTTCCAACTGTTCCACTACTGGTATTATCCATTAAATTCGACGATACATCGAAACTTGGTCCGTTTGTACCCCATGCCCCTGATGTTTTGGTACCTGCAATAGATAGTTGTCCAAAGGGCGTGGTAGTTCCAATTCCAACATTACCGTTATTCAATATTCTCATTGCTTCTGATGTGGTTTCAAAAGACAAATACGAAGCTTTTAATGATAGTGGCTGATAACTTGCAAATCCAGTATTATCAACTCCTTCAATTCGGGATCCCACACTATTCTGTGAAAACAGAATGCCCCTAGTGTAGTGACAATTTAATTTAGAAACATATAGTATATTTGTATTGATAAAA
>JBDUEK010000098.1:0-20884 GCA_040002495.1 Ferruginibacter sp.
AAAGGCTTAGCGCCTCCTCTAACAGCTCTTCTTTATTCTTAAAATATTTGTAAACGGTCTTGGTCGAAATACCTAATGGTTCTACAAGCTTCTGAATGGACATTTTACGAACGCCATACTTTAGAAACTGCTTAAGGGATGTTTGGAGAATCTCTTCTTTCATACTGGCAAGTTCAGGAAAATATTGCCGTTTCGATATTTTCCTCCACAAAATAAATGGAAAATATTTTAACAAACAAATTTTCCAATAAGAAAATTCAAAAGAATTTTTTAGAGCAGTAGTTTTCAACCGCATTAATGCAAGCTGCCGTTTACGAATACAGGGGATTGTTGTGCATATAATCCAATTTCTGCCACACAAATTTATTGTTGCGACAATCTTTCCAGTCAAAGGAAAGTGCCCAAACTTCATGTAATTTTTTATTTCTCTTTCTGGTTACTTCTACGCCACCCGCTAAATAGCCTAACAAGGCTTTCTTATTATTCTTTTCCAATCGGCTAATAATCTTATACGCCATAAATCTTTTTACCAATGCCAATGATAGTGATGATGGATTGGGTAGTATTAATAACTTATTAGTGCATGAACATGATTGGCCATAATAACATAGCCATTTATGAAGCACCCCTTGCTTTTTAAATCATCAAACTATTTGTAAATAATATCATACCCATTTACTTTATCAATTAATGACAGCCATTTATGACAAGCAAAGGTTACAAAAAAACATTCCGCTGTTATGTGGTAGGTTCGTTTTACCGGCATGAAATAAAGATGCTACTGTAAATATGGTTTAGTATCTAACAACTTAAAATTTAGCGTCTTTTGGCAAGATATTTTTAACCAAACGCTGAAAGGCTTTGTAGCAAAGTCTTTCAACGAAAAAATAAAAAATTCAACTTTTAGTTTTGAATCTTTTTTGGTTCTGGCTTGTCCAGGTTATGTATTTCGACCCAATTGTTTTGTACTTCCAAAAGAAAACATTTCGTTTGTCTAATAAAATATCGCTCCGTAGTACGCAAGGTCCCTGGCAAACGCACGGGCTCGGCAGGAGACCATCGCTTGAGCAATGATTGTTTTAATAAATTTCCCCATCAGTAATTTTGAAAACCTATTTAATGCTATTTTACCCGATCCCAATACTTTCCTTTCATATATTGCTATGCACCCGATGAAGCTTACATTATTTTCTAAATTTGTTTTGTGCAGTTAATAATCTTTGAATAGTAAGCGTACATATCCTTACCATTTCATCCATGTTGATTCACGTTAATTGCTATTGAAAAAATAAAAAACAAAGTAAACATGAAACATGGAATTGTATTGCTTCTGATGATAGCTGCAGCAGGTTTTTCATCCTGTAAGAAGGATACCAGGGAAGCAGCTCCTGTAGTTATACCACCACCGCCACCACCGTCACCTGCCAGCCAGTTTAATATTAATACAACGCTGGTTACCCCAAATGCAACAAAAGAAGCTGTAGCACTGTACAACTTTTTACGGGAGAATTATGGAAAAAAGATTTTGTCGGGCGTAATGACGCTGAACAGCTTTGATGAAACAAGTTGGCTAAAGACCAATACCGGTAAGGAACCCGCCATCATTGGCCTTGATTTTATGCATAGCGGCAGAGGATACAACTGGTATGATGATAAACAGCCCATAAAAGATGCAAAAGCTTATTGGGATAAAAATGGCATTCCTTTTTTTGTCTGGCATTGGAGAGATCCTTCCCGGGCAACCGAAGAATTTTACCCCAAGAGTTCATCAAGACCTAATGGCACAACCTTCGACATTACCAAAATAAATGACCCGGCCTCAGCAGAATATAAGGCCATGTTAGCCGACATAGATTTTGTCTCAGGACTGTTAAAAGAATTACAGACACAAAATGTTCCGGTTATCTGGCGGCCTTTGCACGAAGCTGCCGGCGGATGGTTTTGGTGGGGCACTAAGGGAGGTGATGCCTGTAAAAAACTATACCAGGTGATGTATGACCGTATGGTAAATTTTCATGGTTTAAAAAACCTTATCTGGGTTTGGACCAGGGAACCAAATGATGAGAGCTGGTATCCCGGCGACAATATGGTTGATATAGTAGGAAGAGATGTATACAAAGATGGTGACCATTCTTCGCAGATAGCTGAGTTTAACACCATGAATACATTGTATGGAAAAAAGAAAATGGTTACGCTGAGCGAGGTTGGTTCTATACCTGATGCAGATAATCTGGTAAAGGATGGCGCAGCCTGGTCATCGTTTATGCCATGGTATGGCGATTACACACGTAGCGCTACGCACAACTCACTCGACCTCTGGAAAAAAATGTTTGCCCACAGTTATGTTATAACATTAGATGAGATGCCTTCGTTGAAATAAATTCAAACATTAAAAAAGATATAGGCTGGTTGGTTGCTATCATCATTTCACTTTTCTTTTCAACCGAAAAATAGTACAGGTATTATTGATTAGGTATGCATAAAAACCGTTTACGTTTATGAAGGCGGTTTTTATTTATATCGTTAAAGTAAAAGCATTTTGAGTTAATGATTTTGAATAGCAATTAACAAAAGAAAGTAAAGTAAATGTTAAGCGCATAAAAACTTAAACTATGAAAATTAATGCTTTATTACCGTGCTTCTTGCGGACGAATGAATTAATCGCTTTCGACTGGTATAAAAAGGACCCACCTAAGCTTTGGACGCTTATGCGTGATAAATTACCTGGCCTGAAATATGAAATAAAAATGAAAAAGGTATACCATATATTTTTAGGATTGTTGATTCTTTTTTCTGCATGCACGAAAAAGAATGAGAAGGTTACTCCGGTTGACCCGCCACTTTTGATGAGCAGTAATCCTGCCAATCAGAAACAGGATGTTCCCAACGGATTGAAAGAGATTACACTCCAGTTCAATCAGAAAGTGACAGTTGTGTTACCCTCAAACGTCACATTAAACGGAGGGTTGATTACTAATCTCACAATTGGCGCCGGAGGAGAATTGAAGATGATTTTACCCCCATTGCAACCCGCAACGACCTACACACTTGTTGTACCGGCCAATACCATTAAGGGAGCTACTGGTGTGCTTTTTCCAACAGAAATACAATTGGTATTCAGCACTTCCGGTTTGAATGCAGAAACTCTTCCAGCTATGCCAACAGGAGGGCCAGATAATGGTACTTATGATAAGCCTGGTCGATACCAGGCAGGCTCGGTTAGTACCGTAAACTTTTATTCATCTGTTGCAGGAAAAAACGTTGATATGTTGGTTTATACTCCACCAGGATATAGCACCGGCCAAAAGTATGGTGTTATATACTGTTATCAAGGACTCGGTGATAAGGCGACCAGCGTATTTAATGGTGCTTGGGTGAGTGCTGGTATCATCAGTGATAATCTTCTTGGAGATGGAAAAATATCCAAAGGGGTGATCATAGTGGCAGTAGACGATCAATTTAATGGCAACTATAGCAATGTGCAGGATATGACGATCACCGATGCAATCCCTTACATCGATTCACATTATTCTACGTATGCGGATGCTGATCATCGTGGGCTTTTTGGTTTTTCCTGGGGTGGTGGATATACATTCAATGTTGGATGTAAGAATCTGGACTCCTTCCATTATATCAGCCCTTCTTCAGCAGCTCCTAACAAGGAAGGCGATAATGCGTTATTCCCCAATGGTGGAGCTGATGCAAAAAAGGCATTGAAATGCCTGTTTATTTCCTGGGCACAGAACGATTATCAAGGTTTTATTGATGCGAACCAAGCCACAGTTAACTATTGTAAGAACAATAGCATTCCTTACCATTCATGGGTTGCCCAGGGACAATGGCACAATGGTGGTACATGGAGACCTGCTATGTGGAACTTCCTCCAACTGGCAGACCGGGCTGGAATTTCAAAATGATAAAGAAGGTGGAGAAATTTATTGTAAATATGTGGTGAACTACCACGGCTTAAAAAATCTGATTTGGGTTTGGACAGAACCTAATACCAACTATAAATATTAAATAGTTCAATTTAATCCTGAAAAGATATATGGGAAGGAACAAGTGGTTCTGGTTTCCTCAGCCCTTATTGCTGCTACTTCATTTTGAATGAATACACTTAGATCATCTAGTGTTTTAAATAGTTTACCCGTAAAGTTTCTCTTAAGTTTTGCCCACATGTTTTCTGCGGGATTTAGTTCGGGGCTATAAGGCGGTAAAAATATAAGACCAATATTTTCTGGAATTTTCAAATCGTTAGCATTATGAAAAGCCCCATTATCGAGAATAATTATTTTAAATACTTCAGCATTGCGCCTGGCAAACTCATCTAAATAAATTTGAAAAGTGCCGCTATTGCAAGTGGGTAATTCTAATAAAAATGAATCGCCATCCAATGCAGAGAATGCCCCAAATAAATAAGTTGATTTAAAAACTTGTTGGAATGGGCATATTGGCTTTACTCCTTTTGCTGTTAATGCTTTTCCATTTCTTGTAAATAAACCAAACCTGCTTTCATCTTGAAAATATAAATTAAAAGCCTGATATTTTAAATCACTTGAAAAAATTACTTCTTGACACTTTTGACTGAAGTTTTTTTAAAAGCTTCCACCTTCTCCATATCCTTATTGATATGAGATTTCCTGGCAACTTTTATTTTACTGCCAAAATGCCTTTCAACGTATTTTACTAAGGTAATATATTTTACATCTTTTAAAAGTTCGGTATTTACCCAATCTAATAATTCGACATAACCCCTTATACCATTTTTAGGATCGTTAAGTTTCTTTTCAATTGCTGTATGGGCGTCTGATGTAATAACGCTGGGTTTATAACCTCCTTTACGGCCATGGGTAAGCAATGATTGAATGCCATCCAGCTGATACATTTTCCGCCATTTCAAAATACTATTATGGTTTACTCCAGTAATGGAAGATAACGCACGCTTTGATATGCCTGATTCACCAGCCTTTTTAATCTCTATTAAAACTTGTAATCTCTTTTTGATTAGTTCTCCATGATTCCGCTGAAGGCTTCTCAATTCGCTTATTGACTCTTTAATTGTTATAGGGGTTGGTAGTGCCATGTTTATATTTATTATATAGTCCAAAAATAAGAAAAAAATCCAAATTGCAAATTTGGACAAGATGTTATTTATAATTGGTATAAAATCTTGATACACTTTACCAAAATGCAGATACAGCAGGGAAAAGAGAAATAATTGGTTCGATATATCCCGAAAAATTGGTTTTTGATGGATTCCATTATCGAACCGCCCGGTTGAACGAAGTCATTAAGCTAATATACAGTCTGGATAAGGGTTTCAGCCAAAATAAAAATGGACAAACCGAACCTTTTTTCGATTTGTCCACTTCAGTGAACCGGATTGGATTCGAACCAATGACCCTCAGCTTAGAAGGCTGATGCTCTATCCAACTGAGCTACCGGTCCTAAAAATTTCGGCAAATATAGGACAATTGATTTTTGTAATCAAAGCTTTCCCGGTTTTTACTAACCTAACTTTTCTTCCAGTTCGATCACCTTTTCAAAAACCTGCTCGTATTCTTTGTTTAAAATAGCCAATTCACTGTTCACATTTTTATAATCGGTTTCTGTTTGCTGAAATTTTTCCTTGTTGCTATAAGCTTCGGGGGAAGCCATCCTGGCTTCAAGACTTAGTTTAGATTTATTCAGTTGCGCCAGTTTTTCTTCTATCTGTTGAAAACGGTTCTTGTTTTTCTGGTACTCCTTTTTCAATTCCTTGTCAATCTGGCTATTGTTTCCGGCATTGTTACCCGACGCTGTATTAGTTGCTACCGACTTTGGTTTTTCACCCCCGGAGTTTTTTTTTGACTCAACAACGGGTGCAGGAGGATTGTTTTTTTTGTTTGCTTCCGCAGCCCTGCGTTCTTTCCAATCCTCCCATTCTGCGTAGCTTCCTTTAAATTCAACAATTTTATGGTCTTCTATCTCCCAGATTTTGTTAGCTATTTTGCTGATAAAATAACGATCATGGCTTACCAGCACAATACTTCCTTCATATTTATTTAGTGAATCAATCAACAGGTCTACAGAATGTATATCAAGGTGATTGGTAGGTTCATCCAACATTAAAAAATTGGCTTTACTTACAATGGTTTTAGCCAATGCTACCCTCGCCTTTTCACCTCCGCTCAATACTTTAATTTTTTTATCTACATCATCGCCACTAAACAAAAAACATCCCAATAGGCTTCGCAATTCCAGGTCCGTTTTACCACTCCTGCTTTCCTTCATTTCATCCAACACGCTATTGTTGATATTCAGCGCCTCCAACTGGTGCTGTGCGTAAAATGCTTCTTCTACATTGTGCCCCCATATCCTGTTGCCGGTAATTTCTTCTGACCCCACAATTACTCTCAATAAAGTAGACTTTCCCTTACCATTTGCACCAATCAATGCCACTTTATCTCCACGGTCAATTTCAGCGCCGGTATCTTCCAGTATATGCAAGTCACCAAAACTTTTGGAAACATGTTTTAACGTACAAAGCACACGGCCAGGCTGTTTATCAACCATAAAGTTGATCCGCATATTTGGCCTTTCTATTTCCACATTTTCAATACGGTCCAGTTTTTCCAAACGCTTAACAATACTTTGAGCTGCTGCAGCCTTGCTGGCTTTTGCTTTAAAACGTTCCACAAAACGTTCATTCTGCCTGATATAATCCTGTTGATTTTCGTAAGCCTTTTGCTGAATATCAACCCGCAAAGCTTTTTCAGTTTCGTAAAATGAATAATTACCAGTATAAAAATGCAGTTTTTGCTGGTATAGTTCTACCACTTTGTTTACCATACGATCCAGGAAATAGCGGTCATGGCTTACCATTACTACTGCGCCCTGGTAGTGCAACAGGTATTTTTCCAGCCATTCAATACTTGGTAAATCAAGGTGATTCGTAGGCTCATCCAACAGCAAAACGTCCGGATGCATCAATATCATCTTTGCAAGCAATACCCGCATTCTCCATCCACCGCTAAATAATTTGTAGGGCTTGTGTAAACTTTCATTGGTAAAACCAAGCCCCTGCAATATCTCTTCGGTTTTGTGATGAATATCGTATCCACCCAATATCTCAAGTTCATGTAATTTTTCAGAATAATCGTGGGCCAATGTTTCATCACCGGTTAATTCCAGTTCTTTTCCGATGGCCTCAATTTCTTTCTCCAATTCTTTCACCCTTTCAAAAGCGCCCATGGCCACTTCCAGAATTGAATCGTCTGTATCAAAACTCAACAAATCCTGGTGTAAAAAGCCGATGGTTGTTTCCCTGCCCTTTTCTACTGTTCCTTTAGCCGGTAAGTACTGACCGGTGAGCACCTTCAATAAAGTAGATTTTCCGGTTCCGTTATAACCGATTAACCCTATTCTTTCATTGGGTTGTATATGCCAGGTGGCGTCTTCTACTATAACACGGGCACCAAATTCAAAAGTCACATTCTGTAATCCTAAAAGCATGGAATTATTTATTTACTACTACTGGAAATGAAATATTTTGCAAAAGTAAGTTATACCAGTTATAATTCACTAAGGCGTAACCGATCAATCTACTGTTAAATGATTTTAGTAAAAACCAACGGTGGTATAAATACATAGGCGGTATTTTCTTAACATAAACAATTATCCCCCTTTCCTGTTAAGCTGTAACTTTGGCCAAAATCAAAAAATTATGAAAAAACTGTTAATGGTACTGTTACTTGCATTGGTAGTTGGAGGTGTATATTGGAAATTTTTTGCAAGTAAAAACAATGGGCCAGAAGAACCTAAGGAAGCTCCTATTACAGTAAAGAGTCATTCAGAAAAATTCAACGAAGGCATTGATAGTTTAATGGATGCCTATTTTGAAATAAAAGACGCATTTGTAGATGCTGATACTGCCAAAGCAAAAGCTGCCACTCAACAGTTTATCGTACTAGCAGATAGTTCCCGCTTATTTGAATTAAAACAAGATACCACCCGCATTTATGAAAGTGGTATTATGATGATGAATGATATAAAATTGAACGCAGAAAGTTTATTGCAACAACATGATATTACAGAAATGCGCCAGGATTTCAGGATGGTTGGGGAAAATATTTACCCGTTGTTAAAAACCATTCACTACGAAGGAAAACCGTTGTACCTACAAAACTGCCCGATGGCTTTTGGGGAAGACAAGGGCGCCAACTGGATCAGCAAAACATTTGAAGTGGTTAACCCCTACCTGGGAAAAAATCACCCGGAATTTAAAGGCACCATGTTGCACTGCGGAGAAGTAAAAGATAGTGTAGTAGCTCAATAACTGTTATTACAAACAAGGGGTAAATTAGTGAATAATTTTTTATGAACCAGGCAGATGTTTTTCAATTAAACTTCAGTGGCAAATATGATTTTGTTCTTATTTCCTTTTAGTAAAAGTAAATAAGAATCACTCTTGTACATTTTATCATTGAGGAGCAAAATACCAACTCACTAATTTATCTCTTGCGAAGTATATATTAAAAAACTGTGTTTAGGGGGAGGATAAATCATGGCGGAAAAATTAAAAACAGCTTATTTAGCATGAGAAAATTATTGACTTTAATCGTACTCCTCTTATCATCCTCCTTTTTATTTGCTCAAAATAAATACACCATTAGTGGTTACATTAAGGATGCACAAAATGGCGAAACACTCATTGGCGCTGCCATAACAGTAAAGGGTACCAGCAAAGGAATTGTAAGCAATCAATATGGCTTTTATTCCATTACACTTACCGAAGGCGATTACGAGCTAATTGGCTCTTATGTTGGCTTTCAGCCTAAATCAGCCATCGTAAAATTAACGGCAGACAAACAACTTAATTTTGATCTGCAGCCCCGTGCGGCATTGGCTGAAGTAATTGTTTCTTCCAAAAAAAGAGATGCCAATGTAAAAAATGCCCAGATGGGAAAATTTGTTTTACCGATAGAACAAATCAAATCGATCCCGGCATTTTTAGGTGAAGTGGATCTTTTAAAAACCATCCAGCTTTTACCAGGCGTTCGCAATGCCGGAGAAGGCAGCGCAGGTATCTATGTACGTGGTGGCGGCCCGGATCAAAACCTGATTATGCTGGATGATGCTATTGTTTATAACACCGGGCACCTGTTTGGATTCTTCTCTATATTTAATTCGGATGCTATTAAAAATGTTTCATTGATTAAAGGAGGTATGCCGGCGCAATATGGTGGCCGGTTATCCAGTGTGCTGGATATAGCAATGAAAGAAGGTAACGACAAAAAATTCCAGGTAGAAGGAGGTATTGGATTGATTGCATCACGCCTGTCTATTCAAGGCCCCATCAAGAAAAATAAAGCTTCGTTTATAATATCAGCCCGCCGCACTTATATTGATGCACTAACAAAACCTTTCATCAAAAAAACCAGCGAATATAAAGGCTCCGGTTATTATTTCTATGATTTAAATGCCAAGGTAAACTATCGCTTTTCTGAAAAAGACAGGATTTATTTAAGTGCCTATTTTGGCAGGGATGTATTTGATTTTGTAAATGGCCAAAGAAGCCTGGATGTAAATATCCCCTGGGGCAATGCAACGGGTACGCTTCGCTGGAACCATGTTTTTAATAACAGGCTATTTGGCAATACAACGGTTGTTTTTAATAACTATAATTTCGCTTTCCAGGCTGCTCAAAATAATTTTCAAATTAAGCTGGCTTCGGGCATACAGGATATTAGTTTAAAACAGGACTTTGATCTTTACCCTTTTACCGGGCATAAATTAAAATTTGGTGGGCTGTACACTTATCATCGTTTTACGCCATCTGTGGTAAGTGGCCAACAGGATTCTGTGATATTTAAACCCTTAAACGCACAGCAGAAATACGCACATGAGGCTGCATTATATGTTCAGGACGATTGGGAAGTAAGTGATAAAATTCAGATCAATGCAGGCCTGCGTTATAGTGTATTTCAACAAATAGGTTCCTACACCATTTATGATACAGACGATAATGGTAACAGGCTGGATAGTACAATTTACTCTAAAGGCAAGGCTGTAAAAACCTACGACGGGCTGGAACCCAGGCTTACAGTACGTTATGCCATCAATGATGAAACGTCTTTTAAATCATCCATTACAAGGAATCTTCAATACATTCATTTGGTGAGTAATTCCGGTACCACATTACCTACAGACCTTTGGGTGCCGAGTACGTATAAAGTAAAGCCACAGATTAGCTGGCAATATGCAGCCGGCCTTTTCAAAAACTTTAAGGACAACACTTTTGAAAGTTCGGTAGAAGTGTATTACAAAAGCATGCAAAACCAGATTGAATATGAAGAAGGTTATACGCCCAACACATTAGAGGATACAGAAAACTCTTTCACTTTTGGTAAAGGTTGGAGTTATGGAACAGAGTTGTACATTAATAAATCCCGTGGAAGATTAACCGGCTGGATTGGTTACACATTAAGTTGGACCTGGAGGAAATTCCCCCAATTAAATTTTGGAGAAAAATACCCTGCCAAATATGACAGAAGAAACGACATGAGTGTTGTTGCCATGTATGAACTAAATAAGCGTTGGAAACTATCCGCAACATTTGTGTACGGATCAGGAAACGCTGCAACCTTACCACAACGTTTTTATACAGTTAACGGCGTACTAACGCAGGAGTATAGCCGCATTAATGAGTATCGTCTCCCGTCCTATCACCGGCTTGATTTTGCCGCCATCAATACACCCAAAAAGAATGAAGGGCGCAAATGGAAAAGCGAATGGGTGTTTAGTGTGTACAATATCTACAGCAGAAAAAATCCTTATTTCATCTATTTCGATCAAACTGGTAATCCTTTTGATGGCACATTAAAAGTGCAGGGAAAACAGGTAAGCATTTTCCCGATTATTCCTGCCATTACCTGGAATTTTAAATTTTAGGTTGAGCGTATTTGCTAAGGAACATTAGCGTCGGCATTGGCTTTGCTCAAAAAACGAACGGTACCACTTTTTTTCAGATCAGATGAAATACGCACTTCATAACGTTTGGTACCATCGGTAATAATCATTAACGCGGTATTGGGTGGAATTAAACCCAGGTTATCTGCATACATGGTGAGTTCATTTGTCGATTCTCCCATATTTGCTTCCAATGTAAATGAAATGGGTTTGTCTGTAAGTCGTTTATGAGAAAGTAATAATTTACCATTGTAAAATAATGAAACACTGTCGCCATCAATGTCGCCATTATCGTATAAATCTACCTTAATTGTTTTGCCAGTTATTTCAATTGTCTTTACCAGGTCACTGGTTCTTTTTTCATAATTTTTTTCAGCCGCAATAATGTTGGTTGTTTGCGATTTTTTTTCCGGTACAATCATTTCAGGTATGTCTCTTTCAACTGGTTTGGTTTTTAATTCCGATGAAGAAATTTCTTCGGGTTTTGGTTTGGGAGTTACTTTGGCAACTGGTGGCGATGCAGGCTTTCTATTTTTATCTACCAGTTCCGAAGATTTTGAATCCGGCTTCCGGGACGAAAAAGGACTATCACTTTTAGATTTATTAAAGGAAGACAAATCCTTGCTAAGCGTTCTCCTGGTTAAAGTTGTAAGTCCTGCCCCACAATTACCCAATTGCCCCTCAGCAGTTAACCATCTCCCGGTAAGTTCTTCTACATTTCCTTCTTTTTGATAGGATAGAATGTGTGTTTGTAAACAGTCGTTCCAGTCGGGAGGTGTTAAGCCTTTAATGCGGGCAGTCTCAGTAACCTTCATGCTTTTGGTACTTTTATAATAAATACCCTTCAACGAGCAGATAACGTAGTAGCGGCGGTTTTGAAAGTAACTATATGAATACCCGGTTACCTGGGAGCCATTGATTTCCAGTTCCAGTACGTATTCCGTATTATCTCCGCTGGATAAAACTATGTCCCCGTTGCTGTTAAAATAGCCCCGCCACTGACCGTTTATTTTTTGAGAAAAAGTACTGGTTGTAACTAAAAAAAATGCTACAACTAACATTGATCTGATGCCCCCCATTCTTCCTGATTTTTCGTTAATAATAAGCATTTTATGGTATAAATTTTATCACTAACAAAGATATTTTAGTTATGTTCTTCCTTAGCTAATAGTTCGTTAAATTTGCACCTTCAAATTAAAGCCTGAATCTAAATAAAATTATGATAAAAATTACATTGCCGGATGGTGCAGTCAGAGAATATGAAAAAGGTGTAAGCGCATTCGATGTGGCCATGTCAATCAGTGAGGGACTTGCACGAAAAGTTTTAGCTGCAAATATTAATGGTGAAGTGTGGGATGCAACAAGGCCAATCAACAGCGATGCTTCTCTTCAATTACTTACCTGGAACGATTTAAGTGGCAAATCTACTTTCTGGCATTCGTCTGCGCATCTAATGGCAGAAGCTATTGAAGGCATGTTTCCCGGCGTAAAGTTTTGGGTTGGGCCACCATTGGAAACCGGTTTCTATTACGATATTGATCTCGGCGATCAACAAATTGCGGAAGAAGATCTTAGGAAGCTGGAAGTAAAAATGGCTGAATTAGCCAAACAAAAAAACGCCTATTTACGCAAAGAAATTTCCAAAGCAGATGCTGTAAAGTATTTCAGTGAAAAAGGTGATGAGTACAAACTTGATCTCTTAAGTGGATTAGAAGATGGAAATATCACTCTTTATACACAGGGAAGTTTTACCGATTTATGTAGAGGGCCGCATATTCCCAACACCGGTTTTATTAAAGGAATCAAACTCACCAATATTGCAGGTGCTTATTGGAAAGGTGATGAAAAAAATAAAATGCTTACCCGCATTTATGGCGTTACATTTCCTACCAGTAAGGAGTTGGAAGAATACCTGGTTTTACTGGAGGAAGCAAAGAAAAGAGATCACCGGAAATTGGGGAAAGAACTGGAGCTTTTTGCATTTTCTGAAAAAGTTGGAATGGGGCTTCCTTTGTGGTTACCCAAAGGTGCCATGTTGCGGGAACGACTGCAGCAATTTTTGCAAAAGGCACAGATGGAAAGTGGCTATCTTCCTGTTATCACACCACATATCGGCCATAAAAATCTGTATGTAACTTCCGGCCATTACGAAAAATATGGCAAGGACAGTTTTCAACCTATTAAAACACCGCAGGAAGGAGAAGAGTTTTTTTTAAAACCAATGAATTGTCCGCATCACTGCGAAATTTATAAAACTTCTCCACGTAGTTATAAAGATCTTCCACTTCGCCTTGCGGAATTTGGAACAGTTTACCGCTACGAACAACATGGCGAATTGCATGGCCTTACAAGGGTAAGAGGATTTACCCAGGATGATGCGCATTTGTTTTGTATGCCCGGCCAGGTAAAGGACGAATTTAAAAAAGTGATCGACCTTGTATTGTATGTTTTTAATTCTTTGAGCTTTACCGATTATACGGCACAGATTTCGCTGAGAGATAAAACAGATCGTTCAAAGTACATTGGCAGCGATGAAAACTGGGAAATTGCAGAACAAGCCATCATTGAAGCTTCGGCAGAAAAGGGTTTAAAAACTGTGATTGAATATGGAGAAGCTGCATTTTACGGACCAAAGCTCGACTTTATGGTACGGGATGCGATCGGCCGTAAATGGCAGTTAGGCACTATTCAGGTTGATTATAATTTGCCGGAAAGATTTGATCTTACATATATTGGAGAAGATAATGCCAAACACAGGCCGGTAATGATACACAGGGCGCCGTTTGGTAGTATGGAAAGATTTATCGCGGTTTTGATAGAACATTGCGCCGGTAAATTCCCGTTATGGCTGGCTCCAACCCAGGTAAAAATATTGCCGATCAGCGATAAGTTTTTACCGTACGCCGAAATTGTAGCAACGCATTTAAAAAATGCTGATATTCGTGCGGAAATTGATGACCGCAATGAAAAAATCGGCAAAAAAATAAGGGACACCGAACTGGCAAAAGTTCCGCTAATGTTGGTACTGGGTGAAAAAGAAATGAACGATAGCACAGTTGCCATACGCAGGCAGGGAAAGGGAGATATGGGAGTTGTATCAATTTCGGAGTTTATCGAAATGGTAAATATTGAAGTAAAGAGTAAAAAGGCATTTGAATAATATTTATTAACTTTAAATCAACTTTCAAAGTAAAGTTCAATTATAAATCTAAAATCAATTAATGGCATTTCCACCACGGGCACCCAGAGGTGCATTTAATCCTCGTTTCAGAAAAGAACAACAACAAGAACATCGTACCAATAGCATGATCAGAGTACCTGAGGTACGATTGGTAGGCGACAATATAGAACCCCAGATTTATTCCATTGCTGATGCATTAAAATTAGCACAGGATCAACAACTCGATCTTGTTGAAATTTCGCCTGGTGCAAAACCTCCTGTTTGTAAAATCATCGACTACAATAAATTTCTCTACGATGAGAAAAAGAAGAAGAAGGAGATGAAGGCCAAGTCTAAAACGAGTGAAGTAAAAGAAGTTCGTTTTACGCCGAATACAGATGATCATGATTTTGAATTTAAAGTAAAACATGCTGAAAAATTCCTGAAAGACGGAGATAAAGTAAAAGCACATGTACAGTTCAAAGGAAGGGCAATTATGTTTAAAGAAAGAGGTGAATTGCTGCTGTTGAAATTTGCTGACAGATTAAAAGACGTAGGCGCATTGGAAGGCATGCCTAAAATGGAGGGTAAACGAATGTTGGTAATGTTTGCTCCCAAAAGCAAAAAATCGAAAAAAGAAGATAAATAACTGGTTAAAAAAGGATGCGAAAGTATCCTTTTTTAATTTCCACTAATCAAGCCATTCTTGCAATGTTCATGTTTCAAAATAGGTTTATTCACGCAGCAAAATACCCGTAAATATTCAGTGAAATCAATACTTATATTTTTCGTAATATTTTACAGCCAGCTAAGTTTTGCACAGGTAAAATGGGTAAACACAAACGACCGCTTTGGAAACTTACCTGCCGGTTTTAATGTTTTTAAAACAACTGATTCCCTGGATGGCAAACCGTTTATTGCTTATTACGCAATCGCCAATCTCAAAAATAAAAAGCTCCGTTTTACTACTGATACCACTTTACAAAGAAGATTAACCCCACTAAAGTTTTATGAAAAAAATGGCCAGCCGTTACTGGTAGTTAACACCACATTCTTCTCATTTGAAACAAACCGAAGTTTAAATATTGTTATCAAAAATGGCAAATTGGTTGGGTATAATATTCATACAATTGCAGGCAAAGGAAAAGATACATTAACCTATCGCCACCCTTTTACCGGGGCAATTGGCATCAGCAAAAAACGTACGGCAGACATTGCATGGATACTTACAGACTCTAACCAAACAAGTGCTTATGCTTCACAACATTCCGTAAATTTTTTAAAAGATTCGTTGCAAAATGAGCCCTTTAAAAAATTGATGACTGGTGGCACAAAAAGTAACAATGAACCTGCCCCCTACTTTAAAAAATGGAAAATGCAAACTGCAGTTGGTGGCGGGCCTGTATTGGTGCAAAATGGTTTGGTCAGCATTTCAAACAATGAAGAAAGAAAATTTTCCGGTAAGGCCATTAATGATCAGCATCCACGTACCCTAATGGGATACACCAAAGACAACCAACTAATAGTGATGGTTATAGAAGGCCGTAACCCTGGACAAGCTGCCGGCGCTGCCTTAACACAAGCTGCAAAACTGATGATGGATATTGGTTGCATTGAAGCGATCAACCTGGACGGTGGAGGTAGCAGTTGTATGCTCGTCAATGGAAAAGAAACGATTTGGCCAAGTGATAAAGGCGCTGAAAGAGCAGTGCCTGCGGTATTTATGATTCAGTACAATCAGTAATTTTTCCTGTAAAATTTTTGATATTTTTCCTGCATTTTTTGCGCCCTTGCAATTAAAAAAAAATTACCACATAGTTTTATTGATCGGCTTTGCGCCATTTTTCCTACTTTCATACATAATTAACCATTGCTTTATTTATTAAGTTTTGCTATGTCGAATTCTTTTTGCGAAGTCTCCATTCCTGCCAACACTTACATGATATAAATTTCAATTTTAAATAATCAAAACATGTCAACCTCACGTCGAAAATTTTTACACCAGTCTTCTATTATTATTGGCGCAGGCACAGTGATGTCTGCGTTTGACAGTAAAGCTTTTTCAATTTTTAATACCCGGGTTATGCCCAGCGATCAGTTAAATATCGGCGCTATTGGTATTAAAGGAATGGGATGGGCCAATGTAAAAGCTGCCCTTAAAGTTACCGGGGTAAACCTGGTGGCGGTTTGTGATGTAGATAAAAATGTTATCACAGAAAGACTGGCTGAATTAAGCAAATCAAATGTGGACACTTCAAAGATTAAAGTTTATGATAACTATCAAAAACTGCTGGAACAAAAAGATGTTGATGCGGTCATCATTGGCACTCCTGATCATTGGCATGCACTAATTATGATTCATGCTTGCGAAGCAGGTAAGGATGTTTACGTAGAGAAACCGGTGGGCAATTCAATTGGGGAGTGTAACCTTATGATAGCCGCACAGCAACGATATAATAAAATCGTTCAGGCAGGCCAATGGCAACGCAGCCAGCAGCATTTTAAAGATGCCATTGATTTCGTACACAGTGGGCAGTTAGGAAATATCCGCACGGTAAAAGTATGGTGTTACCAGGGTTGGATGAAGCCCGGACCAGTTGTGCCAGATAGCGCTCCCCCTGCAGGTGTGGACTACAAACAATGGCTAGGACCGGCAAAAACCCGTCCATTCAATTCAAGCCGTTTTCATTTTAACTTCCGTTGGTTTTGGGATTACGCAGGAGGATTAATGACCGACTGGGGTGTACATTTACTGGACTACGGTTTACAAGGAATGAAAGCAGATTTACCAATCAGTATTGCCGGATTGGGCGGCAGGTTTGCGTATCCTGATTTATATGAAGAAACTCCCGACACATTAACTACATTGTACGAGTTTGAAAAGTTCAACATGGTTTGGGATTCTGCAATGGGCATCGACAATGGTTCTTATGGAAGAGATCATGGTATTGCATTTATTGGCAATAATGGAACTCTCATTTTAAACCGGGGCGGATGGGAAGTGATTGAAGAAAGGCAAAGCAAAAATAAAGTAGTTGTTCCTTTTGCCAAGTCAATGGATAATGGATTGGAAAAGCATTGGGTGAATTTTGTAGGTGCAGTGAAATCACGCAATGCAGCAGACTTACATTGTTCGATACAGGCAGGTGCACATGTAGCCACCGTTGCACAAATGGGAAATATTTCTTACAGAAGTGGCCAGAAAATTTTGTGGGATAAAGCAAAAGGAGCTTTTACAGATGAAGCTATCAATAAGGAATATTTAATGAAGGAATATCATAATGGTTATAAACTACCAAAAGTGTAAACTTATTAAATTCGTCTGATAAAAAAACAAGGAGCAGTTTATAGCTGCTCCTTGTTTTAATATCTTACACCACCATTCGTATTAGGTCTTTTTACGATAATTTTAAAGATATTGAATATCGCTCATTCAGCTACCTGATCTACCTGACGATCATCAATGCTATCAGGGATTTACACAACGTAATTAATGTTGCCCATTGGTATGCAGTACAAGAGAGTGACACAACGATGATACCCATAGCTGCTTCTTTGCCGGGACAATAATTTTTACACCAATTACTTTTTACCTCAGTATATCCGCTGCCGCTTTATAAACCGGGCACAAAAAAAGGAGCAAGAAATTAATCTTACTCCTCAATATAAAATTCGTGTAATAAGTATATTACTCTTCCTCGTCGAAACTCATTGCTTCTTTTGTTGTCATCAGCAATTCGTATTCTTCTTTACTACCTACAATCATGTTTTCAAACTCACGTAAACCTGTACCTGCCGGAATCGGGTGACCTGTGATAACGTTCTCTTTCAAGCCCTTCATCAAATCAAGTTTACCATTGATTGCAGCACTGCTCAACACCTTGGTGGTCTCCTGGAAGGAAGCAGCCGAAATCCAGCTTTGTGTACCCAATGATGCTTTTGTAATTCCTAACAACAACGGTGAAGATGTTGCCGGCTTAGCATCGCGGAATTCAACCAGTTTTTTATCTGCTCTTCTCAATATTGAGTTTTCTTCTCTCACATCACGCAGTGTAACAATCTGGCCTGTTTTTAACTTAGTACTTTCACCAGCTTCTGTAATTACCTTTTTATCAAAGATGTTATCGTTTTCTGTGTTAAAGTCTAATTTATCTTCCGTATCTCCCTCTAAGAATATGGTATCACCTGCATCTTCGATGGTTACTTTACGCATCATCTGGCGAACAATTACTTCTACGTGTTTATCATTTAGTTTTACACCCTGTAAACGGTAAACTTCCTGAATTTCATTCACCACATATTCCTGAACTGCGAAAGGACCTTTGATTGATAGGATATCAGCAGGTGCAGTTTGACCATCACTTAATGCAGCTCCGGCTTTTACAAAGTCACCATCCTGTACCAAAATCTGGCGGGTTAATGGCACAAGGTATTTTCTTACCACACCATCTTTTGCTTCTACGATAATTTCCCTGTTACCACGCTTAATATTACCAAATGTAACCACACCATCAATTTCGCAAACAACTGCAGGGTTACCAGGATTACGTGCCTCAAACAATTCAGTTACACGAGGCAGACCACCGGTGATATCTTTCAGTTTACTTAATACCCTTGGAATTTTAACCAATACCTGTCCGGCTCTTACTGAATCACCTTCTTCAAGAATGATATGGCTACCTACCGGTAAGTTGTATCCTTTTGTTTCCTTAGTACCTTCAATAATAATAGATGGTAACTTGGTTTTATCTTTTGTTTCAATCACTACTTTCTCTCTGTGACCAGTTTGTTCATCCGCTTCTTCACGAACGGTAACACCTTCGATTACACTTTCAAATTTAACGGTACCAACAAAGTCGGATACAATTACATTATTAAATGGATCCCAGGTACAAATTACATCGCCTTTTACAACTTTCTGACCATCTTTTACATTTAGAATGGCACCGTAAGGAATGTTGTTGGTATTTAACAAACGGTCATTTTTTACATCCATATTACGAACCTCACCCGTACGACCAATTACAACATTAATTTTCTTACCAGATGCATCTTCTGTATTTACTGTACGCAAACCATCAAACTGGATGGTACCGTCAAACTTTGCATGCATTGTCGATTCAACTGACGCAGATCCGGCAACACCACCCACGTGGAAAGTACGCAAGGTTAACTGTGTACCTGGCTCACCAATACTTTGAGCTGCAATAATTCCTACCGCATCACCTTTTTGTGCGGTGTAACCCGACGCAAGGTTTTTACCATAACATTTCACACAAACACCACGCTTACTTTCGCAGGTTAATACCGAACGAATTTCAACTGTCTCTATGCTACTTTGTTCAATTTTACGTGCAATCTCTTCTGTAATCTGGTCTCCACCTGTGACAATCAACGCATCTGTAACAGGATCAAAAATATCATGCAATGAAGTACGTCCTGAAATTCTGTCTGACAGATTTTCGATGATATCCTCATTATCTTTTAGAGCGCTTGTTGCAATACCACGCAATGTTCCACAATCTTCATCATTGATAACAACATCCTGCGCCACATCTACCAAACGACGGGTTAAGTAACCGGCATCTGCTGTTTTAAGGGCCGTATCCGCCAAACCTTTACGGGCACCATGGGTTGAGATAAAGTACTCCAATACATTCAATCCATCTTTAAAGTTGGAAAGAATCGGGTTTTCAATAATCTCACTTCCTGATGAACCGGATTTACGAGGCTTTGCCATCAATCCCCTGATACCTGCAAGCTGCTTAATTTGCTGCTTACTACCACGGGCACCTGAATCAAGCATCATATACACGGAGTTGAATCCTTGTTTATCTGCTGCCAGTTCACGAATCAATGTTTCAGTAATTCTTGTATCCACCCTACTCCAGATATCTACGGTTTGGTTGTAACGCTCGTTATTGGTAATTAAACCCATATTGTAGTTATCCCAAACCTCATCAACTTCTACAGTTGCATTATCAATCAGTTCCTGCTTAATTGCGGGAATGATCAGGTCATTGATATTGAAGGACAATCCACCACGGAATGCCATGCGGTATCCCAATGTTTTAATGTCATCCAAAAACTTTGCAGTTGTTGGAACGTTGGTCCATTTAATGATGTCACCAATAATTTCTCTTAAAGATTTTTTGGTTAACAATGCATTGATGAAACCTACGCTTTTTGGAACGTGCTGGTTAAAGATTACTCTACCAACTGTAGTTTCAATTAATTTGTAAGTCAACGTGCCATCTTCATTCCTGTAATTTGCTTTTACACGGATGTTCGCATGCAGGTCAACTTTTTGTTCGTTGTATGCAATGATCACTTCTTCTGCATTGTAGAATGCTTTTCCTTCGCCTTTTACAATTTCAGTCTCAGTAGATTTTTTTCCTTTGGTAATGTAATACAATCCCAATACCATGTCCTGAGAAGGAAGGGTGATTGGCGTACCATTCTGCGGGTTCAAAATGTTGTGAGATGATAACATCAACAACTGAGCTTCCAAAACAGCAGCATTACTTAATGGAACGTGTACAGCCATCTGATCACCATCAAAATCCGCGTTAAATGCCGTAGTTACCAATGGGTGCAACTGGATGGCTTTACCTTCAATCAATTTTGGCTGGAAAGCCTGTATTGACAAACGGTGAAGTGTTGGGGCCCTGTTCAACATGATCGGGTGACCCTTTAAAATATTCTCCAGGATATCCCAAATAACAGCTTCTTTTTTATCTACCAGTTTACGGGCAGACTTCACTGTTTTTACGA
>JBDUEK010000099.1:0-20448 GCA_040002495.1 Ferruginibacter sp.
CAGTCAGCCGTGGGCGGTGTCTTCACCGCCCACAGTCTTAAAGCGACAATTTGAAATACACACCAATTTTAATGCTGTAAATAAATATGGTGGAAAATGATGCCATGGAAATATAAATTTGAAAAGTGCGACGCCACAGAAGATGCAATGAAATACGAATGACGATAAACAAAAACTATTTCTTAACAATCTCTATGAAAGTTGCCCCGAGCCAAAACAGCATTCATTTTATTGTCGGTGAATAAAGCTGGGAATTTTCACCGACAAAATCAATACGCTTACCGACGTTTCTTATATGATTGCCTAAAGCCGCTTTCAAACGTTGCTATGCCGGTATAAATTTGTGTTATAAAAATTAAAACAATGAGAAACAACTATTCAAAAAACACAGAAAGCGGCCGCATCGTGGCTGGTTTAATCCTTTTAGGCGTGGGCGCAGTATTACTATTACGTGCCATGCATTTTACTTTATTTCCAGGGTGGATTTTTAGCTGGCCAATGATATTGATATTGGTAGGCGTTTATTCCGGGTTTAAACACAATTTCAGAAACAATACCTGGATGATTCTTATGGCCATTGGTGGTTTTTTTCTGCTTAACCAAATAATACCGGGCCTTCGGTTAGAGCCTTACTTTTGGCCATTATTGATAATAGGAGCTGGACTGGTATTTATTTTGCGTCCCAGAAACGATTTTCCATATAATGATAGCGGAAAAACAGAAGACATAAAATGGCAGGATGCAGGAACTGGCGATAACCCATCCACACCACCAACTGCTGCAGGAATTGATGGGAGCAATTTCGTCCGCATCCGTTCAGTATTTAGTGGAGTAAACAGAACAGTAATATCAAAAAATTTCCAGGGCGCACATATTTCAAGTGTATTTGGAGGGGTTGAAGTAAACTTTAGCCAGGCAGATATTACCGGCCCGGTGGTAATAAAAACAGAAGTTATTTTTGGAGGAATAAAATTATATGTACCTGCTCATTGGGCTGTTCAAAACGAGATAGATGGCGTTTTTCACGGTGTGGATGATAAGCGCAGGTTTAATGTTGCACCGGAATTAAATCCATCTAAAGTTTTAATACTGAGAGGCTCCGTTGTGTTTGGTGGCATTGAAATAAAAAACGCCTGATCAAACTTTTTACTTCAAATTAAAAACTAACTAAAATGAACTGGTACCTGGCAAAATTAGTTTACCGTATTATTTGTGGAGATGGCAACCATGCTGCTCAATTTGATGAACAAATCCGGTTGATACATGCTGAAGATTATCTTCATGCATTTCATAAAGCAAGATTGATAGGGGATAGCGAGGGAGATAACTGTTTAGATAATGATACATCCATTGATGTTAAATGGAAATTTATTGATGTAAGCGAGTTATTGCTGGTGTCTACACAAACAGATGGAGCGGAAATATATAGCACTGTAATGGAAGAAGACGATGCCGATACGTACATTCGTACCATTAAGAAAAAGGCAACATCTATATTACAGGAAGGATTGCAAAATTTTACAGCACTAAATTTTCTATCAGTTGGCAACTAATATTTATTCCGGGCAAAAAAGAAAGTTTATTTTTTTTACGGTGTTTACTGCCTGGTGGAGCCTGTGGATATTAGTACATATTATAGTGTTGAACGATTTTGGACTCAGCCTTTCAAGAGCAGCCGTTGACAGTGCAGTGAGCAATGTTTTAATGGCTGTAATTTGCTTACTGGTAATAAATAACATGCGCTATTATTTACCTCGCAACGAAAAATATTTGTATGTACTTATTATCAGCTTTGCATTAAGTGGCCTTTGGTTGTTACTCATGCGGCTGAGCCTTTGGGGCCTTTATAAACATGATGTTGACTACATGCAATTACTATCTAAAACTTCCTATCTGCGTTATGCTATTTCATTTTTGATGATGGGAGTTATAACCATGTTGAGTTTACTTTGGTTTACACAGAATGATAAGGAAGAAGATGATCGCAGAAAGCAGGATACCGAACGACTTGCACGTGAGGCAGAACTTAATAAACTACGTCAGCAATTACAACCGCACTTTCTTTTCAACAGCCTTAATTCCATCAGTGCATTAACGGGCACACAGCCAGAAAAGGCAAGGCACATGATACAACAGTTATCAGATTTTTTGAGAGGTACTTTAAAAAAAGAAGCACAGCAAAACACGAGCTTTGAAGAAGAATTACAATACCTGCAATTGTATCTTGATATTGAAAAAGTGCGTTTCGGATATCGGCTACAAACAAATATTCAGTACGATGAGGAAGCACTTCAAATGAAGTTACCAGCTTTGTTATTGCAACCAATTGTAGAGAACGCAATCAAATTCGGATTGTACGATACCATTGGAGAAGTTGCAATTTTAATTGCAGCAAAAAATAACAATGGCATGCTTGAGGTAACCGTTGAAAATCCATTTGATGAGTCATCATCTATGCCGGTTAAAGGAACAGGATTTGGATTGTCATCTATCCGGCGACGTTTATTTTTACTATTTGGCCGCCAGGATTTATTACAGGTTAAAAAAGAGTCAGAAAAATTTATTACTATAATTACAATACCACAATCAACATGAAAGCAATCATAATTGATGATGAACCATTGGCAAGAATGATGGTAAAAGAATACCTGCAATCATACCCGGAAATAGAAGTGGTAGAGGAATGCAATGATGGATTTGAAGGAATGAAAGCAATACAACATCACCAGCCAGACCTTATTTTCCTGGATATACAAATGCCAAAAATAAATGGGTTTGAAATGCTGGAACTCATCGATAATCCGCCACAGGTAATTTTTACAACAGCCTTTGAAGAATACGCTATCAAAGCTTTTGATGCACATGCTGCAGATTATTTATTAAAACCCTTTAGCAAAGAACGTTTTGATAAAGCCATACAAAAACTACAGCAGCAAACTACCAATAATGCAAATGCAATAGTTGAAACAGCCTTGGATGTACCGATGCAAAGCAACCGCATTGTTGTAAAAGACAATGGTAAAATAAAGATCATTCCACTGGCAAAACTGCAATACCTGGAAGCGGCAGATGACTATGTAAAAATCTATACAACTGAAGGCGTTTTTCTAAAGAAAAAAACCATGCAGTATTTTGAAGATAATTTGCAACAACAAGAGTTTATCCGAATACATCGTTCCTATATTGTAAATGCCCAATTAATTACCCGCATTGATCCATACGAGAAAGACAGCCACCTTGCATTGTTAACTACAGGTGCAAGGTTACCCGTAAGTAAATCAGGGTACAGTAAGTTGAAAGAAATTTTAGGGATTTGATTTAGTTTAATATTTCGAACTGATAATGTCAGTTGTTGAGATTTTGAAATTTGTCTACAGAAATCGCTGCTCATTGCTACATTGTAGAGTAAGCTATTGGCAAAACTGGGATCTGTGCTTGTTAGTATATAATGCAAATGTTTTGGTTTTATATTGCAATTGTATATACACTAATTGTTAATTGTAACAGGTTACGTATATTTGCAAAGTGTTGATAAACAGTTGCTAATTAGCAACTTTTGTTAATTGTTGATTTGGTGTTTGTTAAATCAGGAAAGCAAAGTAATTAAATGTCAGAAGCAAAATTTTTACATTACGACTTAAAATTAATTGAACCATCTTTTGGATCTTCACTAACTGATTTAATTATTGAGTTAGATTATTTGCGTAAAAAACCTCTTGGGGGTTCTACACATTCTAAGGTGTTTTTTCAATTAAAACATATTTTTCATACGTTGGAAAGTATTGGATCTGCAAGAATTGAAGGTAATAACACAACTATTGCTGAATATATTGAAACAAAGTTAGATGAACCTGAAAATGTTCCATCTGGTATAAAAGAAATACAGAATATAGAAAAGGCGATGGAGTTCATTGAGGAGCATGTAAAAGATTATCCAATTAATAGGGCATTTGTAAGTGAAATGCACAAAATGATTGTTGATAGTTTGGCACCTCCACCAAGCGGAGAAGGCGACCATACTCCTGGTGATTATCGAAAAATAAATCTGAAAATAAATAAATCAGCACATCAACCTCCTGAATGGGTAAGGGTGGAAGAGTATATGGCAGAGTTACTTGATTTTGTTGGTAGAAAGGATAGCCCCAAATACGATTTACTTAAAGCTGCAATTGCACATCATCGCTTTGTTTGGATTCATCCTTTTGGCAATGGAAATGGCAGAACAGTTCGTTTGTTTACTTATGCTATGCTTGTAAAAACTGGCTTTAATGTTAATGTTGGTAGAATAATAAATCCAACAGCGGTGTTTTGCAGTAACAGAAATGATTATTACAATAATTTATCGCTTGCTGATGCCGGAACTGATAGAGGCATTTTGGCTTGGTGCGAATATGTATTGAAAGGATTGAAAGAGGAAATTGAAAAAATTGATAAGCTAACTGACTATGAATTTTTGCGTAAGGAAATATTACTTCCTACAATTAGTCATTCTTTAGAAAGAAAATACATTACAGACATAGAAGCTAAAATTTTAAAACGGGTTGTTGATAAACAAGTTGTACAAGCATCTGATGTTAAAGAATTTTTTGTCGGTAAAGTTGATGCAGAAGTGTCCAGACAAATACGAAAATTGATTGATAAAAAAATGCTTGTTCCTGAAAAGGATGGAGCAAGAAAATATGTAATTCGATTTGATAATAATTATCTTTTGAGAGGAGTTATAAAAACGCTCGGAGAAAAAGGTTTTTTACCTGTCCGTGATGAAGTATGATAATAATACTGTTGCGAAAGGGTTTCCGCTCACATAATTATTGTTTCAATCGTTTGTACAACTTTGCCTCAACCAGAAAATTATGAAAATAGAAATAGAAGACTTTAACCAATTGATCAGGGAACGTCGTTCTGTATTTCCGGCGCAGTTTGATACCTCCAGGAAAGTTGCCGATGAAATAATACAGCAAATATTAATCAATGCTACCTGGGCACCCAATCACGGGCAAACGGAGCCCTGGTTCTTTAAAGTTTTTACCGGTAATGGTTTGCAGCAATTTGCTACAATACAAAGTAGTTTATATAAAGAATTTGCAGGAGAAAGTTTTAAGCAGGAGAAGTATCTAAAACTACTACAACAACCCTTACTTGCCTCGCACATTGTATCAATCGGTATGAAGCGAACTGCCACCAAACAAATTCCTGAAATTGAAGATATAGAAGCAGTAGCCTGTGCTGTGCAGAATATTTATTTATCTGTATCGGCTTATGGATTGGGCGGTTACTGGACAACCGGTGGTGCCACTTATTTTGAGCAATCTAAATATCATTTTGGCTTACAGGAAGCAGATAAACTGCTTGGCTTTTTTTACATCGGTTATATAGCAATACCCTCCCCAAAAGCAAATAGGGCTCCCATAGAAACTAAAACAGCATGGGTAAGAGAATAATAAGATTGAGGTTGATTAGTAATTTATAAAAGCGCATTCCAAACGGCCTGCTGTCCATAGTTTCCCCAATCTTTTGTAGCTTTTAAAATAGTTTCTGCAAGGTCACCCGCTTTTTTCAATTTGCCTTTTTTAGGTGCAACAATCTTTTTGTCGTCTACACCATTTACTTCAATCTTGGTAGCTACCCAACTGGTAAACATGCGGGGAATTGTAACACCCAATATTAACCCTGGCAATCCATGTAAACCCATCGGGCCTCCGGTTACGGTAATTTCATCGGTATAAAATGCAAATACATATACACTGTCAAAAAGTACGGCTACTGCTTTTCGGCAGTTAAAACCTGCTATCTCCCTATTCTCATTTGTTATTTTCCATTTGATATTTGACAGGCTATCGGCAAGTAAAAATGATTCTCCAAAGATTGTTTTTTGATTTACGAAATTGTCATGTACATAATCATGATACCAGATATCTTCTTCAACATCGGTACCCCAGGGCACCCTGGCAGCCGGATCCTTTCTATTAAATAAATAAACTGATTTATTATTATTAAAAATCAGGTTATAATAAGTGGTTGAAAATTTGGGAGTTTTATCTCTCATAAGGTCGGCCCACATACCTTCACCCATTGTTTTGTGGTTGTTGACTTTTACCTCATATTCTACCATTCCCTTATCGATAAAAACCTGGGAAAAGCAGTTGGCACTGATGAATAATGCCGCTACAAAAAATACTTTTTTCATAATTGTAAGTTTTAAAATCCTTCTGAAGGTTTTGAACCGTTGCTACTAAAATTCCAGGTTAAAGTGGCCATCCAGTACCGGCGTAAAGTGTTGTAATAAGTTTCTGTAAAACTGGAGCTGGTAAAGTTCCTGTTGAAACCACGATTCTGGTCTAACAGATCGTTTACACCAAAAGAAGCTTCCAGGGCGTTTTTCATGAATTTTTTACTCAATGATGCATTCCATAAAGTATAATTGTTGTTTGCTGGGAAACGAGGATCTTTTTGCCTTACTTCAAATTGTAGGTCACTGTTAAGTTCTATTTTTCCGGGAAGCGTAACGCTTCCCCTAACCCAGGCACCCAGTTGCCAATAGTCGATATTGGCATTTTTATTTAAGTCGGAAGTAGAGTGATTGTAAGAATAGGTAGGTCCCACTGAAAAATTATATTTCTTCTCAACATATTTATTTAAACCGATTTCAAAACTATAGCTGGTTGTTTTATTGGTATTTTTCTGGTTGTTTACAAAGTCTATATTTTGACTATGGCTTAAACTTGGATTAAGACCCAGGCTAATCCCGGTTTTACCCAGTTTGAAATTATAATCGAGGTAAAAATTTAAATTACGAACACCATTTACATTCACCGTTTTGTATCTGCGGGCCCCGGTTGAATCTATCCTGCTTGATTGCGTAAACGCGTTATTGGTTTGCGAATAGTTGAAGCTACTCCACAAGCCTTTTTCTTTGAGTACATTATAGAAATTGTAAGATGCTCTTACGCTATGGCGGAAAGACTGTTTTAGATCCGGATTACCTTCATAAATATTTAGTGGATCTGTATTGTCTTTGATGGGTTGCAACTGTTCCAGGCCGGGAGCATTGGCAGAACCATTGTAGTTTAACCTGAAACTTTTATTGCCACTCATTTTAAAATTAACCATTGCCGTTGGAAAGAAATTTACGAAATCATACTCATACCTTTTGTCGGTAGTGATATTTTTTTGCACGAAATGATTCAAGGCAAGGGTGCTACCAAATGCATAACTTATCTTCTTTTTATTGTAACGAAAATTTACACCGGGCTGGTTTATAAGGCGATCAAATTTAAACTGGTTGGTTAATGAATCTATTACATCCTGGTATTTTCCATTTAAATCCTGCGCATTACTGATTCTGTCATTTGAGTTTTTGTTTGTACTAAATGCATAACTAAATTCCATGAAGGCATCTTTAAACAAAGGCTCTGTATAAGCAAGTTTAGCGCTTATCCCGGTATTTTCACTGTTCCTGATATTTTGTTGGTCGATGGTATCCTTGCGAAGTATTTGCCCGCCCTTGTAATAATTGTTGAACGAAAAAAGATAGCCATCATTTTTTGATTCACTCCAGTTTATATCTGCATTGAGAGATAATGTTCTGAAAGGCTTTTTAAATTTGTGTTTCCACAACATGGTACCATTGATTGCGTTATTATCAGATCCGTTTGTATTATTGCGTTTACTATTGTTTATAAAATTGCCATTGTTGTCAACTGCTTCGGTGTAATAATCACTGCTGGTTTGGCTAACACTTTTGTTTAGTTTGGCAGTCCATTTAATGCTGTTGAACGAATCAATCATTACATCGTAAATAAGATTAAAAGCCTGTTTGGTTTTTGTGCTGTAAGTATTGTTGGTGCTATTATTATTCCAGCTCGTATCGGGTAAAAATATTTTTGAATATACGGTTGTGGTACCCTGGCTATTTACTTTTGAATATTTATAACCACTGTTGAGGCTTACTTTATTATTATTGAATTTATCGCTGTAATGAAGACCGGCGTTCCAGTTTTTGGGTATGCCATTTCTTCCTCCACGATAGTTGTCATCATCGCCGCCCCCCGTAAAGTAAATACCACCATCTTCTACAACTACATTATCCATGCCACCACCGTAATTATTTTGATCACGCCAGTCTAAATTTGTTTGACCAGTATTACTCATAATACCGTAAGCTGCTATTTTTCGTTTTGATTTAAAAGCATTGATCATACCCGAATTATTATAGTAGGAGGGAAGCCCGCCACTGGCCGAAACTTTTCCAAAAACTCCTTTCTTTTTGTCATCTTTTAATTTAAGATTGATGGTCTTGTCTTTTACGCCATCATCAATTCCTGTGAATGTTGCCTGGTCACTTTTTTTATCAAATACCTGCACTTTATCAACTGCATCAGCACGCAGGTTTTTTACAGCAATACCAGGATCATCACCAAAAAACTCTTCCCCATCTACCAATACTTTGGTTACTTTTTCACCCATTGCCTTAATGGTTCCATCTTTACCAACTTCCAACCCCGGTAGCCTCCTCAGCAATTCCTCTACATTGGCATTGGCCTCCACCTTAAAACTATCAGCGGCAAATTCAGTAGTATCTCCCTTAATTTTTATTGCCGATGCGGACCTGATTATCACTTCCTGCAATAACTGGCTTTTTGAAATAAATGGTATTTGCTTTAAGTCGAGCCCGGTTTCTGGAACGGTTATATCATCTACATAATTTGCATAATATGGATGTGTAACCAATAAAATGTATTTGCCAGGTTTAACCTTTGCGAGTGAAAATTTTCCATCGGCACCAGAGCGTACAAATTTATAAAGTACCGAATCCTCTGGGTTGAGCAGAGCAATTACTGCATTACTTATGTCTTTTTTGCCGGAAGTATCAACTGCTTTTCCGGTAATTGACTGGGCTGAAATAAAAAGGCTGGAAAGTACAAAGCAAGAGAAAAGCAGCAGTTTTTGCATCATTAAGGGGTTTGGTATTAATATTAAAAGTCTTTAAAATGTATTAGTAATCAGCTATATGTACTCACAAAATTTAGTTAAACAAATATTCAACATCGGATTAACGTTACAATATTAAATTACATCAAGGGTTGCATGCTATATCAAACGGTAAAAAAAGTGTGTTTTTTTGTAAAATTATTCTGACCAATTTTTTATTCCTAAAATTGCGGACATACTATATTACCTGTGCATAATTATCGGGTTAATAAATAATAAAAAACAACAATTCAACGTTATCAACCATTAAACTCCATTGAAAAAATGGAATAATATTTGCCTCAAAATCCTACTATGAAAAACACACTCCTCATGTGCCTGAGTACCTTTTTATTTGGTGCCGGCTTTTCTCAAAACAGCGATAGCGCTAGTTTTTATTTTAAAAAAGGTGTAGAAGAAAAAACTGCCCGTCATTATTTACCGGCATCAAAGCTATTTGACAAAGCCGTTCAATTTGACCCTAAAATGAAAGAAGCATGGCTGGAAAATGGCTATGTGAATCTTGAAATGCGTAAAACAAATTTTGCATTGGGCCATTTTACAAAAGTTTATGAAATGGATCCTTCCAATATTGACGCTATAAAAGAGTTAACTACACTATACTACGATTATCGTCAATTTCAAAAAGCAATAGAATTTGCAACCAAATGCAAGGGCTGCGAAAATGCAGAAAAGATAATTGCAATGAGTAATTATCAACTGGAAGATTATGGCGCTGCAGTAAAAGGTTTACAAAGTGTAATTTCAAAAAATCCGTTAGATGCTGAAGCAACTTATGCGTTAGGGAGAAGTTACCTGGACATGGAACAGTATAAACAAGCGGTTCCTTACTATGTAAAATCTGTTGAACTGGATGCTACTAAAAATGTGTGGGCGTACGAACTTGGATTGTTGTATTACAATATCAACGATTATAAAAATGCGGCTATTGCGTTTAATAAAGCTGCAGCAGCAGGCTATCCGCAGAGCAACGACTTTTCAGAAAACCTTGGCTACGCTTATATCTACAGCGGCGAGTTTGAAAACGGAGAAAAATTGTTGTTAGGCATCCTTGCAAAAAAGCCGGGCAACAAAGATATTTTGCGTGACATTGCACAAGCCTATTATGGAAATAAAATGTATGACAAATCACTTGATTTTTGTCAGAAATTGATGGAGCTGGATATGAAAGATGCACAGGCATTGTACCAGGCCGGGCTTTGTTTTCAAAAGAAAGGACAGAAAGATAAGGGACAAGGCATGTGTGATAAAGCAATTGAAATGGATCCTTCACTTGCAAGTAAGCGACAAAAAAATCAGTCGATGGGATTGTAATTAGGTTTATTACACGAATTTTTATGCACGAATTACACGAATTAATACAGAGTAGTTGATAGGATTATGCTTGAAATCTTTATAAAATTAATTGCCGGTTAGATGAATTCATTTAACCGGCAATTTTATTTTGAGCCGTAATGATGTGGCTTTCCAAATGCCATTTCACCGGCTTTAATTGCAAACGGTACAAAGTTTTCCCTTGGCGGCAATGGGCAATGATAGTCGTTGGAATAGGCGCAGTATGGATTGTACGCTTTATTAAAATCAATGGTTAAATGGTTGCCTTTAATGTCGGATGTTAGCAGATCAATATAACGGCCGCTGCCATAGGATTTATCGCCGGTAGTGCTATCAATAAATGGAATAAAAAGGTAATCTCTGTAAGAAGTATGTAAGAGAGACTTTGATTGATAAATGAATAATTGCAGCTCCACATTTTTTAACCGGAAATTAATTTTACCATATTTAAAATAGTCCTGCGTAGTACCGCCAGAAGTCTTCATGGTAAAACCAACCGTGTCGGTTATTCTTTCAAAATTTCCTGTTACCCGGTAATTACTATCAATGGTAAAGAAGCGGAAATATTGGATATCTTTTCCTTTTACCACTTCATGTGTATACATATAAGTCGTGCGGAATGTTCTTAAATCTTTATTGTAGTTAACCTGGCAAAAAAGCTGGCTTATAAAAAGAAGGGTAGCAAAAATTGTAGTGGTAAGCATTTTCATTCAGCAAAATTAATAAAAGCTACCGGTTGTTTTAATTTTCAGTTTTTAATAGGGCTTGTCAGTATATTGAAAAACCCCATGGAAGCTACAATTTCTCTTCTGAAAATTGTCTAATAGTATTATTAATTCTTAATCCTACTCCCTCCAATAGATGGTGACAGGAAACCTGTAATCTTTTCTAAGTATTTACCAAGACTGTCATTTCGGAATTCATTATTAATTTCAGTTTCGTTAGTGGTCTTCTCTATTTTTAATGATAAACTATCATTACTGTTGCTCACAAGAATTATTGTTGTTTCCCAGACTTCAGAATATCTATTAGTAAAATAGATTTGTGACTTGCCAAGTAAATTAGAAATGGCCTCTATTCGACCCTTGTCATAAATATTGATAATTGTATCTGTCAAATTAACTTTCCATCCTGGTAAAGAAGGCTGTAAAATTATTTGAACAATCTGTTTATTTTTAAGTTTTTTAATTGAGTTCCACTCTCCAAATATTTCTCTAGGTAGAAATGGAAAAATCCAAAGGTATCCTATAATAAAAAAGATAGCAGCTCCAAAAACTCTTCCATAAGTTTTTTTTCTTTCCTTTTTTATAAAGAATAATGCCAGTATTAATATTCCGCCTACGTAAAAAAATATGGAATTAATATTCATTTAATTTTTCTGTGCATTTTGTATTGGGATCTGTTAGAAAAATATTACCCTTAAAGTTGACATAAAATGTTTTGGATTTTATTTCAGCTAACCAGGCCATTGATTTAAATATCGAAATACAGTTGTTTAAGATGAATATTCAATTTTGCGATGAGGTGCAAACATTTCAATCTTGGCCCTTAGTTCTGCGGGGCGATAAGGTTTTAATACATATCCGTTAAATCCTGCTTCGGCCAGGAAGGCGTCCATATTTTCCAAAAGCGATGCCGTAAATGCAAGTATTGGGGTAGTGGTATCAGTTTGTCTAATTATTTTAATAGCAGTGTAGCCATCCATTTCAGGCATTTCAAGATCCATCAAAATCAAATCAAATCTGTGGTATTTTAGTACTTCCAAAGCATGTACACCATTGCCGGCTTCTTTAATCTGTACTTCCCATTTCTTTAAAAAACTCTTAAGGATTTTTGCATTTATTTCATTGTCTTCAACTACCAGTATTTTAATTCCCCTAATATCAATATGTACCTTAGGTGTGGTTAGTTGTTCAATAGCAGGTAGTGTTTTTTTAGTCGTTTCAAACGTGATTGTAAAGTGAAAACGTGATCCGGTTCCTAGTTCGCTTTCTACCTCCAGCTTGCCACCAAATAAACCCACCAGTTTTTCGCTAATAGTAAGTCCAAGGCCGGTTCCACCAAATCTTCTGCTTAAATCAGCATCATGTACCTGGGAAAATCCCTGGAAAATTTCAGCCTGTTTTTCCGGCGGAATACCAATGCCCGTATCCTTTACTTCAAATTGAATAGTGACATTTTTTTCGATGGTGGATATTAGTTTTACTCCAAGTGTTACATTGCCATGGAGTGTAAATTTTAACGCATTTGATAACAAGTTGACCAATACCTGGGTTAATTTGATTTCATCGCTATTTACATAGATATGCTCAATATCCGCACTTTGGTCAATGATCAATTGAAGGTCTTTGTTTTTGAACTGGGTAGTAAATGTACCTGCCAGGTTATTGATGCATTCCTGTACATTAAAAGTTTGTTTTTTAAGTTCAAGTTTACCAGCATCAATTTTACTGAAATCAAGAATTTCGTTGATTATGCCCAACATATGTTCTGATGAATAAAGCAATACGTCTATATGCTGTTCAATGGCTTCAGGAAGGTTAGGCTCAGATTTTATCAGGTTAGAAGTGCCTATAATTCCATTCAATGGCGTTCGTAATTCATGGCTCATGCTACTCAAAAACCTTGCTTTTGCACGACCTGCTTTTTCTACACTTTCTTTATAAATTTTAAGTTCCCTTTCAGCCTCTTTCATACTGGTAATATCGCGGATGCTAAGTATCTGGTATTTATTTCCATCCCTGAAAAACACTACGCTTTTTACATAGCTGTAAAACTTTACTTTGTTATGCGTATTAAATGATGCTTCGCCATGCCAGTTATCAGGAACATGGTCCATCATCAATTCCATGTTGGCACTATCATCTGCCAGGTATCGCATCATTAGTTGGTTAATGTATAATTTTTTTAATTCAACTTCCTTAGGTAAATCAAATAAACTAAGCATTCTTTTATTGTAGTCCGTAATCTCTTTTGTTTCCTGGTTAAATACAATGTATGCATCCAGGTAAGATTGAAATAAGGCTTGGTGGTACTCGTTACGGCTGTCAGTTTTTTGCAGATAACTTTGTAATACAAACAGGTTTTTTACCAATATTGCCGTGAGTACGATTGCGCTAAATAACCTATAGGCTTTTAACCCGTTTTCAAGCGGCAGAAGATTTTGTTGATGTAAAAAAAAATAGTTTATTAATGAGGCAGCAGTAAATGCAAGTGTTACGCCTATGAAATGCCTGAATCTTTTTTTAGAATTCGTAAATACCGTGCTTGCAAAATATACCATACAGGCCGGAAAATAATACAAGACACTGCCGGCCGAAAAGCCACTAAAACGACACATGCAAAAAAGTGCAACACAGGTAATGAAAAATATATTTTTGGGATTAAGGTATTTTATGTTTTTATTGCGAAATACAAGTATTGTAAATGATTGTATCAAACAAATAATCGAAATAACAACGGCATCACCGTATAGGTTATTTTTAATTGATATTAAAGCATCTGCAATGGCAAAAACCACGAAGAATATTACGGTAATAATTTGTGATATGACATACTCTTTATTACTTCCCTTCAACATTGATACTAACCTTGATATTTTTGAATTGTCTTCACTCGTTAATTGGTTCGTCATCTATTTTACGTAGTTTATTAGAAGAATTTCTACCATAACGTAATTAAATGTGATTTATTGGCATAAAAACGGAACTGGAATTCACAGACACAGGTTATTCTGATGAATGATTCTTATGTGTTCAAAGAATTATTATGCAAGTGCTTTGCCTTTCAATTGATTATCCAATTTGAAAGGAGGTACAAATGGTTTGCTTGCCAATAAAAAATCACCATTTGGACGCCTTTTTTCGACAGCGATTTAACTGATAAACTTTTTTATTATACTTCACGCCTGATAAATTTGTGTATTGTTGAATAATGAAAAAATTGTACAAGTGTGCGACGCAACGATGTTTCATAGCAGCAATCTTGCCGGGCTCAAAAAAAAATATAACACATTTTGATGCGGCGTGGAGTATAAACTGGCAATCAACATGAAGAGCAGGAGCTTTTACTAATGGACGTATTTAAGACTAGAAATTTAATTTAGCATTAGAATATTTACACTGCGCTGTAGAATATTAAAGGCTATTTCAGCCATCAGGTTTTCCTTATCCAGCGTAGGGTTTACTTCGGTAATTTCAAAGCAACATATTTTTCTGCTCTGCATAAACTTGCTTATAAGGTCTTCCGCTTCTCTTTCTCTCAGCCCATTACTAACCGGCGTACCGGTTCCTTTTGAAATAGAAGCATCAAGGCTATCCACATCAAAGCTTACATAAATATCTGTACAGTCCGACAGGTAACGCAACGCCTTCTTGCTGATGCTTTCAGCGCCTTGTCGCCTTACCTCATTGGTAGTAAAAACTTTTATGCCGTACTTTTCAATGAGTGCTTTTTCTTCCTTTTCGTAGTCCCTCAAGGAAATAAACACAATGTCCTCGGGCAATATTTTAGGGCTGATATTGCCAATATTTTTCAGCTTTTCCCATGCCTCAATTGTTTTTTCATCTAAGTCATGCACTTTGCAAGACTGATTATCTTCTCCAATGGTAGCAGCCAGTGGCATACCGTGCATATTTCCGGTAGGTGTGGTATATGGGGTGTGCATATCAGCGTGTGCATCTATCCATATAGCGCCTAATTTGCTTTTAGGTTTTGCCATTTTTATACCTGCCACAGTACCACCAGAAGTGCTATGGTCGCCACTAAGCACTACTGGAAAAAAATTATTCTTTATCGCATCCAGCACCGCCTTACTTACCCGTTCGTACATAGTTAAAGTACCCTGAATTCTTTTTGCATAGGGAGATTGAATGGGCTCAAATAAAAGTTTGTTTTCAGCCTCAATTTTTTCGGAAGGAAAGTGAATGAAAAAATTACTCATAAAATCCATTGCTGCAATTTTTATTGCTTCCACGCCAAGGCTGGCACCACGGGTACCTGCACCAATTTCACTGGGAACTTCTATCAGTTTGATATTTTTCATAAATTTCTTTTATAGCCAATCGTTATTGTATTGCTACAGGTGTGGAACTCAGTGAATGCCCAGCCCAAAACTATGGGTCAATAATGTTTTAAAAGATGAAGATAAGAACTTTTGCCTGGCTTTGTCCGTCTGTTGGAATCGATGCTGATAGCCAACTACAGCTGATGTTTCAATGTCAATTTTCACTTGTAGCAATACTTGTGGCTGCAGGCTTTCCTATTCTGTTTATTGTCAAACCAAATAAAGTTTGCCACACAGGAAAAATTAATAAAGTACATCCAAGATTTACGTTGCCTTTTATGTCATAGTCATCAATTCGTTGCTCTAAAAAGTCTCCTAAGAAAGGTAAAATAGATGAAAAAAGTCCAAGCCCAAACGCAAACAAGAGTCCTTTTAAAAATGAAATTTTTTTGTCAATTAGTAGATAGTAAAGTGTCAAAAGAAAAGTTGAGCCAATGACGCTTGCAAGCGGAAAACATAATTTTATATTGTCACCAACAAATGAGTAACCTGTCGCAACCCAGGCTACGAAAATATAAAACCCACCTGAAAATATTATAAATAAAAGGCGGTTTAAGTCCAACTTGTTTTTATCAAGGTCACATAAAACAATGGCATAAATAAAGCCTGGAAGAATATTAGAAAATATAAGAAGTGCAGAAATTGCTTTTGATAGCACAAACAAAAAATTGATTGCAAATGTCGAAAGTCCGCAGTAAAATGAGTTCCTAATTATCGTCTGTTTCAAATTTGCAGAAAGTTAGTTTAATGTTACAGTCAATAATATTATAATTGACTATTGGTTATTTGTATAGTAAAAGTGCCGGTTCATTTCCAAACAGGCATCATTAAAATTATAACTTTCCTTTCAATGGATCGATTCCTTTAATGGTACCATATGATTTTAATAGTTTAAAACGCACAAACATATCTTCACTGTACCAGTTCTCTTTTCTTGTTTTTTTTATTACCTCGCTGTGTTCGTGCATTTTATAAGCAAATGCCTTCATACTTTCTTTATTGTTCCAAATGCTAAAAGTTGCTTGCTTGATAAATGGGATTTCTCCAATACCAAATGAACAGTTAAGCCCCGGTGCGTTGGCCATTTGTGAAGCAACACCCGCTACATTTTGCCAAAATGCCTTCAACTTTGATAAACGAATAGTTGCCCTTGTTAGTATTGCAATGGTTCCATCGTAGTTGGATTGTTTGGGTAAATTTCCAAATACTTTTTTGCCATCCCAATAGCCATACCCTTCAATCGGTTCCAGTAACATGGTATAGGTTTCGCAATTAAAAAAGCGGAACCACTTACTGATAAAGGTTCCGTAAAGTGTTTTTGGCAGGTCGCTGGTTTGATCAGGTGAGATGGCTGATTTATGTGCAGCCATAATTGCCCATTGTTGCCAATCGGGGTAAATATCGAAGGTGCCGTTTTTTCCACTTCCCATTAATTTATAGAAGGCAATGTTTTTATTTAACCAGCATGGTAACCTGTGTACAGCCATGGCAAGTAAAGCAAAAAATACATAAGCTTTCGGATAGCGGATTATAGTAATAGATACCAGCATAAGCGAACACGGTAGCAGGTTAGGTAGAAATACTTAAAATAAAACTTTAAGCCCGGTATGCTACGAACATGAGTTTTTAAAAGATGTAATTATAATATAAAATATTTTAACAGCCGTTAATTATTAAGTAACAAAATTGCCGCCCTAAGGTTAAAAAATCTTTTATTAATTTTCCTGGACAGGTGATAAAATGGTAATATTTTATTCTTTGTAAAACTGTAATATAAACCGATCTTAGCCTATAAAATAAATAAGATGCAAAAATTAATCACTATCAGTATTGATACAACTCAAATAACAAAAAATACGGAAGGTCCGTTTACAATAAATGAAGTAGAAAGTTTGAATGAATGGCTGGCACTTGGATGGGAAGTAGAGGACTGGGATTTTTTAAAGGAAGTGGAGGTTGATGGGGAAGTAATATTATTGGTTATTTTAAATGACAATGCTTTGTATGAAAATGATGATGATTTTTATCCGGATGAGGATGAAGAAGATGAGGAATAATATTTTATTAAATTGAGTGGTTAAAAATACGCTGAATAAACACAATCGTATTTTTTTAAAATAAAAAAAATAATTTAATGTGATTGATAGTATGTTCATCATGAATAATCTTTATATTGTACTTCTTAATTAGTAAAAACTCGTTAAGGCAAAACCAATATCTCTGAAACCACTATTTTCCATCCTTTGTGATGGAATGATGTTCAATCATGAACATCTCTATGAAAGACCTTCAGCAATGGAGGTTTTTTTTATTTTGATGCGTTTCCTTTCGCCTGATACCTTTTGCAAATAATATTCATTTGTAGAAAAATAGAGACATGTTAAAATGTAATCTGTCTATTTTTTAAGGTTTTCAAATGTTGCACCTTTACCCTGTTAATAATTCAATCCTATTCAATACCAACATTCGCATAAAACCTATTAATACCTATGAAACCCAACAAATAAATCCCCCGAGGATTTTCAATGAATGACCTTCAGCAATGGAGGTTTTTTTATTTTAAACCAGCTGCATTTTAAAAAAGAAATACTTATTTGCATTTGTAGAAAAGTGGTGACATATAAAAATGCGATCCGTCTATTTTTTAGCACATGTAAACGTTGCATCTTTGCAGTAATAATAATTCAACATAAATCGCCCTTACCTCTGAAACCCTATTAATCCCTGCAAATCCAACCCCGTGAAGCCTGTAGTAATTTTCTATGAATAACCTTCAGCAATGAAGGTTTTTTCTTTTTTAATACCAGGGATATTTTGGAAGATATTAATTACATGTTATTTGTAGCGATATTTCTACAGCGGATAAGCATTTCTTCTATTTACCCCCTTGCAATTTTTTTGCATCTTTACACAGTTATTGTTTCAATCCTGTTCAAAGCCAACCTTACCTTAACAGCTACCCATAATTTTACCTTTTGAATTCTTCAAAATAAATCCAGCATATTTTTTATGAAAAGCCTTCAATAATGAAGGTTTTTTTATTTTAAAACAGGTTTAACCGTTTTAAAATCCTTGTCATTTAGTTTTGTAGAGGATTAATGACCACTTCTAATGTGAACCATCTATTTTTCGTAATGCATAAGCGTTGCATCTTTGCACTGTTAGTAATTCGAACCTATGCAGAACTTACATTACCTGTGAAACCCTAAATAACCAAGTGAATTCCATGTCATAAAACCGCATGAGAACATTCTATGAAAAGCCTTCAGTAGTGAAGGTTTTTTTAATTCATTTATTTAAAGATAACCGGCGAATTCCGCGTTCCTTTTTTAATTTAAGTATAGGAGATACCTTCTACGTAGCCAGGGCTACTATACGGCACAAAGTTTGGCTCAGAAGGAAAACATTGAATATTCATGTAGGTGCAAAATGCATTACCAAAATAATTGGCCACAGCAACTTCAGCCGCATCTTTTCCATTGGCAATTTTTACAAGGCCATTTACTGGAACAAGTTTGGTAGGATCAAAAAATATCCATTCACCTCCAATGTAAGCTTCAAAACAAGCATGAAAATCGGGTGGATTAAGATCAAAAGCATAACCTGTAAAATACCGGGCCGGTATATCCAATGCCCGGCAGAGTGCAATGCCCAGGTGAGCAAAATCTTTACATACACCTTCCCTTTGGGTTAGTGTGTCGTATGCTGAAGTTCCTGAATTGGTGGAGCCACCTAAATATTCAATATGCTGAAATATCCATTCATTAATGGCGTGCACCTGGGCATAGGTATTGCCTGCATTTTTAAATTCCCTTAAGGCCAGCTTGGTCATTTTATCGGATTGACAATGCCTGCTGGGAAAAAGAAAGGGAATAATAGAATAATCAAGTTGCATAACCGACATGGGCTTACTAAGTTGACGCTCATCAACAATTTTTAGAAACACATCTACCACCGCATTATAACTCAGGGTGAAAGTCATGGGTTCATTGATAGCCATCCTGATAAACCTGGTACCACTGTTGTCTAACGTGAAAACTTCAAAATATAAATTGGGATTGGTTTGAACGAATTCTTCTACAATATACTGACTGGCAGTTTTGGCCACATGAATATTGAATATAAAAGCACATGGAGTGGAAACCTCGTAGGTTAATACACTGGACACATTAAATCTCATAATAGTTGTAACTTTTAAAAAAAGTGTGTTGGTTATTTTACCCACTTAAAAACCATCCATGCTATAGGGTTGAAACTATATCAGACTCTATCACGTGAATACCTTTTTCTGTAGAATTCATACTGGATATTAAGGCCTGTGCCACCTGGCTACCTTTTATTGGCTTGTATTTTTTGGGTATTACAAATGATATATTTACTAGTAGCAGCTTTGCTATTGATTCGCCAAAACGAAATTCGGAGCGGTTACCCAACAGCAAAGATGGCCTTAAAATAAATAGTTGTTCAAACCCTATCTTCTTTAAATCACTTTCAGTTTTTCCTTTTGTTCTGTTATAAAAAACGCCTGAATTTTCATTTGCACCCACTGAAGATACTAACGCAAATTTCTTTATTCCATTTAAAAAAGCCAACCCCGCAATATTAATCACATAATCATGATCTACTTTATAAAATGCATCCTTACTTCCGGCAGTTTTTATGGTAGTGCCCAGGCAACAAAATATTTCATCAGCCACCAGTAAATTTTTATCAGGATTATCAAAATCAAAAATATGCTGTTGAAGTTTTACATGTATAATATCTAATTTTCTTCTTACCAAAACTACTACTTTACCGTAGCGACTGTCTGCCAGTAAAAACTTAACCAGGCTTCTACCTACTAATCCACCTGCGCCTAAAATTATTGCGGTTTTCATGTTGTAAAATAAAAGGTTTTAAAATAATGTGGGAGGAGGTTTGCCTGTTTATTTTCCGTATTTTTTTTGACGTGCAGTTGTTTTGGGTTAAGGCTAAGATAACTTTTTTAAAGGGACATACGCAGTTAGGGTGCATTTAAAATTGTCGCTGCCTAAAAATAGAGGTGTCATCTTTTTTAA
>JBDUEK010000100.1:0-20327 GCA_040002495.1 Ferruginibacter sp.
GTACGGTGGTGTGAGAGGACAGGTAGCCAAATAATGGCTACCTTCCTACTCGATTCCCTGAAAAACCCCACTTTAAAATTTACTCAACTATCAATTTCTTCGAAGAGCGGTTGTTGTCTTCATCCAGAATATTTAAAAAGTATACTCCTTTTTGTAAATCATTAATGTCATAACGATTGTCATTATTCGCATTCATCCGCTTAACAATCCTTCCTGAAACATCTGCTACTTCAATTGCTTTAATTTTTTTAGCAGTAACGATCCTGATATAGTCACTTGCCGGATTGGGATAAACAACCAATGACGTATTGCTGCTAAAATTGATTGAAATCACTTTGCTGTATTTAAATTTACCGTCAATATCTATCATCTTCAGGCGGTAGAAATTAACTCCTCTTGCCGGCGTTTCGTCATTAAACAGATACTGTTGCGAAAGCGGGCTATTAGTTGCGCTAAGCCTTCCTATAGAATTAAAGTTATTATCGGCCCCGGCCCTTTCTATTTCAAAATGAGAAAAATTCTTTTCATTTTCTGTAGTCCACGAAAGCGATACAGCTTGTTGTTGCTTAACAGCAGTAAAGCTTACAATGGTTACCGGAAGCGGGTTTAAAAGCGAAGCGGAAGCAAGTGTAAAAGGGCTAAAGCTGGTAACGGTATTCAGCGATTGAATGGTTCCTTGTGTGTTGTTGCCTGTGGTGCCACCATTTCCTTCATCTTTCCACGTGCTGCCATTCCAGCGGGCTACCCGCAGGCTGGCCACGTCATTAATTCCACCGCTCCTTGGCGTGCCCCAACTTAAAGTAACTTTTACATTGGACGTTCCGTTAACTCTGTCCAGCAACCAATATTCAGCGTTGGATATGTGTTTTAAAGTTGGATCTTTTTGCGCAGAATCATAGCCTGCATTATTTGGTATGGAATAGTTATACTGTGCCCTGAATTGATCTGTAATTACAGCAGGTGCGGTTATACTTATGGGAGCATACCCGTTATTCTGTCCAACCGGGAAAACAAATGCATCATTGCCGGTTTTAAGCATTGGTCCATCCACATAACTTACATCAGAGCCACCTGTATAGGTAACTCCATCGGGTATTACAAGGTTACTGTTTACGCCTGTTTTTATTACTCCTGAACTTAAATTAAGACCGGTAGAAATAGTAACTGTGTCTTTTAATTCAATGCTGCCTGCTCCTGTTTTATCCATGAACAGTTTAGGAATGATGATGGATTGTGTACCCAATTGTTCCACAATGCTATTGGTGGTTCCGCCAAATCTCAAAACATTACCGGGAGTAATTCCTGCTGTAGCATTTAAAATAAAATCACCGTTAAAGCTGGTGGTGTCGCTATACGCAAGCGTAATAGCTCCTGCTACGCGGTTGAATCTGAAATTACCATTATAGATATCACTCGCCACGTAACCTTCATACCATGCATTTGCTGCATTTGATGTAAAACTTGTATTGCCTGTTATAATATTTCCGCCGATATATGTACTGCCGGTGTTAGCCGCAGCATCCGAAAAACTTACATTACCTGTTATTGAATTGCGTTGGAGTGCGTCGCCGCCACCTCCGGTGAAACCGTTTACGTTGAATGCACTTACCATAAGTGTATCATCAAGGATAGTTACCAATCCGCTGTTTTGCACAGATACCGTACCGCCAGTTACCAGGTTTTTAATTCTTCTCATTTCAAAAGAAGGATTACCGGTGCCCGTTGCAGTTACATTAACAGTGCCTCCAATGGAAGGAGACAATTTATTGCCCCCATTGATAGTGGTGCTTCCACCTGCATTATTGGTATAACTAAAATTGCCTGTCAACGCAGTGAAGCCTTGGTCAACAATATTTGTTGTGCCAATTCCTGAACGGCTGACTGCAAGGTATCCGTTAAAAGCTGCGGGAACACTATAACAGATGGTGAAAGGGCTGGTTCCTGCGATATTAAATGTGGTGTTGCCGTTGTAGGTATCTGCTCCCACGTAGCTTTCATACCATGCACCTGCTGCATTAGACGTAAAAATCGTATTACCTGTTATGATATTTGAGCCAATATAAGTACTGCCGGTGTTGGCCGCAGCATCTGAAAAACTCACATTACCTGTTATTGAATTTCGCTGGAATGCATCGCCGCCACCTCCGGTAAAACCATTTATATTTAATGCATTTACCATAAGGGTATCATCATCAATGGTAACCAATCCACTGTTTTGTACAGATATAGTTCCACCGGTGGTAAGGTTTTTTATTCTCCTCATTTCAAAAGACGGGTTACCCGTGCCGGCTGCAGTTATATTAACAGTACCTCCAATGGAAGCAGACAATTTATTACCACCATTAATGTTGGTAGCTCCACCGGCATTATTGGTATAGCTAAAATTACCGGTCAATGCAGTGAAGCCCTGGTCCACAATATTTGTTGCACCAATTCCAGAACGTGTAACGGTAAGGTTTCCGTTAAACGCATCGGGTTGACTATAACACATGGTGAACAACCCGGTTCCGGCAATATTAAAACTGGTGTTGCCATTATAGGTATCTGCACCCACGTAGCTTTCGTACCATGCACCTGTATTATTTGCTGTAAAACTTGTATTGCCTGTTATAATATTTCCGCCGATATAGGTACTGCCGGTGTTGGCTGCATCATCCGAAAAACTTACATTACCAGTTATTGAATTGCGCCGGAGTTCGTCGCCGCCACCCCCGGTAAAACCGTTTATATTTAATGCACTTAATATAAGGGTATCATCATAAATACCAACCAATCCACTGTTTTGTACAGATATAGTTCCACCGGTGGTAAGGTTTTTTATTCTCCTCATTTCAAAAGACGGGTTACCCGTGCCGGCTGCAGTTATATTAACAGTACCTCCAATGGAAGCAGACAATTTATTACCACCATTAATGTTGGTAGCTCCACCGGCATTATTGGTATAGCTAAAATTACCGGTCAATGCAGTGAAGCCCTGGTCCACAATATTTGTTGCACCAATTCCAGAACGTGTAACGGTAAGGTTTCCGTTAAACGCATCGGGTTGACTATAACACATGGTGAACAACCCGGTTCCGGCAATATTAAAACTGGTGTTGCCATTATAGGTATCTGCACCCACGTAGCTTTCGTACCATGCACCTGTATTATTTGCTGTAAAACTTGTATTGCCTGTTATAATATTTCCGCCGATATAGGTACTGCCGGTGTTGGCTGCATCATCCGAAAAACTTACATTACCAGTTATTGAATTGCGCCGGAGTTCGTCGCCGCCACCCCCGGTAAAACCGTTTATATTTAATGCACTTACTATAAGGGTATCATCATAAATACCAACCAATCCACTGTTTTGTACAGATATAGTACCGCCGGTGGTAAGGTTTTTTATTCTCCTCATTTCAAAAGACGGATTACCCGTGCCGGCTGCAGTTATATTAACAGTGCCTCCAATGGAAGCAGACAATTTATTGCCACCATTAATGCTGCTTGCTCCGCCTGCATTATTGGTATAACTAAAATTACCAGTCAACGCAGCAAAGCCCTGGTCAACAATGCTGGTTGACCCAATTCCTGAACGTGTAACGGTAAGGTTTCCGTTAAAAGCCGCAGGCTGACTATAACATATGATGAAAGACCCCGTTCCTGCAATATTAAATGTGGTATTGCCATTGTACGTATCTGCTCCCACGTAACTTTCGTAAAAAGCGCCAGAGCCATTTTGATTGATAGTAATATGATCGTTTATAGTGTTAGAGCCAAAATAGCTTGAGCCGCCATTGACAACAGTTATCATTATGTCTGAGGCGGCATTGGTATTGTTGAGTGTTGCACCGGCGATATTAAGGGCTCCATTTACCGTAAGTGTAAAGCCATTAAAATTTAATGCGCTACCTGCAGTCATACTAAGAGAGGCGACAGTAGTGTTGCTTGCCAGTGCCGGTTTATTTGCTGTGTTCCCTATTGTTACCGCACTTACCGAAGTGGGCACCGTAGCAGGCGTCCAATTGGAAGGGGTATTCCAATTGGTATCGGTACTGCCATCCCATGTTTGGGCAACCAGGCAATTAAGAAAAAGGAGATTTGCAAAAAGCAGAAGTAAATGTTTTTTTTTCATGATGTAAGTTTGATAATGAGTGAAAGTTCTGTAACAGGAATTCAATTTTCCTGTGTTTATCTCGGGGAGTCATATGTATATCGTTCGAATACACCGAAAGTCATCAATCAACATAATTTTTTTTGAAGTAACAGTTTCCGCATTCAACGATCTTACTGAAACCACTGCCAGCAGGCATTCTTTATTGAAAATTTTACCTATTCCAAATCTGAACGTTGTCGGCTTATCAGCTTATTGCAAATGGAAAATTGCAGCCGAAAAACTATAATCGTTGGGAAGACTGCATAAAAGCCAATGTGGTTGAATTGTATTTTACTGCGTGTGAAAAGAAAGTTCAATACAGTAAAAGATTTTTTTAAAACAAAAAATTGTTGCCCGAAAAATCGGATGCTACAATGCAGTTGCACTACAAGTTGAAGCAACCCGTAAATTTATTTATTAACCGATCCAGGCTTTTCTTTGTGCGGTGGTACAATTTTAATCCTTTTGCAAAATTTAAATCTGTTAGGTTTTGCAGGCAGTTTAAAAGTGGTGGTATTATTTAAGTTGGCGCTTCTTTTCAATTTGTTTTTGTTAAATGTATTGACCTTGGGTAGATGAAAAGACCTGCTTTTCAGCAAGTTTTAGGGTTAACAAATTTGCAGGCGGCATAAAGCCGCAGAGTTTTCGCCGGGGCAATGGTAAGAATGTGATACGCTAAACTTATCGAACCCTGTGTATGCAAGTTAGAAGGGGTGCATCCCAATTTGTCGCCATTTTTATAATGTTGGCAACCTTATGAAAAGTATTCATTCAATTGAAATTAAAGATTAAAGGTTGGCAACCTTTGCGACAATTTGGGATGCACCCTTTGGAAGAGGCAATTTACGGTGGGTTGAAATATTAAAAAACACCTTTCATTGTTATTAAAAGCGATTGTTTATATTTTTGTCCGACTACCCAAACCCTACCCTTTGATGCTATCAATATTTTACAGCAAATAAACGCTTTAACCTAATCAATTTTATTATGTCAGCACAATTTGATTTAAAAGAACATTCCCATACCAGGTTGAATATTTTAACCGGCGATTGGATATTGGTTTCTCCGCACAGAACCAAAAGGCCATGGCAGGGCAAAACAGAAGCACTGCCAGCAGATGACAGGCCAGCTTACGACCCGGGTTGTTATTTATGCCCTGGCAACACCAGGGCCGATGGTAGTGTTAACCCATCATACGCCAACTCATTTGTGTTTACCAACGACTTCTCCGCCTTGCTTAGCGATACGCCGGAGGGCTCTGTAAATATTGATGGATTGCTGCAAGCCAGCAGCGAAAAAGGTATTTGCAAAGTCATAAGTTTTTCGCCCAATCACAGTCTTACGTTACCACTGCTATCGGTACGGACAATCGAAGCGGTCATTGAATTATGGAAGAAAGAGTTTGCCAGCCTGGCGGCAAATCCCTCAATAAAATATATTCAAATATTCGAAAATAAAGGCGACATCATGGGATGCAGTAATCCGCATCCGCACGGGCAAATATGGTCGCAGGGCTCGTTGCCATTGGAGATAGCCAAAGAAACCAAAGAGCAAAAAAAATATTTTGAAGAAAAGGGCAGGAGCCTGCTTACAGATTATATCGCCGTTGAATTAAAGCAACAGGAAAGAATTGTTTTGGAAAATGAACACTTTGTTGCGCTGGTTCCATTTTGGGCAGTGTGGCCGTACGAAACAATGATTGTGAGTAAAAGACATGTAACAACAGTGCTTGAGTTTACATCCGAAGAGCAAACAGCTTTTGCAGCTATATTAAAAAAACTGACTGCCAAATACGATAATCTTTTTGAGATATCATTTCCATATTCGGCAGGTATGCACCAGGCACCGGTAAATGATGGCCCGCATCCGGAATGGCATTGGCACATGCATTTTTATCCGCCGCTATTGCGTTCTGCCACGGTCAAAAAATTTATGGTGGGTTACGAGATGCTGGCTAATCCACAAAGAGATATTACGGCAGAATGGGCCGCAGAAAGGCTTAGGGACATGAGCGAAATTCATTATAAAGAGCAGGTATAAAAAGGGAATTTATACCGATTATACCGTTATTTAGTCCAATGCGATTTGCAATCGGTATAATACCATCTAAGATTTCAACGTAGTCCTTTGGACTCCTTATTAAATCAAGATGGTATTACAGAGAGTTTTTTCAGGAAATATAGATGATATTGATAAAGCCTGTAAATTATTTTGGGGAGGAATGCTAAACAAATAAGTTGTTCGCATCCTCCCCAAAAATGTTTAATCAGTTATGTGATGATTTACCTTAACCGGTAAATTTATGCTGATGTAAAAATTAAAGTTTGGTGTCAATAAGCGTCCGGAAGCGTTCAACATTTTGAATGCTTTCATACTTGATTGGCAGCTCTCTCGAAAAGCCAGATTTGGTAAGTTTTGCAATACCGTCAATGCGTACCAGCACTTCTTTCTTTTTATATATTTCACGTTGGTTTTTTAATGCGCCAATCATATCCAGTTTAACAATTGCGGGTAAAACAAATTCTGAATTTTTATTTACCTGCACTTTTTCACTAAGATCGAACCGGCCAAGAAAATTATTGTCTACATATACATCCCCACGAGCCTCGGTAACCTGTACACTAAAGTTGTTGGGGTTATAATAAACAAGGTCAACGCCTGCAGTAGATTGTAACAGTCCCAGCTCAATCATACGTATTTGCCTGATTTCACGGTATTCAGGTTCTTTCAAATTTTTAGTACCACAGGAAGATAAAAATACCATTCCGATGAAAAGTGTAGTTATTAATGATTTCATAATTTATTTTATTACCAGGTTGATTTAATTAAAGTGTTTGACGCAGTAGTTGTATAATAATTAAGCCAGTATAAGTTAAAGTTTTTACAAGAAAAAATTTTAAAAAAATATGAATTATGAAATATGAGTTATGAAATGTTTGATAAATAGTTTTACTAAATTATAAGTTTTTTATCAGCCAGCTTTCAGCCCTCATCCTTTTAAAATAAACTGCAAATGCCCGAAGGCCGATGTTGTGTCTTTTCGACCAACATCCGAAGCGTTGACCATCGTACACTCAACAATGTGTAAGCATTCCGAAATTATCAATACCTGTGTGATAAAAATTTGCGGACGAAAAATAGTAGTCTTCGGGCAAGCTGCAGAGCCCTGCCCGTACAGGATTCCAATGGATATATTCCAGCTTTTGCATAAAAACAACATGCGTAAAAAGCTCAATGCCCAACGGATTTCTTTCCCAAAATTGATAGGTTCTGTCGGCAGCATTTACCCTGAAATTTTCCAAAACCAATGGGTGGTGTTCCTTTAAATGAAATTTTATTTTTTGGGCTGTGAATTTCATAAAGCTTGCCTGTATTTTTTCCGGGGTATTTCCCGGAAGCGCCTGCCATATCAGGTGAATATGATTACTCATTATTACAAATGCATACAGTGTAATTTTTTTATTACTGGTTAGGTATTGCAAACTATTTACAATTATTTCTTTGTATTTATCAGGTGTCAGCAGGGGCGGCCATTCCAATATGGTTGCCGTATAAAACTGGGGCCAGTAAATTGGATACTTTTCCATTAACCCTAAGATAGTAAAAATAGATGTAGTGTTTCCGGTGGTGCATTTCAAATTGTCGCTGGCTGGTGGAGACACCAGCCAGGGCAGTCAGCCGTGGGCGGTGTCTCCACCGCCCACAGTCTTACAAATAAAGCGACAATTTGAAATACACCCGTTTCCGGTGGTTTCAAACCATTTACTGGATAACACTTCGGCCGTTGGTCAAAAAGACACAACGGCGGCGTTTGGATAGGTTGGTCTTTTTTTTTCGTTATTTGTTATGGCTTAAAGTTGATGTTTGTTACAAGTCGTTCAATAGTTAGCTATTCGACCGTTGGTAAAAAAGTTCCCCAAAGGTATGCCGTACAAGAGAGTGACACAACAATGCTTAATTGAAACTCATATGCTCGTTAAAAAATTATTAACCTGTTTTTATTTAATTGCACTCAAATAAATTACGTCAACTTAAATGATCACCGGGCATTGGTACTTCACTAATTTTTGGTAATAATTTTTAAATCAAATACCATTGCAAAAAATTTGACTGATAAAACAGCAGTCGATATACGCAACATGAGCGACCAACCAACAACTGCTAAATCCAATTCCGCAACCAGGGTATTGATTGCCAGCCTTGCAGGAACCACCATTGAATTCTTTGATTTTTATATTTATGCCACCGCAGCCGTGTTGGTATTCCCGGAATTGTTTTTCCCTTCGTCCAATGCTACTACGGCTACCTTGCAATCACTGGCCACTTTTGCGCTGGCATTTTTTGCCAGGCCGATTGGTGCAGCCGTGTTTGGGCATTTTGGCGATCGTATTGGCCGAAAAGCTACACTTGTTGCCGCATTGATGACAATGGGTGGCGCTACCGTTTTAATTGGGTTGTTACCCACTTATCAAACAATCGGTATTACTGCTCCTATATTATTGGCTTTGTTGCGTTTTGCCCAGGGCCTTGGCCTCGGTGGCGAATGGGGCGGTGCAGTACTGCTGGCAACCGAAAATGCACCTCCCGGTAAAAAAGCCTGGTATGGTATGTTTCCGCAATTGGGTGCGCCACTTGGCTTTCTGTTATCTACAACCATGTTCCTGGTATTGGGTAAATACATGACAGATGCACAGTTTTTCAATTATGGTTGGCGCATACCCTTTATTGCAAGTGCCTTATTGGTGTGGGTTGGTTTGTACGTGCGGTTGAAATTGGTGGAGACACCTGATTTTATAAAAATTATAGAAAAAGAAGAAAGGGTGAGTTTGCCTATAAAAGATGTATTCAGTAAACATGCCAGGGTACTTATATTGGGCACAATGATATCCATTACCGTATTCCTGCTGTTTTATTTAATGACAGTTTTTACATTAAGCTGGGGCACTACCAAATTAAATTATTCGCATTCAAGTTTCCTGGTGGCGCAAATGATTTCCATGTTGTTTTTTGGCATTGGCATCGTACTATCAGCGGTGTATGCAGACCGGTATGGACGCAATAAAATTTTAACCATTGCATCCATTGTGGTGATTGTGTTTGGTTTGTTTTTTTCTCAGTTATTTGTTGCCGGGCATGTCATTTTATTAATAAGCTTTTTGAGCTTAGGTATGTTTTTAATGGGCTGGTGCTATGGCCCGCTTGGTACAGCATTGGCAGAAATATTTCCGGCAGTGGTGCGGTACACCGGAGCTTCACTGGCATTTACTTTAGCCGGTATTTTTGGCGCCTCACTTACGCCGTACCTTGCAACCAAACTTGCCAATGGATACGGACTGGCATTTGTTGGATACTATCTGTCAATTGCCGCCGGTTTAACGTTGCTGTCATTGATACTGGCCAGGTCATCTATGAAGGACTAGCGTTATTTTTTGACATTACTTGTAGTGTACAACAACATTTTATCAGGGATAAAAGATGTATTTGGTTTGCATGATTTTGTATTGAATTTCCTGCAGCTTTTTTTTGGCAATAATCTGTTACTTAAATGGACATCAACCCAAAGGCAGTGCATGTTGCCTATTTATTTGCCGGGTTTTGTGTTGTAAAATTGAACCAGGATGTCAACACATCGATGCTGTTTGTTTGCCTGGGGAAAATGTAAATCGTAAATATCTGCAGATGCTCCATACCAGGTAATCATCACTTTAGTTGTGTCAAAGGCTGACTTCGAAACTAAATAATTATAAACAGCTTCTGCTCTTTTTTGGGATAAAATATTGTTCAATTCGTCAGGACCTTTTGTGTCTGCAAACCCAATAATTTTTAAATATCCAAACGTATCTAAAGTCATTTGTTTGGCGAGTTTGTTGAGTACTGAATGATATTTATTATTAATTGTACAACTGTTGTTGCTAAAATAAATTGTTTTGATTAATGCGCTTTGGCCAAAGGCAACAGTATGAAAACTGATGGCAATTAAAATTGAAAGTGTAATGTTGCGGAAGTGTTTTTTGTAAGATGTAAAGTCTATTCGATGATTCACTATTGCTTTATTCTTGCTGTTCATCGTGTCATTGACAGTATCGTTTACTTTATTGGTGCTATTTTGAATTTATGTCAACAACTGTGTTAAAATATTTTCCAGCCAGATAATCTATTTGTGGTGTGGTTAATTAAGCTAACTGTTTTGGCTTCAATTTATATTCTGCCTGAACTTTCTTTTGATATGCTTTATAATAAGACCAGGGATTATCAGGGTTTTTGATTTTAAATGCTATGAAAAAACTTTTTTCTTCCGGAGTCATTGATAACATTCTCCTTTCCTCCTCGGTCATTTTAGACAATGCGTTTGCAGCAGTCGTTGATCTTGCTTCTATTACAAAATCTTCAAACTTTAACAAAAAATCTTTTAAATTAAATAATTCATGTAAAATTTTATCGTCATTTAAAAGGGAGTTTTTTCTTTCAGCCAATAACTTCTTGAAGTTTCTTACTGTTTGAAAATTTATGTCTGTTGGCAATTCTTTCAAGCTCATTACGATTTATAGTTAAAGGTGAGAATTTGGTTTGTTTACCTTCAAAATTCGTGTACTCGAAGTTACGAAATTTTACTTTGTTGTTGAAGTGTTTCTTTAAGAAGGTTATTCGATTGTTTATCGTTTTGGCGACCTTTTCGTAGTGCGAAATGGGGACATATCTTCCTGATTGGTCACCTCTTTCCAAATTACTTTTAAATGCTCTTTTTGGGTCTGCACTATAAATAAAGACTTCCACTGAAAAGCCCATATCCAGGGCCGCTTGAACAAACTCAACAAATTTTTCCTCGTCATTTATTGTGCCATCATAAATAAGTTCATTTTGCGCCATCATTCTTAAGTGACTTGTTTTGCCTGTAGCAGGAAGCCCTGCTGCAAAGATGACCTTATTAGCTTTTCCTTTATTTTTAGTTAGTGCTTCCAGGAAAATATCCTTTGCTAAAAGTTTACAGATGCCTTGAAATTTTTGCACATTGGTTCTGTTATATCCAATTGGGGTAAAGAGGTCACGTATAGCGTCAGGGTCAACATGGCAAACGAAATCGAGCAAATATTTGTTAATAAGCGTTTGCTTATTTTGTTCATAAAAATCTTTCTGCTGTTTAGAAATTTTATCTTTCATTTTGGAATGAGGGTCTGTTGAAACGAATCAGCCAATGCCTAAATATACACTATCATAATATCTAAATAATACCAACAATAGCATTTTTTCTAAGTCATTGTCGGCGGTACTCCAGCAACCCAGGATATAGTCAGGCCGAATTTAAATGTTTAAGAAAGCGCAGCATTGTTTTGATTACTCTTTTGAATCCCTGCAAACAACTGTAACAATAATTTTCCTGTTATTTTTTAACTGCAATTATAATTCCGGTTGCCCATACCTGTTTTGTCAATGTAAGTTCTGTTCTTGATTCTAATATGGCAACCAAATCAATTGCCTTTTTATCGTGTCCATCTGGCCAGTTTGGTTGAGGTAACATGTCATCAATGATATATAGCCCTCCCTTGTTAAGCATGGCCAGTACTTCATCCAGCAAAAGATATTTTCCGTGCCAGGTATCTGCAAAAATATAATCGTATTGCTGGCCTTTATTTAATTCAACCCAGTCGGCTCCGTCAGTCAGTACCAAATTCAGCCGCTTGTCGCTACCCAGTTTTTCTTTTGCAATTGCTAAAAACTGTTCATCATTATCTATGGAGGTTAAAGTAGATTCTTTGTCCATGCCATCCAGTATCCATGCTGTTGAAAGATCAGTGCCTGTGCCTAATTCAAGAAAATTTCCGGCCGGTTTCGATGCAGCAAGGGTTCTTAATAAAGAGCAGGTAAGAGGGTCGGATGCCATTGTGAAACCTGATAATTTTGTTGCATCATCAATTGCCTTATAGGCTTTAGGGAAAGCCTGGTTAATATTTTCATTCATTGTAAATGTAAAAAAATTGAGCACTAAAAAAATCGGAAAAGAAGAGTTGCCGAAGCAATTACTTATTTTAAATTCTGTGTAATAGTACTAGCTGTATCACTTATTTTTTTCAACAGGTTGCTCAGTGTTGACATCATCTTACTCATTCGGTCCATCGCCATCTGAAGCCGGAGGCTTTCCATCTCACCCATTTCGCTGAGGCTGTCAAGGTCTTTTTGCATGTTTTTTTTCAATTGTTCAAATTCTTTTTTAGCCGCTGTAACAGACAGAAATGAACTGGCTGATTGCTCATTGAGCGTGCTTATTTTTTTTCTTACTGCAATTGCTTTTGTTGGGGTAAGCACATTGCTTTTGTTTGTAATTGGTGCAGGCATATAAATATTTTATGTTTTAAAGTTAGCTAACAATTTAGCAGAATCAAAGCAGATTGTATGGAAGATTTTATTTCACTCCGTCTCTTCGGGGCTTCCATACCAGTTGCATCTTAGGCCGATGTTGATTGATAGCATATAGCAGCGCCCTTTCGGAACAGGGGGATTTATTTCCAGGTTTATAAAGTGCGGAGTAATGCTTTGCCCCAAACAAGTTTTTCAACAATAAGTACTGCTAAAATTCCTAAAGAATAACAAAGAATATCAGTCCAGGCGAATGATGTTCCGATTATTACTTTAGCCAGTTTATAATGTTGCAGCCCAAGCATTTCAACAATTTTAAAATACTGAAGTGTTTCAACCAGGTAAGAAAAAAGTAACGTGATAATTGCCGAGGGGAGAACTGATATATCAGTAAATGATTTTATAAAACAATAAATTAAAATCACAACCAGGAAATCTCCAATATACGGCCGTATGATTTCATCATGAATAAACAACGCAATTAAAATTTCTATCAATAATAATAGTAGGGTAGCAATAAAATAATTACGATGAAATGTTAACATTAAATTGAATGGATATTACAACGGTTTTGTATTTATTGTAAGATGAATATTTCTTAAGTTATTTTATTCAACAGCACATATTTCTGCGACATTTGAAAATAGTTTGTTCCGGTTATTTTACCAAAAATAAAATCTTTTCGAAGTTTTTTACAATAGATTAAACTAAAGAAGTGACCGCCCACAATGCTGCTCCGGCAATTGCTATCCATAATACAACTCCTTGTATCAATGGTTTTAAACCAACTGAGAATAAAACTTTTCGTGATAAGCCACAACCAATCAGAAAGAGGGTGACCGTTAGCCCTGCTTTGGCAATGCCGGTTAAGTACTGACTGTATTGTGTTACAACAGGGATGTAGGTGTTGGCTATCATGGCCAGTACGAACAAACCTATGAACCAGGGTATTTTTATTTTGCTCCCTTGATACTTAAATATAAGTGATGATAAAAAAGCTACAGGGATGATCCACAATGCACGGGCTAATTTTACGGTAGTGGCTATCTCCAGCGCCTGTGTGCCGTACTTAGCTGCTGCACCTACAACTGAGCTGGTATCATGTATGGCAATGGCACACCAAAGTCCAAATTGTGTTTGTGATAAATTAAGCGCATGGCCAATAACCGGGAACAGCACCAACGCTATTGAATTCAAAATAAAAATTGTTCCCAATGCAACAGATATTTGTTTTTCGTCTGCTTTAATTACGGGTGAAATTGCTGCAATGGCGCTGCCTCCGCAAATGGCTGTACCTGTACTTATGAGGTAGGCAGTTTTCTTTTCTATTTTTAAAAATTTACCCGTCAATAAGCCTGCAGTTAATGTGCCAACAATTGAAACGATGGTAAACAGTAATCCTTCCTTTCCTGCTTTCATGGCACTTGTTACATTCATACCAAAGCCTAAACCAACTACAGAAACCTGCAATAAAATATGCGTTGCTTTATGATTAAGATGCAGGTAAGGATGCCCGATAAATTGTGCAATGATTAATCCCATCAGCAAAGCAACCGGTGGAGTAATGAGCGGCGACAAACAAAATACGAGGGCTAATAAAAAGATTAGTTCCCTTGTGGTAATGCTTCGGTCCAGTAATTTTTTTGGAGATATGTTGGTTTCAGGTGGCGGTACAATTTTCTTCATGATGATTGCCTTGTTTTGTGAAGACAAAGATCACACTCGTTAATTAGTGTAAGAAATTGCTATAAGTAATGCCCGATTACCTGAAGTTATAGTGACGGGAAAATTTCATGAACAAATCAGGTAGTGCATCTGCCTGTCCCTGTTGTTGAATAAAATAAAAGTAACGTTCTATGGACAATCCCTTTATACCAATAATTGTGAATTCTTTATTTATTAGTTCTTTCAAAATGGCATGGATAGACAGGAATGCCATGCAGTTGCTATGTAGTAAATACAATTTCATACTCTCGGTACTACCGAGTTGCATTTCGTTGTGCAGCTCGGAAATTTTTATGCCAAACGGTTTTAGCGCATGTGCAATTACTTCCAATGTGCCCGAGCCCGGTTCTCTTAACAATAACGGAATGTTCTTTAATTCTGCGGGCTGAATGGTTGCTTTTTTTGTCAGTGGATTATTGATGTTTGACACCAATACAATTTTATCTTTTACAAATTCTGTGTATTTAATGGTTGAATTTTTTGATTGCCCTTCAATGATACCTAAATCAATTTCTTTGTTCTTTAAAGCCTGTTCTACTTGTTCAGTATTATTGATGGTGAGGATAACTTTTATGTTGCTAAACTTTTTATGAAATGCTGCCAATACAGGCGGCAATACATATTGAGCCACGGTAGTGCTGGCGCCAATTCTTAATTTACCACTATGCATTTGGGTAAACGTATTCATTTCAAACTCCAGGTTGCGGTAAATGGAGAACAGTTGTTCGGTGTATTGCAAAAGCGTATTGCCGGCGGAAGTAAGTTTTATTTTTGAACCATTGCGGTCAAACAGTTTTACTTTAAAATTATTTTCTATTTCCTGGATATGTTTGGTAACTGCGGGTTGGGTAATAAATAATTCCTCTGCAGCTTTTGTAAAATTGAGGCGTTTTGCAACAGCATGAAAAACCTGTAAGCGAAAATCAAACATGTGGCAAAGTTAAATAATTATAGGTGTTGGGGGAGGGGAGATTTTCAATAGGCTGCATTTTAAACCCGCAGTTATCGGATATCACTTTTTTTTTTGAACTGGCATTTGTTTTTCATTGCGACATCGTTGTGTTATCATAATTCCGATTCATCGGAACTCGCTTGTACAGCATCTTTTCATGGCATCCCTTTAGAATTGCACCGCCCTTTGAATTGCATTGCCCTTTAGGGCGGTGGTAAATGTTTGGGGACTAACATTTGTTTTTCATGGCGACATCGTTGTGTCACTCATTTGTACAACATCTTTTCATGGCATCCCCTTAGAATTGCACAGCCCTTTTAATTGCACTGCCGTTTAAGGCGGTGATAAATGTATGGGGACTAACATTTGTTTCTCATGGCGACATTGTTGTGTCACTCACTTGTACAGCATCTTTTCATGGCATCTCCTTAGAATTGCACCGCCCTTTGAATTGCACTGCCGTTTAAGACGGTGATAAATGTATGGGGACTAACATTTGTTTTTCATTGCGACATTGTTGTGTCACTCGCTTGTACAGCATCTTTTCATGGCATCCCCTTAGAATTGCACCGCCCTTTGAATTGCACCGCCCTTTAGGGCGGTGGTAAATGGAACACTGTCTTTCATGGCTTTAGCCAAAAAAAATTTGGCTAAGCCATGAATTAAATTGCAATTTAATATCCACAAAAATGCATAGCTCTTAGAATTGAAAGATTAATGTTTTTTGGAAAAAAATTGAACTGTGCATTTCAAGCCCAATAAAGATTAAATGTAATTCACCACTAAACATAAATGATCCTCAGGGAACATTACTTTAAACCTTATCTTCAATACTCAATTATTAACTATGAAACAGGTTATATCTTTTTGGGTGGCTGCTATGCTTTTTTTCTCATGTACTCAACATCAAACCAAATCAACGTCAACAGATATCAATCAACTTGCAACAAATTATGTGCGGCTGGCACTTGATATTGGCAGGTACGATTCATCGTTTGTAGATGCCTACTACGGTTCGGATTCATTGAATTCGATTATCGAAAAAAAGAAAGTATTTCCAAAGGATAGTTTCTTACTTGAAGTGCAACAATTGCAAGTTGCACTTACAAAGTTGGCGCAGGATACAAAGGACGATACCGTAAGGTTGCGGGCCAACTGGATGAAAGCACAACTGACTGCATTTGGCCAAAGGATAAAAATATTTTCAGGTGAGTACGCCAGTTTTGATGATGAGTCGCTGGAATTGTACGGAGCTGTAGCGCCGGTATATCCTGAATCCCATTTCCAGGAATTGGTGACAAAACTGGATGCTATATTGCCGGGAAAGGGATCCATTCCAGAAAGATTTCAATTATTAACCAACCGCTTTATTATTCCCGCCAATAAATTAGACACCGTATTCAAAGCAGCAATAGCAACCTGCAGAGAAAAAACATTGGCGCATTATACGATACCTGCAAATGAGGATTTTAAACTGGAATATGTAACCGATAAGCCATGGAGTGGTTATAACTGGTACAAAGGAAATTATCAAAGCCTTATACAAATTAATACCGACCTGCCAATTTCTATAGAACGTGCCATTGATGTGGGCAGCCACGAAAGTTATCCGGGGCACCATGTGTACAATATGTTGCTGGAGAAAAATTTATATCACGATAAAGGTTGGGTTGAAATTTCTTTATATCCATTGTTCAGTCCCCAGTCGATGATTGCTGAAGGATCAGCAAACTATGGAATTGATCTGGTTTTTCCGGGCAATGATAAAGTTACTTTTTGCAAAGAAGTATTACTGCCGCTAGCCGGGTTAGATACAACCGGAATTAGTAGTTATTTTCAGGCATTGGCCATTAAAGGCCAGTTGAATTTTGCCGGCAATGAAGTGGGAAGAGGCATACTGAATCATACAATGGATTCTGCAACAGCCATGCACTGGTTGATGAATTATGGCCTGATGAATGAAGGAACAGCTGCAAAACGAGTTCGTTTTACAAAGGTTAACCGTAGCTATAACATTAATTATAACTACGGAATGGAACTGATAAAAAATTACATCAATACAAAAGTTGCCGGTGATGATACGCCTGGTAAAAGATGCGGGCTTTTGGCGAACTGTTGAGTAGCCCGGTGTTACCGGCTGATTTGTTGAAGGTGATTAAGTAGGAGTATAGCGTTGAATTTATTACACTTAGTTACAAATTGTATTATATTCTTAGTAGACACCCATCACTTATTGATTGATATAAGTTTAAGTAGAAATAGTGTGGAAATATCTTAATATACTTTATCATGTCTTTCACATAAAAAAACTGGAGCAATTATTTTGAAATACCATCTGCCTGCGGGAATAATTGCGCCAGTATTTACAGCCCGCTTTTAATTAGCGTGATGTGTGTTTTTTACATTTACAGCCGATGTTTTTTTACTTCTGCCAACTGCCCTTGCTTCTTCATCATTTAATACCGGTACTGTTTTAACGTCCATGGCATTGTTCCAATTAAGCGCCCAACTTGCCAATGCCTGCGCATCATCAGATTCGCAAATAGCAACGCCGCTAAAATCACTCATGTCGTGCCAACGGCCAATTAATTTTATTTTACTGCCCATGTCCTTTTTATCGTCATTTGCTGTCATTTCAGAAAAGGCACTAAAAGCAGCTTGTCTTTTGTCTGGGTGTACACGCCAGCTTACCATAAATTTCATAATAACCTCCTTGTTTTAATAGATGAAAGAATAACACCTAATGTAAACATTAAGCAGCAGGATTCAAAGCAAAAGGAGCTAAACTTTACAGTAGGATAAAGATCATTTATGACTTTTAAGATTGACAAGGAAAAGTTAACTGACGGTTTAAAATGCAGTTAAATATATTCCATTAAACTCCATTTATTTTACAACGTATTGATTGTTAAAGCAAAGCTGCACCTGCTTAAAATTCAGTTTTTTGTTCAGTCTGTGTTACTGCATTTATGTCATACAATAATGAACCAAAATTGTATATTGTTGTTGTAAACGGGTGCATCCCAAATTGTGGCAAAGGTTGCCAACCTTTAATCTTTAATTTCAATTGAATGAATACTTTTCATAAGGTTGGCAACCTTATAAAAATGGCGACAAATTGGGATGCACCCTTGTAAACTCTGTCATCATTAGTTGCTTGTCTGTCCGCTACCCGGTGGAATGATTTTTGTAATATTTAATCACAACTAAAAACTTTTTTTATGTTAGACACAAATGAAGATATAAAAAAACCAGACCTCCATTTTGTAGATCCAAAGGATCATACAGAGGTAGAATATCTGCACAGCATGTATCCATGGTTATCTGAATCTGCCATTAAATCTGCAATTGAAAAACATGGACCAGAAAGAAAGCATATTGAGGATTTTCTATCGGGTTTGAATGCTTAATTTCTAATGGGCATAGGTGTTTGATAACTGGCTGTATAATGCCAGTAGGGTACTTGTATTTGATTGACTGAAAGAAATATTCACAGATATCATTCATACTATTTTAATCTTTCAATGAAATAGTATCATATAAAACTTATCCTTGCTTTATCGCCACAATTCTAAGCCTTACATAATCGGCGTACCATTGGTTGTTTTTAAAGTTGGGGTTTTACCTGTTGTTCTACTTCTGATAATATTTCTCCAACTACTTTATCATTGACGCCCTGTAAAAATAGTTTGCCAAACATGTGTAGCCAGTTGATAATACCATTGTCGTCTTTTAATAAAGTATCCCTGTCAAAATGCACGGCATAAGTTACCCTGAATCCTTTTTGTTCCAGCAATGAAGTGTATTCCGATAGTGATGGAAAGTACCATACCTGCCTGCTGGCATTTCCAGGAAATCCATATTTTACCAAAGTGTTTTTTAAAGCATTTACAATGTGGAAGACATTTCCTTTTCCACCAAATTCGGCCACAAATCTGCCACCGGGTTTTAAGCAATCATAAATGCAGTCAATTGCTTTTTCTTTTTCCAATACCCAATGCAATGTGGCGTTTGAAAAAACGGCGTCAAATTTTTTATCGTAATGAAAATTGGGTGCAGCTTTTATTTCAAAGTTGATCATTGGATATTTTCTCCTGGCTGTTTCAATCATTTCTTTTGAATTGTCGATGCCGGTAATGTTGGCGCCACTTGCTCTAATTAGTTCTGCCAGGTCGCCGGTGCCGCAACCAACATCTAAAATATCTTCGCCCTTTTTTGGTGCCAGCAGGTTTATTACATCTTCTCCATATTTTGAAACAAAGTCGTGTTTTTGATCATAAAGATTAGCGTTCCAGTTCATGTGTTGGTAATTTTCTGTATGGGAATTCATTTGCCAGGTTAGCTGCGCTTTGGCTCGTATTTTAGCACTACAATTCCACAGTCGAATGACGAAGCTTTTATTAGGTTCATTGCCTGGTTACCTGTCAGGTCTTTAAAAATGGGCATGCCATTTCCAATAGCAGATGGGTTAATAAATAAATGCAATTCGTCTATCAATCCTTCTTTGATTAATGCCGATACAAAATTGGCACCGCCATAAACTATGATGTCATTGCCATCTTCATTTTTTAATTTGATTACTTCCTCAATAAGGTCGCCACTTGTTACAACAGTATTGTTCCATCCATTCTCCGCCGGGGCCGAACTTTCGAGGGTTTTAGAAAACACAACTTTTGTTGTTTCAGTAAATTTTTTACCTGCAACAACCTGTGGGTCATCTGCATTTATTGCTACAGCGGCCCAATATGGAATGAATCCTTCAGCCAGCTTTCGTCCAAGTAGAATGCAGTCAACAGAATCTGTGATTTCACTCACATAATCTTTTAAATTGTCATCCCAATCCCAAACCATAAAATTCATTTCTCCGTTAAGCCCGGCAATAAAGCCATCGATGCTCATTTGTACCTGCAGTTTTAATTTTCTCATTGTCTATAATTTTATAGTACAAATGTCCTGATCAATTTCCATATTTATGCAGTGTAATCACGTCAAATAAGAAGGTGTGGAACGAAAAGGCTTTTGTTTCTAAACCTTAGTAGCGTTGTTGATTAAAGAGGGTGGACCTTATTACCTTATTTTAACTGCTTTTATTATTTCGGTTTTATTTGAATCAATAGTTCGGTAATTTTCTAAGCTGCCCACGCACCAATATCCAGGCATTGA
>JBDUEK010000101.1:0-19970 GCA_040002495.1 Ferruginibacter sp.
AAGATCAGCTCTTCGTTAGCAACAACCAATTCCTCTGCACGTTTTTCCTTTTCATCATTTTGAAAGTCGAGCTCTTTATTGGCGATGATCAATTCTGCAGCACGCTTTGCCTTTTCATCACTTTGAAAAGCAAGTTCCCTGTCAGCCAGTACAAGTTCTGTTGTAAGGTCATTGTTGGCAATAATTAACTCATCCAGTTTTATTCTTATATCCATGGGTTTCACAGTTGATCTAACTATTAACTATTATTATGAATTATAAAAACCTTCTTATTTTAGAAGCATCAGCATCAGGGCGTTTAAAACCATTACCCACAATAGATGTTTCTTAAATGTTATTATTGCTCGTAGACAGGTTGTTGTTGAAAAAAGACAGGTAAACTCAACAGCCGAATGCGATAGATATTTATTCTGTGACCGGGATATTTAAATATCCTTTAGGTCTCCTTCTCACTTAGTTGTTTGTAGAAATTGTAGAAAAGTTTGATTTAGCAGCACAATGAATACTATATGAAGGAACGGCTGTTTGAACATTTGTAGTAAAGGTATAGTATTCATTCAAGGGTTGCCGAACAAATCCCGGCAAAGGCATCTAAATTTTACTTCGCATTTTAATTGTGGATAACTGTGATCTGTAAATAGGAGTGCCCCCTTTTTTGCCACAAGCGGACGCTTGCGCCAATGACCCTCTTTTATATGCCTGGACCAAAATGGGTGTGGTGGGATGTGCAATAAACCTTATAAAAGCTATGTAAAAGCGTTTGCCGGTTGGCAAACGCTTTATGCTTAAAAGTCCATGCTTATTATTAGCTACAGTTCAAACATGAATGCTATTGCACTGAACGGACATGCAATTTTTCTCAACAATAAACAGGCTTATTTCTATTTGCTTGTTTTTTTTATTTTATGCCTGGCCAGGCCAATAAGAGTTTTTTTTGATTTTTATTGTTGTGTCCCGGCGGGATTATACCATCAGAACTTAACCCTGGCGCCTGTCCATAAGGTGATATTTAGTTGCTTTTATATTTTTTTGTAGTTACTGCAATGGAGCAGGTTTTCTAATACACCTTATGTGCCCGACACAGTTGCGACAATACAGCGACTGCACTTACCTGCCAGCATCATTTCAAGCAAATAAAAGCAGGTAACAAATTATGGCGTTTGATTGGGATACATCAGTTCTTTATCCTGTGGGCTAATGCCTCCCGGGCCTTCAACAATAACATCATTTTTATCCCTCAATGTAAATTTTACAGGCATCCCATCCTTATCGTCAGATTTTGATTTAGTGGAATTAAATGCTTCCTCTGCTTTTAGCCAGGCAATAGAATCAGTTACAGCCGTTATAGTATTTGTTTTAGAAGTCATGGTTGTATCGCCATCACCTTTATTATTGCTATAGAATGTTTCCATCTTGTAGCTTTCCCCGCTGTTACAAGACATAAATACAAATAAAAAAGCTACAGGTAAAAGCATTAATATTTTTTTCATAATTGAAAATTTTAAAAGTGACATGCTAAAGAGGTAACCAAGTTTATGCCACTGTAGCAATCAAGCTAAAATTAACAGGATGAGTTACTATTTGAGAAAATTATTCATCACAATGAAGAACCAAACACCAATAAATTTCCTACAATTTCAAATATAACAAACAAGGTAACAACCTAAGTTCCCCCTTCGGGGAACAGGGGGCGTGCTGCACACTGGTATGCAGTAAAAGTGAGTGACACAACGATGTTGAGCTAAGATAAAATGGCTGCTAACAAGAAATTATTGTTTCAAAAACTTTTCGTGCTCAATTAAAAATCATACTTTTTTCTGCGTGGACGGGAGAGCATAGCAGTTGCTTCTTTGTCATCATTTTTAAAAGCCTCCTTTAAAGGATCCCAATAAATTTTTCTTTTCAACTTCATAGCAATATGATGCAACAAACATGCGCTGCAGGAACGATGCCCGATTTCAGCAGGTGCTGAAGGTGCTTTGTTGGTTTTAATACAGTCCAGCCAGTTGGCATGTTGTTCTGAACTTTCGTAGAGGTGGATTTCATTTTTCTCAATCACTGATTGCAACATTTTTGGGTTGCTTGCATCAATGGGTTTTACGCCGGTATTATCCGCAACAGGATCGGTATCTGTTACCCGGTAATTTCCTCTTGCAACCCACAACCATCCTTCCGTACCAATAAATTTTACGCCATTTGGTAATTCGTTGGACACAATCATGTGTACACCATTTGCATACAAAGCTTCTGTTTTGAATATGCCGTGCACATTCCATAAGCCTTTGTAATCTGGATCATCCGTTGGGAAGTTTGCTTTACCCCAAATTTCAATGGGGCCGGTAAGCTCTGTGTTCATTCCCCAGTGAGCCGTGTCAATGTGGTGAGCGCCCCACCCTGTTATCATGCCTGCGCCAAATTGTTCGCAACGCAACCAGCCCGGCCTGCTGGTAATACCTTTCATTGTGCCATCCTGCGAATGCACCCTATCTTCCGTATAAAAAATATCCGGTGTTGAACCTAACCAGGCATCGTAATTAAGATTGGAAGGAACTGGCATTTGAATTTTACTGCCCCCACCCGGATCACCGGGCAAGCCAACTTCAACAGTTTTTAACTCCCCTATTCTTCCATTGCGAACCAACTCACACACTTTTTTAAATTGTGGCCAGGGATCAACCGAACGCTGCTGGCTTCCCATTTGAAAAATTCGCCCGCTCTTTTTCACTGCGTTACATAAAATTCTACCTTCTTCAATGGTTAGTGCCGCAGGCTTTTGCAGGTACACATCTTTACCTGCATTTACAGCATGAACACCCACAATGGCATGATGATGATCGGGCAGGCTGATATGCACTGCATCGATATCTTTATTCTTTAAAAGTTCCTGGTAATCGTAATACACTTTTATATCCCAATCTCCTTTTAATCCGCCATTGACGGCGGCTGCTCTTGCATAATTATTTTTTACTGCGGCAACACCGGCGGTTGCACGAATTTTATCAAGGTCGCAAACAGCTCTTATTCTTGCGCCTGCATATTTTGCAATCTCCGTCATGTCGTGCGAAACTGAAATGCGGCCACAGCCAATGGAGGCAACATTAATTAAATTGCTCGGTGCATTTTTTCCAAACACAGATGCAGGAACAATGGTGGGAAAGTTAACAGCGATAGCAGTTGCAACAGATGCTTTAAAACTATCGCTAACAAATTTTCTCCGGTTTATTTTTGATTGATTTTCTTTTTTCATTGTCTTATGTTGAAACAACTATTTCAAAATAGGTTACTTTTTCAGATTGATACGCTTTGCATTTTTTTGTGCTTTCAATGCTAATTCAGTTGCTAAAAAACAATGGGCCTGGGTCATAGCAGTATCTGTTCTGTTCAATACATCATCCACCAATAAAGGCCCGAACGGTAATACTTCATTATTACAATCCATGTGTACCATTTCTTTATTATTAACCATGTATAAATGATTACCACCTTTATGACCGGAAACAATATCTGTATTTTTTCTTACTTCAATATAGCCGTCCGTACCCATAATTGTTAACCGTCCATCGCCCCATGTATCCAGTGCGTCGGGAGTAAACCAGTCTACCCTTATATAACCTACGCCACCGTTTCCGCTTAGCATCACATCGCCAAAATCTTCAAATAAAGGTTTGTCGGGATGATGCACATTACCTACTTGCGACATCAATACTTCTGCTGCGGTAGAATGTGTAAAATGTAAATACTGATCAAACTGGTGAGAGCCAATATCAGTGAGTATGCCTCCAAATCTTTTTTTATCCCAGAACCAGTCAGGTCTAACAGCTAAACCTGTTTTTCCTACACCGTTATTAATTCTGTGCGGTGCTAAATTTACCGTTTGAATCACCGGGCCTATAGCACCTGCCTTTACTAACTGGCTGGCTTTTTCCGTGGCTTTATTTTCAAAACGCTCACTGTACATGATGGAATAAATGCGCTTGGTTTCTTTTTGAACTTTCTTAACAGCAGCCAGTTGTTCTAAAGTAATGATGCCCGGTTTATCGCTTAAATAATCTTTGCCATGTTGCATTACCCGAATACCCAAGGGCGCTCTTTCATCCGGGATGCCGGAACTTAATACCAACTGCACAGCAGGATTTTCAAGGATTTCATTTTCGCTTTTAGCCTCGGCGGCTTCGGGGTATGATTTTAAAAACGCTGCAACCAACTCCGGCTCTTTTGCATACACAGCTACCAGTTCGCCACCGCCTCTTTTGATGGCATCCGTCATGCCATAAATATGCGGATGGTTGATATTGATTACCGCAAACTTTATCCTGTTGGCAGCAACATTTATTACTTGTTGCTTTTTGGATGACTCAATAAATGTAGCCCTGGATATAAGTGGAGACATCATCAGCATACCAGATGCTTTTACTGCATCTTCTAAAAATTTTCGCCTGGTTTTATTGTTACTTTTCATAAATGGCAATCGTTGTTTTAAATGAAGATTTAGTTGTTTTTTGCGGGTGCAAAAAAATTGATGTTGAAGTTAGGAATTAAAAGGCAAATTTTATTTGGTGAGGAGGGGTATTTATTATTTTGGAGTAGATGTGGCAAGTTGGGTTGCTACAATGGATTGTGTGAATACATGAGTTGGACTTGTCTTTTGGCGCAAGCGTCCGCTCAATGTCATTTAGTTAAGCTCCGGCAGGAGCACCCTGTTTATAGTAAAAAGAAATAAAGCAACCGGCTCCATAGGAGCCACCTTTGAAAACAGGAGACTCCTATGGAGTCTATCGCATTTTGTTGTTATTATTTTCTATAAACAGGCAGCCACTATGTGGCTAAAATCCTGAACTAAATGACATTGTGCGTCCGCTTGTGCACTACGCTTTACCCAATCAGCATTTTGTCGATTATATTATGCTGTGTTTTTTTGACCTGCCAATATTCTATAGCAGGTACTGGCTTTCTAAACTTACAAACTCTTTTGGCTGTGCGGCCCCGTTATCCGTAGAGTTGTCGAATCTTTGATCATCAATGATAAAATGTTGATTGCTATCCTGAGTTTGTAACTCAGGATTAGTTGAACGATGCACTACAGCAATACGAGTTTTAATAATCCACAATTTTTACCATTATAGTAATCCCTTGCACTGCTATACATATATTCTTCTGCTTTTTCTACAATACCTGCCACAACGGGGTTATCGTGTATATAATCTATTTTCTGTTTTGTAAAGGCTGCGCTGTATAATTCAATTGGATGATTATCCTGCTGCCAAAACTGGTATGCATTATTTCGATTATTCTGTATGCCTGCTTCACTAAATATTTTAAGCATCCACTCTTTGCGACTTTCTGCAGGATGCGCTATGATAGCTTTAATGATTTGTTTACTGGTATATTTTTTAAAGTCACGAAGGATATCGCTGGGATCGTTGTTCACGGTACTTATAACAAGATGCAGATGATTGCTCATAATGCACCAGGCATGCAAAACAAGCCCTTTTTCTTTTTGACAATGTTGAAGGCTCTCCACTACAATATCCCTGTAGTCTTTCCTTGTAAATACATCCATCCATTCTATTACTGCAAAAGTTACAAAATGGATACCGGCATTGTCACGAATTTTATAGCCTCCCGTACTCATTGTTTTTTTATAAATATACAATACCGGTGTTAAATAGAAGAACCATTATTTATAGGTAGCATAGCATTCATGAGCAAATCCGGAGTTGCAAACTCCGGATAGCTTTCAACATTTTATCTCTTCCTGGCAATGATACCATCAGTTGTTATTTTTTTGAATACTTCGGATAGCGGGGTAAACTTATAAACTCTTTTAGTTTTACTGGATAAGCAGACACTTGCGCCAATCAATCTCTTTTATATGCCTGAAGCAAAATGGGAACTCCAACAATTTTCGTACAATTTCTAATAAGATAAACAGGTAGCAATCCAGGTTCCCCCTTCGGGGGACAGGGGGCCATTTCGGTGAGCCTCATTTTTAGAGCACTCGTTTGTTAAATGTCATTTAGTTCAACTCCGGCAGGAGCATTCTGTTTATACTAAAATTAAATAAGGCACACGTTCCATAAGAACCTCCTTTTAAAACAGGAAACTCCTACGGAGTCTATCGCATTTTTTTGTTGTTATTTTCTATAAACAGGCAGCCAATATGTGGCTAAAACAGATAACTAAATGGTATTGAGGGGAGGCTTGCGTCAATGAACCTCTTTTATGCGCCTGGATCAAAATGGGGTTAAATAAACCTCAACAAATGATAAGCGGTTTTAGTTGGTAAAATTATTATGATACTTTTAGTACTCAAAAAATATAAAATATGGGTTGGATCATTTTTATTGTAGCAACCATCGGATGGCATCTGGGGTTATACGGCATGTTTAAAAAAGCAGGTATTGAAGGATGGAAGGCATTGATACCGTTTTATAATACCTGGTGCATGGTACAAAAGATAGAATTGAAAAAATACTGGTTCTTCTTACAGTTAATTCCTATTGCCGGTCAGTTTATCACCCTTTGGATTGCCATAAAATTTGTAGAACATTTTGGCCGTTTTGGTTTATGGCATCATGCCGCAACAGTGTTTCTACCTTTTATATATTTCCCCTACATGGGGTTTTCTAAAAATGAAAAATATGCCGGCATTCCTGTTGTAAAAAATTATAGAAAATCAAGTTCCAGGGAATGGATCGATGCCGCTGCATTTGCTATCGTGGCTGCTACGTTGATACGTACGTTTGTTTTTGAAGCCTACGCTATTCCGACCAGTTCTATGGAAAAAACTTTATTGATAAATGACTATTTGTTTGTTAGTAAATCTGCTTATGGCCCACGTATACCTAATACACCTATTGCAATGCCATTTGTACATCACACTATTCCTGGCATTGAATCAAAATCGTACTTAGAGTGGATACATATTCCTTACACAAGGTGGTTTGCTTCTCCCATAAAAAGAAATGATGTGGTTGTATTTAATTTACCCGCAGGAGATACACTCACTAAAGAATATGATTCAAAAATCCCCTACTACGATTTGGTAAGAGAGATGGGCAGAGAAGAGGTTTGGTCGCAATTTACCATTGCAACAAGGCCGGTAGATAAAAGAGAAAATTATGTAAAAAGATGTGTGGGCATTGCCGGTGATTCTATAAAAGTAGTAGACGGAACTTTATTTATAAATGGCAAGCCTTCTGAATTTACAAACACCACTACTTTTTATAGCGTGAAAACAAAAAATATGTTAGATGAAGACCTTCTTAAAAGTTACGATATTCATGTAAACATGACGGAAGACCAGGCTCAGTCAAATGATTTTAATTTTGGCGCACGTCCCAATGAATATATTTTGAATTTAAGTGCAGTAGAATTAGCTGCTTTAAAAACAATTCCGGGTGTTGATTCAGTTACAAGAATTATTGACGATAACAGAAAAACTTATCCGTATTGTTACACAGGAATTTCAAACCAGTGGACAACCGATAATTTTGGCGGAGCCGGTTTATGGATTCCAAAAAAAGGGGCTACAATTTTGTTAACTGCCTATAATATTAACCTGTACAAACGATTAATACAGGTTTATGAAAATAACGATTGGGAAGAAAGAGATGGCAAAGTATTTATCAATGGCAAAGAAGCCGGCAGCTATACTTTTAAAATGAATTATTACTGGATGATGGGAGATAACAGGCACAAATCGCAGGATAGCCGCTTTTGGGGTTTTGTACCCGAAGATCATGTGGTGGGTAAAGCATCATTGATATGGTTTAGCTGGGAAGGTGGTCCAAGATGGAAAAGGATATTCAAGTGGATTCGGTAATACTATAACTTGATTGGGGCAAGTGTTTATGAACCATTACAGTTCTGAAGTGGGTCTTTGCATTAGCTTGTGTGTAGGCTTGCAGGACCCATCGCAATCTAGAAAACACACTTCAGATTTATTTCATCCAATTCCTAATATTTTAAATTCATATAGCTGCACTAAATATTGATTAATTGACAATGTTGAATGATCAATATTTCACCACTGACAATTCATCATTCACAAATACAACCGTCATTTTATTCTTAACGTAGCACTAGCACCTTTCCTTTTTTAACCTGATACGGATTATTTTGCCGGTATATGTTTTCATTTATGTCATGCAGTTTCCGGGCACCTCGCTTTGCACATATCTTATGCAGCCGATACATTGTAAGGAGAGGTTGGCAGACTTGCGCCAGAAAAAATGCAATTATAATACCCTCCCCTCACCCGGTTCAACCCAACAAAATTTTATTTACAAATTCATCTACAGCACTTATTTTTGAATATGACTACTGTATCATGCAAAAACTGCGATAATTTATTTGAAGGAAAGTTTTGCCCTCAATGCGGGCAGGCGGCCAGCACCCACCGCGTGAATGCCTTATATTTTTTGCACGACATACCACATTCTGTTTTGCATGTAGATAAGGGTTTTCCATACACGTTTTATCAATTGGTAAAGCGCCCTGCACGGGCATTGGATGAATACCTTGCCGGCCGCCGCGTTAGTTACGACCGGCCTTTTAGTTATGTATTGATAATGTCGGCCATTAGTGTGTTAATTGTAGGCCGTATACGAACTTATATGCAGGAATTACAGCAACACACCGGCGAACCATTACACAACAATTCTTTTTTTTCCCATTACCAGGCTGTTTTTATTTTTTTAATGATACCATTGGGCGGAGCTATCACCTGGCTTGTTTTTCGCAAAAACAAATATAATTTCTGGGAACATATACTCATTAATACTTACCTGGCTGCACAACTGAATGTACTCCTGGTGCTGATAAATGTTTTTTCGCTGCTGAATTATTTAATCAGAGGTTCAGCTGGTTATTCCATTACGGTTTTTATGACGGCCTTTATGGTTTATTATGCCTTTACATTTAGCGGACTTATGAATGCGAAAGAAAAGGGATTTACCCTGGGCCTAAAGCTGAGTATTATGTGCTTTTTATTATCCTCTGTGTATATTACTGCTATGATCTTTGCAGGTATTGTAACTGTATAGAGGCAAATGATAGTGGAAGCTATTGAAGTTGCCATTATAAGCCACTGGTGTTTTACAAATTAAATTGATGCTATTGAATACGGTAACCACAAACATCAAACAATATTAAAGCGATGACCCTAAGCCAAGGCTGCCACTTTTAATCATCGGGGTTGCGCAGCAAGCGCTTTTAATATTTAAAATCTCTTCTCCGTGGTCGGTGTCCTCACCGAACACAACACACAGTTAGAAGACTTCGCTTAAATCTGTAAGCAGTCCAAACTCATCAATATTTTACTCATAAAATCTTGCCGATGAAAACCTATATGGTGCGAATATTTCTTCTCCTTTTATTCGGCTCCGTCTCATATTTATTCAGGTTATTTTAAGCTTTATCATTTACACTATTAACATTTGAACAGGTCGGTGTCCTCACCGAACACAACACACAGTTAGAAGGCTTCGCTTAAATCTGTAAGCAGTCCAAACTCATCAAAACTTTCCTCATAAAATCTTGCCGATGAAAACCTATATGCTGCGGGGTTATTACATAAACACCAATGCGGTTGCATAGGGTTTAAATGCATGTATTCTAATTTTTGTATTGCCATTTCTCTACAAAAAATCTTTATTGCTAATGGGTCTCTAAGCCAGATATTATATTGCCTGTCCGATGCTGTTACCGAATAATTTTTTAATGCTATATCATTGCCTGCTTTCATTTTGTTTATCAATGCTTTTGCTGTAAACTTTTCAAAACTATTCTTAGGGAACTCTTTTCCATTCATTTTCAATTGCTCCCACATCAGGTGTATATGATTAGGCATAATAACATAGCCGTATATTTTAATTAATTGCTGTTGCACCAACCATTGCAGGCTGTTAATTACAATTATTTTATTTTCATCCGGCATCAGTAAATGTTGCCATTTATTAATGGTGATTGTCCAGAAATAAACCTCATCTAATTCAGTGTAAGAATTACGATATCCTTTATATTTAAAATCACTTTCTTTCACTTTTTAAATATCACACTTTAAGTTGATGCTTCAAATATTTCTTTTCATTTTGTTTGGATCCATCTCATATTTGTTCAGGTCATTTCAAGCTTTTTCATGTACAGCATTAACGCCTGAACAGGTCGGTGAGGACACCGACCTTGGAGTTTGAGTGTACCCCCGTTATCCGTAGAATTGCCGAAACTTCGATGATCTTTAACCGTGGTCGGTGGCCTCACCAAACACAAACAACGGTTAGAATACTTCACTAAAATTTATAAGCAACTCAAACTCATCAAGATTTTACTCATAAAATCTTGATGATAAAAAATTTATGTTCTTCAAATATTTCTTCTCATTTTGTTCGGCTCCGACTCATACTTATTCAGGTCGTTCTAAGGTCTTTTCCTTACAGTCTTAACATCCGAACAGTTCGGCGAGGATACCGACCTTGGAGAGTGAGTGCGCCTGCCATGGGAGCAAAAAACTATTTGTAGCGCAACCCCGCCCGGACACGGAATGGACTAACACTACACCATGCTGATTACAAAAATGAAAACAGACTCCAACAAATTTTATACAGTTACAAATAAGGCAAACAATGCAGCAAGCAAGGTTCCCCTTGGGGGGACAGCGGCCCGTTCTTTTATTCCTGAGCAAGTGGCGACTCTGTACACTTACAAACTCTTTTTGGTTGTACGGCATAAACGGACGCTTAATGTAATTCAGTTAAGTTCCGGCGGGAGCATCCTGTTTAATGTTCAAATTTCAATGTCGATTATTTGGGCATCTTTCGTTAATTGTTGACCGAAGCTTTACTGTACAAGGGAGTGACACAACGATGCTACATTGAAATACAAATGCCAGTCAACAAAATGTTTTTCTTATGTAAACAACATTGGTTCAAATTTATTTATTTGGACGCTTAACAACCATATATAACATTGAGAAGTTAGTTATAGCCAACAATAGCATTGGAATTCGTCTCCATATCAAATCTGTTGATATAAGTTTTTCAATTAACTCAAGAGAAAATGCCTGATCTAATTTTGTTTGAATAGGAATTTGAACAGTTATGGTTGAAACCAATGTGATCAAATTAAATAATAGTGCTAGAGAAATCATCCATTTTGGAACGGCTATCGGCCGGAACCAAAATAAAAGTATTTGAGGAAGAAAAGACAGGAAGAAAAATATTACAAATAAGGGAATGATTCGTTCACTGTCAACATGATGAAATTTAGGAAATTCCTCTGCGCCTACCCAACGCCATGTTCTGTAGGCCACCAGCGAATTTACTACACCACCTCCAAATACATAAAATGAAAGTAAAATATAGATTGAAAATATCACACCTGATAGGCTGTTTTTATTATTCATTTGTATTTTTTAAAGCGTTTGTATAAGCCTTGCAATTTTCCAAAGGTCATAAAATGGCAAGTAATTTTTTTGTTCCTTATAGTGTAGGTGTTGTTTAATCGACAACTGACATCCTACCAGGATGATTACAAACAGCCGGGCAATCATAGACATTTTATTTCGCTCACCGATTGCCGATTATACTTTACAACGGATTATAGATATCACGATAAACGTATAATGCATTCCCAAAATAGTTTCCCCTTTTCCAGTCGTAGTTACCCATTTGATACAGGCCAAAAAAATAATAATTCTTTTTAGCCAGCCATTCGGTGAGGTCGGCAAAATAAGTATTGCGGACATTTTGTTTCATGAACCCCACTTCGCAATAAATAAATGAAATGGCAGCCTTTTCTAATAAATTGGCCGCTCCTTCCAGCACGTTAAATTCATACCCTTCGGTATCTATCTTTAACAGGTCTATTTTGTGGATGTTGTTTATAGAGCAATAAGCATCAAGGGTAGTTACGCTGATAGTTTCAGTTACCGCATCGGCTTCATGATTCATTAGCTCATGCTTTAATGAATTTAATACGGTCTGATCTCTAAACAGGCGAATTGTCTTTTCCCCATCCATCTCTCCCATAGCTAATTTTTCAAGGACACCCAATGCATCATTTGAATAATTTTTCTGAAGTATTTCGAAACTGGAACTAACCGGTTCGAATGAATAGATTTTTGCTTTGGGTTCATTAAACCTTACCCAGTTAAAAGTTTGGCCTACGTTAGCACCAACATCAAATACTGTAACCAGATTACTGTATTTAATTTTTTCGTGAATATCTAAAAAAAGATCTGCACCCACAGGTAGTGAATTGGCTTTATGAATCCAATAGCCTGTGATATTTTTGAATTTTTGTTTTATGTAATTCATATATATATTTTACCGTTTTCTAATTGTGTAAATTTCTTTAATGGTATTATTTATCAAGGAAGTAATCCGTTGCCAGTTATTAAAGCATAAGACACAGCTGTATAAATTTGCCGCCTTTTTATATCGTAACTCTCTATTATGAATCAGCAAATTAACCGCTGCATGAAATTGTATAATATCATCTGCTAATGTGATATTTTCTTTTGTAAGTGCATCCTGGCCTTTGGCTGATAAAGGTACTTATCACCGGAACTTTCAGTCTCGTACCTCAGCCCTGCTTTAAAGATACTATAATATAATAAGGAGTTTGCAAAATACGATCGCATATCTGCTGGTGTGTCTATATGTGATATAGATGTAGTAAATACTGATTTGCAAAAATGAGAACCTGTAAAAGATCCCGCCGCATCGTTAGGGAAGGGAGGCAGACTTGCTTTGGAAAAAGGCTTTTGCCGGCAGGCTAACACCGATAAAAAATCCCGGGGATTAAAAACTTTTAGCAAAGCTTAATAAAACAGTTTGATTGTAATAAGGCTTAAAAGGCTTTTGTGTAAAATCTGCTTTTAAGATTGCCCGATGGGAGAGATAAACATTTTTAATGAGCCTGACTTTGGTAATAAATAAACCATCCATCAACCCATTTTTTGCAATTTTAGAAAAGTAATCAGACGAAATTCCGAGGCGGTATTGCATTTCCAGCCATTTTTTAAATTTCCTGTCGTACCAGATATTTAGTTCGGCACCCAGTTGTTTAAAAACAAAAAGGTCGTAATTATTATTTACATCAACTGTTTGTGTATAAAAACCGGTATTGGCAATTTGCTGGCTGCGTAAACCATACAGGTTAATGGAATAAGGAGAAATAGAAAACCGGAAATAATCGTTAGGCTGATATTTTATCCCTGGTGAAAAGGTAACATCGTAAGGACTTAAAAAGCCCCGTATTTTGCCGAGGTTATTAAGGTCTTTAAAATAATCACCATTAAAAATCGTAAAGATAGAAGTGCTGGTTTTGGCAATTAAATTAAAGTTCCACTTATTGCTTTTGTTCATGGCATAAGAAAAATCATGGAGCGTACTTAAATCATCTGTGGCTCTTTGTATATGTGCCGCCCCGGTTAACGCCGATTTTTGAATGGACACTGTCCAGTGGAGTTCGTTCGTCATGGCGAAACGTTTACCCTCTTTAAAATAATTTAAACCCAAATCAATTGCGCTGGTTGCAGAAAAACTTTTTTTGTCTGTTCCGGAAGGTGAATTGAACTCTAAAATATTTCCCAGGTTTAATCCGATACCAACTATAAATTGCCACGGTTTTTCTGGTTGTTCTTCCGCAACTGCCGGCATTTTTTTATTAAATACTTTATCGGCTATTAAATCTGTATCGTATTTATTGTATTGAACAGAATCAACAAGCGATTTTAAAATATTGGTTTGTGAAACGTTATTTGCTGAATCAATAAAAGCATAGATATATTTTAAGCTCTTTGCTTTTAATATTTTACACCTTATTTCTGTACTGTCATTTTTAAATATCACATCTCTTTGCGCCAGTAAATCTCTGGTATTAATCAAAAAAATAAAAAGCAACAAATACTTTTTGCTGCAGGCTATTTCGGGTGTAATTTTTTTCATGCTGCCAAGGGAGTAAAAGGATAGATGATTTCTATAGTAAAATAAAACAGGAAGTTTTATCTTACTTCCTGTTTTATTAATGCTTATTTGTTTGATGCTCCGGTTCCTTTGCTATTAATGGCATGTAATTCGCCACCCTGTATTTCCAAAATAAAACGGCCTCCTGTATAAGTCCGTTTTTCGGTTGCGGAGTTTGATGCTCCCCAGCTCCAGGATAGTACCAATTCATATTCTCCATCGGGGCTGTCAACCGGCAAAATAATTTCATCACCCTCTTCAAAGGGGATTTTTTTTACCGCCATTTTTTTATCCCAGGAGGGTTGTATCCATTGATAAAAACCTTTGCTCATTCCCCCTGCAGTTCTTTTGCCCGAAGCCTGGCCGCTTGCAATATCTCTTGGGCTTGTAATTTCAGTTGCCACATTATCAGAAGCGCTTACAGTAAACATAAAAGGCTTATGTTGCCTCTTGCCTGTTGCTTGTCCACTTGCTGCATCCCGGGGGCTTTTAATTTCATTTTCAAAAATAATGTCACACCCTGTTGGTGTGCTGCTTATACGGCACTTAACACCCTTTTTAAGGTCGTAGCCAGCTGTTTTTCCGGCAGCTTGTTGTGCATGCAAACCTGTAATGCCCATAGCAGCAATGAAAGCCGCAGCAAGAAAAATTTGTTTTTTCATTTTTTTAGATTTGTGTTTTGCCTACTCTTATCGGTTTTTGGCTTCCCCGGTTTTAATGGTTAATTTTTTATTTAAAGTAGCTTTTATGAGTTGAGTTTCTAATGCAGAATAATCATTTGCTGGTAAGTTAGCATTGCTGCACAAAATGAGGTACAGCAGTTTTGTAAACATCATTATAATTGACGGCAAAATATTACATATTTCTATGCCTTAACGTAAAATATTATTGTGTAGTATTTATAAGAGCTTATTCAGCTTTAGGTTCATTAGCTAAAATCTACAATAAATAGTGGAATTCACTTTCCCGTTTTATACACTTCCAAGGGATTCTCCGCACTAGCTTGCGTGTAGGCTTGCAGGACTCACCGCAATTTGGAAAAAGCAGTTCAGATTTATTTCATCCAATTGCTGATATTTTAAAATGATATAGATGCACTAAATAGCGATTTGTAAAATGAGTACCTGTTAAATACCTGGCCGCTATTAACTGGTATCATCCATTTTTAAACCTGGCACAGAGGGAATTATTTTGCATGTACATGTTTTCAGTTAAATCATGCCGCTTCTGAGTTCCTTACATTGCACATAACCTAGGCAGAAAAGACATCGTAAGGCTATGAAGCCAGACTTGTTTGGGAAAAAGCTATCATTTTTATTTCAATTCTGCCTTTACAAATTGACCAGCTATGGGGAAGAAACCATCTATATAAATTTCGAATTTATTACTATCAAGATAATACAACTTGACATCAGTTTTGGATAATGATGTAGAGTTTGGTATTACTGCGGACGGCTTGGTCTTCAACAATGCCTCTAAAGGTTCAGAAACTTTTTTTTCTGTATTGATAATGATTCTAACATTCATAATGCTTTCTGCTGCTATTAATACAATATTAGTTGTATCAAGCAGATCATTTTTGTACTTGATGCCTTTAGAGCTTTTTGCAGTATCCAGAATCTTTTTTAATGCTTCTTTCATGTCCAAATAAATCCAGGAACCAGTTTCAACCTCAGAATTATCTGAATTGAATATTGCATCATTTATTTCTTTATTCATTTTTTCATTAGCATTTAGTAATTCAACGCTAAAGTTTTCTCCCAATATTGATTTTAGAGGTAAATGGAAATTGCTTTTTTTATAACACGGAGTTGTTATCATGCTATATTGTGAGACCGCCTGATCAATGGTTATTCCTAAACCTTTTGTCGTAGCAACAACTTCCCCTGATGTTTTGTTTATTATAGTGCCGATAAAAAAGGTATTTTTTGTGCCGAACAAGATTGCGTTCGGGTCAAAAGAAACACCCATACAAAGATTGTGAGCCTCTTTTAAGGAATCAATAATTTTATTATTAGGCAGCTTAAATGGTATTGCGCTTAATTCCTTATCTTTTAAAGGTATAAAATCAATAGTCTCTTTTTTATCAATGCATCTACAAAAGCAAATAGAAACAAACAGGAAAATGATTAATTTTTTCATATCGCAATATCCATTTATTTATATTTAAAGGTAATAAAAATGCTTGCAGGCTAAGAACTTAAATATAATTTATTTTTCAAACTGCGACACTTTTATCAACAGCTCATTCGAACTTTTTATATAGTCGAAGAAATATGTTTCTAATTTTGCCTCTGTGATCGGTGTGTCACCGACATAGCAACAATGAAAGCCGCAGCAATAAAAATTTGTTTTTTCATTTTTTTAGATTTGTGTTTTGCCTACTCTTACCGGTTTTTGGCTTCCCCGGTTTTACTGGTTAATTTTTTTAAGTGGCTTGTATGAGGTGTCTTTTTTATGCAGTATAACCATCGCCAGTTAAGTTACCATTGCTGCACAAAATGAGGCGCAGCAGTTTTGTAAATGGCCATACCCATATAGCAAGATTGTAATTACCAGTGAAATATTATCTATTTCTATGCTTTAACGTAAAATATTATTGGGTAGTATTTATATAAGCATATTCAGCTTTAGTTTCGGTATATATTCCTCCGTAGCCAGTGTCTCACGGACCACTCTTTCCAATTTAAAATCTTTGGCCTTAGTTATCAGCAAGATAATTCAATTTGTAGCAGGTCGATGAAGCACAGCGATCTTAGAGAACAAAAATGAAAACCGACTCTTACAAATTTCACACAATTTCAGATAAGACAAAAAAGGTAGCAAGTCAGGTTCCCCTTTTGGGAACATGGGCCTTGTACTACATTTTTAATAGGGCAGATTTAACCGTAAAGTGTCATTGCATATTATCTTGATTAAAATGTCTTTACCCTTGGTTGAATCACTTACCGGCACACTATGTATTAAATATGAACCAGCTTTGTGAAAGGTTGCAAAAGCAGAGTCGCTTTTGATGGTAACACTGAATAGTGAATCCGAGACTTTATAAGATTCTTGTGATTTATTTGTAATGATTAATTCGCCATTTTCAGACATTACAGAATATCCATAAAGGATTACATTGGGAATTAAGGATCGGTTAAGTGTTTGTTGGCTGTGCCTGTTTGTCTTACAATCCTTTTTTGCTTCCCAGTAATATAATATGGTGTCCAGATCGTAGAATATAACCACCCCGCTTGAATCTGATAATTTAGTTATTCCCGTATCGGCTGCATTTTTGTAAAGTCTGACTGTGGCTCCTGAAACACTTTTTCCGGTGTCATTTTTTAAGGTAATAAACAAGGTTGGTTTTACAATTTCTTCTACGGGTTTGGAGCAATACGCTAAAAACAAACTTGTCAATACCAGTAGCATTATTAAAAGGTGTTGATTTTTCTTTTTATTATTTGGAACCATTATGACGAATTAAAAATTTGGTATTACGCTTAGGCATTGCTGCTAGTGGGGAATTCACTCAATGCCAGCTTGGAACAAATGCTTATAAAAATCTTTGATGAAGGTAACAACAAAAGGCTAAAACTATTAATATCCTGTTTGAATGGGTGCATTTATAATTGTCGCAAGAGGTGTCATCTTTTAGCCAAAGCTTTAAAGTTTGAAGTGAATTAAAAAAGATGACACCTCTATTTTTAGGCAGCGACAATTTTAAATGCACCCGTTTGAATACCTGCCAATTGCATATTAAATGAAACAATAAAGAATATCAGTGTTGTCCGACTAAACTCCTGTATTCGTTGCTACGCCTGAATGACCTCACCCCAACCCCTCTCCAAGGGAGAGGGGCTAGAACATTTAAGCAGTAATAGTTGTAGCGATATTGTACATTTTTAGTCGGATAATAGTGATAGAATATGCTTCTTGCAAAAATGAAAACAGACTCTAACAAGTTTCATCCCATTTCAAATATTTAGAAAAAGTAACTATCTAAGTTCCCCCTTCGGGGGACAGGGGGCCAGCTACCTGATCCGCTGCAAATCCAGGTCTTGAAAATCAAAACTAAAATCAGTTAAGGGTGATATGGCCTCTATCGTAAAGCCAGATGCCTTACCTTCCTTATCAAGGGTGAACGTTACATACGCATCTGCATCCAGGCTCCTTTCTGTCCATTTAACAATAAGGGTATTTGCCTTATAGGGAAACAGTTTGCCGGTAAGCCTGGGGCTCCTGGTGGCGGTAAACCAAAGCCCATCATTCTTTGTAGCTATTTCAACATTTCCAAACCAATTGTCGTGATAGGTGCCGGTAAATAAACTATCCGGCATGTTTATTTTATTATATTTTAATTGCGCTGCAACATCGGCCTCCACTGATCTTTTTATGCTGTCTGCTTCTTTGTTATTAGCTATGTAGCTGGCCTTGTACCGGTTAAGCCAGCCCCTGTTGGGATAGCCAAGGTAACTGTCCAGGATGGTATTGGTAATGGTTCTGAATGCAGCGCCTTGTTGTTGATTGGTTAATACAATGATGCCGAGCTTTAGTTCGGGCAGCAAGGTTATCTGCGTAACCGTTCCTGCAAGGCCACCTGTATGAGTTACCTGTTTGTAGCCTTTCACATCGGACAGAAACCAGCCCAGCCCGTAACCGGAAAAGTGTGTGTTATATGCACCGGCAGACCTAACAGGGATGACTGTCTGCATCTGCCACATTTCGTCGTGATTTTTTTTACTGAACAAATGTTTGCCGTTGCCATATTCACCCTCGTTCATCTGCATGATGAGCCATTTGCTTAGGTCGGTGATATTGCTAACAATGCCTCCGGCAGCATTTACTGTCGGGTTCCAGTCGTGCGGTATCTGTATCACTTTGCCATCAGCAGGCGCATGAGGCGCTATCATGTTTGCACCGTCCCCTATCCTGTTGTAAGATGCCTTACTTGTAGTAAAGCCCAGCGGTTTCATTATTCTTTGTTCAATAAATTCTTCCCAACTTATGCCGCTCACTTTTTCTATTACCTGGCCGGCAACCATGTACATATTGTTATCATAATCGTATTTACTTCTGAAACTGCTTACCGGTTTCAGGTAACGGATATTGTGTATCATTTCCTGCCGGGTAATGTCTCCACCTTCCGGCCAGAACATGAGGTCTCCAGCCCCCAGCCCAAGCCCGCTGCGATGTGTGAGCAAATCCCTGACGGTAAATTCACGGGTAACCCAGGAGTCGTACATCATAAAATCCGGAATATAATCAGTTACCTTATCATCCCATTTTAATTTGCCTTCATCTGCAAGCATGGCCAGTGCAGCACTGGTAAATGCCTTGCTGTTGCTGGCTATACCAAAGAGTGTATTTTCATCTACCGGCAATTTTTCGGTTAATGACCGCACACCATATCCTTTTGCAAAAACCAGTTTATCATCTTTGATAATACCTACTGCAATACCCGGAACATCGAATGTACTGAGCGTGGCTTTTACCAAAGAATCAATGCTGGCAGGTGCCAGTTGGCCTATTGAAATATTGTAGCATAAAAGAATGATTGCTATGGGAAAGATTTTTTTCATGACTGCGTTTTTTTAGATAACTAACCTAAGTTTTGATAATACATTTTTCGGCATGGGAAGATAAGTTATTTGGTATTATTAAGCCTGGAATTGAGATATTGTATAACTATGATTTTTTTGATGATGTATCATTTGGATGAGTGGAGATTTTTATTGTTTAACCAGATAATAACCTCGCTGTAATCTGACTATACCACGACAAAAAAATAAAACACAGACTCCAACAACTTTCATACAATTCTAAGAAGATAAACCAGGTAGCAATCCAGGTTCCCCCTACGGGGGACAGGGGGCCGAAAATCTTCGCATCAATCACTTAAATTAATTTGTATATTTAATTCTACTTTGACATATTTAAAAAAAAGTAGCTCGCGGTTACGACAGTTTAATTATGGAACGAAAAAGATGCCATGAAAAAATACAGTACAAGTGAGTG
>JBDUEK010000102.1:0-18153 GCA_040002495.1 Ferruginibacter sp.
ACTCAATGGTTTTCTTTTTATTATGCCTTAACTTAATGACATTGCCCTTCAGGGGCTGGGGGCTATCGGCGCCGCCCCTACTCCGCCACATCCGTATTCACAACCGGCTTATCATATCTCCACTCATCTTTAATCAACAAATGCTTATTCGGATATACCTCATCGCCTGTATTGCCATCATACATGCGGCCATTCTTCATAACATATTTTATCGTGTTACTGTTACGGATATTATCCAACGGGTTTTTATCCATAATGATAAGGTCAGCCAGTTTACCCGGTTCAAGGCTTCCCAAATCACCTTCCAAACCTAAACCAGTGGCCCCTAAGATAGTAGCCACCTTCAATGCATCATGTGGTTTCATTCCACCCGATTGCATAGCCCACAGTTCCCAATGATAACCGAGGCCCTGCAACTGACCATGGCTTCCAATACCTGCAAGTCCACCGGCTTCCACCAACGATTTCATTGACTTTGCATGTTTCTGAAAAACATGTTCCTCCGGCATAAACCAACTGGCACGCCTTCTCGATTTTTCGGCCAGCTCTTCATAAGGTGTAAAATACTGCAGCTTGGCATCGTGGTACGGATTTTCAGTTTCATAAAAATAATTCTCTGCCCATGGGCCACCATAGGAAACAATCAATGTTGGCGTAACAATCATTCCGGCTTTTGAAATGGTTTTAAACAAATCATTGTACAACGGAAAAATCGGGAATGCGTGTTCATGCCCGGGGTAACCATCCAACAGGTTGGTTATATTTAATTTCATATCCAGTCCGCCTTCGGTGGTTGGCATCAGCCCCTGGTTTTTAGCCGCCATTATAATCCATTGCCGCTGTTGGCGATTACCCGTCATATACATCTTTATGTAATTGGTATGATAGTATTTACTGTACTGACTCAATATACTTTCTGCCTGTGCAGAATCTTTAATGTTGTATGCCCAAAAGCCAACACCCGGCCCGGTCGACAAAACTCTTGGGCCTTCCATCATTCCGGCATCTACCATATCTGCATAAGTCAGTACATCGGTGGTAGATGTTTGTGGATCACGGGTGGTAGTTACACCATAGGCAAGATTGGCAGCATAAATCCATACCTGGTTTTTGTGCAAGCCCCATTGTGGCCACATGTGTGCATGGGTATCTACAAAACCCGGGGTAATTGTTTTACCCGCCGCATCTATTACATGTGCTGTAGCCGACGCATTGAGCGTTCCCGATTTACCGATCGCTTTTATCCGGTTGTTTTCAATCAAAATATCGCCGTTTTCAATAATCTCATCCCCATTCATGGTAATGATACGGGCGCCTTTTACCAGTATCATTCCTTTTGGCATGTCCTTGTTGAAATATACTTTTACCAGGTTCTCATCAGCTTTATATTTTGGTTCTTCTTTTGGTTTAATATCTTTCTTCGTTGAGTCTGCTTTTGCAACAGTTTTATTCGCCTTTGATGTATCAAGTGCGGCAACTGCCAAAGAATCTGCCTTTCTTTTATCCTCGGCTTTTTTAGCCACTTTCACGCTGTCATCAAATGCTTCTGCTTTATCCAAGTTGTAAACAAAATGAGCGCTGCCTAAACTCCAGTGAATGTTTTTACCATTTGATTCCCAAAAAGGAAATTCACCACCTATGTCTGTTAGTTTTCTTGCAGGGAAGGTTGCGTTGGCTGCATCGGCCAGTGAAATGTTTACAACCTTGCCGGTTTTAGGAATATCTACTACATATATTTCGTTCGCTATCTGGGTGAACGCTTTGTCACCATCTGGCGAAAGGGTTACCTGGTCTGCATTACTTGGCTTTGTGTCAGGTTCTGTAGCTTGTGCTTCCTGTAACATACAATTGTCTGAATTAGCCGCATATTTTGATGCATGCATGTTTGCAGAAAAACCATAAGGCGTAATTCCGGTTACATGTGCAATGGTTTTTTCGTCGGTACCGTTCCATTGAATAGACAACAAGTCACCATTACCGTTATTAAGATAAATCAGGTCTTTATTTTTTACAAAATGAGGATTATACCTGCCACGTGAATTATCAATAACTGTGATGGTTCCGCCATTGGCCGGTATCCAGCAAATCTCATCTCTTGAAGTATTAAATCCGGGGCCAACCGATTCTTTAAATTGTTCCTTTTGACTGCGCTCAAAAACAATCTTATCTCCTTCATTATTAAATACAGGATTTAAATATAATCCCGGCTCTTTATTAAGTTTTTGCAGGTTGGCATTGCCGGTGGAATTTATTTTTACCAGGTCTCCTCCTTTAGGAGTCCAGGTGATAAATACAATTGATTTGCCGTCTCTTGCCCAGGCTGGCTGGGCTTCTGTAAACTCATTGCTGGTCATGCGCTTTGGCGTACCATTTGGGTAGTCCATTGTATACAACCTGTTAAGTACGGTAAAGGCTAAACGTTTTCCATCGGGAGAAGGAACTGCATCTCTTATCTGCGTAGCCAATGTTTTAATGGTATCATTTACAGGATATTTGAAATTCACTTTTGGTCCAAGTTCCAATTGCAAATCAACCGTTACAGGTATTTCTTTTGGTGAAGAACCATCAATCGGAATGCTGTGAATTTTACCACCATAGCTTGCAAGCACCGCCTTGCTATCAGGCGTAAACGACATACCAGGTAACACACCCAATGTAGCTCTTGATTCCTGATCGTCACGCTGAATGGGATATGCCAGCCATTTTTCATCTCCTGTTTCGAGGTTGCGAATTAACAAACCAGTTTTGTCTTCGAATCTGTTGCCAAACACCAGCCACTTGCCATCTTTGGAAACTACAGGTGAAAAAGCTGAACCATACCGGGAAGTGATAACCGCAGTTTTTGCGTTCTCCCGATCGTATTGCCCCAACTCGTATTGTGGCAGTTGTGCGTTGTAATTCCATGACCCTGTTCTGCGTGAATAATAGATATAACGGCCATCTGCACTTACAGCAGGATCGAGCGTTTTAATATTTTTATCATCAACCAATTGCACACCTCCCCCACCGTCTTTGTGTATCATAAACAATTGAGGTATCAATACACCTTTTGTATAAATAATGTAATTACCATCAGGTGTCCAGGCAAGATTGGCAAAAGCTTTGGCTTTTTCTTTGGTAAGCTGAATGGTGTCTTTCTTTTCAAAATCAATGCACCAAACATTTTCAGATCCACTTCTGTCACTGATAAAAGCAAGCCTTTTACCATCCGGGCTATAACGGGGATTTGATTCGTAAGCTATGCCTTTTAGTAAAGGCGTTGCTGTACCACCGGCAACAGGTACCGTAAAAATATCACCCATCATATCAAACACAATTGTTTTTCCATCAGGTGTAATATCAAGGGATGTCCAGGTGCCTTCGGTAGTGGTAAAATTTATTTTACGGCTGGCTTTTAGGGGCAGCCCTTTTACAGTTTCATATACTACCGTGTCCTTTTTGGTCGTATCAACCAATGGTGTTGCTGATTGAGTAAATGACAACGGATGTGATGCTGCGTTCAACTGAACATACAATACCATGGCCAGTACAGTACCAGCAAACAAAATAAATTTTAAATGCTTCATTGGAGTCTTTTAAAATAAAAGTTAGGTTTGGGCTTCTTAACCAGAAGATAAATTGACTTTCAAATATAAGGGAAGAGGAACAAATCCGTATAACAAATTGGATCAGTGGTGACCTTGTATTAAATGAAAAATTTATAAGGATACGTGCTTTTTACAGATATGCAGCATCAGCATGTCGGCAAAGCTTCATTAGTTTTCAAATTTCAATATTCCATGATTTCAATTTTCCGAAAATCCATTGGGTGGCTATTTGATTGTAGTGAAATGTATCCGTCTTTCACCAGGTCATTTCCATTTACAATAAATTTTTTACCATTGATATTCGCAGCGTCGTACCGTGGGCTTTCAAACTCCAGCACTTTTTCACCATTGATAAAATGAGTAATCTTTCTATCACGAACTTCAATTTCAGCGGTTACCCATTGATCTCCATGAAAAGTTTTTTTAACAGCAGGTGGTGTACAATATGAACTGTTTCGTTTGCCATCTATTTCGATATAAATCCCGGATGCACATATTTCACCATTGGCACGTTCATCTTTTCCATTTCCTCCCAATAAATTAAACTCAAGACAAACAGGAAAAAGTTGATTCAATTCCACAGTCGCCGGATCCTGGCAATGGTATTGAATTCCACCATCCCGAAAACCCCATGTAGGCGCTCCGGGTGTAAGATTACCAACAAACCTATACTCTACTTTTAAGCGGTAGTTGGTAAATTTTTTATTGTAATACAATGCACCAAAGCGATTATTAAAACTATCGTACTGATCATACCGGGTACTCAAAATTCCATCCACTACCCTGAATGTGTTACCAAAGTTTTCACCCAGCTCATGCCCCACCACTTTTGGGGTCCAGTTGTCAAGGTTCTTTCCATTGAAAAGCGTTACCCATTTTTTATTGGGCCGATGTATAGGTGAAATGCCTTGTTGAAATGACAAGAAAATAATTGGAATAAAAATAAAAAGCAGCCGTAGATTTTTCATATTGCAAGATCGGTTTTAAACTAATGCTATGTTAGATATGTTTTGACGTAAAGCTTATTACACGAATTATTACTAATTACACTAATTAATCAATTAGTATAGTAATCCGTGTAATTGGGTTTTAAAATTCGTGTAATAAAACAAGTCATTTTACACTTAACTTAAAACTAAATTGAAATGTGATGATTAAACAGTCAACTTACAAAAGATGACGACTGCCAAAGTCTTTTATTTACCAGGTTTTGATGGCCTTACCTCAATCTTACTAGGCAATGTTCTTGGATTCATTTTTAAAAGGTCAGCCACCAGTTCCCCAATATCTTCCGGTTGAATTTTCCAGGCATCTGCATCACTTGGAATATGGTCATTAAAATAGGTAGCTACAGAACCGGGCATAATGGTACTCACCTTAACGCCGTATTTTCTAAGATCCAGCATAATGGCCTGTGTAAATCCAACCAAACCAAATTTACTGGCATTGTAAGCGGCACCATTTTCAAAAAAGTTTGTACCAGCAAGGCTCGCAATCGTAATGATATATCCCTCCGATTTTTTAATTGCATCAAGGCTTGCTTTTACACTATTAAAAACGCCGGTAAGATTTGTGTCAATCGTACTTTTCCATTGATCTTCTGTTAAGTCTTCGATGGGTGCAAAATGCCCCACACCTGCATTAGCAACCAATACATCCAATTGCCCGAAATGCTCCGTTGCTGCCTTCACTGCTTTAGTTTCTGAATCGAGTGAGCTTACATCAGACTCAACAGCCAGGATACGTGACGCATCTGTACTCAACGATTTGGCAGCCTGCTTTGCAGCACCAAGGGTTCTGCTGGAGATGGCCACTTTCATACCATTATCCAATAATATTTTTGCAATGCCATATCCTATGCCTTTACTACCACCTGTTATATAGGCTACTTTATTTGTAAGATTGCTCATGATGTTTAATAAATTTAGAAGGAAGTATAATTAAAAAAATGTTTCTTTGAGTTGGTAAAATTAGCTGATTTTTAATGCGCAAGGTATAAATTGATGAAATGTCAAATTGCTTTGTTTTTAAACCTTAGTAGAGTTGTTGAGTAAATATAGGTGGACCTTATTACCTTATTTTAACTGCTTTTGTTATTTCCGCTTTATATGAATAAGGTAATAAGGTGTATTTATAAAAGTGATAGGATTCTACTAAGGTTTGTCTCAAGAGTGGCAGAAGATCTACTCATTATTTTATTCCTTGCGTAGTATAACCAGTATTGTCAGCACACATCGATTAACACAAAAATCATTTCACCTAGCCATGGATGTAAGAAACAATAACAATGCCATCAACAATAAATAGCCATGAGTGGGAAACTGCAGAATATGTACGCGATGCTGAATTACTTGGCCATAACATTTCGCTCATTGTATTAGGCCACCCGGTAAGTGAAGAACCGGGCATGGAATGGTTGGTGGATTGGTTGCAACCAAAAATTCCCGGAGTCAAAATTCATCGTATTGCTTCAGATAGTCCCTTACATTGTTGTAAATAACCTGTTTACACAAAACCGATTTAGTAAATTTTCGCCTCCTTTTTTCTGCATAATCTTTAACCCTGGTGAAGGGGTTGCAGGTAAGGAAGGAGTTGAAAATGCAGTTATCAAAACTGTGCATATTGAATTAAAACCGGAATCAACAGAGGCAACTATTAACTATTCGGGGCCGCTATGAAAGGAATATGACAGAAATTTAACAACAGGAACAGATAGCGGAAAGCAACAATTTTGGAAAGAAAAAAAAGGTGATGTAATGATAAGCAACACTATGCAACATTATTTTGCATATCATCTGAAAATGTGCCAATTGATTCAAGCACTTCCAGGAATTTATTAAGATCTAAAGGCTTGCTAATAAATGAGGTGGCAAAATTATTGTAAGCGTTTAAAATATCTTTTTCAGTACTGGATGTGGTTAACATGATAACAGGAATATGCATCAGCCGCTCTTCCTTCTTTATGATACTCAGCACTTCTATACCATCAATTTTTGGAAGATTAATATCGAGCAAAATCAAATCCGGTAGTTCCTCCGTCTTTCGAAGCAAATCCAACGCCTCCTGTCCGTCCATTGCAACGGAAATGACGTGCCTCACATTTGCTTCTTTTAATGCTTCAACAGTGAGGATGATATCGCCTTCGTTATCTTCCACCTGTAAAATGCGTAATTCTTTCATTTTGTAGTTTAAGTAGGTAAAATTATTTTTTGAAGGTAGAGAAAAGGGAATTTTTTATAAAGGATGGAATTTTTTTGACTGCAGCATTATTTGATGGAACGTTCGGTAGATCGTTCCGCAGAATTTCTTGCTCGCCGGGAAGGTGGTTATTCGTCAGTGGATTTTTCATAAATGCTTCAGCGTACACCTTTGTAAAGGATTGCAGGCTCCCAATACAAAATAACACAGGTCATTTTATTAGGTAAAGGTTAGAAACATTCGAAATTAAAAATGTAGCAATAACAACAAATTCGATGTAGAAGAGTATCTATATGGGTAAATATACCGATCAGTGTTCAACAAGCTATTATATCTTGCTATTCACCATGGCTGGGCAGGATATGAAATGAAGAATTAATTATTTAAATTAGCAAAAGCCGTTACAACAGCCTAAAAAGCTGTATTATCTATCTGGCAAACAAGTCGCTCCTTACCCGGAAACTAAAACCTGTTTTTTCACTTTAAAACAAATAACCATGGTTAAGAAAATTCTTTTTATCACCGGCGATTTTACCGAAGATTATGAAACAATGGTTCCTTTTCAGATATTGGAAATGGTTGGGCATATTGTTCATGCTGTTTGTCCCGGTAAAAAAAAGGGCGATGCCGTTTTTACTGCCATACACGATTTTCTGGATGCACAAACCTATCATGAATTTAAGGGGCACATGTTTGTATTGAATTACAATTTCGACGATGTAAATCCAGCCGATTATGATGCACTATGTTTACCTGGCGGGCGTGCACCGGAATATTTGCGTTTAAATGCCAAAGTGATTGAATTTGCCCAATATTTCGCATCTGAGGAAAAACCAATAGCTGCCATTTGTCATGGCATCCAGATTTTAACCGCCGCCGATACTGTGAGGGGTAAAAAACTGACCGCTTATTATTCTGTTGAGCCAGAAGTTACCATGGCAGGCGGCACTTACTTAAATGTGCCACCAACCGAAGCCGTAGTTGACGGAAACCTGGTAACAACTCCTGCATGGCCCGGCAATAGCAAATGGATGAAAGAATTTTTAAAAGTTTTAGGTTCAACTATCGAAGCCTGATACCCACTTCCCCGGATTGTATGATGCACTTAATAGATTATTGGATTTTTGCGCATCCACTCACAACCATATTTGCACATGTCATTTCATGATGGTATGGCTTAATTCTTCATGGGCCTGTAATATCATAGCTCATCTGAGTGCCTGTCTATTATTTGTCAACTATTATTACCCGGTCACCACTTTCATTTACCTGATTTTGATAGTAATATCAAGGAATTTAGTTTTTCCAAAAACTGTTTCAGTTGGTAAATTTGTTATTTAATTTCAATCAATTAAAGTCAGCTTTTTCGCTTTATATATTTTTAAACGGGCAGAGTGGCTTAAATTGGCAGACAAAATCAAGATTTTGAAGATGAATAAGCAACATAAAGCAGATAAGATCGATTGGAAAAGCGTTTTTGACCCAAAAAATTTTCTGCATTTATTAGCCGGAATCAGCCTGGCAGTTTTAGCCATGAAGGGTTTTATGATTCCAAACCGTTTTATGGATGGCGGCATAACAGGCATTTCTATTCTGTTGCATGAAATTTACCACATCAACATAAGCATCCTCGTTATACTGTTGAATATGGTGTTTGTTTATATGGGCTATAAACGCATTGGTAAAACATTTGCGGTGCAAACAACCATTGCAATATTATTACTGGCGCTGGGACTGTTTTTAATTGACATCAAACCAATAACCAGCGATAGATTACTGATAGCCATTTTTGGTGGAATACTGATGGGAACCGGCGTGGGACTGGTTATACGAGGTGGCGGCGTAATTGACGGAGCCGAAGTGATAGCAGTGTTTACCCGAAGAAAAACAGGGTTTTCTAACAGTGAAATAATCATGCTGATTAATACGGTTATTTTTTCTGTTGCTGCATTACAATTTGGTATTGAAACAGCCATGTACTCGCTGATCACCTATTTTACCGCCACCAGGGCAACCAATTATGTGGTGGATGGCATTGAAGAATTTACAGCAATGAATATTGTTGCCACTGACCCGGAAGCTATAAAAAACGTATTGGTAAATGATTTTGGAAAAGGAATTACTGTTTACAAGGGTGAAAGAGGTTACCTGCCCGACAGCTTTGACGTAAAAACAGATTGTGAAATAATTGTGGCCATTGTAACCCGTTTAGAAATAAAGAGTCTGCAAGATGCACTGATAGAAGCCGATCCCAAAGCCTTCATTTATATACAAACTATCCGTGAGGCTACCGGCGGTATCATTAAATCTAAATCTCACGCAAAATAGCAACTGATAAAACTGCAATTTATTTTAGGTATAGCGCATGCTATTGTTATTTCGTACGTGAACCCCATGCCCATATTTAAAAAAGCATTCAGCACAGGCGTTATCGTTTATACACCCCTGTAATGCCTGAAGCAGTATAAAAAACACGGTTAAATTCTTCAACTTCTCCGCTACTTTTAACCTACAGATTATTCCTTGTTAATAATGATGGATTTCGTGTTGGGTGTATTTCAAATTGTCGCTTTATTTGTAAGACTGTGGGCGGTGGAGACACCGCCCACGGCTGACTGCCCTGGCTGGTGTCTCCACCAGCCAGCGACAATTTGAAATGCACCCTTCGTGTTTGTAGTCTTTTTTTATCTATATTTAAAGACCAGCTGAGCTGTTAAACAGCTATCACTCAATTAACAAATATGAAATTTAATTCCCGGTAAAAAATTGTTCCTGCTATTTCAACTGTATAATCACATTTATACTATCAGCCGCAATTATAACCGGTCAATCTGTTGTTCTTTCAATCCTCCGTGGCATATAAATCAATCAACTGTTGTTGGTTCAATTTAAAATATCGTTTGATAACTATTTGAAAATAAAAATGTAGAAATGCGGCAAATAGCATGAAAGCAAAATTGATTAAAGGGAAAATCAAAAATGGGCTGGTTATGTGATAACACTGAAAGAAAAATAAAACATTCAATAAAACAAAAATAAAGTTATGATTAAGACTACTGTAATGTATGGACATCCAACAGATCCGGATGCATTTGAAGCATATTATAAGAGTGACCATACTGCTATTGTAAATAAGGTCAGCGGAATAGTAAAGGCTGAATACACAAAATTTCTACACAACATGGATGGTTCTGCACCTGCTTACTACCGCATGGCAGAATTATATTTTGTAGGCCCTGCAGAATTACAGGAAACCATGAGTTCACCCGAAGGGCAGGCAATGGTAGATGATCTTATCAATTTTGCCACTGGCGGCGTAACTGTAATAATTGGCGTTGTAGAAAATTAAAGCAACATATTTATGAAAGCAAAATCAATAAAGGGAAATTCAACTGAAGAAATTCAATTGGCACTGGAGCAAAATATCACAGATGATTTCAAACCAACATTGGCTTTCTGTTTTCTTTCCTTTAAACAAGATCGAAAGGGAGCAGGGTTCTTTTCTAATGCAGAACTGGCAAGAGCAGCCGGCGGCAACCTGGAAATGCATAGTCTCACTACCTGTTGTGTTGCACTAAAAGAAAAGTAAATGAATCAACATCTGCAAAAGATCCTGGATTTCCTTAAACAAAATAATAAATTAACTGCTGATGAAAAAACAGCATTAATTAAATCTGTAAACGACACAGAAAAGGAATTATCTATTACAGCTTTTAAACTGGACAGAACAGATAAAGTAAAACGCACTACTGCTATTTTACTTGAAGAAACTATTGAAGAACTGGAGCAGAAAAGAAAAGCTGTAGAAGAAACAAATATTGCCCTTGAACAATCGCTGAAAGAATTGAAAGCTGCGCAAGCACAACTTATCCAATCAGAAAAAATGGCCAGCCTTGGAGAACTAACTGCAGGCATTGCTCATGAAATTCAAAACCCATTAAACTTCGTAAACAATTTTAGTGAAGTAAGCAATGAATTAGTTGAAGAATTAAAAATAGAAAAGGCTAAAAACATGCAGGATCGGGACGAGGAATTGGAGAATGAATTACTGTTTGATATTGGTCAAAATCTTGAAAAAATAAATCACCATGGCAAACGTGCAGATGCAATTGTAAAGGGCATGTTGCAGCATAGCCAAAGCAGTACCGGACAAAAAGAACCAACCGATATAAATGCATTGTGCGATGAATACCTGCGCCTCTCCTACCACGGTTTAAGGGCAAAAGACAAATCGGTTAATGCAACCATACATAAAGAGTTTGATGAAAGTATTGGCAACATCAACATCATTCCACAGGATATTGGAAGAGTGTTATTGAACTTAGTCAACAATGCTTTTTATGCGGTGCAGCAAAAACAAAAAGAGCTTGGATCAGAGGTGACACCTTTTGAAAAGGTGTCACCTCTGTACGAGCCAACTGTTACAGTAACAACCCAAAGGCTAAGCTCCCCTTCAAGATCGGCGGAACATTCTGACAGGCTACAGATCATTGTTGGTGATAATGGTAACGGCATCCCACAAAATATTGTTGATAAAATCTTTCAACCCTTCTTTACAACCAAACCTGCAGAACAAGGAACTGGCCTGGGGTTATCATTAACCTATGATATTATAAAAGCACACGGCGGCGAAATAAAAGTGGAATCGAAACAGGGCGAAGGATCAACTTTCATCATAACGCTTCCACTAACTTAAAATGAAATAGTATAATAGAGATTCTACCGACTGAAGGAATCCATTCATCTCTTAAATCTCTAATACAGAAAAACAGATCACTATTTCATTTTAAAACAAGCCCTTAAATAGAATCAACGATAAATAATATTTATATTTATTGCAGGCTTACATTCAATTTTAAATTATCAAAATCACCCGTATAAATTTGACTATACAATGGCCAGAGAAGGTATGGAAATTGACCTGCCATAACCCTTTGCATCATTTATACCGATTATACCGTTATTTAGACCAATGCGATTTGCAATCGGTATAATACCATCTAAGATTTCAACGTAGTCCTTCGGACTTATGAAATCAAGATGGTATTATAACTGGTTTTATAAATTAACAGGCACAAGGCAAATTATCTTTAGTTCAGGTTTATACCAGGTATACCATTTTATGAATGTTTATTTCAAAAAAAAAAAACAAGACATTCTATAAAGCAATAAATCATTGAAAGTTTGTTGAAATCAATATTGGATGAAGTGTCATTTTAAAGTAAGGGCATATTTTATATTCGGTATGAAAAAAAATATTCAAACATACGTATACCTGGTGATTGCCTGCACACTCTTATCGGTAAAAAGTCTGGGCCAGTTGAAGGCTCGCCTAAATACAGTTGAATCTACACCACTTTTCGCGGATAATACATTTTTTGATAGCGATGCCGTATTGGATATTACATTAAGTGGCAACCTCCATGTATTACTAAATGACCGTTCTGTTGATTCTAAATACCATCCCATAACAGTTTCATATAAAAATAAGGATGGCAGCAATTTCAACATAACAGCAAAGGCAAAAACCAGGGGGCACTTTCGCAAGTTGCGTTCAAATTGCGATTATCCGCCACTGCTACTTAATTTTTCAACAAGCGATTCACTGGAGCTCTCCGTTTTTAAGGGACAAAACAAATTGAAACTGGTGATGCCTTGTGCAGAAGATAATTTCGTTATTAGAGAATGGCTCGTTTATAAAATGTACAATCTAATAACCCCTAAAAGTTTTAGGACAAAATTGGTAAGAATAAAATTAGCTGACTCAAAAAAAAATAAAAACATTGCATCCTTCTATGGCTTGTTACTCGAAGATGAAAGTGCAATGGCCAGGAGAAATGGATTAATATCGGTCAACAAAAAAACAAGACCTGAATACACCAACCGAATAAATTTTTTAACAATGTCGGTATTTCAGTACCTGATAGCTAATACGGATTGGTCAGTACAATATAATCAAAATGTAAAATTAATTGCCCCGGATACACTGGCATTACCCACAGTTGTTCCATACGATTTTGATCATGCAGGAATTGTAGAAACTCCCTACGCAAAACCACCTGAAGAACTGGATATGAATTCAATTCGTGAGCGTAGATACCGTGGATACTGTATTGCTGACATGAAACAATTCGAACCTATTGTTGAATTTTATATTAGCATAAAAAAAGACATTTACAATCTATATACAGATTGCAGTTTACTGGATACAAGGTATAGAGATAGAACGATCGCATACCTGGATGAATTTTATCTGACGATCACCACACCGGAATTATTACAAAAAGCATTTGGATACCCCTGTGATAAGAACGGAACAGGCCACATAATTATCAGGGGATTAAAGGAAGATAAATAATTTCATCGTAACATGAAACTAATGGGGTGCATTTCAAATTGTCGCTGGCTGGTGGAGACACCAGCCAGGGCAGTCAGCCGTGGGCGGTGTCTCCACCGCCCACAGTCTTACAAATAAAGCGACAATTTGAAATACACCCAACTAATGCGACGTTAAGAATAAAATGCCGGTTGTATTCGTAAATGATGAATTGTCAATGGTGAAATATTGACCATTGACAATTGTCAATTCACACTGAACTTAACATTAGTTCAATTTTAAAAATAGCGGCTTTGTTTTAATTAGATACAGTTTTTGCTCCCACAACAAAAATATGATTTACTTCAACAGGGTTATTTATGGTTTTGTAAAACTCATCCAGATAATAAATCACATCCGCTCTTGCCCTTGAATTAAGTGCTACAAAACCATTAATCATGTAGTAGATTTTTTCTTTCTGCTGATTAAAAATATTTAGTGCGTCTTTCAGTTCTTCAAGGCTCCTGGGATAACCGCGGTACAATCGCTGTGTAACTTCATCAACCCCCAATCCCTCGCCAGGCACTGCATACACTGCGTTTACCAGGCCACAATAATCAAAATCATAAGGCACCACATAAGGCAATTCTGAGCTATCTGCTGCAGACCGAATCAGTGATGTATTATGATTTCCTGAAACACCCCAATCAGTATTACCAATCATGTATTGAAATAGCGCAACCAATGTCATTTGCTCCCTGTCTGTGTATAAACTTTTTACTTTTACTTTCTTCAACTCACTGCAACTATTTCGTTTCGCCATAGCTTTTGCGTCTTCAATCAAAAAAGCATGTTGTGAAATTGTTTTTCTCTTATTGCCGGCATCTTCATAGTTGATCCTGAGCAACCTTACCCGGTAACTTTTTGGAGTTAAAAGATTGTAGATTTTATAAGCCAGAAATTCTTTTAAAATCAATTGATCATAGTCGTTTCCGCTTTTACAGGGACAAACTAATTTTAAAGAATTCAGCGGATAGAATGTGGGAGAAGTGCTATTGTGAAAGTTCAATTTTATTGGAGGCAGGTAACAAATTTCTCTTCGAACATTTCCCCTGGCAATGATGCGGATTTCTTCTGAAACCAGGCTGTCATTCATTTTGCAGGTAAAAGTTGCAGGAATATAAACCGGGTTAGTTTTTGTCTTCAACATTTTACCTATATCCATTGACAGTGTTACATCCAGTGGTGAATCATCCTCAAAAAACTTTACCTTATCAATATTCAAAGAAGACTGTTGCGCATACAGGCCGCTAAATATCAAACAAAATGTAAGAATAAAAACAACCTTTTTCATAACCGTATTATTTCAATTCATGCCTTTATTTCATTGTCAATACCTGATCAATATTGTTGCTTCTCCAATTTTCTATTTATGCTTTTTGTGATTTTTATGATTCTTTGGATCAAGGTGGTTTAGTGAAAGTTTTTCTATTTCTCCTGAGCTTCTGTTTTCCAGGTCCTCAATTAATCCTGCATCCGACAAATCCAATTTGTGGGAATTTTTCCAGTCAAAATTAGCAATGTCGTACAGCCGCTCAACCACCTGCTCTTCATTTGTTTCAATTGCAAGCTCACGCCTGTCATCAAAGCTGCCCGGCGTAAGATTAATGGACCCAACAATAGCCCTTACTCCATCAGCTAACAACATTTTTCCATGTAGTTTTAAATGCCTTAGCTTATGAATTTTTATGCCCACATCATCCATAATACGCAGGCCACCTACCCCTTCAATCAGCTTCCCAATTTTAAGCGTATGTGGAGGCCGAACCATCACATGCACTTTTACACCGCGGGTGGCGGCACGAACCAGACGCTCAATAATTACCATATCCTGGAATCTTTCATTCTGTAAAAACAACGTATGCTTTGCATCATCGATAAATTTTGAAATACGGTTGCGGCCGTTATAGCTGCACCATATTAGCCGGGCATTTTCTCCTGGGCTAAAGTCTTTTCTATCCCAGTCCGATTCAAAACACAAAATCACTTCTTGCACCTCATGTGGATGTGTTGTAATAATAGCGTAGTCCCTGGTTTCTGTAAGATTTTTTGTTTCCCAGTTAAATGATTTTATAAAAGCTGTTGTGTCATCCACAATCATCGACTTTTCATGAGTAAGGGCAAAAAAAGGATTGCTGTCTTTTACATTTACACCAGATTCTTCCAGTTTAATTCGGGTAGCTACATTTTCTTCATCACCGTTTCTTCGTGCCGGGTTCAACATTACCTTCACATTTACTCCACGTTTATGTGCCCTTATCACAGCTTCCAATAAATCGGGATCTGAAAAAAGAAACATTTTTATGCGAAGCGATTGCTTTGCACCATCGATTGCGTCAATAATAATTTTTACAGTGTCGTCAGGAAAGACAACGATAGAACGGTGATACATAAGTCAGTGTTAATTGCTATTAAATTACATTTTTTATTGCACAAAATCAACAGGTAGCAGGTGGCGCTTCCACTATCGGAGTTAAAGTATCAGATTGTACGTGATAAAGCCGGGAATAAATTTCACCTTTTTCCAACAGGCTGGCATGGGTGCCTTCTTCAACAACGCAACCATCTTTTATAACTATTATTTTGTCGGCATTAAATATAGTGCTTAACCTGTGTGCTATAATAATAACAGTTCTGCCAGCCATTAATTTATCCAGTGCGTCCATCACAATTTTTTCCGATCCGGAATCCAATGCGGCGGTTGGCTCATCCAATATAAGTATTGGTGAGTTGCGTACAATTGCCCTTGCAATGCCAATGCGTTGCCGCTGGCCGCCGGATAATGTCACGCCTCTTTCTCCCACCAATGTGTTATACCCATGGGGCATTTTATTGATAAATTCTGAAGCATTGGCCAGCCTTGCTGCTTCAAAAATTTCTTCATCAGTTGCGTCGGTTTTTCCATAAGCTATGTTTTCTTTTACCGAACCATAAAACAACACGGTATCCTGCAACACAAAACCAATTTGATTTCTCAATCCATCCAGTTTAAAATCTTTTATGTCTATGTCATCAATCAATATTCGTCCTTCGGTTGTATCGTAAAACCTTGGTACAAGACAGGCAATGGTTGATTTGCCTCCACCAGTGGGGCCGCAAATTCCAATTCGTTGACCGGGTTTTATATCAATATTTATATTCTTTAAAACTGTGTCATTGCTATCGTACCCAAACGATACATTTTCAAAAACTATCCCTCCTTTTAATTCACCAGGATCGGTAGCTCCCTGCTTTTGGGGAATGATTGTATCAGTAAGCAAAATCATTTGTATACGTTCCAGCGATACCGTTGCCTGTGCCACTGCATTGGTCATTTTTGCAAGATCTTTTACCGGGCTAAAAAATTTATTGAGGTAAGATAAAAACACGGTCAGTGATCCAATAGTCATTAAACCGGATAGTACATAATGAGCGCCTTTCCAAAGTACCAGCGCAATGCAAAGCGTTACAACGATTTGTACAACCGGTGCCAGCAATGATTTTAACCGGCGTGTTCTAAGGGCTGCATTCACCGTTTCTATGCTTATTTTCTTTAGGCGTTCTTCTTCCAAAGCCTGCGTGCCAAATGCATTTACTACCCTTATGGATTCCAATCCTTGTTGCAAAATAGTTAGCATATTACTTTGGTCAACTCTTACTTCATGCACCGATTTTTTTACAGCTTTTTTAAAATGTGCCACAAATAAAATCAGGAAGGGAGTAACACTTAATGCTACCAATGCAAATACCCAGTTCATATAAAACATCAATCCTAAAATGCCAACAATAGTCATGGCATCAATAAGGATGGCAAGCAATGTGTTTGAAACAAAATCCTGCATGGTGGACACATCGGTGGTAATGGTGCTAAGTATTTTACCAACCTGGTGGGTATCATAATATGATAAAGACAATCGTTGCAAATGATGATAAACCTGCTGTCTTACATCGTTGGCAACATACTGCGCCACGCTTTCAGTAAAATAGCTGTTAAGGTAACCCGCAATTGCACCCAATACCGTAATCACTATTAATAGAATAGCTGCTGCTGCTGCAAGCTCAATATTGTTTTCACTTAAATGAAATATTTTCATCCACGATAACCAACCGGGCAATTCATTGTGTCCGATTACATGATCGATGATAATCTTTAATGGCCAGGGAGCTGCAAGCCCAAGCACCGTTTCAGCAACCATCGCAAAAAAAATCAAAACCAGCCATTTTCTGTAAGGCCTAACCTGCCTTAACACTAACCTCGTTAAGTTATTGGAAGCTTTTTTTTCGGTGAAAATTGATTGCCCCATGGTTAGCGCAGCTTTGCTTTTATAATTCAGCAGTTAAATAATTGACTGCTGTCAGTGAAATTAGATAAGTTAGTTTATTAAGAAGTTTACCGTGTGATCAAAAATAGCTAATTAAGCAATGTTTAGTTTAACTATATTATTTTATCAATTCATCAATTACATGCCCAACGCAACCATTGGGCATTTGTATTTTTAGCAAAGCTGCTGCCGTTGGAGCAATGTCAGTCATGTAAGTATCCTTGTATGTCTTTCCCGGCATAATGTTCCAACCATACCAGATTAAAGGAATGTGTGCATCATAAGGATTCCATACTCCGTGTGTTGTTCCGCCATTTAAAAAACCATCTATCCATTGGGGGCGAAATAAGATTTGCAAATCACCGCTCCGGCTGGGGAAATATCCATTTGTAGTCAATTCTTTTACTTTGGTATTAAGTGTTGTTTCACTAACAACATCCAACTCAATCACCCTGTCTATTGAAGAATACTGTGATAAATATTCGATGGCAGTTTTATATACAAAGTCCTTATTTAAATGTTTTGCAACCATGGCATCTCTATCAAGGTAAACCTGGTAATTTAAAATACCTATCACCAGGTTGGTAGTTTTAAATTTTGCGGTAAGGTATTTATCCAAATTATACTTTACACTGTATGGGATTGTGTAATAGGCAACAATATTCATAACACATTTTGATGCAGCGGGAAG
>JBDUEK010000103.1:0-17696 GCA_040002495.1 Ferruginibacter sp.
AGAAAAATTATCATGGAAGCAATATTCGGATTCATTGGTAATACAAAAGCCAAAGTCCATTCCGAATAAGATAGCAGCTGTTTTCAAAATAATCTTGAAATAATTGCTTTCATATTCACAGTGATAGTTTTAATGATGATGTACAGTTTTTCTAATATTCGATGTTCAGTATGAAAAATAATATAAAATGGGTTGTGTTGATTTTGTTTGGTTGTCAAACTGTTTTTGGTCAATCGTTTCTCGACAAAGAGAACCGACCGATAGCATTTTCAAATAAAGATGTTGTATTGTTTGAGTCGTGGATAAAGCAGCGGGAGTCTGTTAACACGAGGTATATTTATCAGTTTGATCCTGATAGGCTACTTCACAATTTCAGGATAAATGCCGGGGTTGAATCGAAAGCGCAACCTTTGGAAGGTTGGGAGTCGCCTAAGGTGGGTTTACGTGGGCATTTTGTTGGGCATTATTTATCGGCTTGTGCTTCATTGATTGAAAAAACAGGCGATACTTTGCTGCAAAAACGTGTAAAATACATGGTTGACGTGCTTGGTGATTGTCAGCAAAAATTGGGCGGCAAATACCTGAGTGCATTCCCCGAAAATGATTTTACCATATTGGAAACCCAATTTGGCGGTGTTTGGGCTCCGTACTATACCTATCATAAAATCATGCAGGGAATGCTTGATGTGTATAAGGCTACCGGAAATAAAAAAGCGTATGTAATAGTCGTAAATATGGCTGCTTATGTTAAAGAGCGTATGGATAAACTTTCGCCTGAATCAATTGAGAAAGTGCTGTATACTCCTCAGGCTAATCCCGGAAACGAAGCAGGTGGAATGAACGATGTACTGCACGGTTTATTTGAAATATCCAAAGATTCTACTCATTACCGGTTGGCTTGTATTTTTGACCGCAAATGGTTCAGTCAACCGTTGTTCGAGGGTAAAGATATTTTGTCAGGCTTGCATTCCAATACCCATCTGCCTTTGGTAATTGGTTTTGCCAAACGGTATGAAAATACCGGAGACAGTTATTATCGGGATGTTGTTTCTCATTTCTGGGATATGCTTGTACATCATCATTGCTATGTGAATGGTTCGAGCAGTGGGCCGCGACCTATCGCCGCAACGCCAACTGCTCAAACTTCGGAACACTGGGGGAACGCTGATCGCTTAAGCTCTACGCTTACAGACAGAACTTCTGAATCATGCGTTTCACATAACACTCAAAAAATTACAAGTACTTTGTTTCGTTGGACTGCCCGGCCCGAATATGCTGATGTGTACATGAACACGCTTTATAATTCTGTTTTCGCACTTCAAAATCCGGAAACCGGATGGAATGTTTATTCATTACCATTGGGCTCCCCGAATAAGAAGAGCTTTGCAAAACCAAGTGAGTTTTTTTGTTGTAACGGAACAACTATCGAAGCATTTACCAGCTTGAATGCCAATATCTATTTTTACAACAAGGATAATCTCTGGGTGAATCTGTACATTCCTTCCTCGGTGAATTGGAAATCGAAGGGAATTACTTTGTCGCAGTCGTCTGATTTTCCGGATAGTTCCGTTGTGAAATTCAACGTAACAGCCAAAAAAAGTACGCCATTTGCACTGAAATTGTTTATTCCGTCATGGGCAGATACACAAACCCAGGTTTTGGTAAACGGCGAACCCATAAAAGGGGCCATAAGTCCAAGGTCGTATGTTACTATTGATAGAAAATGGAAAAGCGGGGATAAGATAGAAATACGTTTTAATTATCATTTTCAGGTAAAACCCATGCCCGACAATCCGAACATTGTTGCACTGTTTTATGGCCCGGTTTTATTGGCGTTTCAGGTTCATGAAGAAACGATACTGAAAGGCAATGCCGTAAATATTCTGAAAAATATCTCCAAACAGGGGAATTCCATGTCATTTACTTTGAAAAATAACGGAAAAGAATATACGCTTGTGCCATTTTATAAAATAACTAATGAGTCGTACGGAGTGTATGCGACTATCCGAAATGAGTATTAAATCGCATTTGTGAATAGTTAATTATTCAAATTTATAGTAATAAAAAGTGAGTGCGAACCTTAGTTGTAGTCGGCAACATCATGAGCCGCCACCGCAAACATGGTGCACTCGCAGGTAGCAGGGCATGAATATAACGGTACAGCAAACATGCCCAAATACTGCAAAAATCGGGTATCAAATAATATTGTTACCAATGCTGCTTAAGGTATTGAAGTAAATGGAATGTTTATTACCAATAATTAATAATTTCACGCAGCATATTAATTCCTGCATAAAATTTAACCATATGTTTTTTAGAAGTGCTTACAAATTGAATTGTTTTTGCAAAATGAATAACAAAACCCGGTTAGCTGTTTTGCTCTTTATTTTATCCTCAGCGCCATTCTTATTATTTTCACAATCAACAGTAAAAACAGTCTCCCTGCAATCGCCTGATCAAAAGATTAGTGCGGTGTTATTATCCCGTCAAAATAGTGATGTAGGTGAATGGTATATAAAAGTGTCTTGCAATAATGATGGAAAAACTACAGAGGCTATTCCCAATATCGATTTAGGACTATCACGCAGTGATCAGGATTTTTACAAAGAACTAAAATTTTTGAAAGCAAGTAAACCCATTTTAATAAAGGAACAATATACAGCGCTGCAGGGCAAACGATCTGTTTGCAGCAATACTGCCAATGAAGTAATTGTTTCTCTCGAGAACCCTTCTAAAGCAAAATTGAATATCATTATCAGGGCTTATAATGACGGTATTACTTTTCGTTATGAGTTTCCTGAAAAGCAAGGATCTTTTGTTATAAAAGATGAGTTCACATCTTATACTATTCCACCAGAAACTACGAGATGGATGGAGAAATGGAATACAGCCAACGAAGGCCTTTATACATCAATGAGTGGGGAAAAGGTGCAACAGCAAGACTGGTGTTACCCTGCACTTTTCAATACAAATGATAAAGCCTGCTGGTTCTTATTGCATGAAGCTGATGTGAACAGAAACTACTGCGGTACCAAATTGAGTAATGCTGGCAGTTCTTCCAAATATAAACTGAGCTTTCCAAATCCACGAGACGGAAATGGCCTCGGAGAATCATCACCTGCAATAACGCTTCCATGGAAATCTCCATGGCGTGTAATCATAATGGGAGCGCTTTCAGATATCGTGGAATCTACTTTGGTGGATGATGTTTCAACACCGTCGGTTGTAAAAAATACAAGCTGGATAAAACCCGGAGTAGCATCGTGGAATTATTGGTCCAGCAATCACGGTACGAGGGATTATAAAATTGTTTGTGAGTTTGCAGATCTTGCTGCAAAAATGAACTGGCCGTATACGCTGCTTGATTGGGAATGGGATACCATGAGCAATGGGGGCAATTTGGAAGATGCTCTTAAATACATTCATTCAAAGGGGGTGAAACCATTGATGTGGTACAATTCAGGCGGACCTCATACGGGGGTTACTTCAACTCCCCGTGATAGAATGTTAACGCATGAAAACAGGGTAGAGGAATTTACGAAGCTGAAAAAATGGGGCGTTGCGGGAGTCAAAATCGACTTTTTTGAAAGTGAAAAGCAGGACATGATCAAATATTATCTTGACATTTTAGAAGATGCCGCTCAATTTGAAATAATGGTTTATTTCCACGGTTGCCTGGTGCCGCGGGGATGGGCGAGAACTTATCCGAATGTAATGACATACGAGGGTGTTCGGGGAGCTGAATGGTATAACAACACGCCTGATTTTACAATGCCGGCGCCGGAACATAATACCATTCTTCCTTTTACACGTAATGTGATTGGCTCGATGGATTATACACCGGTTACATTCACTAATTCTCAATTTCCACATATTACATCTTACGGCCACGAGCTGGCATTGAGTGTTGTTTTTGAATCTGGCTTTCAGCACATGGCTGATCGTCCCGAAGGTTATTATCAATTGCCTGATGAAGCTAAAACATTTTTAAAAGAAGTGCCAAATGCATGGGATGATACAAAGTTGCTGGATGGTTATCCAGGCAAAGATGTTGTGATAGCACGCCGTAAAGGAACATCGTGGTACATCGGCGGCATCAGTGCAGAAAGTTGGAATGAAAAAAGAAAAACAATAAAGTTTGATTTTTTACCCGAAGGAGTTAAATACAAACTGACACTGATTGCCGATGGAAAACACGACAAAGATTTTACAACGCAATATTTAGTAGTGGACAAATCAAGCTCAATTGAAGTTAAAATGCTTCGCCGTGGTGGTTTTGTGGCGGAATTGAGACCAATACCGTAGAAATAATAACAGGCCGCGGCCTATTGTTACAAGGCAATTGTTGAACCGATCCGACATGCCATACATAAAAATCAGTCAAAGCAGGAATACCAGCTTTACACAAAATAACATCGCACATTTTAGCTGTTGGAGTTATAGCTAAATTCATAAAGCATTAGTTGAAAAATCCGGCACTTATCAAGGAATTTATAAAAATTAATTCAAGCATTTATAAAATTTAAATAAAATGAAACGCAGAACATTAATAAAAGGAATGGCAGCAAGCTTGCCTTCATTATGGTTATCCCAGGCAATGGGTAATAATTTTTTGGATGAACAGTATTTAGGCGAACCCATTGCAAAAGGCCCATTCAAGCCAACATGGGAATCGTTGGAAAATTATAAAACACCCGAATGGTATCGCGATGCAAAATTTGGTATGTGGTCACACTGGGGGCCGCAATGCCAGCCTGAATCCGGCGACTGGTATGCAAGAGGAATGTACCAGGAAGGATCCTGGCAATATAAAATTCATCTTGAAAAATATGGCCATCCTTCAAAGTTTGGATTTAAAGATGTAATCAATGAATGGAAGGCAGAGAAATGGGATCCCGAAGAATTAGTGAGTTTATATAAAAATGCAGGTGCACAATATTTTATGGCGCTTGCCAATCACCACGACAATTTTGATTTGTACGATAGCAAATATCAAAAGCAATGGAATTCAACTAAGATTGGTCCGAAGAAAGATTTGATTGGCGGTTGGGCAAAAGCTGCAAAAAACAATGGGTTGCCCTTTGGTGTAAGCGTTCATGCATCGCATGCATGGCGCTGGTTCGAAGTGGCGCAACGCTCAGATAAAACAGGCGCATATGCAGGCATTCCTTATGATGGAAAACTTACCAAAGCAGATGGCAAAGGAAAATGGTGGGAGGGGTTAGATCCGCAGGAACTCTATGCACAAAATCATCCTTTAAGTAAAGACAGCCTGGATGATAATTCCATTTACGGGCAGTGGGGCTGGGAAAATGGCGTATCCCCGCTAAGCAAGGCTTACATTGAAAAGTTCTGCAACCGCACAATAGATCTCATAAACAAGTATAATCCTGATGTGGTTTATTTCGATGATTCGCAATTGCCATTATGGCCTGTGAGTGACGCAGGTTTACGCATTGCAGCCCACATGTATAACAAAAGCATTCAGGAACATGGAGAGCTTCGTGCAGTGATCAACGGAAAAATATTGGATGAAAGTCAACGCAAGGCTATGGTGTGGGATATTGAAAGAGGCCAGGCAAATGAAATTCAGCCATTGCCATGGCAAACAGATACCTGTATTGGTGATTGGCATTACAACAGAAGTGTGTACAACGACAACCGGTATAAAAGTTCAAAAACAGTTATTCAAACTTTAGTGGATATTGTAAGTAAGAACGGTAACCTCATGTTGAATATCCCTGTTAGGGGCGATGGAACGATTGATGAAAAAGAAAGAAAAATTGTTGAGGGAATAGGAGCGTGGATGAAGTTAAACAGCGAAAGCATTTATGGTACAAGACCCTGGAAAATATTTGGTGAAGGACCGGCACAGGAAGCAGCAGCAAAATTGAGTGCTCAAGGATTTAATGAAGGAAAAGGAAAGCCTTTTACCCATGAAGATATTCGCTTTGCAACAAAAGATAATGTGTTGTATGCAACTGCATTGGGTTGGCCTGAAGATGGAAAGTTGGTAATAAAAAGTTTGGCAAACAACAGCGAACATTTTCCTAAAGAAGTTAAAAAAATAGAATGGTTGCCAACAAAGCAATCGCTAACTTTTGAGAGAAATGAAAATGGGTTGATCGTTTCTTTACCTCAAAAAAAATCTGATGAATTGACATTTGCAAATGTGATAAAGATTCTTTCGTAGTGCTGTAAGGTGTTGCACATAGAAGATAAATACAAAGGGTGTTAACATGCTGCTGAAAGTGAAAGGATTGTAACATTTCGTACCTGAGTTTGCAACATTGAGGAACCTTGTTTTAAACAGTACAGTAATAGATTTACAGCATTCAATAAACGAATGTATGCCTGTCATGATATTATACCATCATGGTGGGACTGGCAATGGACTTTGCAAAAGATACAGCAGTATTGAACATCGCTGATCAATACATGTTCGGCCCTTCTTTGCTCATCAATCCTGTTTGACTATACAAACAAACAAGCCGTAAAGTGTATATGCCAAAGCAGGCAGGATGCAGGAAAAGACGGAGTATTTACTTTATACGAAGATGAAGGAACCAATTACAATTATGAAAAAGGTATGTTGTCAAAAATAAAATTCATTTTTAGGAAAACTGGCTCGGGTTAATTTGATATAAATCCGGGGAATTGCTTAAATATTTCTGACTGGCACTTTTCATAACTTTGGCCTAAAACGCAAAATTTGAAAACTGATTTGTTATAGTTATGAAATTGATTTCCCTTAAATATCAAAACGGAGGTTTATTGTTTTTGTTATGTTTATCCATGTGTCTTTCACGATTAAATGCGCAGGTTCCGTTTACTTACCTGGGTATTAATCAAGGGTTATCCAATAATTCAGTTCGGTGCATATTAAGAGACCATAAAGGTTTTATGTGGTTTGGAACATTCGATGGGCTTAACCGGTATGATGGATATAGTTTTAAAGTTTTCAGAAATAAGGTGAATGATTCAACATCCCTTATAAATTCGTTTGTTAACACTTTTTGCGAAGACCGGAAAGGCAATTTATGGGTTGGTACACGAAAGGGAGTGAGTGTGTACAACAGCATTACAGATAAATTCAGACAGGTCTCAATGACTGGCGGCTCCGGAAGTATTTTGAGTGATGTAGTTAAATCAATCGCTTCCGACAGCCTGAACAATGTTTTTATAGGAACCGAAAATACCGGTTTGCTATGGGGTAAAAATGGGGAGGCTAAAACCATTCAGGTCAGGTTGAATACCGGTGCAAAGCAATTTGTTTTATATGGTGTTCAGGTCATAAAAGTAAGCCCCGATAAAAGAGTCTGGGTGTTTGTTCAAAACAGGGGCCTTTGCCAGCTGGATTACAGTACGATGTCGTTAAAACTGGTGAATGCTGATGTGCAATCCGCTTCCAGTCTTGAGGCTGATGATAAAACAGTGTGGATCGGAACGGCGAAAGGCCTGTATGAGTACAATATTGCAAGTGGTATTTGTCGAAAAGTAAACAACCGTTTGTTTAGTGAAGAACGTGTAATGTCTGTTGCATTAATTGAAAAGCATAGTTTGTGGGTTGGAGTTGTAGGAGATGGTATTTATACCTGGAATGCAAGTACTAATAAAGAAGAGCATCTCGTTGCAGGAGATTCAAAATATTCCCTTTCATCTGGCGATGTGTATACTGTTTTTGAAGATAAAAGCCGGCGAAAATGGATAGGAACTTCAAAAGGCGGAATTAATATAATTGATCCGCAGAAGCAAAAGTTTCACACTATTTCACACGACCCGGGTATAATGAATGAATTTAAAGGTAACTCAGTTTCTTTTTTGTACGAAACTGCAGATAGCTTATTGTGGATAGCAACTGATGGCCGGGGTATAAATATCTGGAACCCTAAAACCAACAGTTTTAAAAATATTGCCCATAACAGGAACGACATAAATTCATTGCCTTCAGATGCTGTAACGTCTGTTAAAAGTGATCCGGATAATAATATATGGGTGGCAACATTCACCTCAGGCATCATAAAACTGAGCGGTGCAAAAAGTTCAGGTAAACGTTACCAGTGCCTCAATCCGTTTACCGGTTTAAACAACCCTGTGGTGTATGTTCTTTATTTTGATAAAAAAAATGTTCTGTGGGCAACAACCCTGCGCCAGGGAAACAATTACGGTGCGTTGTATTATTACAATGGGCTATCGGATCGTTTTGATGCATTTGATACAGGATTATCTGATCTTTTTGTATTAAACGAGGATGCACAGGGTAATTTTTGGGGAGGTAATCTTACTCAACTGATACAGATTGACCGTGCTGGTAAGAAGCATCTTTTTTTTACACTCAATTATGCTGTAAGAGCTATACATGAAGACAGAAAAGGTAACTTTTGGGTAGGTACTGAAGGTGGCGGATTAATTCTGTTTGACCGCAAAAAGGGTAAAGTGTCTGGTAGATATACTACCGAAGAAGGTCTCTGCAATAATTCCGTACTAAATATTCTGGAAGATAAATCCGGTAACCTGTGGATGAGTACATTGAATGGACTGTCTAAATTTGATCCGCTTACCCTAACATTTAAAAACTACTTTTATAATGATGGCTTGCAAAGCAACCAGTTTAACTATAATGCTGCAATTGTACTCCGTTCTGGTGAATTTGCTTTTGGTGGTATCAAAGGCTTAAATCTCTTCAGGCCCGATCAAATATTGCCAGCCACCACATTTCCACCAATAGAAATTTCAGGTATTAAAGTGAACAATAAACCGGTTTTTGCCGGCAGCCCCTATGTGACATCGCTTGCTGCAGACAGGATTGGTGAATTAGAAATACCGTATAACGAGGCGGTTTTGTCATTTGATTTTGCTGCACTGGAATATTCGGCACCCGAAAAAATATCGTATGCTTATTATATGGAGGGGTTGGATCGGAACTGGAATACCTGTGGAAACCTACGGACGGCAAATTATACACATTTACCCGAAGGCCATTATACCTTTCATGTAAAAAATACCAATGTAGATGGTGTATGGGAAAATAAAGATGTATCCATCCGAATTGTTGTGCTTGCTCCATGGTACCGCACCTGGTGGGCCTATTTGTTTTACGTGGCAGTGGTTGTGCTGTTATTATATGTATACCTGGTTTATAAAGCCCGGCAAACCCGGTTGCAGTACGATATTTCCCTGGCAAACATTACTATTGAAAAGGAAAAGGCTGAAAAAGAAAAACACCGTGCAGAATACGAAAAGGAAAAAGCAATTGGGGAAACCGAACGGATAATAAATGAAAAGGAAAAAGAACTTAACGAAAAAAAACTCTCATTCTTTACCAATATTTCTCATGAATTCAGGACTCCGCTTACATTAATTATAAATCCTATAAAGGAACTATTGCAAAATAAGGCAATACTTAAAAAAGATAATGACTTAGGAACAGTTTACAGAAACGCCAGGCGTATGCTCAGCCTGGTTGACCAGTTGCTATTATTCAGAAAAGCTGAAAGTGGTATTGAGGATTTAAGAATTGCAAGGCTAAACTTTTACCACCTTTGTCATGAAGTGTACCTGTGTTTTACACAACAGGCCAAAGCTAAAAATATTGAATACCAATTTATATGTAATAATGAACATTTGGAAATATATGCGGACAGGGAAAAGTTAGAAATAATATTATATAATCTTATCTCAAATGCTTTAAAATATACCCAAAAAAATGGCAAAGTTGAAATGCTGATTGAGGAAAGAGAAAACTTTGTGGAGGTTTTTATTAAAGATGATGGCGCTGGAATACCACCCGAAGCAGGCGAAAATTTATTTACCAAATTTTACCAGGTCAATTCAAAAGGGCCTGCAAAAATCCCGGGCTTTGGTATCGGGCTATATCTGGTTAAACATTTTACCAACGCACATAAAGGAGAAATATCTTATGAAAGTAAGCCGGGGGCAGGTACCAGTTTTTGCTTAAGGTTACAAAAAGGTCATGAACAATTTGATCCTGCATTAATTATTGAAGACAGTCAGGACGGAAATATGTTGCTGCAGGAAATTGCATTGGACGACAACCTGGATGAAAATCCGGCAGAACAATCATTTCCAATTACCAACCGGGAAAATATTGTAACTGAAAAGCAAATAGTATTGGTTGTTGATGATGACCAGGAAATACGAAAATATCTGGCGAAAATGTTCGGCCAATATTTTATAGTTTATGAGGCTGTGGATGGAGAGAGAGGATTGAGTATGGCCCGGGAATTTCAGCCAGACATTATTGTGAGCGATATAAAAATGCGTGAATTGAGCGGTATTGAATTTTGCAAAATAGTAAAAGCCGACCCGGTTTTAAATCACATACCAGTTATTCTTATAACCGGCACATCTTCCGAAGAAATAAAACTGGAAGGATATAAAGGAGGGGCGGATGATTATATTACCAAGCCGTTTGATGTGGAATTGTTGATGACCAGAGTGAATAATTTATTAAAGAACAAAAACAATTTAAGGCGGTATTTTTATAATGTTATCACCCATAACAACCAGAATCTTAAAATTTCTGAAGAGTATAAAAACTTTCTTGAAAGGTGTATTATTATTGTGGAAGCTCACCTTGATGAGGATGATTTTAATATAAAATCTTTCGCAACTGAAATAGGAATGAGCCATTCAGTGGTGTACAGAAAAATAAAGGCGATCTCCGGTCAGTCACTTAATGGCTTTATCCGTTCTATCCGGCTGCGTAAGGCAGCAAGATTACTTATAGACACCAACCAGAATGTAAGCGAAGTTGCAGCCCAGGTTGGTATGTATGACGCCAAACACTTTAGGGAAAACTTTAATAAAGTTTTTGGTATGAATCCTTCAGAATACGTAAAAAAATACAGAAATCCTTTTGCTAATAAGTTTAATGTAAACAAAGAAAATACCGATAACGATGATGAGCAGTTAGATGAAACGGAATAAGCTCGTTTAAAATTAAATATATAAAAATCGAAAAGCCTCCATACATATAGTGGAGGCTTTATCATTTAAATGAATCATGAAGTATATCAAAAACGGAAATGGAATAATACCATCTTGATTTAATAGGAGTCCAAGGACTACGTTGAAATCTTAGATGGTATTATACCGATTGCAAATTGCATTGGACTAAATAACGGTATAATCGGTATAACAAAACAATTAATCAAAAACCATTACAATCACGAGATGGATGAAAAAAATATAAAAAAAGGTTAAAAAAGCAGATAATTGAATGATTTACCCCCTAAGATAGCTTATTACCCCCCATGCCTCTGGCAAAATTGTACAGTAATATTGTGTTGTTGAAACGATAATTAACGAATTGCTTCCACAAAATTTATTAAAGCTGTATGACACCTAACTTGCTAAATCGGTTTACCAACCTTGCTACGTTCTCTTCAGTTTTCTTGCTTGTATTGTATTCAGGCAAACCTCAAAACAATTCAATAAGTATCAATCTTAGCGACAATACTATTTTTTTATGCTACTTGCTAAATCGATTAGCCAAGCGCACTGAAAACCTTTTTCCAGTGCTTCCTTTTAACATTGAAAATTATAATGTGTCATGAAAAAAGCGATCTCCATTCATGATATTTCCAGGGAGCTGAATGTTTCTTCCACCACAATTTCCTTTGTGTTAAATGGCAAAGCCAGGGAGAAAAGAATAAGCAGTGAAATGGAAGAACGGATATTAAAACATGTGCAGAAAGTGGGATACCAACCCAATATGATGGCTAAAAGCTTGCGAACCGGAAAAAGTAAGATTATTGGTTTAATGGTGGAGAATATTGCTGATCCCTTTTTCTCCGGCATAGCACGGGTTATTGAAGAAAATACGTACAAACTGGGATATAAAATTTTTCATTCCAGTACAGAAAATGATACAGCAAAATCAAAAGACCTGATAAGGGTTTTCAGGGAACGGCGGGTAGATGCTTATATCATTGCACCGGCACCGGGTATTGAAAAAGACATACAAAATCTGATTGATGACGAGATTCCGGTGATACAATTTGACAGGTATTTTGCTTCGTTAAATACGGATGTGGTAGTGATAGATAACGAAGAAGGGGCATACAATGCGGTGAAGCATTTATTTGAGAACGGTTATACCAATATTGGTTTTGTTACACTGGATTCTTTACAGGTACAAATGACAGACAGGTTGAAGGGATATCAAAAAGCAATCAAAGAAAGAAAAGTAAAAAAGTTGTTGTTGCATATTCCTTTTGGAACAGAAAGCAGCCTTGCCACACAAAAAATAAGCATGTTCATTGAACAAAATAAAGAGATGGATGCCATTTTATTTGCAACTAATTACCTGGCAATAAGCGGGCTGCAGGCCATCAGGCAAATAGGATTAAGCATACCCGAAGAGATGGGCATTGTGGGCTTTGATGACAATACAAATTTCGTTTTGTTTACTCCATCTATTACGGCGGTGGCACAACCGGTGCAGGAAATATCAGAACAGGTAATACAACTGATGATTGCCTGTTTAACAGAAAACAAGAAACGAAAGCGGCAAAAAATAGAATTAAAAACCATATTAAAAATCAGGGATTCATCGCTTCGCATTCCGGTCAGCAAATTAAAATCTATTGAAAAATAAAAAAAAAATAAATCCCTGATAAACCGATGTAACAATTATCAAAACAACAACAATTATTTATTTAAAATTAAAACTTGCATTATGGAAAATGTTCAAAGAAAAAGCAATTTTATTCCCGATCGGGTGCTTCTTCTGCTGATGATTGGTTTTTTCTCCTTCCATTCATCCATCGCACAAAACACAAAAGAAGTTTCAGGCACGGTAACAAGTGCAGTTACTAATTTACCGGTAGAGGGTGCCAGTATTATGGTAAAGGGCAGTTCAAAAGGAGTTTCAACAGGAGCTGCCGGTGAGTTTAGTATAACCATACCGTCTAACACAAAAACGTTGGTTGTAAGTAGTGTTGGTTATGCCAGGATCGAAGTCCCGGTTGGATCATCTGGTGCAATTAACATAAAGTTGAATGTGAAAGGCGGCGATTTGGGTGAAGTAGTGGTGGTAGGGTATGGCACCCAAAAGAAAGCAACCCTTACAGGATCAGTAGAACAAATAAGCAGCAAGACCTTTGAAAACCGTGCTGTAACCAACATTGGCCTGGCCCTGCAAGGTGCTACGCCTGGTTTGCTGGTTACCCGCTCATCTCCAAGGCCGGGCAATGAAGGAATTGGATTAGTGGTAAGAGGCCTGAGTTCAGTGAACGGAAGCGCCCCCTTAATTATCATTGACGGGGTTCCCGCTTTAAACTCTTTTTCCTTTTTAAATATGAACTCCGATGATGTTGAAAGTATATCCGTATTAAAGGATGCTTCTGCAGCCATCTATGGAAGTGCCGCAGCAAACGGAGTGATACTGGTTACCACAAAAAGGGGCAAAGGAAAAACCAGGTATGATTTCTCAAGCAACATGCGTTTTGCAACAAATGGTATCACCGGCTATTCTCCCAGCATGCAGCAGTATGCCTCTATGTGGATTGAGGCCAATAAAGAAGAAACCAATCCTAACTGGTGGGTGTGGGGCAATAAGGAAAACCTGCTGAAAATGCAGCAGGGTTATGAAGGTGCTTACAATTTCCCAACATGGCCTGGAGTAGACTACTTTATTTTTAACGCAAATCGTATCGAAGAAATGTTTGCTACCCGAAATTCGTATCAAAATAATTTGAGCATTTCGGGCAGCAGTGATAAAGCTTCTTACCGTTTATCGTTCGGAATGGCTGACAATGTGGGTAACCTGGCAACGGCTTATGATGGACAAAAACAATATAATGCCCGCTTTAATTACGATATTAAATTATCACAAAAACTAAAATTAGAAACTGCTATCAGCCTGGTTGATGCTAAAACCAGCACGCCTTCCGCCGGTTTGGATGCTACCTTATATGGGTATGATATGCCCTTTTTTCCCGCTAAGAATCCGTTTGGTCAGTGGTTTGCCTGTTTCAACGGGGTAGATGGCGGAGCCAACAGGAATGCTGCAGCCAGAACGAGTGATGGCGGACGCGATAATCAAAATTCGCTCACCGGAAGAGTGGATTTAAAAGGTATTTACCAGGTTTATAAAGACCTGTCAATAGAAGCGCTGGCTTCAGTACAAAATGAGCGCTTTAACCAGGAATCATACCTCTTAGCCGTTCCTGTTTATAATTGGTATGGTAAACAAACCGCATGGGCTGGCGCTGTTGATACTACTAAAACCAGTTATTATACAAAAGCATGGACAAGTGCATCTCAGTATTACCAGCTTTTAGCACGGTATAATAAAACTTTTAAAGGGCTTCATAATTTTTCAGCAGTTGCTGGTATCGATGCTCAAAAGACCAATTACAATTGGGTATCGGCAAATCGCCTTGGCTTTAATGATTTAGGGGTTCAAAATATTAGCCTCGCTTCCACAGCTACACAAACGAATGATGGGTTTAGTTCCCAATATGGTACCTATGCTTATTTGAGCAGGGTAAACTATAGCTATGCCGACAAGTATTTGTTGGAGCTCCAGGGTAGAATTGATGGAAGCTCACGTTTTGCCACTGGTCATAAGTTTCAGAAATATTGGGGTGGTTCTGCAGGATGGATATTTACCAAAGAAAATTTTTTAGAGGGCATTACTTCCATAATTAATTTCGGCAAACTGAGAGGTAGCTATGGTAGCGCCGGTAACCAGGCTGCGGGCCTTGGCGAATTTGACTACTTGTCGCTTGTAAAAATAGGCACCACCGTTTTAGGCCTGCCTGGCGCCTTACAAAGTTCTTCTTCATTAGTGAATAATGGTTTAACCAGTTACTCCAGAACATGGGAAAGAGTAAAGCAAAAGAACATTGCACTTGATTTAAATTTTTTAAGGAATCGCCTTTCTTCTACGGTTGAGTATTTTACCAAGGATAATATTGGGATGTTGATAAATGTAAACTATCCTTCAGTACTGGGTGGCTCAGCACCAAAAACCAATAGCGGCCATTTCAATACCAAAGGCTGGGAAGCAATTCTAAAATGGAATGATACAAAGAAAAATTTCTCCTACAATATTGCGGTTAGCCTAAGCAATACAAAAACCAGGGTTACCGGTGTTGAGGGTGCTGACAGTTACAACGCAGGAAGAAATGGTATTGTAAACGGACTTCCTTATCAGTCCTGGTTTGTATATCAAACAGATGGCTATTTTAAAGACCAGGCTGAGGTAGATGCCTATTATGCAAAATATGGTTCCAGTACCGATTTGGGCGGGTTACCGCAAAATAATGTGGGTGTAGCACTTCGCCCTGGTGATACAAAAAAAGTAGATGTATCCGGCAAAGGCAATATTACCGGGTCGGGCAATACAAAAAGTTCTTTGGTATATGCCGGCGATGGTACGCCGCACTACACATTCGGAATAAATTTAGGAGGCGCCTTTAAAGGATTTGAATTGAATGCGTTTTTCCAGGGTCAGTTAGAGCAATTAATTATGCGAAACGGATTTATGGCCTTTCCCTTTGGCGCCATTTACACCAATCAAAACCCTGCGTTCTTAGGCAAAACATGGACAGCAGAGAATCCCGATGCCATTTTCCCTCGCCTGACAGTAAATAATAGCCGGGCAAAATGGAACTATGCCAACAACGATTTCATGTTACAGAATAACCGGTACATCCGTTTAAAAACATTGATTTTGGGTTATAGCCTCCCGCAATCTTTAATTAGAAAACTGAAAATGGAAAGAGTGCGTGTGTATTTCTCAGGCAACGACTTGTGGGAAATGACGAAGATCAAAGATGGCTTTGATCCTGAAATGGGAGAGACTTCTCAAAACGCCGGTTACCCTTTTGCCAGAACCTGGTCATTCGGAGTAAACATTGGATTCTAAAAAACTGTAATCATTCAATTATGAAAAAAGTATTTAATTATATCGCAATAGGCAGTTTATGCTTCATAGCTGCCTCATGTAAAAAAGATTTTATTGACCTAAATCCAACGGCACAGTTTACCGATGAGGTTTACTTTAAGCAACCCAGCGACTTTAAAGCTTACACCACGGGCTTTTATGGTCAGTTGCCCGGATGGGATTTTAACACCATGGATAACAATTCTGATTTGTCTGCCAATATTAATGGGGCTGGTGCCGACATTGGTCATGGCACCATTGCTCCCAGTACCTCTGCAAACTGGGATTATTCAGGCATTCGCAGTGCCAATATTTTATTATCAAAAGCTACAGCTTATACGGGTACCGGCAATATCAGCCAGTATGTGGGTGAGGCTTATTTCTTCCGTGCCTTTGCCTATTTCAATTTGCTAAAAACTTATGGCGGTGTACCTGTTGTAACCGAAGTATTGGATGTTAAGTCCCCGGAATTATTTGCACCGCGTAACAGCCGGTACGAAGTGGTGAAACAAATATTAGCTGACCTGGACCAGGCTATTCCCAAATTGCCATCCGAGCAAACCATCCCTGTTTCTGACAAGGGAAGAATAAGCAAATGGGCTTCCGAAGCATTTAAAGCCCAGGTTGAATTATACGAAGCTACCTGGGAAAAATATGCGGGCCAGGATAGCGATGGCGACGGAACATCAGCAGGGGCAGGTAAAGCCGGGTATGACGCTGCAAACGCAAATAAGTATTTGACTGACGCCATAGCCATATGTAAGGATGTGATGGATAATGGAGGTTATGCAATTTGGAATAAAAATTCAGTAGCCAGCATGGCAAATTCAAGCTCCTGGTATTTGTTCAATTTAGAAGATGCAGCAAGCAACCCTGGTGGTTTTGACAAATCAACTAATAACGAGTTCATCTTATATAACGTATACGATTATACGTTAAAAAAAGGTGGAAAGAATATCACCTGGACAGCATGGCAATTGGGTAATAGCCGCAAGTTTGCAGATATGCCGGTTTGTACTGATGGCTTGCCTATAGATAAATCGCCCTTGTTCCTGGGCTATCATAAAACAGGTGATGAATTTAAAAACAGGGATCTGCGTTTGTTGAATTATCTAAATGGCAGTGCAACCTTTTCTACATCACCGGGTACATTGGGTGGTGGCAGTGGTTACGGCAACAGCAAATACGTTGTATATGGTTATGGAACCCGCAGAACCGATAATACCGAATCGGCTAATTATCCTATCATTCGTTTGGCCGAACTGTATTTGATCTATGCTGAAGCGTTGATTGAATTGAACGGCACTATTACCGATGCCCAATTAGATGCTTCTGTCAATAAGCTAAGGGAACGTGGTGGAGTAGCCCGTCTTACCAATGCGTTGGCTACAGCCAATGGTTTGGATATGAAGGAAGAAATAAGAAGAGAAAGAGGGGTGGAACTTTTCCGCGAAGGCAAACGCTTTGACGATTTGAAACGTTGGGGCATACTCGAAGCTTCATTGAATCCTTCACGCCTTGGAGCGGTAGTAGGTGGTGCTGATTATACTACCGATTTTAAAACCGCTTCCTCTACAGGGCAGGACAGTGTTATCGCTGCCAGGTATAAAGTTTCATCGTATGTGTTTGGTGAAGAAGCAGTACAAACGCCTGCAGGCATGTTGAAATGTGTGGTGATAGATACCAAACAAAATCATTCTGTTGCTAAGAAGCATTATTTATATCCGGTGCCGCTTTCCCAGATCACATTGAATTCAAAATTGCTTCAAAATCCGGG
>JBDUEK010000104.1:0-17615 GCA_040002495.1 Ferruginibacter sp.
TTATCGGCTTATGATGATTTGATAGAGAATAATTTGAAGCGGATAAAGTTGTTGGAGGAGAAGGCGTTTTTGAAGTATAAGGGGATTGTGAGGGAGGAGAAAGGCCTAAAAAAGATTCCATTAGCACAATTAGCAACTGTAACTTCAAGCAAACGAATCTTCCTTTCTGACTATGTCGAAGTTGGTATTCCCTTTTACAGAAGCAAAGAAATTATTGCTAAATCAAATTTTGAGTCAATTGAAAAACCACTTTATATCACAGAAGAAAGATATACTGATATTAAGGAGAAATTTGGCGTGCCAGTTTCAGGTGATTTATTAATTACATCGGTAGGAACTATAGGGTTTGTTCATTTGGTAAATGATGATGATGGCGACTTTTATTTTAAAGATGGGAATTTGATTTGGATAAAAAACTTGTTGCAACAAAATCTTGCTTATTTTCTTTTCTTCAAGTTTAGAACACCTGAGTTTAAAGAAATGCTAAACTCTGTCGCTATTGGTTCAAGCCAAAAAGCTTTAACGATTGAAACAGTAAAGAAGATAGAAATAGAAATACCCAGTAATGATTCATTAATTGAATTCAATCAAGAAACTAAAACCATCATAAAATTCATATACAATCTTCAAAAACAAAATACCAAACTACGAGATGCACGGGATATATTATTACCTAAATTGATGAATGGACAAATAGAAGTGTAAAAGAATGAATATAAACTATTGGCATATACAATTACATCCTGATGAACGGTTAGATATTGATACAATTAAATCAATACTTACCACCAAACAAGTTATTGGTATGGGGGATTCGTGGAATGACAAAAATGGAAATCCTGTCAATGACCCAAAGTGGTTTAGAGATGATATGAAAATAGGTGATGTGGTAATGGTGAGAGATGGCAGCACACCAGTTTCATTGGTAGAAGTAATTGGAAATGCTTATTTAGAGCCGAATGTAGATGAAAATTTTGATTGGTTCACTTTGCGTAGAAAAGTTGAAGTGCTTGGATTTTACGATAATGAAGAGATGCTTCTTCTCAATGAGATATTAAAAGATTACGGAAAAAATCATATTCAAGCACCAGGCACATTAACCTATTGCAACGGAAGTAATGCAACGAATGATTTTATCGTTGAATGGAATAAAATAGCTATTTACAAAAAACTTATGGACAACATAAAACTATCAGCCGAAAGGCAAGCCCAACTCAAAGCACTTTGGGAAAAGTATAAATTGGAAACCAAAGCAGATGATAAAGACTTCAACACGAAGGAAATTGAAACCTTAATTGCACAGTGGCAGCAATACAAGGATAAAATAACAAATGGCACCCTAGGTTTGGATGATTACACCAATACCCTTGGTAATGCTTCGGCTATTATGCCCGGTGGTTATTTGTGCAATTTTTTAGAACGCACTACCCGAACCGTTTTAGGTTCTTCTAAGCCCGGCACGGCTTTTAATTTTGAAGTAAAATTAAACAATGATAACGGCACTTATTACATCTTAAAACAGAACAAACAAAATGCTTCAAGAGCAGAAGCAGAAAGTCATTTTAACGATAACATTAAAGGTCTATTAAAAAGTATTGTATCAGAAACCGACCCCTTGGTAAAAATTCGCTTAGTGGAAGATGCTACATACAGTGCCAAACAGATATTGATGAAAATGGCGGTGTTAGACAACCTTAGTGATTTTCTCTATATCTACTCCACGCAATGGCTCGAAGAATTGTATAACGATTTTATTGATGGAGATGCCGAAGGCATTTTCACCAAGAACCATCAGGTTTGTTTGGTAGCAAAAAAACTGCTGGCAGTAAATGAGCACGACAAAGGCGAACTCATTTTGTTGTCTCGCTTTTTGTGGCGGTATGTAAATGCCAAAACCATTGCAGATGCCGACAACCCCAATGTAATTATGTATGGTCCTCCAGGCACAGGAAAAACCTATTCTGTAGTCAACAGTCTTGATTTTGTAAGTCAGGGCGATAGTTCCCGATACGAAGTTTTGCAATTTCACCCTTCGTTTACCTATGAAGATTTTATAGAAGGTATCAAACCAAAAGGCGTTTCAAAAGATGGAAATATCCGTTTTGAATTGGTGAATGGTGTTTTCAAAAACTTCTGTATCAAAGCCAAAAACAATCCTGGCAAGGCTTTCTATTTTGTGGTAGATGAAATCAACCGGGCTAATCTATCCTCGGTGTTTGGTGAAACCCTTTCGCTATTAGAAAAAGATTATCGGCACGATGGCAAAGGCTCTAAGAACCTATTAAAAACACAATATTCGGCTTTGATAGAAGATTTAATTCGGGATGATGATAAATACAAATCGTTGGCATATACCATCGACAATGGAGAAGTGAAATTTGGCGTACCTGAAAATGTATTTTTCATTGGTATGATGAACGATGTGGACAAAAGTATAGATGCTTTTGATTTAGCACTTCGCAGAAGGTTCAAATGGATAAGAAAAGACTGCGACTATGAAGTGGTAGAAGAAGAAACCCGTTTTAAACGCAAAGAAGATTTCAGCAACATTGGTCAATATATCAAAGCCTGCGAAAAATTGAACAACTACATTTCCAATGATTTGGGCTTAGGTAAATCGTATGAGTTTGGTCATTCCTTTTTTATGAAGATGAGCGATATAGCCAAACGCAAAGAAATTACACAGCATAACTTGGAAGCGCTATTCAATTTGTACTTACGTCCAACTTTGAAGGAATACCTGCGAGCTGTTTTTGCCGAAAGTGAATTAGACAATAAACTGAATGAGACATTGAACCGATTCAAAGAAACATTGAAATAAAATGAGAATAAGCGTACCTGTTAATCATAATTTTTACGAAGAAGCACCCATCCGTGAGTCGGCTTTGGGCGAAGCTTTTGCTGTAAAAAAGGCAGGCGTTAAATATTTGCAGCAAGAACTCTTTTCATCGGTTTATGAATTAAAACTTGGGGCAGAACAGCTCAAACAAATCAGAATATTCAATTTCAAACGAAGCCGTTTTTTTGAACCTGACGAAGAACGATTAATTCTGAAATTGTATTCCAAAGAAAAACTCGAACAGGAGAAAGAATACATCGTTCAAACCGGATTATATGCCGGAGTGCTGTTTTACAAAGGCTGCAAAATAAACATCACTACAAAATATGGCGATGCTTTCTTGAAGCGGATGCTCAACTTTGTAAATGATATTTATGTAGATAACGAGCAGGTAAAAGCAAAAAAAGACGAAATAGAAAATCAGTTTTTATTTATCATCGCTTACCTTTTTATACAATCGTTGGAAAAGGCAGCAGTATTGGGTTTGCCACAACACTACCAAAAACATCAGGAACGCAGCCACAAAGTAAGAGGCAATATAGATTTTAATGACTTTTTAAAACGAGACATTCCATTTCAGGGAAAACTAACAAGCACGTTTAGAGAGCGAATGTATGTGCAGGAAATTGTAGATGTGCTTCACCTTGCTTTGAGGAAGTTAGAAAGAATATTTGGCAAGGAAATACACAGTCGATTACTTGGATTGAGCCAGTTATTAAAACAACAATATTCCGGCAGGTTCGCCAGCTACCAAACCATTCACAAAGCAAAAGCACATCAAACCATCAACAATCCAATGTATAGCGGATTTAATAAGGTGTTGGATTATGCCGAAATCATTTTGTTGGATAAAGGCTTGATGCCTGACAAAGAAAAGCAACAAACTGCAACCACAGGTTACTTGTTTGATATTGCCGAGTTATATGAGTTGTATCTCGAAAAACTATTAAGCAGGAACTTCCCGGATTGGTCAGTTAGTGGTCAGGAAGAACTACACATATATCAACAGCAGTTCTTTAAGCGTCCTATGTTTCCCGATTTGGTAATGAAGCACAGGTCAAGCGGAAAAGTAGTTGTGTTTGATGCCAAATTCAAAAAAATGGAAATGCGAAATGAAGATGTGGACAGAGCAGATTTGCATCAGATACATTCCTATTCGGGATATTACAAAAACGATTTAAAGGCAAGTGGTTTGATTTATCCGCTATCCAAAGAAATGAATGCGGATAAAGCTCATTCAAAATCCATTTATGGTATTGATGATAACGAAGTCCAATTTATTATTGATGGAATTTATGTTTCAGAAAATCATTCAATGCAAGAATTAATAAAAAATGAAGAAGCTTTTGTAGGCAGGCTTTCTTCAATAATCAACGAGAACTAACTATGACTTGGGAATATTCAGAAGATAATTTAATAGAACAAACAGCCATTGATTTATTTTTTAATCAATTGGGTTGGGATACGTTATTAGCCTACAATAAAGAAGGCTTTGGCGAAGGCAGCAGTTTGGGTAGACTGAGCAAAAAAGAAGTAGTGCTGAAAAGAATTTTCTTTGAAAAATTAAAAACGTTTAATCCAGGGCTTCCTGAGAAAGCTTACGAGGAAGCGTATGTAAAACTAACCGAAGAAAGCATTACAAAGTCCTTGGCAGAAATTAATATTGAGAAATATCAATTATTAAGAAGTGGCATTTCCGTTGATTTTATAAATGAGAAGGGGCAGCAAGTAAAAAATAAAACACTCAAAGTTTTTGATTTTGATAATGCTGAGGAGAATAATTTTTTAGCTGTTCGCCAACTTTGGTTACAAGGCAAAAGTAACCGGGAACGCCGGCCTGATATTATCGGTTTTGTAAATGGAATTCCTTTACTCTTCATTGAACTTAAAGCAGCACACCGCAAATTAGAAAACGCCTACAACGATAATTTCACCGACTACAAAGACGTAATTCCAAAACTCTTTTATTACAACGCTTTTGTGCTATTGAGCAACGGTATAGAAAGCCGCATTGGAAGTGTTACAGGCAGATATCAGCACTTCCACGAATGGAAACGCATAACAGAGGAAGACGAAGGCATTGTTGCCTTAGACAGAATAATTGTTGGCGTTTGCGAAAAGAAACGCTTTTTAGATTTGTTTGAGAACTTCATTCTGTTTGATAATTCACTGGGTAAAGTGGTAAAACTCATTGCCCGAAATCATCAGTTTATTGGCGTAAACAAAGCCATTGAAAACATACAACACAAAGAGCAACTCTACAAACTGGGAAAAATCAGTTTTGAAGAAAAACAAAAACTCGGAGTATTTTGGCATACACAGGGAAGCGGAAAATCCTATTCGATGGTTTTCTTTTGCCAAAAGATACATCACAAGTTTACAGGCAGCTATACTTTTTTAATCGTAACCGATCGCAACGAATTAGACACGCAGATTTATGGCACGTTCAGCGGAATTGGCGCAGTGCCACAAGTAAAATCAGGCTCGAAGGATTCACTTAAAGCCAATAGTGGAAAACATTTGAGGGAGTTGTTGAGTTCAGAACACCGCTATTTGTTTACACTAATCCACAAATTCAACTTTGAAGAGGAAATAACCAAGCGGGATAATATTATTGTTATTTCAGACGAAGCTCACAGAACGCAGGGTGGAAATTTAGCTATGAACTTACGTAATGCTTTGCCCAATGCATCATTTATAGGTTTTACAGGAACGCCTCTTTTTAAAGACGATGAAATTACCAAACGAATTTTTGGTGATTACGTATCCCGATACGATTTTAAAAGGAGTGTAGACGATGGAGCAACTGTTCCCCTGTATTACGAAAACAGAGGCGAATATCTGGGATTGAAAAACCCGGTTATCAATGAGCAAATAAGAGCTGTAATAGATGCCGAAAGCGAAGATTTAGACAGCGACCAACGAAGCAGGGTACAACAGCTTTTTGCCAGAGAATATCCAATACTTACAGCCCGGAAAAGATTAGATGCCATTGCCAGGGATGCCGTTTGGCATTTCTGCAACAGAGGCTATAAAGGCAAGGGTATGTTTATCGCTTTGGATAAACTTACAGCCGTAAGAATGTATGATTTAATAATGCATCATTGGAAACTGACAGTTGATCAACTGGAAAAAGAAGTTGCAAAAGGAAAATATGGTGACCAGGAGTTTTTGGAAAAAAACCGGGAACTAAAGTGGATAAAGGAAACAGAAATTTGTGTGGTGGTAAGCCCGGAACAAAACGAAATTCAAAAGTTTCAGAAATGGGATTTAGATATTGAACCACACCGGGAGAAAATGAACAGCGAAGATCTTGAAACGAGGTTTAAAGAAGAAGATGACCCTTTCCGTTTTGTAATAGTTTGTGCGATGTGGATTACAGGTTTTGATGTACCAACACTTTCCACTTTGTATTTAGACAAGCCTTTAAAATCGCATACATTAATGCAAGCTATTGCAAGAGCCAATCGCATAAGTGAAGGAAAAAACAACGGCTTGATTGTGGATTATATTGAAACTTACACAGCATTGTTAGATGCTTTGGCAATTTATGGGGCTAGTGGCGATGAAGGCGAAAAGCCTGAACCACCGGTAAAGCCTAAAGAGGAACTGATAAAACAATTGGAGGAAGCTATAGAAGCTGGAAAGATATTTTTGCTGGATGAAGTGAATTTCGATTTGCAGGAATTAATAAAAGCAGATGGCTTACACAAATTGGCGGCAATTGAAAAAGCTGTAAATGCCGTTTACACAAATGATGAAACCAAACGAAAGTTTCAGATTTTGGCACGAGAGGTCTTTAAGAAATATAAAGCCTTGCAACCAGACAAAGTTTTAAATCAATATGCTACAAGAAAAAATGCCATTGATGTAATCTATACAGCAATTGAAGACAATATTGAAAGTGCAGATGTAAGTGAGATTATGAAAAAAATCCAGCAGGTGGTGGATGAATCTATTGAAACCATGGCAGAAGAGCCAACATCTGAAATAATAATTCTGCAAAATGATGAAGGTGGAGAAACAAATGCTAATGGACAGAATAAGGTGGTTGATTTAAGCGGATTGAATTTTCAAATGCTGGAAAAATACTTTCTCAAAATAAAAAATAAAAACACTGCAGTTCAATCCTTAAAAGGCAAAATAGAGAAACATCTAAAACAAATGGTGGAACGTAATCCGTTAACAGTTGACTATTACAAACGCTATCAAGAAATCATTGAAGAATACAATAGAGGAAAAAATGATGTTATAATCAAGGAAACTTTTAGAAAATTGATTGAACTTGTAAACTCATATTCAGAAGAAGAAGCAGACAGCAAACGAGAAGGACTAACAGAGGAGCAAAAAGCCATCTTTGACATTTTGAGATTCGGTAAAAAACTGGAAGAAAAAGAAAAAAATGAAATTAAGAAAATATCTGTTACACTTCTTGAAGAGCTAAAACAGGATAAATTGAAAATAGAACAGTGGTCAGAGAAAACAGAAACCATAGCGGCTGTTTACACGTTCGTTAATAACAAGCTCTTTACATTGTTACCCTATCCAACTTATCAAACCGACGATATTGATTTAAGAACCAATTTGGTATATGAGCATTTAAAACATCGATATTTTGGAGGTGGAATGAGTATTTACGGACAGTATTAGTCCACGCATTTTGCAAGTACATAGCCAAAGCTACACAAGCCCAAACACATACCAAAGCTTTGTTCTAAGTTAGTTGGTATATGGTAAAAAGTAAGTCACCTATTCATTATACGCCACCCTTGCGTCTTTTTTGCCAACGGCCGAAGCACCCATCATTAATTTTTTTTTGCAGTTTAAGTATTCAACGCTTTCATTAACATGTTTTTGCTGAATAAATTTATACAAGGGTAAGGGTCGGAATTTGTACGGGTTTTTTATATTATCTCATGCTTGTTAAATCGAAAATAACAACTAACTCAATGAGATTATTCGTTACGGATATGAAACGATGGCTTGGATTGTAATCAGGCTATTTGTAAATTGATTTACGCCAATATCTTCTTCTTGCTTATAGTTTTCAGACGGATTTTTGTCGCAGATTTTTGCAGTGGCATCTTTTTCCCTGTTGCTTTATAATAGGCAATAATCTCACTTATTCTTTTTCTGTCTGCAGTTGTCAACGGAGTTGGGTCAACTACAAAATCAACTCCAGATGGTTCTTTTATGTATCCCATTGTCTTTATGATTTAAGTTGGATAATATTTTTTAATAAGTTTAAGTGCTTCTTGTGGGAAGATTACCATTTTCTGTCCACCAACGTGTGTCGCACCTAAAGCCTTTTCGTAATGTTCGATTAATCTTGTTTTCGAGGTAAAAGAAACGAAACCCTGATAGCCTTTATCCCATGAAGATTTACAAGTGAAAGCAAATAGATTACCAGGTACTCCTTCATAAAGTTTACTCTTGCCTAAGTTGAATGGAGCACTTTCAATAGGGTGCAAATAATAATGGTCACTGTAATCGCTTATGCTTAAAAGCCCTTGAACAATTTCAGGATTGTTTCTGATTGTTAGTTTAAAAACTTGCCTATCGGGTAATTTCAACTCACTTTTTCAATTAAAAACCCAACCATTCTTTTTATTATTATTTTTTAAGTCGCTTTTGTTGTAGGATGAACATCAGTCGGAAAACTGTCGCCAGAAATGGTATTGACTATGCTATTTGTTAGCTTATCAATCTCAGTTCTTAAATGATATTTGGTTTGTTTTGCCACCTTTCAAAGGTACAAAATATGTGTTGTTTAAGGAATAGAGAAGGTGCCATTTTTTCTGCGACATTATTTAATCATTGTCTCGATTTCCCTTTCTTGGTACACAATAAAAAGTAACTCACCTATTCATCATACGCCACCGTTGTGTCTTTTTGACCAACGGCCGAAGCATTCATCATTAAAAATCTTTCCATTGTTGTAATTGTCCCACTCTTCCCTTCCGATGTTTAAGTTACATGTATATGTGCATTGGGATAGAGTCGGAAGCTGTACTTTTATTGATAAATTTAACTTCGTTCACATGCAGATGATTTTCAAAGTCAAAATAAAAAACCCGGCTTTACATTAATACCCCTCTAATGGCAACAGTTACCAATATTGAAACCAGTTTAAGCCAACGATTAAAGCAGAGTAGAAGAGCTAAAAATTTTTCCCAGGAAACTCTTGCAGAAGCATCCGGTATATCACTTAGAACAATTCAAAGAATTGAGTCGGGGCAGTCAGTAGGCAGTGCATATACGTTGGATAAACTGGCTATTGCACTTGATATTGACATTGCTCAACTTTTACCGGAACAAATTGTCAACCCGCCTGAACAACCCGTTAATAAAGAAAATAAATTAAACCTGCTCAATTTAAGTGCGTTAACTGTAATACTGATACCGCTTTCTAATATTGTTTTACCGCTGGCAATTCTGCTAAGGCACAAAGGAAATACGGAGTTAAATCTACAAGGTCGAAAAATTATAAACTTCCAGATTCTTTGGACGCTAATCACAACCTTGCTTATTATTCTGGTACCACTTTTATTGTTATTATTTAAACCTTTCCAGGGCGGTAGTATTCCTTTATCTATCCCTGTTTATTACCTCTGTGTGATTATTAATGTATGCTTCACTTTAAAATTTTCTGTAGCAATTAATAATCATCAGCAATTCTTAAATCGCATTCCCAATATCTTGTAAGTAAGCGCTGTCGGTAAAATGACGGGAAAATGGCATACCCCGTTTTGTTAAAACACATAGCCAGCATAATACCTTTGGTTAACAAAGTAAACGTGAATGCAAAAAGTATTACTGACCATTTTTTTTGTTGGGTTTTCTTTATCAACAATGGCACAACAGCAGCTACCCACAATAAGCGCAAACTCTGAAAAGGTTGATATCAGGGTGGGAGATGATTACTTTTCAAAAGGCGGTTGGATATTAGAGCCTGCTAAAAATCCCGATATTTTTTCAATAGGCAGTAAATGGCATTATGAATCAAAGCGGGTAACTTTTATAACCGACATTGATTCTATTTCTTTTAATGTGCAGCCCGGCAATACATACAACTTCATTATCCTTAAAGAAAATATTCCTTGCCATATTCAAATTCTTACGTTCCATGATCCGGTGTTCCTGCATAATAAAACATTGATTTCTTTGCTTGCAGGATTTTCTGTTTTCGTCCTGCTACTGTATTTTAACCGTAAAAAAATTAATGCAAGACTATTTTTGCAATCCGGTTATTGGCTAACTATTTTATTTTGGGCGATGACGATTGTTAGTGGATATAATCATGGCAACTATAATCACCTTAAAAATACAATCAGCGAACTCGGTGCCATTGGAACAAAGTCAGAATTTTTTACGTCCGTTTTTTTAATGTTGTTAGCTGTATTAAACATACTTTTTTGTATTGGCTTTTATAAGGCATCAAAGGCAATGCAATTAAATTTGCTTCCATCAATTTTGTCTTTTGCCATGCCTGTAACTATGATTTGGGCTGGCATATTTACATTGGGAAATGAATTTCATAGCTCAACAGGGGTGCTACCTTTTTTGATTATTATTGGCAGTATTTTATCTTATTTTTTATGGAAGAAGAATTACAATTTGCAACAATTAAGAACAACCAGTTTAATAAGTTTTGTAATAATGATGTTGATATTGACAAGATTTATTAAGCCCTTTGGAATTGAGTTTGAAGGTTTAGTGCAACGGTTTTTCTACCTGGGCTGGACGGTGTGGACGGTGGGCATTAGTTACTTTTTAACGAAACACATAAGATTCCCTTCAAGGTGACACCTTTTTGAAAGGTGTCACCTTGAAGGGAATCTTGCAAATCAATTAAGCTATTACTGCAATTCACAAAACTTAAAAGGCTGCAATAATTTTTATGTACCGGGCATCAATGCTACTATTAAGCATCGTTGCGTTATTCTCCTTTTATTAAAATAGATAACAACAATTAACGCTTACTGATTATTCATTTCGGATATACAGTTATATTTGAGCTTAGCCACGATTTCTGAAATTGTTTGTGTTGTGATACAAACTTTTACAATCCTTTTTAAGAACATTTTAATTGAAACTAAAACTCATTTTACTTGAATATTTTGGCGGACTTTTTTTTGTAAAAGGGTTTGATACTTGGGTGTATTTGATATTCAACAAAAAATCATTAGAGGTCTTTAGAACGCAGTCATATTTCAGTTTCTTTTCAGGGCTGGCAAGAATTTCAAATAGTCTATTTCTAATCACAGCTCCAGGATTAATTGGATTACTTCTGGCAGGTACAATCTCCTTTTTCATAAATAAAAAAGCAGGATATAATCAAATTGTATTATGGGTTTCGTTTGTATTAATACTTATTACTAATAAGGCTTTTATAAACATAACTAACATAATAAATTTCAGGAGTGAATATCTTCAAGACTTTTCTGTGAAATTTTTATTGGCTATCGGGGCATTGATATGCGTATTCGTAGGAATTTTAATACTGTTGTTGGCAAAACACTTAAAGTTATTAAACCACTATTTAAAAGTTCACAGTTAATAAAAAACCCTTTATTATAATACCTTGCCATCTCAAGTGTACCACTTTTCAGTTCCGTTATTTTTTTAATAGATTCTAAACACTACATCTACACTAATACACTTTTTTTCTCCTCATTTATTTTATTTGCTTTTAAAATTCTTTGCAATTGCCTCGCTGTTTTAAAGCCACATTTTGAAGCAATATATTCAATAGTGAATTCAGGATTGTTCAACATTGTTTTGGCATATTCCAATCGCAGCATGGTCAGGTATTCAAGTACGGTGGTGCCTGTTTTTTCTTTAAATACCCTGCTTAAATTTCTTGGGCTCATGGCAACCAAAGCAGCTAAATCTTCAATGGAATTATCATCACCCAAATGATCAATCAAGTGATCCTGTACCTGGTGTATGGAAGGATTAATATGATTCCGGTAATCGAGATAAATACTATTTTGTGTATGGTTGTGACTGCGCCGGTGATATACCACCAGGCCCCTTGCAACTTTGTGGGTAAATAACGCACCCTTCAATTCTTCTAATATGGCTAATGAAAGATCGATACCTGCGCTGATGCCAGCACTTGTATATATGTTATTACTTTTCTTAAAAAGAATATCTGATATAACTTTTGCAGTGGGAAATTCAGCCTGCATTTCTTCAATCCTTCTCCAGTGCGTGGTGCATTCGGTATCCTTTAAAAGGCCGGCATGGCCCAGCGCAAAAGCACCGTTACAAATGGAACAAACAAATACCTTATTGTTGGCACATTGCTTAAGCCAATTGAAAAATTCCCTTTCCGCTTTAAAGGCAATACTGCTTACATATTTATTATCCATACCCGGCATAAAAAGATAATCTCCCTCACCCAAATTTGCTTCCGTATAATTTTTTATATTGGTAAATGGAAGACCGGATGTACTGTTCACTTCATCTTTGTAAGAATAAAATTCAAGCGACAATTCATAGCCATAAAATTTGGCTTCGGTAAACACTTGCAGCGGACCAGCCAGGTCCAGTATTTCAACGGATGGAGGAATAATGAATGCAAATTTTTTCATACTGAATATTTATAAAATGTTTTTGTAAAAGTAGCAGGTAATTTAATTTCATAAAAGACAACAACATGTCGGATACAGACGACTCATCAAAATACATTAAAGAAATTATATTCTAACCGAATAAAAAATCCGTTGGGTGCCGTCCTGATCATGTTGCTGGCTAATTCCTTTCTATAACCCACATCTATCCGACTTTGACTGTTAAAAATCATTTGAATAGAGGGAGCCATATCCATGTAATATTTTCCTGAGCCTGTGTTTACCTGGTTTAATATCTCTACCATGCAATTAATATTTGTTTGCCTGTAATTACTGTATGCTGTTGGCAACATCAATTTTCCAAAAGATAATGTGTAGTTAACTGCCTTGCTGTTGGTGGTGCCGTAGATAAATTTATTACTGTTTACATTATCAGTGGCTTTTACAAATGAGGCTGTAGAGGATATAGCAACCTTTTGAATTAATTTAGTGGCAACAAGTCCGAATTCCGCCCCTGTGTTATGTCCGTTCAGGTCAATTTCTTCCTGGTGTATATCACTGTTATTAACACTAACTCTTCCGTACGCAGCCATGCGGAAATGCCTTTGAACAGCATCATTACTCAGGAACCTGTACTTGGCATAAATGCTTCCACCTTCGCCCCGGAAAGCGTTTGATCTGTTACTAAAAAATAAACTGCCATTTACCGTCAGCTTTTTAGAAATACCAATCATCACTTCAGGTATCAGGTGATAGTTGGTACGGGAACTGTTTCGTTCATCCATAATGGTATTGTCAATTCTAAAGCCAATGCTGCCTGCTGCCCGGTTGCTGGCCGGCTCAGTTAAAGAAAATAATTCTTGTGCATGGCAGGACTGTGTTACCGAAAAAATGATAATGAACAAGTTGATTTTTATTCGGCTAATATTATTTGACATGGCGTTTATATTTTTAAATTGGTTAAATATTTACGTGATAAGTGCCAGGCAGGAGAGCGGGTAAATTAGTTTTTTTATATTCCTTTTTCGAAACAAACCCTTTGTCTAAAAGTTGAACTGCCATCACGCCATTTAGTAAGCGCTCATCTGTCGTTACAAAAACAAGGGATTGATCATCTATTACAACGCTTTCCATATTTTTTACAACCAGGTGGTTGAAATTGACAAAGGCGGTGAAACTGGTAATTGAAAAGCCTGCACCTTCTACCTTCTTTTTTATTTTATCAAAATCAACTTTACTGTTTGCTTTAAATGAAATGTCAAAAGTGTAGGTCTTAATATCAGCGTTTATATTTTCTACAAAGTCGAGTGTTTTAAGTGCTTTGTTAATAGCATTGCTACACATACTGCAGGTTAATCCACTTGCTTTTAATTGAACTTTTGTAACCTGCGCATTTAATGTTATTGAAGCAACAAGTGCAGCGAATAGAAATAATTTTTTCATGTTTTAATATTTTTTGATTGATGATGATGATGATGATTGGTTTAATTAAATCCCATTTAATAAGAATATTCTGATGTATGGCACTTTAGCTTCCACTAACGTGTTGGTAGTTTCTTTTGAAATAATATTTTCATTTTTTTGTATAAGTTCCAGTGCATTTTTATTTGCTGGAGTGTATACATTTCGATGATTCATTTCCATGAAAACCGATAAAGGCATAAATGTAATTAAGCTAATTACCTGTAAGGCGAAACCAATTTTTTTCATTGTATGTTGTTTTAATTGTTATTTAATAATGCAAAGCTACAGCGGCTTTCAGCGTGTTAACGGACAGCGTAATGTCAAAAACAGACAAGTTGTTTTTCTAACAGGATTGTTTTTGAAACCAGTTTTTTGAATGCAAAATGATAGATTTCTGTATCGCTAATTTTTACCGGGTAAGTATTGATAAAAGCCCATCCTTCAGCTCCCATAAAATTGAGTGCATCAATAATTGTGTTGAATTTTTTTAATTTTCCATCATAGGATTTTAGGCGCTCATCTTTCCAGAAAGACTTTTGTTCGCCAAAGTCAATATCAATGGTTACTTTATTGCTTAATAATCTTGGTGTGGCAATTACCTGGCAGTATTGTTCAATGGTGGTGGTGTCTGTTTGCGCAAATAATGCAATGGAGGTTGACAGCATAAATGCCGTTATGAATATTTTTTTCATGTTAATTTTTGTTGGAGTGATTGTTAGATTTAATTAAGCCACTCAATGGATGAGTGGCTCAAGAGTTCAAAAAATGACTGCCTTGATTAACTACAGTTTTTGCAGGTGCAATTGTTACCACAGTTGCAATTTTGACAAGTGCAATTTTGGTTGCTACATTTTTGACTGTCTTTTGAAGTTTGTGCGCTTGCTGTTAATGCTGATTTCATAACTTTTGTTTTAAATTGTTTTTAAATAATTTGATAACACAAAAGTAGAAACAGATGGAGCGGTAGTTGTTACATCACTTTGGGTAAGCGTTACAGAATTTTGTGTTTATACCTGGTCGAGCAATTTGCGTTTTTGAGCACCTACCTGTTTGAAGTGCGAAGGAGTATGCCCTGTGATTTTTTTGAACTGGCTGGATAGATGTGCAACACTACTATATTCCATATCAAAAGCTATTTCTGATAAGGTCATTTCTTTATATACTATTAGTTCTTTTACTTTTTCAATCCGCTGTTCAATAAAATAATTTTCAATGGTGCGCCCCTCAACAGACGAGAAGGAACTACTCAGGTAAGTATATTCATGATGAAGCCGCTGCGACAGGTAAACGGAGAGTTTTAAATTGGCATCTTTTTCTTCCACTTCATTCCTTGCTTTTTTTATTACCAATTGTTTTATTTTTTCGATGGTACCGCTCATTTTGTTATCAATCAGTTCAAGCCCTGTTTTAGAAAGGGCTTTGCTCAATACATCATTTTGCTCCTGCGTTACTTTTTCAGGTAAATGAATTTCACCCGTAATAACCTGCAGATATGGAATGGCTGCCTTTTGTAAAACATCTTCAACGGCCAATGTGCAACGATGGCAAACCATATTTTTTACAAACAAAATTTCTGAAGACATAGCTTGTTTTTTTTGATGAGTATGGTAATGTAATAAAATTAAATTCGGGCTGGCAATTTTTTAAAAATGTACAATAAATAAAAGCCATACACCCAATCAACCGTAAGGCAAAATACAGGCCAGTAAAAGGGTATACTGGTAGAGATCATAAGTCCGTGGTGATGAAAAATATCCCAGGTTCCGTGCAATATTATGCCATATCCTAAAAGCGGCGCACTGCGTGTATATCCAACAATTGCCAGGAAAAAGAAAAGCATTGCCACTGAAATTTCCAGCATCATAGCAAGGATGGTATTGTCTTTTAAAGCAAATCCCACATAGATAAAAGCAATGGCTGCCAGTGTGGCTGCGGCAATTAATTTTGTGGTGAAATATTTATTTAGTAGCAGGGTTATAAATATCATTGCTACGGCTACCACCAAACCTGAAATAAATGCAATCATTTTTTTGATATTAAGTTTTAAATTAAATACAGCCGAATCGGCTTAGTTGTAAGAATTGCAAAGCTGGTATAAAAATGAATGATATAAAAGACAGGTAAGTGTCAAAAAAGGACAGCGGTAAATTGGAAGTCGTTGTTGTTTTTTTGATCAACACCAAAACTTCCGAAATGATTGATCTATCGGAAGCTTCGAATTGAATAATAACAAGTGCAAAATTTCAGGATATTTTTTTAACCTATTTGCCAGCTATAATTTTACATGATCTACCTGGTTATAATCCGGGTAACTTCCATTTTTGGAATTGAGCTTAAAAAATTCGGGAATATTGAGCAATTTGATAAAAAACTTTGGCGATATACCATACACATAATACAGGCAGGCACCCTTTGTTGATTTCCAAGTCATCCATTTCTTTAAGTCCTTTAACAGTGTGGCATAAGCCGACCGTTTACTTACCAGGTGGGCCACCATCTTGAAACGGGTAGTTAAGTATCCCCAAAAATGTGGGGGAGTGGTGCAAATCTGCAAGGGCTCCGACTCCCATGGATCGTACCGAAAGAATATTTTATCTGTCAAAGAAAATTTGTAGCAGCTTGGATTCTTTAAACTTAAAATAGCCGTTGTAGAACTTAAGGTACTGTTTGAAGTAACAAGCACATCGCATCTGCGGAGCAGCTCCCATTCCAGTTGTTCATATTTGAAACCGGTCACAATTTCGGGACCTAATTTCTTTATAGTGAAAACTTCAAATCCGGCTTTTCTATTTCTTTGTAAGCATCTTCATTATCACTACATACAAATATTACCGGGTTGATAAAAGAAGGGATATTAGCAACAAGCCAGTTTACAATATACTTAACAGGGATTGGAAACTGGAAGGCCTGCCCCAATGGATTTGTAACAAAATCGCCTTTGCGAATGTGAATACCAATGACCGTTTGAAACTTTTCAAATTGCTTGAAACAATCATTAATAATGGCTATAAAGCCTTTGCAGGGCCGAAACAGGTTTGTTAATATATAATTTTTATGCAGCTTAAACAATTTAGGATGCACAATAAACAAGCCTTCCAACTCAACTACTTTTTCAACAGGGAAAAGCAGTGGCTCATTAAATGCTTCGTACACATTCTTTAGCAGGTAGCAAGTCTGTAAGCGAACTTTTGTAATATAAGCCGCTCTAAGAAAATGCCTGGGAATGTAGGTTAGCGAGCCGGGAAGCAGGTGGTAGCTGTCCAAAAAAACAGTGCCCGACCCGGATTGAACAGTTGGAATTGCTTCCATATCATCATATAAATTCAACCTGTTGTTTATCCAATCTTCGTTCCTGAATAATTCGATGGTAGCATTATTATTCGCAGCCAGCATTCGTATGAAAATATATTGAAAAACCATATTTCCCCACCTGCCATGTTGCCCAAAGCAGGGCATAGTATAGGTGGCGGTTGTATTTTCAATTGTTGGGGTGGCAGCTGGTTTATACTCAATTCCGGCATCCCATGGCTGTTTAACAAGTGACGCTATTTTTTTATTGTTAGCTGGCTTGCGAAAGTAATCATCATTATTCCAAAGAATGAACGACATACGAATTGAGATTTACAGGGGAGTAACCTGGGATGAATTACAATAGTAAGGTACAGAAAGTTCACTCATGTGGGTGCATTTAAAATTGTCGCTGCCTAAAAATAGAGGTGTCATCTTTTTTAATT
>JBDUEK010000105.1:0-16437 GCA_040002495.1 Ferruginibacter sp.
AGACTTTAGCAAAGTGACGCTTAAAAAGAAATTTAATGACAGCGATAGCCGGTGGCATGATATCCATGATATGCCATCTTTGATAATTGATCATGAGGACATGGTAAGAGATGCACAAAAAACATTGCAGTTACAGATACATAATGAACCCATCGGGTATAATTTGTTGCCGGAAAAATTTACCCTGCCAGAGCTGCAATCTTTATACGAAGCGATACTGGACAAGAAATTAGACCAGCGGAATTTTACAAAGAAATTAATGGCGCTGGATATCATTAAAAAGCTGAATCAGAAAAAACATATCGGTGCACACCGATCGCCGTCCTTGTATAAATTTAATAAACGCAATTATGACAAAGCCATTCAGAATGGGGTTGCGCTGGCTTTATAGCGGCTTTTTCCGGTACAGGTAATTTGATTCGACCAAAAAATCTATAGCCTTCTAATCCCCCAACATCATTTCAACATCTTTCGATCTTTCCACAGGTAAAACTTTCACCGAAACCACTTTTCCGGATTTAATTTCAGCCTCTACAGTAGTATTATAAGGTGCATGTAATTTAAAATGTACGTCCATATCTTTTGGCCAGGCCGGGAAAAGCAATATGCGTTTACCATCCGTTTGCAACAACATTTCCTGTAAACCAATCATGGCACTCCCACCCCAATTATGATCGGGTACCCAATCGAAACCGGGGCCCCAGAATGCAGGAAATCTTCTGCCTGAATTTTTTAATTTTTGTTGTGTTAATTGCCAGGCTTCTTTCGCCAATCCTAATCTTGCTGCCCAGATATTATCTTGTTTCCATCCAACATAACTTCTGAATTTTATTACACTGGTATCATATTTCCAGGTGTTAAGTGCGGTATCCAAACCAGGTTTACCAACACCATACATACCCCATGGAAAAACAGGATACAACTGTGGTGATTCGGTGTTGTTAACCCGCTCCCACAATTTTGCCGGGGCAATGGTTATGTTGCCATTATAATTGTCATAATTCAAGGGTGGAATGCGTTGCAAAAACTCTTGCCAGTGCTGTTGCTTTTCAGTTGTTAAATAATTGCCGGGCAAAGCCAATAACCTTTTAGTAATTGTTTGCAATGCAGCAATAGTACTGGTTGAATTGTAAGCCATCTTAAATGTTTCAGCACCAGAACCTGGGTATAAAACAAGGTGACCATTTCCATCCAATGCTTTGCTGCCACGTTGCCTGGCGAGGTATTGATAATGCTCATCAAAAAACTGCAGGCAGCTTTCAATAAAAGGTATTTTATCGCTGATATCTTTACTTGTATATTGTTGTTCTTCCAGCATCATCAGGCAAAATTCAAACACCGTATCCCAGGTATATTCAAGCCAGGCATTGTATTCAACTCCTTTATCAAAATCATCCGGCCGTTTTTGTCCATACTCTGCATAATCAGGCAGGCCATAATTTTCCATTTGCTCTGTAAAGCAGGCCCCATCATGCTTCCAGTAAACCTTTGTCCGTAGTTTTGCATTTTCCAATATTCTTAAATAGAAATCAAACTGCGATTGCATCATATCCCAGTCACCTGCTTTTACCATCGGAAAATAAACCAGTCGCTGGTTTTGCATGGTATGTAACCCACCGCCCCAATTGCGGTAGTCGGGTGTTAATTTATTGGAAGTATCTGTATAAACAGGATCAACAGTTAGCAAACCACCATTAAATTTTGTGGGCCATTTCCCATAAGCATTACAAGCCAACATGTAACGAAACAGTTGATAATTTCTTCCTGCTTCCCATGCGTTACTTTTATTATTGGCAGCATCTATTTCAATAAAACTACGATTCCAAAACTGTTGCCACCATTGCTGAGATGTTGAAAATGCAGTTTCTTCCAAAGCCATTGCATTGTGTTTAACACTATCCAATGCATGTTTCCAGTTGGCTATATTATTAACCCGGGCAGTGTATAAATACAACTGAAGTGCGTGCTGCTTTGCTGCTTTATTAGTTTTTAATTTCCAACCTTTAAAATCTGTGTTTACATAAAATCCATCGAAGGTACCTGCAGGTGAAAAGTTTTTTCCACTGAAGCTACCACCAAAAGCAAGGTTTTTTAATGGATTGTACAACCGGGCCTTCACGGCATCCATTCCTTGCTGGGCAACGGTTGCATCAAAAATAGTTTCGCTGGCATTGTGGTGAAAAAACAATATTTCATTACCGTCGAAGTCAATCACATCTCTTTTGTAAACATTGTTTTTGGGAGCAGCCCACTTCCAGGAGTTGGCAAAATTTTCTCTTGCCTTTACAGTTCTGTCCTGGTAACGCCAGCTTTCATAGGCTGCTTCTACCTGTATTTTTTTATTAGCTGATATATCAAAATGGGCAACGGAATTAAAAACATCGGCCCAAATTTTTACCGTTGCTTTCACACCATTGCTTTCTCCGTCAACCGTTACATATCCTTCTTTTAAATGCAGTTGCTGCTTGAATACTTTTCCTTCAAGTGGATTCGGAAATAATTTTACACTAATTCTTCCGGCCTTCATCAACGCGTTATTTTCATCAAAACTGCCGCTTTTTGCCACGTAAATAAACAGCTCGCCATTTTCAACCCACACATTCATGCCAATATCTCCTCCGCCACATGGCATTGATTCACTGGCATTTTTACCAGGCTCGTTCCAGGTAATATTATAATTGCCGGTTGCAATTTGAGCATACAGGCCATTATATGAAACAGCTAAAAATATAAGTGCTAAAATTCTATTTATCATGATTGGAAAAAATTCAAATGAATAAGGAATGCTACTCACCTCTTTTTATAGCACGGTACTTTTTTGGGGAAACCCCAATGATTGTTTTAAACCTTTTTGAAAAATAGTAGGGATCATCAAATCCCATCCCAAAGGCAATCATCTTTATGGAGTCGTTAGAAAAATCAAGTTGCTGGCAGGCTTTCTGCATTTTCATTTGCAAAAAATAATCAATCGGGGCATAACCAGTCTTTTGTTTAAACAGGTTCGAAAAACGGGAAACAGAATAATTGTATTGCTTACTCAAATCATTTAAAGAAATATTTTCATCCAGGTGTTGTTGCATAAAAAGTATGGCACTGTCCACACAATCCGGGTTTTCCTGTACAATACTTTCGTGGTGCCTGTCATTGTAAATAAAAAGTGTAAGGAATTGGGTTAAGCTCATGTTGGAAAACAACAAATTGTCAACGCTATAACCCAATTGCAGGGTTCTGTAAATACTGGTAAATATCTTGATGGTCTCAGCATTGTTTTTAACATGATAAGGCTTAAAACTTTTTTGTACTGCATACATATCATTCAATGTAGCCAGGGCTTCGCCACCAAACTGTATCCAGTAAATACTCCAGGGGCTTTCGGGGTCATTGCCATAACTATGCTCCCTGTTTTGTGGAAGTATAAAAAATTCGTTAGGCCCTACATTAAACCGTTGATCTTCAATTTTAAACCAACCGTGTCCATCAACACAATAAAAAAGCAGGTTTTCAGCCAAACCCCTTTTACGATATGCATAATGTTCTTTTGCCTTTGGATAATATCCGATGGAACAAATATGCAAATGTTTTAATAATGGGTTATTCTGTACCCTTGATTTAAGAATGGTTTTAGGAATTTCTATCCGCTGACGCCCCAACCCGTACCAGATATTTTTATGTGAGCCTTCTAAATTTTCTTTCATATAACAACCGAAACAGTGTGAACATGGAAATTACATAATTAAATACTAAAGAAATCAAAATACCACAGCAAGGTTAATTAATATATTAAATGTGTGAAAAGACGTAGCATCTTAATTTTTTCTCATAAAGAAAACTGCCAGCCAATGATTTTTTGAAACCCTGGTAGTTGTATTCATTGTTGAATGACACTACTTCATTACCTTATTTTGATCCGGCTTAGGTCAATTAGTTTGAACCATTTTGGCATTTTATTTTTACTAAGATTTGCAGGAAAAATCAATTAACTACCTTACCGATATGTCAGTTTCAATAGGATAAAAAATTTATACTGCACCTGGTACAGTAAAAGATTCCTGGTTCTTATTTCAGCACCGATGACTGGTAAAAAGAAGGGTGGTTATGAACAGCGGCCCCATGATCAACTTTGGTTCCTGCTATCCGTTCCAAGTCCTCGTAACCCTTGCATGGTTTGCAACCACGCAAGGGTTACTCCGGGCTTTCCACTCCTATCAGGCAGCCATTGAGCGGTAAAACTTTTTTCAACTTTTATTTGTACGATACACTTAATAACACCTTTCCAATTATTCCGGCAGGTAGCAAAGGTTTATCCTTTAACCGAAATGGAGCGGTTGTAAATGTTATCCGTTTTTCTTCCGGCAATAAATTATCTAATATTAATCGGTTGTGCCATGTATTGGACACTTCAATTTCAACATTATTTTCACCTGTTTTCAATGCTTTGGCAACATCGAGTGTATAAGGCATTGTCCACAACGTTCCGCAATCAATACCATTAATTTTAACCGTCGCAATATTTTTGATCGATTCAAATTGCAACAAAGCTGTTTGAATATCTTCAACATTTTTTATAAAAAATGTATTTGAATAAACAGCCGTGCCTGAATAAAATTTTACAGCAGTATCTGCCTGCTCTGTCCAGCTTTTTAATCCATTCAATTCAACGGCGGCCTGTGGTCCACCGTAATTTTTATTAAACTGTACCTTCCAGCTTTTTGAAAATAATAGGGGCTTGGTTTTGGCAATTTTCAATTTCTTATAAGGCGCAAGCGGCTTCCTGAAAATTATAAAAACTGATTGACCGGGTTGCAACTTTTCAATTACTTCGGTTTTACCTTTTTTATTTCCCCGGTACACGGGGGTTGCAACATCACCAGTTACAGCATCCCATGCTTCCGGTGTTTTATTCATAATTCTAAATCGAAGTTTCACATTTTGTGAAAAGGCTGCCTGGTTACTGAAAAAATAAATATCCGTATCATCTAATACCCGATGGGTATATGCGATACTGCCCGGTTGTGCAGATGCTATTTCAACATCTCTTTCCAGTCCCAGCGCATTAAAATCACTTGACCGGTAGGGTGACAATACGAACCGGCCTTTTCCAACAACGGCGATTGCATTATTCTTTTGATTTACAAAATTAAGCTCCATGCCATTGGCTGAAAATAATGGTGTATATACCTTATCAATTACAACAGTTGCGCCTGCCTTAACCAGGTTAGTTATTTTTTTTGCTGATGCATCACTTAGTCTGTTTTCAGGATTCATTTTCGTGTTGCCGGGTATAATCAATATTTTATACGATGCCCCGCCGGGTAAAACAACCCTGCCATCTTTAACCAGCATCATCATCAATGCATCCGGATTAAACGAATCATACGCATAACCATTCAATGGATTAACCCAATCTTCGGGATCAGCCATATTTGCAGAATGATTTACACCGTCCGGTTTTTCTCGTAGTGGTTGGCCAATATTTTCCAGCCGATTTTTTTCTGAAGCAAGTTTTTCTTTTCCAAATATTCCGGGCAATGTATTTACCAACCTGTCTGGCAACACCGCACGCCTCGGCACTTCCTCACCAATAAAAACACCAATATCTGCAACCGGTATACCTTTTTGTAATAATGCCTGGCTCCTGCTTAAATAATCAATCCAGGCCTTGCTTTGCTTAAACCAGGTTTGGTCTCTTTGATAATATAATCCAACTCCATCCAGCGTCATCCCCGGCTTTTTATCTATCCATGGATTATGTGTAAACACATGCAATACCATTTTATTAATACCGAGTGCTAAATTGCGGTCGCCCGTTATTTTTAAATTACCGGGATGTTCCCCCCAATCCATTCTTAAGGTTGTAAAAGATTCTGCCTGTATAATATTTTTACCATAAATATGAGCACCACTTATAGCATCCAGCATATCATTGGGCTTATCGTGGGTAGGACTGTTTAACCAAAATTCACCCATGGGTAAATCCACATTTTTATAATGCAGCAGGCCATCACTTACCATTGTAGGCGCAACAGATTCTGCACTAAAACTACAGCCCTTTTCATGCGCCAGTTTATTAAGCGTTACATAAAATACATCATTAATCAAGTCAGCAATTGTCTGGCGAACATCCAATAAAACTTTTTCAGAAGTAGCTGCATCTTCTACCGGAACACCAGTCATTGTTAGCAGGTAAGGAATCAAATCGTAGCCTCTGCGTTTTTTAAATTCCTCATTGAAATTGCTGCTCCAGTTTTGACTGCCACACTCCCAGCTATCCACATGAAATACTTTCAGCACTTCACTCGCCAACGCAGGATCTGTTTTTTCAAAAGCCTTTGCAAACCAATTATCAAACTGTAGTTTAATAGCTGCCGGATTAAATTTATCACATTCCAATCCACGGCCTGCACCACCTGTTGCATTGGTACTTCCGGTAGTGGTATTACCAATTCTAACAATTACCCAATTGCCTGCAGGCGGCTCCCAGTCAAGGTTTCCTGCCCTATCTATTTTACCGGTTAAATTTATAATGCTGCTTAATGGAACAGCCAATTTTTTGGGGACCTGTGCATCTGTTGTAGCCTTACTCACTCTCCATATTGATCCATTCTTAGTTTCAAACTGGTTTATTACCGGCTCATCTGATAAATAAATACCTACCACTTTTAATGATGATTTCCACTTGGCTGCATCCAAATCTTCTGCACCCGGCTCTGTGCCTTTCTTATCATAAACAAAGCGAAAATATTTTGCAGTAATTTCGGGAATAGCGCTTGTTACATCTTCATCCGTATCCTGCCAGCCATGCCTCGGCGGTTCCAATTGTATAATTGTTTTGAAATTTTTACCATCATCGCTTGCCTGCAATGTTAACCGTTGTGCCTGGTAATTGTTACCGCCAACATGAATGGTGACTGAGCGACATGTAAACGGCTCCGGGTATTTATATTGAATCCAGCAACTGCTATCTACTTTAAAACTGCGGTCTTTTGTAAAAGAACGAAAACTTAAAAATTGTGCATTTGTTCCGAGACTATTTGATACAGAAGGAATGAGCACTACATCACTAAATGCGTACACCGAATTAGCCGGATAGGCAAATATGGCGATGTCTTTATAATGATCTTCATTTGACTGCGGTTGTTCTAAAATGATCTTTTGGTGACTGCCATTTTTTACATAATTTTTGGTCCATACTATTTTCTGCATCGACATTTCAGGACGAATCCATGGGCCGCCACCCAATGCAAATCCATCACTAAAATGCATGGCCAGTTTTAAATCAAGCCGCTTGGATTCCTGCATGGCAAATTTTACCAATGCCCACCACCCGGGTGTCAACTGTCTGGCAGTTAGTTGAAATGGAATGGTTGAAACAGTATCCTGTATGGGCATTAAATAGGCGCCGGCAATACCTACTTCTTTCATGGCTTCCAGATCGGCGGTGATGCCTTCTTTTGAAACCGCGGCATGCATCCAATACCAAAATACCCATGGCCTTGCTGATTCAGGTGGATGACGGAAATTATTTTCCAGTAAATCAGTTGTCTTTAAGGTTTGCGCAAAAACAGGTGCAATTTGCAGCAACAATAAGAAGAGAATGGTTTGGTATTTTCCGGAAATTTTTATCAATTTTAAATAATAGCTAATCGCTTATTGAACTGAGTGTATGTGTTTATATGGCAATATTATTATGTTCTGCATTTCTTGTAGCGAAACCTTGCAAAGCTAGGACAATTGCAGGTTTACAAGTCCTTTAGTTTAAATAATTTTTAACTGTCGAAAAGATTAAATATGTATTTGACCGGATCGGCCAGGGACAATTCCGGGCAAATCGATTTTTGCACCACCTTCTTTAACATCGCTTTGATTTGTTTCTATGTCAATCATTTTATTTAACTGAATTAGCAAAAGTAATGGTGCTCTTCCCTTTATCTACAGACGTTGCAACAGCAATACCACGATGATCCTTATTATCTACGGCACAATAAAAATGATAAACCGTGCCTTTCCATTTAACAACATAGCTTTTATGGGCATATTTTTCATCATAAGGTTCCGATGATTTTGCCAGGTCATCGCCAGTCCAGTCTGTCCAGTTTACAAGATCGTAGCTACAGGCAAAACGGTTGAATGCATCTTTACGTCCTTCCCAAAATGCGCCAAAATAAAACATCACCCAAACGTCATTTATCTTTTGAATAACACCATCACCTGTGATACCTATTTTATGATGCACTACGGGATCAACTTGATAGCGTTGCCAGTTGATCATATCATCACTTACCGCCATGCCTATTCTTTCAAACCAACGCCATTTGGGCGTGTTATGGCTGGTATCTCCATTTGCATTGTAGTACATCACAAACGGGTGGCCCAACGTATTTGACTTATCCCAGATAACGGTGCTCTTAAATAATTTTTTATTCTCCCACCAGCGAACATCTTTATCAGTTACGGATAATACGGCATCGCCTACCCTGTTCCATTCATGTGGATTCGTTAGTTTACCTGCAGTGTATGCAATACCAATTGCTAACGGGCCGGCTTCGTAGCCTGCATCTTTGCCGCCAATATAACTCATCCAGTATTTACCATTGAACTTTTGCAGTTTATAAGAACCTCCCCATTTGGTATCCTGTAAAGCAATATAGCCTGCTCGCTGGTTGGCATCCCATGCCATGTGTTCAACATCAGTTGTATCTCCGAAACTTAATAACTTGCCCAATGTTTTCCATTGCAACAGGTCCTTACTTTTTGCCAGCCATGTTTCGTAACCGCGGCCAGTGAATTGTATATAGGTCATGTACCAGGAATTACCTTTTCTAAAAACAGAAGGACAATCAATTCTCTTTGAATCATCTGTTGGTGTTACTACCAGTCCATATTTAAAGGGCGTTTTTACTTCATCATAAATTTGCTGCATGATGCTTTGCGGCACTTGCTTTTGAGCAAATGCAGAAAGAAAAATCATCTGCACTGACATAAGCAATAAAATGGATTTTATATTTCTAAATCGCAATAGATTCATGCCTGAAGATGCGCAACAACTATTTTTTTTATCTGGATTGTTGTTCATTAGAATTTAATTTTTTTGGCCGCTGAAGATGTGGATCCATTTTTTGAATTAAAGGGAACCAGGTAAAATGAATAACGATAAGGTTGTGACTTGATTTGATACTTTTCTAACGGGGCTGCCACCGGGCTCCAGCTATCATTACCGCCTACCCCCATTTGTACCAGGTCGATATTTAATGTGATGAAGCCTGCATCTTTTAAATCGATGGTATGTTTAGCTTTTTCAATATTTTCTTCGGTATATGGCCAGGCACTCATGCTAAGCAAACTATCAGCAACAACCAATAAACCGTTGTTGGATTTCGGATCATTTAAGTACATCCATCTTACGTCTTTGCGGTTACCATTTTCCTGTGGCACCACATAGTTTTCCATAAATTTTTCAATAGGTAGTTGATAAATTCCTGCATCAAACCCATAATTTTTATCAATGTAATTTTCCATCGGCCCTTTGCCAAACCATTCAATATTGTCATAACTTCTGTCAATTCCCATTTGCATTCCAACCTTTGGAATATTCGGCAGTCCGGGTTTTACATCCAATTGAAAATCTACTTTTATTACGCCGGCATCATTGATGGTGTAAATCACTTTTACTGTAGCACTATCATTGATCAAACTGAAATTGGTAATAACCTGTAAACCGGACTGCGACCTGTTAATTGTAGTTCCGGTTGGTTTTAATTCATAATCGTACCACTGTTTCATTTTCCGCTGTGGCTTCCAACCTCTTTTATCATTATCGGTTAACGGCCTTCTAAAATTTGGAAGCAATGGCGCAAATATTTGTTCCTTTCCCTTGTATTTATAAGATGCTAATCCACCCTCATAAATACTATTGATAAAAACGGAAAAATCCTTTCCACTTACTTTAACTCCATTTAAACTTTCATTTACAGTTAATTTACCTGTTGATTTTTTTACTGTCGTAATTTTTGCCGCATTTCTTAATTGGAGTTGATTCGATGCAATCTCAAAGCCTTGCTTCGCCCAGCTTTCATCGGTTGGTAACGTAAAGTGAATTTCAACATGATATTCACTGGAAGCATTCATCTTTGGCAAATAAGCTGCAACATTTAGTATGTCGTCTTTACCGGCTGCCAGGTTGATTGGCGTCAACGGTTTCGTGCTGATTATTTTCCCATCTTCTTTAATTACCAATGTTGCATTGTATTCGTTTACATTTTTCACTGAACTTCTATTGGTAATTTTTATCAGCCCTTTTGTAGCATCTTCCCAAACACATTCAACGGGTTGAAAAACTCTTTTACATTCATACATTACCCCTTTGGGCGTACCATCTGCATTTACAATTCCTTTGATGGTAAAATTGTCGAAATACTTTTCACCAAAATCTCCGCCATAGGCATAGTATGATACACCATTCGAATCTTTTTTTACCAGGGCCTGGTCCTTAAATTCCCAGATACAACCACCAATGATGCGTTTTGTATTTCGCCACTGGTCCCAAAAATATTTGATATTGCCACCACTGTTACCCATGGTATGTGCATACTCACAAAAGAAGATTGGCCGGGTATCACCATTGGGCTGATTGGCCAGTAACGGCGCCGTGTAATCGGAAGGATACATCCTGCTCACCACATCTACGTAATACTGGTCGAGCGGATTTTGAATTCGGTGGCTATGATCATTGCTTTTTAAATAACGGGGGTCAGAAGGATCAATATAACCGGGTTCTTTCGGGCTGCCCATTGCCGGTTCGTAATGTAAGGGACGGGTAATATCAAAGTCGTGGATCCACCCGGCCATGGCTGCATGATTGGGGCCGCTGCCTGCTTCGTTGCCCAAACTCCATATAATGATTGACGGATGATTTTTATCACGCAATGCCATGCGGCTGATGCGTTCAAGATAGGCACTGGTCCAGGTGGGATCATGATCTAATTTACCGCCAAGCCCATGTGTTTCCAGATTGGCTTCATCAATTACCATGATACCAAATTCATCACATAAATCCAATAGGTAAGGATCGCTGGGATAATGGCTTAACCTGATACAATTAAAATTAAATTGCTTGATGGTGGTAACATCTCTCAAAATAATTTCACGGGTTAATGCTTTTCCAAGGATAGGGTCATGATCGGGCCGGTTAACGCCATATAAGTAAGTAAGGTTACCATTGATGAGTAATTTGCTATCCGATTTTCTGAATTCGATTGAACGAAAACCGAGCCTGCAGGTTTTAACTTCGAGCACATTTCCAACGCTATCTTCCAGGCTTAAAACGAGTTTATATAAGTAAGGGACTTCTGTACTCCACTTTTTTGGGTTAGTGATTTTTGCTTCTAGTAGTCCAAATTTTACCTGGTCGAGCCGGGGGTGTATTTCATTGATAATTTCATCCGTTGGCCGTTCCAATGGCTTCGGTAAAACAGGTTGATCATTGGCATCATAGAGTTGCGCTTTTACTACAAAGCCCGGAACTTCTTTGCCAGTAAGGTTTTCAACCCTTGGACGAATACTGAGCGTGGCATCTTTATAATCCTTATCCAATTTGGTTTGATAAAAGAAATCAGCAATCCTTAATTTAGGTTCAGCCATTAAATACACTTCCCGGTGAATGCCACTCATGCGCCACTGGTCCTGGTCTTCCAGGAAACTGCCATCACTCCAGCGGATTACCCAAACAGAAATGATATTTTCACCATCCTGCAAATACGGTGTAATATTAAATTCAGATGGCAAAAAACTATCTTCTGCATATCCGGCAAATTTGCCATTCACCCATAATTTATACGCAGAACTTACGCCTCCAAAATGAAGCGTAATATTGTCATTTTTCCAATTGGCAGGCACAGTAAAGGAACGCTGGTAACAACCCACGCCATTATAATCTTTAGGAACATGAGGAGGATTAACCGGGCGAAAAGGATAGACCGCACTTTTATAAATAGGTTTATCATACCCCTGCATTTCCCAACTGGATGGAACCGGTATTTTTTTCCACCCGGTTACTTTGTTTTTATAAAATCCTTGCGGTTCATCACCGGGTTTTAAAGCAAATGAAAAATCCCAATCTCCATTTAAGGAAATGAACCTGCCACTTTTTTCCCGGTCATTTTTTAACGCATCATTTACAGAAGCATAAGAATAAGCCGTAGCCCTGGACATATCCCTGTTGATGCCACTTACCAATGGATCTTCATAAGGTTCTGTTTGATAAATCGTGGGAGCGTTCGGGATAGCAGCGGGTGTTTTGTCTACAAGCTGAGCATATAAACCCGCCTGCAAAAAAACGATTGCAATTGTTATAAATAGTGATTGTATAAATAGCTTTTTTCTCATTTTAATCTTTATATGCTTTCATCAGCAAATCATCTTATTATTTCTTCTTTAAAAAATCCATTTCAACACAAGCCTGTATAAATGGCCCGATTGCCTTTAAATCGTCATTACGTTTTGGTTCATTTACATAATATTCATACGTACCATTGCGGTAAGGAATTCCACCCAAACCTGCACCTGCTACTGCCGTGTTATAATGATATTGTCCGCTTGGATCTTTGGTTACAAACTCATTTATCATACCATTGTATCCCTTCACCACAGCGGGTAAAAAACTTTTATTAATGTATCCCAGGCGGACTGCTTTTGCCAAACCAAAAACAAACATCGCTGTTGCTGAAGATTCCAGGTAATTACCTGGTTGGTTGGCTTTATCAGTTACCTGCCACCAGGTACCCGATTTAGGATCCTGGTATTTTACAATGGCAACAGACAGCCTGTTTAAGATATCTGCAAGGGGTTTATAATGCACATCATTTTTCGGAAGCATTTCCATTACATCAACCAATGCCATAATATACCAACCCATTGACCGGCTCCAGAATTCTGGTGAACGACCCGTTTTTTTATTGGCCCATCCTTGTAAACGGCTTTCATCCCAACCATGATACAGCAAACCGGTTTTGCTATCGCGGCTATGTTTTTCCATTAATACAAATTGTTTTACCACATCGTCTAATTGGGATGCTGGTCCGTATTGTAAAATATGTTGGGTATAAAAAGGCTGCATCATATACAATCCGTCCAGCCACATTTGTGATGGATATTTAAGTTTATGCCAAAAACCACCCGCCTGGTTGCGTGGCATCAGGGCAATTTGATTGCGTAATGTTTGAGCTGCGATTTTATATTTTTCATTCTTTGTTTTATTGTACAAATACATAAGCTGCCGGCCGGGAGGAATATTGTCGCTGTTGTATTCATCCATTTGGTAGGTTTTTATGTTGCCGTCATCCGTAATAAAATGATCAACCACATGCTGCGTGTAAGTTGCATATTCTGCATTGCCAGTTATACTTGCTAACCGTTCGAAGCCCATTAGCACCACGCCAATTTCGTAGTTCCAGTTTGCCGGCCTGCTATTCATGGCTTGCTCTACGGTTTGTCCGGGTAAAATCAACTTATCCTGTTCCAAATGGCTTGCATATTTTTTTACCACCATCGAATCGGGATATTGTTTCATAATAGTTGCAGCCATACTTTTAGCGTAATCAATTTGTGCCGAAACGATATTTGTTATGCACAAACAAAAGGTGATTAATAGCGAAGCAATTTTCATTGTATGATTGGTTTATTTTTTTAGATGAGAGCAATTTTCAAATCTAAGATTTCATTTTATGTTGTCCGACAAAGCTCCTGTATCCCTTGCTACGCCTGAATGACCTCACCCCAACCTCTCTCCAAAGGAGAGGGGCTAGAACATTGAACCAATAAGAGTTGTAGCGATATTGTATATTTTTAGTCGGACAATAGTGATTTCATTTTACGTTTTACTTTATTCCAGGTGTTGATAAAAGTTTAATAAAGTTATGCCGTACACGAGTGCGACGCCACCAAAGTTGACGCCTGCACAAATGCCCGGCCCATAAAATTATTTTTCTTCATTGTTAACCGGTCTTGCTTTCCAATAGTTGGCTAAAATACTACCGCTAATATTCATCCAGGGACTAAATACCGCTGCGGCCAAACCAACCGTACCCAGTTTACCCATACTGCCTGCAATGCCACTTGCCATGCCGCCATTTTGCAAGCCCACTTCCAGCGCAATGGTACGGGCAGAGTTTTTATCTAACCTAAACAAACGGCTCAACAGGTAACCAAACAAATACCCGGCAGCGTTATGAATAACTGCGACTAAAAATAACAAGAGTCCAATCTTCAACAAACTATCTCTGCCTGCGGCGGTGGTAATGGTGGTAAAATAAATAATGCCAAACATAGAAAATAGCGGCATTAATTTATCCAGCGCCGGAAAGCGATTGTATAGAAAATGATATACGATACCGGCAACAACAGCCCCGCCAAAAAATGCAGACAGTTGGACACTTTGAGCCAATGCTGTACCGGCATCAATTTGTTGCAAGAACAAAATGGCGGCAATCATCCAGGTTAAACTTGCAGCTCCGGCTATATGCACTTTTCTTTTTTGTAAATCGGTTGCTGATTTTAAGTAATCGTGCAACAACGCTGCACCAATGGGAACCAGCACCATTTTAATAATTTCAATCATCATGTTTATAAAGTTTACTTCTACCATTGTGCCTGCAAGCAGCTTCATAAAAAACGGTGTAAGAAATGGTGCGACCAACGTGGCACATGCAGTAACCAGTACGCTCAACATAAGGTTGGCCCTGGCCAGGTAAACCATTACATTGCTTGCCAGTCCGCTGCTACAGCAACCAATTAAAATAATGCCTGCTGCTATTTCAGGCTCAAAATTAAATGATCTTGCAAGCAGGTAGCCCACAAATGGCATGATGGTAAACTGGCAAAGCATACCCACTAAAATTCCTTTACCGGTTGTGCTGATGCCTTTGAAATCTTTCAGGCTCATTTGAGTGCCTGTACCAAACATCACTAACTGAATCACTACAAGGATCAAAGTTTTGTCACGAAGATTTACCGGCCCCCAGTTGCTGAAAGCGCCCGGATAAATCATACCAGCAACCACAGCGGCAATAATCCATACAGTGTATTGAAAGCCTTTTAATTTTTCAATAGCACCTAATCCAATTGCCAAACAAATGGAAGTAGTAATGGCAAATGGTTGCCAGATAACAGGTTGCTGCAATACAATACCCGTCAACAAAACAATTGCTGAAATGCCGCACGTTATTAAAAATATTTTACTAAGAAGTTTCATTTAATTATACGATCGCAGTTTGTGTTGACAGTCAACTTATTTGTTTAAAACTTCTGCTAAATATTGTATTGCAATTGTTGGACTTGCCAGGATTGGAATCTTTCTGTCGGCTTCATCGAGTGTATCTACAACCCTACCCATGGAAGCCTGTGCCAAAAGGATTACATCTACTTCAGCAGATAATTTTTTAAGTGCTGCACCTACTTTCGCATCATGCGTTGCGGCGTCTCCGCTCATCAATGCTTCAAATGCACCTTCACATAGTACCGGCACCAGTTCAATTTCTTTTCCGGCTACGATTGCTCTTCTTCTAACCAGGTCGCTGGTTGGCTCGAGGGTTGTTGACAAGGTTGCAATAACACCTATGCGCTTTCCAGACTGCACTGCTATATCCGCCATGGGCTGATCTACACGCAATACGGGTACGCCTGTTAAGGTAGCGGCCGATTCTACTGCAGGGCCAATTGATGAGCAGGTGAACAATATATAATCTGCTCCTGCTTCTTCTGCCGAGCCTGCATAATTAACTACCCTCCTAGATGTGGAAGCTGTTAATTCGCCGCAGGCAATTGTATTTTTTATCAGGCTATCATCTACAATATTGAAGACTTTTATTCCCGGTAAATATTTGCTGCATAATTCTGCAAATACAGGTACAAGTGTTGCTGAAGTGTGAATGAGTGCTAAGGTTTTTTGTTTATTCATGTGTTGTATATTATTTTTTTATCAGCTCGGCCCTCTCTGGCCCCTCCCTCCTTCTCCCTCTCCAAAGGAGAGGAAGCGGTGCTTCAGTTCTTTAATAATCTTTATCTCTTCCAAATCAACTTTTGATCTTTACTTAACTGGTCATCGAAAAGCGTTCTTTTATTCGTTAAAATCCACAATCCAGAAAGCTATGCATTTTGGTTCTCCCCCTTTGGGGGAGTTAGAGGGGCCGCCCCTCCCTCCTTCTCCCTCTCCAAAGGAGAAGGAGCGGTACATTAGTTCTTTAATAATCTTTATGTCTTCCAAATCAACTTTTGATCTTTATTTAACTGGTCATCGAAAAGCGTTCTTTTATTCGTTAAAATCCACAGGCCTAAAATCTATGCATTTTGGTTCTCTCCCTTTGGGGGAGTTAGAGGGGGCCGCTCTTTCGGCCCCTCCCTCCTTCTCCCTCTCCAAAGGAGAAGGAGCGGTACATTAGTTCTTTA
>JBDUEK010000106.1:0-16428 GCA_040002495.1 Ferruginibacter sp.
CCCTCAAATATAAGCTATCAGTACATCAAGGAGTTTCTGAGCAAACCCTAATTATACTTAAATAAAAATAAATGCTATTACAAGATTAGGAAACAGTTGGCAAATTTGAAAGGGTTAGATGCGTCTTTTTTGGGTGTTGATTGCGACAATCAAATTATATGAACGTATTTTTCCTTTTGTCCGGGTGTAGGATTTGAAGATCTTTTCAAGCACGGTTCTGTGAGGAGCCTGAAGTGAAACTCCTCTTGCTTGCGGGGTGTGTAGCTTTTGCTCGTTAGGAAGGTTGCTTTACTTTATTTGACAATCGTGTTTTTACTTTGTGCTTTCCTTTCAAAAGTCGTTTTGCTTTGTCTGCCTTTATAAAGTCGCTAATAGCACTTTCTTCTTCTTTTGTCAAAGGTCTTGGATCAACTACAAAGTCAACATCAAGTGGTTCTCTCATTAATCCCATAGTGATAAATTTAAAAATATTTATTTATGAGTTTTAAAGCCGATTAGGGAATATAAAACTGAGAGTGTATTCGTCACCCAGCAATATTGCAAAATAGCCTGGTAGCGGTTCTTAGTTCTTCCCTTCAAATGTTGTCTGAATATTTTGAATAAAGTTTAGGAAACATACTTTTCAAGTCATCGCCTTCTTCTTCCCATTCCAAGCCTGTTGTTTCCTGCTTTTCTTTAAAAAAATACTCCATTTCTTTTCCTGTCAATTCTTTAAAAACTGTTGAATGAACATAGCCTAAGCCTTCCCATTCAACTTCTATTTTTTCTGTGTCAATTTCAACAAGGCTTTCAGGGTCTTTAACCGTCTTGTAATAAAAATCTCTTCCTTGTCCAATTACCCATTCTCTAAAATCGTTAAAACTATCGTCACTACAACCACCGTGAATAATATATATTGCTCCCCAAAGTTCCCAGGTGTTTGCTTGTCCTCTGAAGTATCTAAATCTATTTCCAAATAGAATAATGTCGTCAGGTATCAGTTTACGAAGTTCATTTGCTAACTCTTCTTGTTGTTCCTCAAAGTTGCCACTTGAATGGTCTCTTGTTGTTTGGATAATTTTCCAAAACTCATCTTCGTCCATTAATTTATCTGACGAAGTAATTTTTGTGTTTTTAGGAGGCTCAACATTTGAGTCTTTTTTGGTCTTCCCAAAGAGTTTGTCAAATAGTCCCATAATTATTTTTATTTTTTGAAACGGAATGTCTTTCTACAACGGCAGCCAAAATAATAATATAAGTCCGTCCAAAAACATCAAACCTATTCCGGCACCTCCGATATTTTTTCATCAATAGCATTTGCCACAATGGCTTTGCTTATTTTTTTAAGGGGATTTTGTCGCTGGTTTTCATACTCGGCACGGCTTTCAATAATATCGATACATTTAAAAATAGCTTCCCTGAAAGAAGATTCATCGGCACTGCCTTTTCCAGCAATGTCAAAAGCCACTCCATGATCGGGTGAAGTACGTACTCCGGGGAGGCCGGCGGTAAAATTTACACCTTCTCCAAAGGCAAGTGATTTAAATGGAATCAATCCCTGGTCGTGGTACATGGCAAGTACGGCATCAAATTTTTCGTGCTGTCCTCTTGCAAAAAAAGCATCGGAACTGTAAGGGCCAAAGCAAAATATATCGTGTTGTTTTGCTTCTTTTATAGCGGGTCTTATTATTTCATCTTCTTCCTTGCCTATTAGCCCTTCATCGCCGGCATGAGGATTTAATCCAAGTACAGCAATTTTTGGTTTTACAATTCCAAAGTCAGTTTTTAGTGAATTATTGATGATTCTTAATTTGCTGAGTATACGCTCTCTTGTTATTAATGGAGCTATATCTTTTACTGCCACATGCTCTGTCACTAACGCCACTCTCATATTTTCGGCAATCATAAACATACCAACATCTGATGCACCAAATAAATTTTGGAGATAGGGTGTATGGCCGGTAAAATTAAATTCTTCCGACTGTGTATTTTTTTTATGAATCGGAGCAGTTACCAGCCCATCTATCTTACCATCTTTTAAGGCCTGGGCAGCGGTTACCAGGCTGAGCACAGCATACTTTCCGCCTGTTTCATTTAAAATGCCAGGGTTAACCGGCACTTCATCTTCCCAGCAATTGTAAAGATTTACCTGCTTATGATTAATGCGGGTTGCATCTTTTATACTTGAAAAATTAAAGTTGATATCGGGTAACGATTTACGGTAAAAATTGAGCACCTTATTACTGGCAAAAAGTACCGGCGTACACATTTCAAGTAATCGGTTGTCGCTAATGGTTTTTATTATTATCTCCAGTCCTATGCCATTAATATCTCCGCATGAAATTCCTATAACTGGTTTATGTTCTGATGTTGACCTCATTTTTTTAACGTTGTTGGTTGGTAAAAATACAGATTCCTATTGTTAAATGAATACTTAATCACATAACTGTAGGGATACAACCAGTTAATTGAATTAAGAATATCCCGGCAATTCACCAATGTTTTTATAGGATTAGACATTTCTTGGCAAACGCATGCTGTCTGCGGCCTCGAATAAAAAGTGCTAGAAATTTTCAACATAGGCCGTTAAGAAATCAAGGCTGTTTGAGCCAGCATAAACTTTAAAGTATTTTACTGTGGCGGCGAGTTCCTTGATTTTAGGATTATGTTGAAAATTTCAGCCTTTTTATTCGCAGCCTTGATTTTTTTTGTTTCGTTTTTTTATCAAGAAAAAAAAGAAAATAGAGTCTTAAACAATAGAGTAAGGACTTTAAGAACTTAGTACCTAATTCAATTTTTTTAATCAACAACAACATTTTAAATCTGTTATTGAATGATGTTTTTTTATTAACTGAAATGAAAAAAATGATACAATTACCTGCTGAATAAAAAGCGCTGAATTCTATCTTCAAAGGATAATATATTCTTAAAAATACGATCGTAGAAATACGAGCCAGGCAAAAAATACATCGTAAAAATTCATTGATGCAGTGTGTATAATAGGTGAATATATTAACAATATTGTAAGCCTGGCAACGTTATACAGGGCGTACAGGAGAAATAATGCGAATCTGATTATTGTGTTTGTTATATCCTGATTAAATCTCAATCCATCCAGCAAATGAAAACCCGCTACTCCCTGTTGGCATTATTATTTTTTTGCCTCCTGAGCCAATTTTCCAATGGCCAGCAAAAAGCAGCATCGGCACTTATTTTTGGAAACCAGCAATATTTGAATCGTACAAATACGTATGATTTAGCTTTCGAAAATAGTTTATTTGTTCAGCAAAATAATCCCTGGAATCCTCACAACGAAGCCCGGAAAAAAATGGTTGAAAGTGAGTTGAATTTTTACAGGCAACTGTCTGCTACAAGTATTCCTTCAACGGGGTTAGATTATGATGTAAAGTATCACCGCCTCGAACTCAGAATTAATCCAGACACTTCCATCGGAAAATATATCAAGGGAAAAGTTACCACTTACTTTACCACGACTATTTCCAATTTTAGCTTATTGCAATTTGATTTTGCTACACCGCTTACCTGCGATTCTGTTTATTACCATGGTGTAAAACTATCAGCAGGAAATATTATTCGTCCCATAGATTTAATAGAGATATCCTTACCCGTAATCAGCAGCATCGGCACACTTGATTCAGTTGCTATTTACTACCAGGGTGTGCCTCCCACTGTACCCGGCTTTAGCAATGGTACGGGTTATGTAAATGCAAAACATAACGGGTCGCAAAATTATACATACACCTTATCAGAACCTTATTCAGCCTACACCTGGTGGCCCTGCAAATCATTTGTGGTAAATGATAAAGCAGATTCGCTGGATGTAATAGTAAGTACCCCTGTTGGTTTTAAAACCGCCGGTAATGGTACATTGATTAGTGAAACAACCGTTGGGTCGAATGTAATTACTTACTGGAAACATCGCTACCCCATTTCTGCCTATCAGGTGTGTACGTCGGTTGCAAATTTTGTTCAGTACCCGGCTGTGCCAACCATCGTTAATATTGGTGGTACACCCATGCCTTATTATAATTATCTTTTTCCTGAAACCAATACTGTTGCGGCTCACGGAGCCTTGGATAAAACAGCTTTAATGCTTACAACCTTTAGCAGTAAGTTTGGCGATTATCCTTTTAAAAATGAAAAGTACGGGCATTACAGCTTTGGCTTTGGCGGTGGTATGGAGCACAATACTTTTAGTGGTATGCACCCGGGCACTTACGACCAAACCGGGGATTGGGATATTATTGCACATGAGCTGGGCCATCAATGGTTTGGTGCAAATGTTACCTGCGGTAGCTGGCGTGAAATATGGATCAACGAAAGCTTCGCGACTTTTGCAGAAGCTATTTGTGCGGAGTTTGCTCCATCGGTGAGCAGCGGACAGACAGGCGCTTCCTGGAGAGGCTATCACAAAAGCCAGGCTATCTACAGCGGCAATCAGTCACAAAGCATTTATGTAAGCGATACATCTTCTATCTATTCCATTTTTACACCCGCAGTGTACGTGTATGAAAGAGGCGCCATGGTTATCTACATGTTGAGAACTTTATTGGGAGATGCAAAATTTTTCCAGGCAATACAAAACTATCAGTACGACCCTTTATTAAAAAATGGCAATGCAGTTACAGCGGATGTACAACGGCACATGGAAGCTGTTTCGGGTCTTGACTTAAGTTCATTTTTTAACCAGTGGATTTATAATACCGGCTTTGCCAATTACAATTCGGCAGGGTGGAATAATGCTGGTACAAAGATCGTTTTACAACTACCACAAACCACGCAATATTCTGCGTTAAGTCATTTTGATATGCCCGTAGCAGTACGCATACAGGGCGGCGTTGGCGACACTACCATTATTGTTTACGATAAAGGCGGCGTTATTTATTATGATGACAACGGAGTATTATCAAGTTCGGGATCAAACATAGTGCAATACGATCTTTCATTTGTTCCAACCACTGTTACGTTTGATGCCTTTAACCAGGTATTGGCAAATGGTAGTTTCACAAAAAATCCAGGGCTTTCAACACTATCTTCAAATTTTGTAAAATTTTCAGGAAATAAGAAAAAGCTGGATGTAAACCTTTGGTGGAATGTTGATAATACAATTGATTTGTTTTCTTTTGATGTAGAGCGAAGTATTGATGGTATTGCTTTTGAAACAATTGGAAAAATAGGTGCTCAACTAACACCTGCCCAAACTAACTTTTCTTTTATTGACCGTAACTGCCCAATGCAGGATAGTTATTACCGCATAAAATTGAATCAAAAAAAGGGCAATTCGATTTACACAAAAACGATAGTTATCAATAATTCAGCAGCTAATAATTATTCCGTTACGCCTAATCCGGCAAGCGATTTTTTTATACTAAAAGCAATGAAGTCAGTATCCCGGATTAACGTAAAAATTTATGACGGATCAGGTAAACTAATGAGACAACTTACTAATAAAAAATTCGATAGTAATAGCAGTTTACAGGTGTCAGTATCTGATATGGTTGCAGGTAATTACTATGTAGAAATTCAGGATGTTGCCACCGGAAACAGCACAACTAAAATAGTGATAATTAAATAAGATTAATACCCGTAAAAATATAATACCGCAAGAAAAAACTTTACCAATGAACACTTTTACAATTTGTAAATACGCCGAGAAAAAGCTTGTTGTTTTACTATTTATTTTGCTGGTTTTTGCCTTACATAGTTATGCACAAAGAGCAACTGTTGCCTTACCAATCGGTATTGGTAGCCCTTGTGGTGTAGGTGGTAGTAGCCAGGATTCTGTAAAGTATTTTGACTATAACTCAATTACCAACAACCTTATACATAGAAATATTTGTAAGCCCAATCTTGCAAGCCCGGGCTTTAGCGACATTTTTGCAAGCATTACATACAATCCTTATGATACTTATATTTATTTTACACAGATAGCCAAGGCAAGTGGTGTTTGGAATTCTTATACTTATAGATGGTTGCCTACAAGTTGTCCTGGAGTTGGGACACCCTTACCAGTATTTCAAACTTTTAACAACCAGTTTGTTGCTGGTGTAGAATTTGACCCCGCTACCGGCCTGGCTTACCAAATGAACTTTGTAGATGTCGGCGGTGGCAAATACAGTATGCAATTACAGGAAGTAAATTTTGCAACGGGTGCATTGGGCGCTTTAAAGAATATCGATTTTGGATCAAGATATATTTATGCGCAAAACGGCGACCTTGTTATGACGCCGGGTGGCCAGATGCTGGCAATTTTTGACAATAAATATTTTACGGTAAACTGGAAAGATTATAACACCGCTACACCCTTAGTGGCTACATATATTGATACGGTAATTGTTCCCAACGGAACCAACCTGGTGGGGCTTGCCTATTCTGATGGAAAACTAGTTGCCAGTATTTACAACGGAGGCTGTTCCAGTTCGTATAAAGAAATTGATATCTTAACTGGTGCGCAATCACCTATTTCTTATAACGCCGGTACCAAATTGTTCAACTCTACCGATATGACAGATATAAGTTCGGGAGTTGGAGCCGCAAAAAAATTAATTTCATTAACCGAAAATCCGGTCGGGTCCAAAACGTACGACGTGGTGTATGAAGTCGTCATCAAGAATTATGGAGGCACCCCCGTTACTAATTTACAGGCGTATGACTCGCTTACAAAAATTAACGGGTTGGGTAATTTAATCAGTGGGTCTATAACTTCCTTTACTGGCCCATCCGGCATAACTGTTAACCCTGCCTACAATGGCAAAACTGATTTTTCATTATTTAATCCGGGTAGTACATTATCTAACATTCCTGGGCAAAACACACTGACATTACAGATAACTTGTAAAATTGCCAATATACAATCTGGTATTGTTTACAACAACCAGGCTGTGGTAACAGCCATTGGCATGTTCGGCGATTCATTGCGTGACCTCTCTACAAACGGTAGCAATCCCGATCTTAATTTAAACGATAAGCCCGATGATGTAGGGGAAAGTCAACCCACACCATTCCTGGTTACAGTAGCCGCTTTATCTCCCCCTTGTGCATCATTAACCAATATTTTGTATAGTCAAAATTTTGCTAGTGGCACAGGCCTTGTAACTACTATTCCTGCACCAACTACCGGCACCGGAGTATTATCTCCGATCAGCAACACATTATATGCCGGAAGTACTACAGCACCCATTCCTATCGAATCTTATACCATTACAAATAATCCGAATAACGCAAACAATCCTGAGTTTTTAAGCTTTGCAGATCATACCGGTGGCTCTAACGGAAGGATGCTGATTGTGAATGCTGATGCAGATGATAATATCATGTACCAGGGTGGTTTTCAAACATCGCTTTGTGCCAACCAGCAATATTCAATTTCTTTTTATGCAGCATTTATTGGTAATACAACTTATCAAACAAAATGTAATGCCTTCGGTGGATTTCAATATCCTAAAATAAAAATTCGTATCAGGGATGGTGTTTCGGGCCTTATCATAACTGAGCTTTCTACTACCGACATCGTATCAACGAGCTGGCAGCAATTTGGGTTAAAATTTTTAAGCCCAACTTCTTATAGCAATATAATATTTGAATTATTAAATGACGCACCAGGTGGTTGTGGAAACGATGTGGCCATTGATGATATTCAATTCGGCACCTGCGACCCGTTGCCTACCGTAAATGTTGGTGCAGTTACTGCCGGATGTTTGGGAAGTTCTACCACATTTGTATCATCGCTCAGCGACCCTGGTGCATTACCTGGCGCAAAAGATTATCAGTGGCAGGTATCCGCTTTGTCGACCGGGCCATTTGTAGATATCGTCGGTGCTACAACAGCAAACTATTCTATTCCATCAATAGCAGCAACCGATACAGGAAAGTATTATCGTGTAATCATTGCTGCAGCAGGTAATATAGGAAATACGTCCTGCCAATATATTTCACCGGCAATAAAACTATCAGGTAAAATATCGTCTGTTGCTGCAACCACTGCAACTAAAGATAAAAATAATATCTGTCCGGGTATAGAAGTGTTGCTTGGTATTACTGGCGGCTCATTGGGTACCAATGCCAGTTGGAAATGGTATACTGCCAGTTGCGGTGGTACTTTGATCGGCACGGGCACCACAATAACTGTATCACCATCAGTTACTACCACTTATTATGTAAGGGCAGAAGGCGATTGTAATACCACTGCCTGCCAGCAGGTAACGGTATTTATTTCCTGCGATATTGATAAGGATAAAGACGGCATACCGGACTATGTGGAAAGCAATATGCCGATAGGTTTACAGGATGCCAATTCTGACGGTATCATCAATGCATTGGATCCAACTTACCCCGGCTTTGTAGACAATAACAATGATTTTATCAATGATAATTTCCAGGCAGATGGCGACTCCGACAATGACGGTATTCCTAATTACCTGGATACAAATTTCCCGGGCCGTGTGGATACAAACGGCGATGGAGTAGACGATCGTTTTGATACTGACCTGGATGGCATCGTTAATATGCTTGACAGGGATAGCGATAACGATGGTATTCCTGATGTAGTGGAATCTTATGGGGTTGATGCCAATGGCGATGGTAGAATAGATAATTATACAGATACGGATAATGACGGCTTATCTCAAAATGTAGATGCCAACAGTACGGGTGTACGTGGTTCGGGACTTGGCCTTGGTATTCCCGATTTGGATGGAGATGGTATTCCAAATTATTTAGATCTTGATAGTGATAACGATGGCATCCCGGATGTTGTTGAAGTGCAGGGGCCTTATACAAGTAATACCGGGCGGATATCAGGGTTTACTGATACAGATGGCGATGGCTTTAGTGATAATGTAGATGGTGATGTGGGCAATGACGGTACAGCAGAAAATACTGCCAACGCATTGTTGAGAACCGGAGCAGATACTTCGCCTGCGGATGGCCGTGCAGATAGTTATCCTTACAAAAATATGGACCAGGATGGCAGGGCTAATCCTTATGATTGCGATAGTGATGGAGACGGAATTGTAGATGTAATAGAATCTGGTTTGCCGGATACAAATTTTGATGGTTGGATAGATGGAACCATAGGCATTGATGGCTGGAGCAATACGGTAAGAGCGATGGCATCACTGAACCTTACAAATACTGATGGACGTGGAAATCCAAACTACCTGGATATTGATGCAGATGATGATGGTATTCCGGATAACGTAGAGGGAATGTCAACTTATAATTACAAACTACCTGCATTTCACGATACAGACAATGATGGACTTGATGACAGGTACGATACAAGAAATGGTTTTGGAGGCCCTGGAATATTCGTGTACGATAAAGACGGAGATGGCATTCCTGATTATATTGACCTTGATACAGATTCGGATGGCATTCCGGATATCATTGAAGGAAATGATTTTAACCTGAACGGATTAGCCGATGATGATGTGTCGTTGACTTACCTGGATGATGATGGTGATGGATTGGATAACCGCTTTGATTCAATTAATTCGGTGATTGATGTAAGGGGTACTTCATATCGTATGGGAAACAACGGCAGCTTTGTTGGAGATGCAACGCCGGGTAGCCGGTCGCCGGTGCAGCAAACGCCTCCATCAGCTCCGGACCGTGACTGGCGCTCAGTTGGCCTTGTGTTGAACGTAAAAAAATTCAACCTGAATGGTACACGACAGGGAAACAGGTCATTGCTTAAATGGGCCATTATCACAAAAGAAAATATCGATCATTTTGAAATTGAAAGGAGCGTAAGCAACGGAAACTTTATTACCGTAGCTGCCATACATCCGGAAATATATTTAAACGAAGAGCAGGTGTTTGATTTTACTGATAATATAGAAGGCATCAATGCAACCGACATTGTGTACCGGGTTAAATTGATATCAAAAGTTAGCGGAAGCAAGTACACCAATTCAATTGTTGTTCACCCCGGCGAAATAAGGCATGCCATTCGAATATCGCCTAATCCGGCAAATGAATATATTAATATTAGTTTTTATGCAGATAAAGATGCAAGCATTGATATTCGCCTGATGGACAATAGTGGAAAAACAGTGCTGATGCAAAAGCAGGCTATTTATAAAGGAAACAATGTTGTAAAATTGATAAATCTTGGTAAATATCCTGAAGGGGTTTACAGCATTCAAACAATGCTAAATGGCCAGTTGGTAACTGAGAAAATACTATTGCTAACCAATAAATAACAGACTCATTTTTTTCTGAAAGCCCTTTCAATTACTGAAAGGGCTTTTTGTTACATTTGTGGCAATGTTTAAAATTAAAAAATCACTGGGTCAACATTTTTTGAAAGATGTCGTAGTAATTCAGAAAATAATTGACAGCCTCAAGGACGACAATTTTACCAATTTACTCGAGGTAGGTCCGGGTGGTGGAGCACTAACAAAACACCTGGTGGAAATACCCAACATCAATTTCAAGGCAGTGGAGCTTGACGACGAAAAGACGGCCTACCTGCAACAGGTTTACCCTTTATTAAAAGATAAAATTATTGCAGAAAGTTTCCTGGAAATTAACCCGCCTTTTGACGAACCTTTTACCATTATTGGTAACTTTCCTTATAATATTTCTACACAGATTTTATTTAAAGTACTTGATTGGAAAGATCAGGTGCCCGTAGTAATTGGCATGTTTCAAAAAGAAGTAGCACAAAGGGCTGCATCTAAAGAAGGCAGTAAAGTGTATGGTGTATTAAGTGTGTTAATCCAGGCTTTTTATGATGTTGAATATTTATTTGATGTGGGAAATGAATGCTTTAATCCACCACCAAAAGTGCAAAGTGGTGTAATCAGGTTAAAAAGGAAAACGACTGAACTAACCGTTAAGAGTGAAAGGTCGTTTAAGGTATTAGTGAAAACGGCCTTTAACCAACGTCGCAAAACTTTGCGCAATGCAGTAAAGAGTTTATTTACGGCAGAAGAATTGCAGGATGAACTTTTTAACAGAAGAGCCGAAACCCTGAGTGTTGAAGAATTTGCCGCACTAACATTTAGAATGATATAAAACCAACCTACCCCATATGAGAAAAGAAATAATCCCCCTTTTAATTTGCCTGTGGATGATATCCTGTAGTACCCCCCGTTATGTGTACAGCCCATCTGCTCAAAATATTCCGGTACTGGTTAAAGCAGGGGATAGTAAACTTGCTGCCAATTACTCGAATAACATTACCGGCGATAATACTTATGAGGATACTTATACCGGTAGAAAAGAAATTAGTAAAGCCTATGGATATGATCTGCAGGCAGCAGTGGCTATTACCAACAACGTTGCCTTGCAAGCAAATCATTTCTACCGGAAGGAACAAAATGGGGATTACAGTGCTGCTCTTCGTTATAAAAGGAGGCTGACAGAGGTGGGCATAGGATATTTTAAACCCTTTAAAAGGAAAAGAAAAACGGTCATCTTCGAAGTATTTGGAGGTGTAGGTTTTGGCAAATTTGATTTACAGGACAATGGAGTAGATTTTAACAACATGCCATATTCAAAATATCACAATGAGGATATTTTGAAAATATATGTGCAGCCGGCAATCATCTTTAAAATCCGGGAATATCTTAACATTTCAGTTTCCAGCAGATTAAGCTTTGTTAACTATAATAACATACAAACAAACTATACAACGGATGAATTAAGTAATTACGATTTAGACAGGTTGAGCTATACCAACTATGCATATTGGGAGCCATCTTTTACCCAAAGCTTTGGAATAAAATCAGTACCTGGTTTATTGCTTGAATACCAGTTTGGCCTTTCATTGCCGTTAACAACAGGTCCGGTAAATTATCACCCGTTAAATTTTTCAATCGGCCTTGCATTTGATATTCCTAAATTATTTAAAGCAGGAAGTACTGAGTAAGGCTAACATGCATATTTACCTGCTTGTAGAAGTTTCTGCCACTATCAGAATAAGTGGATAATTCGTTGTGTACTTACCCAGTTTGGGATTGTGTAATAATCAATAATATTCAAGGCTCATAGAGAATGTGAGCCCCCTGTCTTTTGAATTGCACTGCCCTTTAGGGCGGTGATAAATGGAACTACCTTCATGGCTTTAGCCAAAGAAAATCCCTGTCTATTCGCAACAACTTATATCATAACTGTTGAGACTTTTTATTTTTTTATTAATTTTTATTTGCAGTAATTACCACATTTTTTACTGCATCCAAAAACTGTATTTTTGCCATTGCTTGTTAATGATAATTTGTACGATATAAATCGATATTGCTATATGCCATTTACACTAAATAATAAAGTTCGGATAGTAACTGCCGCCGCCTTATTTGACGGCCATGATGCCGCAATCAATATTATGCGCCGAATACTGCAGTCAAAAGGTGCAGAGATTATTCACCTGGGCCACAACAGAAGTGTGTTGGAAATTGTGGAATGTGCTATTGAAGAAGATGTGCAAGGCATTGCTATTACAAGCTACCAGGGCGGGCATGTGGAGTTTTTTAAATACATGAAAGATTTGTTGGATGAAAATGGATGTGGACATATCAAAATATTTGGCGGCGGTGGCGGTACCATATTGCCTGATGAAATCGAGACATTACACAACTATGGCATCACAAGAATTTATAGTCCGGACGATGGCAGGCAAATGGGCCTGGAGGGTATGATTGAGGATGTGATTAAACAATGTGGCCTCCCCAACCCCTCCGAAGGAGGGACTTTAGAACCAAAACAATGGAATGATGAGTTGCCTTTAACTGAAGTAAGGGATGTTAGAAGAATTGCAAGAGCTATTACTTTAGCTGAGAATGGATTTGATTATTCAACAATGCTTTCGGAAATTAAAAGTCTTTCTCAAATCCACCCTTCTGGGGGTGGGGGGACCATTCCTGTGCTAGGTATAACCGGTACCGGTGGCGCAGGAAAAAGTAGTGTAACCGATGAAATTGTACGCAGGTTTTTAAACAATTATACAGATAAAACCATTGCCGTAATTTCAGTAGATCCTTCCAAGAAAAAAACAGGTGGAGCATTATTGGGTGACAGGATAAGGATGAATGCCATCTCATCGCCCAGGGCATATATGCGAAGCCTTGCTACCAGGGAAAGCGATAAAGCGCTTAGCCAGTATGTACAGGAAGCCATCGATATTTGTAAAGAAGCAGCCTACGATTTTATTATTTTAGAAAGTGCCGGAGTTGGCCAAAGCGATGCTTCTATATTGGAATATGTAGACATCAGCATGTACGTAATGACGCCTGAATACGGGGCAGCATCTCAATTGGAAAAAATAAATATGCTCGATTATGCAGACGTGGTTTGCATCAATAAATTTGATAAGGCGGGTGCCCTGGATGCGTTGCATGATGTACGTAAACAGTACAAACGCAACCATGGTTTGTGGGAGGCAAAAGATGAAGAACTGCCAATAGTAGGAACCATCGCAGCACAATTCAATGATGCCGGGATCAACGAATTATTTGAAAGGCTGATGGAGCAGGTTGCTGAAAAAACTAACGTAAAATTTAAGGGCGACATTATCCATCATGCCCACACACAAAATACTAGCAGCCAGTCGGCCATTATTCCACCTAAGCGTGTACGCTACCTGGCCGAAATAGTAGAAGAAATTGAAGACTATAACAAACTGGGAGTAGAACAGTCAGCAATCGCCAGCAAGCTTTACCAGGTAAGTGGTGCATTGCAGTTATTAAAAGAGCAGGATGAAACAACTATGGAAGGGCCTGCTGTTAAGGCTTTGGAAGAAGTAAAAGACGATCTTGAAGAAAAACTATTTCCACTATGTAAAAAATTATTGGATGAATGGGAGCATACAAAAGCACGGTATAAAAATGATTTTTTTGAGTATGATGTTAGGGGAAAGATTATAAAACAACCCTTGTTTTTTGAATCCTTGTCTCATACAAAAATCCCGAAAATAGCAGTACCACGTTTTAAAGATTGGGGCGATATTGTAAGATGGCGCATACAGGAAAATTTCCCCGGACAATTTCCTTACACTGCCGGTGTGTTTCCATTAAAAAGGGCAGAGGAGGATCCTACAAGAATGTTTGCTGGTGAAGGTGGTCCGGAAAGAACCAACAGGCGGTTTCATTATGTAAGCCAGGGACAACCAGCCAAGAGATTATCTACCGCATTTGACAGCGTTACATTGTATGGAGAAGATCCGGATTACAGGCCCGATATTTTTGGCAAAGTGGGTAACAGCGGCGTAAGTATTGCCACGGTAGATGATGCAAAAAAATTGTACAGCGGTTTCAATCTTTGTGATCCTAAAACATCAGTGAGCATGACCATTAATGGCCCTGCGCCCATACTATTGGCTTTCTTTATGAATGCAGCCATTGATCAGCAATGTGAAAAATATATCGTTGAAAATAATTTAAGAGAGGGAGTAAATAGCATCATCGAATCCCTGTTTAATATTGATGATCTGCCAAAATATATTGGTACTGATGGCAAGCCTATTCATCCAACAATGCTTCCCAAAATTTTGTCTTCAACAGAAGAAATAAAACAAGCTTCAGGAGAAAATAATGCAGCATTGCCGGTTGGTAACAATGGGCTTGGCCTGCGTTTGCTGGGATTGAGTGGTAAAGATGTTTTGCCACCCGAAGTGTATGAAAAAATAAAAGCAACGGCGCTTGCTACTGTACGAGGCACCGTGCAGGCTGATATTTTAAAAGAAGACCAGGCGCAAAATACCTGCATTTTCTCAACCGAATTTGCATTAAAATTAATGGGCGATGTGCAGGCCTATTTTATTAACAATAAGGTACAGAATTTTTACAGTGTAAGTATAAGTGGATATCATATTGCCGAGGCGGGTGCAAACCCTATTAGCCAGTTGGCATTTACGCTTGCCAATGGATTTACCTATGTTGAATATTATTTAAGCAGGGGGATGAGCATTGATGATTTTGCTCCTAATCTGTCTTTCTTTTTTAGCAACGGCATGGATCCGGAGTATAGCGTAATTGGCCGTGTGGCCCGCCGTATTTGGGCCAAAGCCATGAAGTATAAATACAAAGCCAACAGCCGTAGCCAGAAATTGAAATATCATATTCAAACCAGTGGCAGAAGCTTGCATGCACAGGAAATAGATTTCAACGATATACGCACTACGCTACAGGCATTGTATGCTATTTATGATAACTGCAATTCCCTACATACAAATGCTTACGATGAAGCCATTACTACTCCAACGGAAGAAAGCGTACGTAGGGCGATGGCCATACAGCTTATCATTAACCGGGAACTGGGTACCGCCAAAAATGAAAACCCAAACCAGGGCTCATTTTTAATAGAAGAATTAACCGACCTGGTAGAAGAAGCCGTAATGAAAGAGTTTGAAAGATTGAGCGAAAGAGGCGGCGTGTTAGGTGCCATGGAACGTATGTACCAGCGTAATAAAATTCAGGAAGAAAGTTTGTATTACGAAACACTCAAACATACCGGCGATTTTCCAATTGTTGGCGTAAATACTTTCCTGAATAAAAAAGGAAGCCCCACCATTTTGCCTTCAGAAGTAATTCGCAGTACAACCGAAGAAAAGGAATTCCAGATAAAAACCTTGCTGGCATTTCATGAACGACACGCCAAAAAATCCGCCGCCATGTTGAAACATTTGCAGCAGGTTGCTGTAAATAATGAGAACCTGTTTGAGGAGCTAATGGAAACTGTAAAATACTGTTCTCTCGGGCAGATAACCAATGCACTTTATAGTGTGGGCGGGCAATACAGGCGGAATATGTAGGGCAAGGCAGTCGCCCCCAGCCCCTAAAGGGGAGTAACTGAAGAGTATTTAGAATTCACTACATTAAAAATAAAGGGGAGTTTGATGAAACAGTATACTGTGCATCAAACTCCCCTTTAGGGGCCGGGGGCATGCTGTTTTTTATTTCAACTCTTCACAATAATACCCTGCACTCATCAACAAATTTTCTACTTCTTCCGCGGCAATGCTATTTGACAACACCCTTAATATATTATCGCAATCATGCAGATCTACATTCCATTGATAAATCAAAGGATGAATATCAAGTGTAGGTTCTACAGCTTTTATGTGTTGTGCATCGCTCAGATTGGTTTTAAAAACTAAGATGTCCATGCAAAAAGTTGATTAAAATATTTAAATACAATTGTTTTTATGCACATGCTTTAATCCGTCGTTACATCAGTTTCTTCGCTACTTGTTTTTGGGGTTCTTCTCCATCCCGATCCACACCTGTTTCTCCATTCCGATTTAAAACGATCTCTTTCTTCAGGTGTCATTGTACTCCATTTTTCTTTCATGTTTTCATTCCACATAGGCCCGCCATTTCTTCCACGAAAGCCCCGGCCCTTACCATGAAATCCTCCAAACAATATTTTACTCAGCAATAAAATTCCCAGTGCCTGTACAAATGTGATGGCTTTTACTCCCAGCAC
>JBDUEK010000107.1:0-16271 GCA_040002495.1 Ferruginibacter sp.
GAAGGATGGTTTCATTGATCACTGCCCTAAAGGACAGTGCAATTCAAAAGGACAGAGCAATTCAAAAATACATTGCAATTAAAGGGCAATACAATTAAAAGGCTAATGCAATTAAGGGGTCTTCAAAACTAAGAAACAGGTATACCATACTTCCCGCTGCATAAAATGTCTTATGAATATTGTTGCCTATTACACACCCCCATATAGTGTAAAGTATAACCACCGCACGGAACCAATCCATTATCCGCAAGCGTTCGTGTGTTAGTTTCAGACTTTTGTTTCGTCAATCTTCCGGTAGATAAAAGCATCTCACTCCCCTTTTCGTCGCAACATTTTACCACCTTATCTCATTTAGCCAAAATCACCCGCGGCTACAACTAATTTTGTATTCAAATAAAAATTAAATGAAAAAGTTACTGTTACTAATGGCCGTTATCATTGTTTCAACAGGTGCATTTGCACAAATGCCTGCCGGAAGACCAGGCAATGGCCAAATGCAAATGGCTGGAGATATCGGCCATATTTATGGAAAATTATTAGATGCTGATGGCAAGCCTGTAGGTGATGCTTCGGTGATATTGATGCAAAATAAAATAGATAGCGCTTCAAAAAAAATGAAACAGGTTTTGTTGAAAGCGATGGTATCAGCAAACAATGGTGATTTTAATTTTGAGGGATTACCAGTGATGGGCAAACTCGTTTTAAAAATAAGTGCTACCGGCTTTAAACCAATTGACCAGGAAGTTTCCTTTATGCCTAAAAAGCCGGCAGGTACACCCGCTGCTCCTCCGCAGGGATTTAGTATGCCTTCGTTTGAGAAAGACCTTGGTAACATTTCGCTTACGGCTGATGCAAAACAATTACAGGATGTTACTGTAAGATCGGTTGCGCCATCAATACGCCTGGATGGTGAAAAGAAAATATTTAACGTAGAAAAAAACATCATGAGCGCTGGTGGAACTGGCCTGGATGTGATGCGCAATGTGCCTTCAATAAATGTAGATATTGATGGTAATGTTACCATGCGTAACAGTGCCCCGCAATTATTGGTAGATGGCAGGCCAACCACACTTACGTTGGAGCAAATACCTGCAGATGCAATTGAATCCGTAGAAGTAATTACCAACCCATCTGCAAAATATGATGCATCTGGTGGTGGTGCCGGCATATTGAATATTGTGCTTAAGAAAAATAAAAAAACAGGCTATAATGGTAGCGTAAGAGCCGGTGTTGATAAACGCGGTGCTTTTAACGGTGGTGGTGATTTTAGTATTCGTCAAAATAAATTCAATTTTACTGCGGCACTGAATGTAAACCAAAATAAGGGACGCACAACAGGAACAACAGACCGTATCAATTTACTGGATGTACCACAAACAACCGTTTTTCAAAACAATTTCAATAAAACAACCGGTGGTTTTCTTTTTGGAAAAGTTGGTATTGATTACCTGGTTACCAATAGAACTACTTTGTCTTTAACCGGCATTAAAGTACATGGCCAATTTAACCCCAATGAGCAAATTAGTATTTCAACAGACAGTTTGTACAGCAGTGTAAAAACCACCAGTTTGAGCGAACGTAATACTACCGGCACAAGGAATTTCAACGGCCAGGGACTTGTATTTGGATTTAAACAATTATTTCCAACAGAAGGTCAGGAACTAACGATTGATGCCAACTACTTTGGAGGTAAGAATGAAAACAATTCCCTGATTACAAGTAATTATTATGCAGGAAATAGCAGCACCATCAACAATACTGAATTACAAAATACAATTGGCAGCGGTTCAGATAAAAACTACACGATACAATCTGACTTTGTAAAACCATTTAGCAAAACAACCAAAATAGAAACAGGTGTAAGAGCGGCAATTCGTAGCCGTATCAACCTGAATTCAAATTATATTTATGATGCATCGGTAGACCAATATGTGATTGTTCCATCTGCAACAAGCAACTTCAAAAATACTGATAACGTTTATGCAGCTTATGCCACTTTTGGTAGTGCGATAAAAGATTTCACTTATAAATTGGGTGTAAGGGCAGAAAGCTCCAACTACAACGGTACTTTAACGAACACAGGCGAAACGTTTAAAAACAGCTACCCCGTTAGTTTGTTTCCGTCCGTTTTTCTTAGTCAACAATTGTTCAACAAGCAGCAGTTGCAATTAAGTTACAGCCGCCGAATTAACAGGCCCAACTTTTTTCAGTTGATTCCCTTTACAGATTATTCGGACAAACTAAATATTACAAAGGGTAATCCTAACCTGGTGCCTGAGTTTACACAGTCACTTGAATTATCGTACCTGAAAACATTTACAGGCAACAACACTCTATTGGGTTCTATCTATTACAAACATACCAACAACCTTATTACACGTTACCTCACACAGGAATTAAATCCTATCACCGGGGATGATGATTTATTGAATACTTATATCAATGCCAACTCAAGCTACTCAACCGGTGCTGAAGTAACCGCTCAAAATTATTTAACCAAATGGTGGGATATCAGCACAAACCTGAACTTATATAATTCAAAAGTTAATACAGCGAATATAAATACCAGCTCACAGGCAGCAATATGGAGTTTGTTTGGAAAGTTCAACAGCAATTTTAAACTGCCTTCCAACTTTGCGATACAATTTACTACCACCTATCAGTCAAAAAGTAATTTACCGGTAAACTCCAACAGTGGTGGTATGGGCGGTGGGCCATGGAACCAAAGCCAGAGTTCATCACAAGGTTACATCAAGGCATCCTGGGGAATGGATCTTGCAGTTAAGAAAAGCTTCCTGAAAAACAATGCAGCTTCCGTATCACTTAGTATCAATGATATATTTAAAACACGTATCAGCAGCCAATATTCAAGCAGCGAGTATTTCATACAGAATTACGATCGCCTGCGTGACCCGCAAATGGTTAGACTTAACTTTAGCTATCGCTTTGGAAAAATTGATGCTTCTTTATTTAAAAGAAAAAGTTCAAAAGGAGAGCAAAATGCATCCGAAAATATACAGCAATAATTAATCGTAATTTTTTAGTACGATTGATTGATAAAAGATCCCCGGCGCAGGGGATCTTTTATTTTAACTAATACCTTAGCAATAATATTGAATGGCAAGTCAACCATTCACCGCATTAAAACGTATATATACATTCACACTTAAAAACTTAACCTCATGCAAAAATTCGCATTACTTGCCAGGCTTGAAGCCAGGCCGGGAAAAGAACAGGAAGTAGCTGATTTCTTAAAAAGTGCTTTGCCACTTGCAATGGATGAGCCGGAAACAGTAAACTGGTATGCATTGAAAATAGGGCCATCTACCTTTGGCATTTTTGATACGTTTGAGACAGAGGCTGGAAGAAAGGCACACCTGGAAGGTAAGATTGCCGCTGCCTTAATGGCTAATGCAGATGCATTGTTATCAACACCACCCGTGATTGAAATGGTGGAATTGTTGGCTGTAAAATAATAGTAAAAACTAATAGTTATGGTAACATAGCTATGTACGATTAAGTATAAAAAGGGCCGGAGTATTTACCCAGACCCTTTTTTATTTTGTGTATGCAATGCAATCAAACAATTGCTCAAAAATCAACCTTGTAAATACATGAGGTTGATCGAAATTTTTTAATCCAGCCTGAAGGAAATTTTACAAACACATCCAAAAGTAGTAACCTGGCCATTGGCAACATGCGCCTTTATATCCTTTACATAAACAGAATCTATGTTATGAATTGTTTTAGATGCTTCAGCAACTGCAGTACGTACAGCATCATCAATTCCTTTTTCTGAAGAAGCGATTACTTCGATAATTTTTACGATCGGCATAATATAAAATTTAAAGTGAAAAAATAAATACGAAATATTAGGGAAAGAACCAACTATTAAGCAATCCATAACTAATCACAATTGCTGTTGCAATCAATTACCAATTTGAGCAAAATTCACCTCGTTGTTTGCGAATAAATATACCACCCGGCTTCTTTAATCATTTAGCATCAATCCTCTTGCTTATTTAATGAAAGCGTTGCAAACCAAGTGCCATAAAAATCTGCTTTGTATCCATGGTCAGTACCGTCACCGAACCTTGTCCCATTCACTTACTTTATTTAAAATTAAAGTGGCTTTTTGCATCCGTGGTCGGTGCCCTCACCGAACACTTTTTCGATTCGCTTACTTTATTAAAAATTGAAACTTTTTTATTGGTAAATTAGTTTTGATAGAGCTGGCTACAGGCTATGTTCGGTGAAGGGCACCGACCACGGGAGTTGTCTTCCTTTCCATAATTCTCCTATGCATTCAATAAAAAAGAGGATGCAAAATGCGCCCTCAATTTAAACTCAAAAACACATTTAAAGTTTGCTTTTCATATGCAAATGATGTGATAGATATTGTTCTATGTTTTTTTATTTGCTACCCTTGGTTCCACTTTCATCGGTTGCAGTAGCTTCACTCTTTGTTTCATTACTAACTCCTTTGCCTTCTTCTACCCACTTGCTCAATATTTTTACATTATTGTTAGCGTCCACATTTTCAGGATCAATTGCGAGAATTTTATTAAACCATACAATTGAATTCACATAGTTCTTTGTAATATTTGCTTCGTATGCTCCCAGGTATTCGTAGGCTGTTAAAAGTATTCTTTCATTTTTTACAGAATCCAGCTCTGCAACTTCAGCAAGTTTTATATAATGAGGTACAGCCAGGCCGAGTGTCATAGAAGTATCAATCAAAGCATTGGCTCTTGCCCTCCATAAATAACCATGTAATTGCTCAGGATATTTATCCTCGTACATTGCAAATACTGTGTCGGCACCCACATAATCTTTATCTGAATAAAGCGCCATTCCCCATTTGTACAAATCAAGATTTGTAGCATTGGGCTTCATTTTATAAATTTTTTCTCTCCATACAGCTTCTCTTTCCCTGTTACCCAATTCCTTTTGTAAATCTGCAAGGCTGGTATAGTAGTCCACTTTAATAGAGGTATCTTTTTCCATGGCAATTGCCTTACGATATAACTCGATCGTTGTCGTTCCAGTTGTATCAGGATCTAATTTTTCAAGCAACTTGGCCTTTAACTCATAATCTTTTGATACAAAAGAAGTGTCATCCTGCTTATCAAAATAGATATTCATATTATTTAATGCTGCGGTAGAATCGCCCAATGACGCATAACTATATGCCATCATTTTATACATTCTTGGTTCTGCATCTTCTCCATATTTGTTGATGATATTTTTTGCATCTGTAATTGCTTCGTTAAATTTCTTTGAAACGTATTTAAGATCGGCAAGCATATATTCATGCTCTGCTGATGGTTCGGCATGACGGATATAAGCATTCAGGTAATCGGCGGCTTTGTTAACATCACGGAAATAATAATAGTAATACAATTCGTACAACGCAGGCGTGTAAGTAGAATCCATTTGAAGCGCCTGGTTAAAACGATCAACATAAATAATGGCATTTTTTTGCGACTTATAAATACGGCCTTTTTTAAACATTGCTTCAGCAAAGTCTGATTTGTAGTTCAGTGCCTGGTCGTAAGCAATCACGGCATTAGATCCATCGATTAGTCTGCGGTACGCATCTCCTAAGGTTACATATATCTGCTCATTTTTCTTATCACGTTTCACAGCTTGCTGTAATAGCTCAACTGCCCACAAACTATCGCCATGCTTGCTTTCTACGTTTGCTTTACCGGCTGCCCACAAAGCAGTGGCATCTTTATTTTTTGAAGCAGATAAAACATCTTCAATCAATGCACGGGCTTCGGTTGTTTTGTTGGAATCGAGCAATACATGCGCCCAACCCATATACACAAGTGGATTAGATTTTTTGGAAACATCCTGCTGTACAAAAGCATCATACTTTGGCTTTAACACAGTCACGGCGGAATCAAGTTTCTTTTGCTCCAGGTAAATTTCACTTAGTAGATACCAGGCCTCAGGATCAGCTTCCGGATTTTTGATAATTGTCTGCAATTCATTTTTTGCCGTTTCATAACGTTCGTAATAAATATCCTTTTTAGCATCTTCTATTGTTTGCGCCCTGGTAACGGATGCGGTTAACAATAATGCTGTTGTTAAAATAAATAAATGTTTCATATAATTGTTTTGTGTTTTTGAGTATTTAAAATGTTGTTGAATGATGTCATATAATTTATACCGGATTGATAGTAAGTACCGGCGGAGCTGAATATTTCTGAATAATATTTCCCATTAAATTTGCCAGGAAACCAGGCATTTTTGTTTGCAAACCAGGATTTAAAATTACCAGGTCGGCCGCTTCAAGCATCGCAAACTGGTTAACAGCTTCGGCTACATTATAACTCATAATAGTTTCTGTTTCAACTCTTACAGATGAGTTATCTTTTATCAGTTCATAAGCTTTTTCAACAAAGTATTGTACCCGGTCTTTTGTTTTCTCATTTTCAATACCTAATAATTTTATGGTGGTATCATACTTGGATGCGATATAAACCCCATACATCAATTTCCTTTCCGGCAAAAAATCTGTAATTGGAATTACTATTGAATACAGTCGCACAATTCTACGATTAACAGGGACAGTTATTACCGGCACATTCGATTGAGCAGCTATCTTATCAGGGTTAAGCATCATCTTTCGCCTTCTTAATCCTCTACTTTTTTGACCAATTAAAACAAGATCAAATTTGTTCTCATTTACCAACGCAATGATGCTTTCATCCCAGGTTCCCTTTATTAAACTGCAGGTAATTTTTACTGAATTACCAGCTATCACCGTTGCATGTCTACACAATTTTTGTAGTTGTAACTCAATATCAGTTGTGTTGTCATTTATATTTAATGGAACAGCCATATGTCCGTCTGCCATAGAAATTGCGGAGAAAGGCGATAATGTAAAAACATGCACCAAGTGAATACTACATTGATATTGTGTTGCGATGTCTATTGCTTTTTCAACCGCTTTTTTTGATTTGGCCGAGAAATCGACCGGCACTAAAATTTTGTTGAAAAGCTTTAACATTAAGTGAGTTTTTTAATATTACAATATTATAACACCGGCTTAAAAGTTTGATTAGTCTCTCATTAAAATCTCATTAGAATCTACCCTATACACAGATACGGCATGGCATTTCGTTAAATTTATACAGATCCGCAACTTGCCGTTGATGGTATTCAGTTGATCATATCTAATCAATTAAATAGTTAAAATATATGTCCTTACGTCAGTTTATTTCTTCACGTGAATTTTTACGTTCGTTAAATATTGCAAAAGAAAATGCCACATTAAGATGGAAAGAAGTGGCTTCAAAATTTGGTTTACAAAAAGATGTTTATGAAAATCCCAGGCATATCAAAATAAAAACACCGGTTACAGCCATATTAATAGGGGCTGGTCACCGGGGATCTATATATGCAGATTATGCTATTAAAAATCCATCCGAATTAAAAATTATTGCAGTTGCCGATCTGATTCCAGAAAGGCAAAGCAGAACAAAACTCAAACATAAAATTTCGGATTCAAATTGCTTTACCAACTGGCAGCAGGTATTTGAACGGGAAACATTTGCTGATGCTGTAATTATTGCTACGCCTGATAATGTACATATTGCACCCTGCCTTGCCGCGTTGGATGCCGGCTACAATATCTTATTGGAAAAACCAATTGCACCTACCGAAGAAGAGTGCATGCTCATATTAAAAAAAGCAATGGATTCCAAACAAATTGTGGGTGTATGCCATGTACTTAGGTTTGCTCCTTATTTCCGGGAATTAAAACAAATACTGGATACCGGATTGATAGGAAATATAATCAGCCTGCAACATATGGAGCCGATTGAACAAATACACATGAGCCATTCTTATGTAAGGGGACAATGGAAAAACAGTAAAACTGCCACACCAATTGTTTTAGCAAAATCATGTCATGATACCGATATCATACGTTGGTTGGTAGATAGCCCCGCACACGATGTACATTGCTTCGGTAATCTCAGTTGGTTTAAAACTGCCAACGCACCGGAGGGTAGTACAGAACGTTGCACGGATGGATGCAAGGTAGAATCCAGTTGCCCGTATTCTGCATTGCAAATTTACCTGCGTGATAAAAAAAGGTTGTACGTTTTTGATTTACCCGATGAAAAATCAAAATGGAATGACATCATCTTACAGAAATTAAAAACGACTGATTATGGCCGGTGCGTTTACCGGATGGATAATGACCAGCCTGATCATCTGACTGTAAATATGCTTTTTGAAAATGGAGTAACGGCAGCATTTTCAATGGAAGCGCACGTATCGTATGAAGGAAGAAGAACACGCATTATGGGATCGAAAGGTGATATTGTAGGCGATATGGAAACCATTATTATGACTGATTTTAAAACAAGGAAACAAACTTCCTGGAAACTAAAAACAGATGAACATGGTGGTGGCGATCATGAACTGGTAAAAGACTGGGTGCAGGCGGTTGCACAAAATGATAAAACACTCTTGAGCTCTACTATTGAAGTTTCTATCGAAAGTCATTTGATGGCGTTTGCTGCGGAAAAAAGCAGGCTTAACAGAACCATTGAAGAAATTATTCATAGTGACAAAGGTGTTCCATCCTTACCGGCAACTGATGATAAAATGGTTGAAAATTGATAACTACAAAATTAATCTAACACCACCCAATTCGGATACGCGGTAGGTAAATTTCTCGCCGGGTGAACTAATGAACATAAAGTTTTTGGGTACGTTCCATTGCTCACTTAATTTATCAATCAGTTCGGGGCCAAATTCTCCTTCAACGGTTATATATTCCATTTTAATATTTGGATACGCCCGGTCAAGTACTTCAAAGTCACTTAAAAATTGTTGGGGTGCATGTTGATGTTCTTTAAGTACAGTAACTATTTTCATGCTACGTGTTATTTCATTTTCCTGTACATAAATCATCACTTTATTTAAAGTGGCAATGTCATCACCTTTTGAAAAAAACACAAAATCCTGATCATGCAGTTTATTGACCAACTTATTTATTTTTATCCGGCTCAGCAATGCAAATTTGCGTAAGTTATCGGTAATATTTTTAAGCAGGCTTAGCACAAATTGCATAATATGGTTCCTGTTAAGCATCCCGTAAATAAGTAAAATTGCCGGAACAAAATATTGAAGAAAAACTACCAGGTAGGCAGGCTGCATTTTTACATTTCCGTATAATGCAAGCGCTATTGCGGCCAGGGCCAATACTACTATAAAAGGCGTGGCATACTCGGGCCTTGGCAAGCGGGTTCGCCTTATTTTCAACATCAGGTTTCCCAGTGCAAAAAACGCCATCACCAATAAAAAAGAGATGGTGTACACACCGGCAAGTGGCCCCAGTTGTCCATTTGTAACAAATAGCACAGAAATGCACAGCAAGAAAAATGTAATCAAAATACGATAGCTGCTACCTCGTTTATTTTCTTTTAAAAAAAACTGTGGTAATATTCTGTCGAGTGTCATTCGCTTCATCAACCCATTTACACCTACAAAAGAGGTAAGCACCGCACCACTTAATACAGTTACTGCATTAAATGAAATGATGGTAGCCAACCAATTTCCCCCGGTTAGCGAAGCCATATAACTTAATAAAGATGATTGGTGAGATTCGACCTGGATAACAGGCATTACAGCGATGGCCAGTAATGCAATCAGCGGATTTAAAACGGTAACCGCAATCCACATGTTTCGCAATGTTTTTGGGAAGACCCCTTTCTGTTGTTCCTCTACAAAATTGGCAGAACTTTCAAATCCGGATATACCCAACATAGCTGCACTAAACCCAAAAAATAACGCCTTCCCTATTCCTCCCCCTTTAACCGGTAATGAAAAATTTGCCTGGAAAATGGCAGGTCCGTTTTGAAAAATAAAATAGAAGGCACTGAAAATAAGCAAGGCCATGGATGCAAGATGTAGTAAAAAAATAACCAATGCAACGATGGCACTTTCTGAAATACCCAATATGGTAAGACATAAAAAAATAAATAATAGTCCAAGTGTTGCATACAGTACATTCAACGCATGAAAATTATGTTGCAGGTAATGCATGGCTTCGCTTGCAGATATAACAGCGGTTGCCATATAGGACAATATTGTAAGACAGGCAGCTACCGAAGCATTGCTTTTGGTGGTAGTGTTTAGCAGCACATTATAGGCGCCCCCGTTTAATGGTAGTGCACCTACTACTTCACCATATATTTTCCTAAACAGAAATAACACTGCACTCACCATCAATAGTGCGATCCATGCGTACTGACCTGCCATTGCAATCGTAATTGCAGACACGTACAAACAGGAGGAAGTAATATCGTTACCACAAATAGCTGTAGCCAGCCAGGTATTTAATTTTTTTGCCGATGACATAACAAGCAAGATTGAATAATAAAAAAATCTGATTGAAGATAGTTAATGATTTAATCAGAAAAAATAAACAGCAAATAACCTATCAATTTTTCAAACAATAAATGCCGACAATAAGTTTATTGCCGGCATTTAATTCTACTTTGACAAGTCAAACCTTTGTGTTTTTTTGTTGACCAGCAGAAGTTTTTTATGGCGGCATCGTTGTGTCACTCACTTGTACTGTATTTTTTCATGGCATCTTTTTCGTTCCATAATTAAACTATCGTAACCGTGAGCTACATTTTTATAAATATGTCAAAGTAGAATTAATATTGTATAAAAATATATTTACTGTTTTGGTTCAGGACACTTAATAATGTACAATATCTTAAATTGCTACCAGTAGTATCAACAAATATTGAAACCGATGAAAATATTTAGTCTACTGCTAATATCGGCTTTTCTTCTATTGGCTTTATTTCAGGTGCTTCCTGGAAAGTTAACTGGTATACATCCAACCTGCGATCTTTCAGCGTTTGTACACTACCGTAATTGTGTAACTCGGTTAGTAAAGAAAGATCCACATCGCTCACCACTATCATCTCCGTATTAGGGGTGGCTTCAGCCTTTATACAATTAACCGGAAATGCAAAATCGGACGGCGTTAAAACAGCAGACTGTGCAAACTGAAGATCCATATTGGTTACTTTAGGCAGATTACCCACGTTACCTGCTATAGCAACAAAACATTCGTTTTCAATGGCTCTTGCCTGGGCACAAAAGCGCACCCGGTTATAAGCATTTTGAGTATCTGTTAAAAATGGCACAAACAATATCTGCAAGCCATCTTCTGCCAGCTTCCTGGTCATTTCCGGAAACTCCACATCATAACAAATTTGTACCCCTATTTTACCAGCATCTGTATTAATTACTTTTATTTCATTGCCGCCTTGTATGTGCCAGTCGTATTCTTCAGACGGTGTAATGTGCAATTTACACACACTATCAATTTGCCCGTTCCTTTGCAGTACATAGGATACGTTATACACTTGATCATCCCTGATTTCGGCCATACTGCCGGCAATGATATTTACATTGTACGATACTGCCATTTTACTCATAGCTGCAACAATATGCTCAGTAAATTTCGCCAGCTCCCTGATGGCGTGACGGCTATCCATGTTATTAAAATTACCCATCAGCGGTGCATTAAACAACTCCGGAAATAAAATAAAATCTGATTGATAATCGCTCACTGCATCTACAAAATATTCGACCTGCGTTAGTAAATCCTCCGTTGTTAAATACGGCCGCATCTGCCATTGCACCACCCCTATTCTTACAATGTCTTTTTTACGCAGTAAAATATTTTCTTCTGTATCATGGTACACATTGTGCCAAATCAACAGTGTAGCAAATCCTTTGCTTTCTTCATCTTCCGGTAAATAATTTCGTAAAATTCTTTTAACCTGGAAATCATTTGCCAATTGAAAAGTTAGTGTTGGGTCATATATCTCCCGTTTTTTTACTTTATCAATGTATTGCTTGGGAGACAATTCGTCGGCATACATACCATATTTTGGAATACGTCCACCAGCAATGATCATTTTTAAATTAAGGCGTTCGCAAAGAGTTTTTCTTGCATCATATAATCTTCTTGCCAAACGCAGTCCGCGGTAATCGGGATGTACAAATACTTCGATCCCATAAAGTGTATCGCCTTTAGGATCGTGTGTTTCAAAACTAAAATTTCCCGTAATGTCGCGGTAGGTATGATTGTCGCCAAATTTTTCATATTTCACAATCAGCGATAACGCACATCCAACCACTTTTCCATCAAGTGTCATCACAATTTGTCCATCGGGAAATTTTTGCAGCAGGCGCTTTAATGACTCCTCCTTCCAGTATTGTCCACCAAAGCTTGCATAAGCTTTAATCATTGCATCTTTTAACGTTTGATAGTCTTCAAGCGTAAGGGATCTAACCTCTATTATTTCGTTAGCCATATAAATTTTTATTATTTGATTGAAAGCGAAAAACAAATTCATTGAATCTGTTTAATTATTTTTCGCCTGCCACGATGTATTCGGATTATTAAACTCCGTAAACAGATGGACTTCTTAAAATTACACTAAAAGCCGATTAAAACCGTGTGGCAAATTCCCATACCTGATAGCGCAGGAAGTAAATGTATCCGCCTGCAAACAAAACCGCACTCAGCATATCGACGATGATTTAATGCGGCAAATTTTTTTAGATTGAAAATCCTTTGCCATAAAATTTCGGTCTTGAATAATTACGGGGGGATTACTCAGTAATGGGAATCGATTTGAAAAAAACTTTCTTCCAACTCTGTTCCTTTTAAGTTTTGCTTTTAGCTCATTCCTGATGCGTCGACTAAAGTGATTTCATTAAATATCTTTTTAATAAAAATACCATCATACTATTATGTCAAAATTAAAGCCACATTAAAATGTGATTAAAACCAATGTGACAATAACCATACGAGATTGGGTTTGATAAAGGACGAGCTAACCAAAGAATACACAAACGGAGTGAACTTATTTTTTAAAATTATTAGTGGTGTCCGACTAAACTCCTGTATCCATACTTCAAGAAAAAACGAGCCATTCAAATTGAATGGCTCGTTTTTTTATAAACTTAATAGTTAAATTTTTCGCAGCCTGTATACCAGCACATCATGTGCAGGAATTGACACAATCAATGACTGTTTGGTTGAACCCAATTTCTCTTTTGTCCAAAGATTTTCCAAGGTATAATTTGCCTGTTGTGTATTTAGTGCCTTGTTAAAATCCATATCTTTTACAAGTTCATTTTTCCAGCTAAAATTTACATTTTTTGTAAGCACGCTTCTGTTAAGAAAACATACTGCCCAATCACCATTCGCCAATGGTTTAAACCAGGTTTCAACACTGTCTTTTACTGCATATCTAAAACTTTGTATACCCAATGAATCCTGGTTTAAGGCAATAACCTCTTTATTTGTTAACACCTCCATCGTTTCTCTCGTCATACTGCGTAGATCGTTACCGGCAATTAACGGAGCCGCCAACATAGCCCACATGGTAAAATGCGCCCTGTCTTCCGCAGGTGTTAATTTGCCATTACCAATTTCCAGCATGTCGGGATCATTCCAATGTCCGGGACCTGCATATTTACGCAACTCAACCTGCATGTCAAGTATCTGCATCACACCCCAGGATTTCCATGATCCGTGATCTTCTACACAATCAAAACAATTAAAAATATCACCGGCAGTACGCCATAAATGTCCGGTTGAAGCGGCCCATTCCCATGGCTTGCTTTGTCCCCATTCGCACATGCTCAGCACAATTGGCCTGCCTGCTTTACGCAAGGCAGCAGTGATAGTTTTGTAAGCACCTTCCGCCTTTAATCCATCTGTGTAGCACCAGTCATATTTTAAATAATCAATTCCCCAATTGGCATAAGTCATTGCGTCCTGAAACTCATATCCCCTGCTACCCGGCCTGCCGCCACAGGTTTGCGATCCGGCATCAGAATAAATACCAATTTTTAATCCCTTTGAATGTATGTAATCTGCAAGCGCCTTCATACCCGATGGGAAACGTTTGGCATCGGGATGAATAAATCCTAAACTATCCCGGTCGCCATGCCAGCAATCGTCAATGTTGATATAGGTATAACCGGCAGCCTTCATTCCCGAACTAACCATAGCATCCGCTGTTTCCCGGATCAAGGCCTCATCTACATTGCAGGCGAATTTGTTCCAGCTATTCCACCCCATGGGAGGTGTAAGTGCAAGCCCTTTAAATTTGGTATAGTCTTGTACATAATCATTGTTCTGACAAAATCCGGCTACATAAAGCAAGAGCATTGTTAAACATAGCAACAATTGTTTTTTCATAATAAGCACATTAAATAATAGATGTATAAATTTAGCTTACCAATTTATACTATTCGTACAACAACTATTCAAACTGATAAAAATGATTTATGGATGGATAAATATAAACCAGTAAAAGCCAGGGGCTGAAGGCATTCTTATCCATACCTGCAAGTATCTGTCCTAAATTTCATCCTCCGTAATTTCAGATAAATATGGTTAATCCTTACCTTGTAAATGGATGCGATATTTATACTGAATAAATTAAGTACAAACAAAAAAGCTATATGAAAAAACTCCTTACTTTAACCGCATTGCTTTTTATTGTACCATCCATTTTTTTGCTGGCGCAGAAACCGGCAAAACCAATGAATATAATTTTTATTCTTGCAGATGATCATCGCTACGACTTTATGAGTTTTATGAACACTGTGCCGGGCTTACAAACGCCGGGTATGGATAGAATGGCTAAAGAAGGCGCTCATTTAAAAAATGCATTTGTAACTACTTCGCTCTGTTCGCCCAGCCGGGCTTCTATTTTAACCGGCCAATATGCACACACACATACGGTAGTTGATAATTCGGCTCCATTACCAACCAACCTTATATTTTATCCGCAATACCTGCAAAAGAAAGGATACAAAACTGCTTTCCTGGGTAAATGGCATATGGGTAATACCGGCGACAATCCTCAGCCGGGCTTTGATGAATGGGTAAGCTTTGAAGGACAAGGAGTTTATTATGGCAATACATTCAATGTAAATGGTAAGCACGAAAAGTCAGGCAACGAAATGTATGTTACCGACGAATTAACAGACAGAGCCATCAACTGGATGAATACAGTAAAAGAAAAACCATTTTGTTTATACCTCTCACACAAAGGTGTACATGCCGAATTTAAACCAGCGCCAAGGCATGTTGGAATGTACAAGGACCTGCCAATTCTTTGTCCTCCTTCGATGTACCTTACGGTTACAGATAGCAGCAAACATTATGGTATTGCAACCGCACCAAAAACACCGGTAAATTATAAAGACATTCCAAAATGGGTAAGAGAGCAACGCTATAGCTGGCACGGTGTTGACTATATGTATGATGGGCAGATCCCTTTTGATGAATTTTATCATTTATACCTGGAAACATTGCAGTCAGTAGACGAAAGCATTGAGCATGTAATGGAATGGGTAGAGACAAATGGCCTTGCAAACAATACCATGATTGTATATATGGGTGATAATGGATTTCAGTTTGGTGAACATGGATTGATTGACAAGCGGAATGCTTATGAAGCCAGTATGCGTGTGCCCTTGCTGGTATGGGCACCGGGTATGGTAAAACCCGGTTCAGTAATTCCACAAATGATTTTGAATATTGACCTGGCACCAACTTTCCTCGAAATAGCAGGCATTCCCAAACCGGCACAGATGCAGGGAGAATCTTTTTTACCATTACTAAAAGGACAAAATATTGCCTGGCGCAATAAAGTATTTTACGAATATTATTGGGAGCAGGCGTTCCCGCAAACACCTACCACATTTGCAATACGATCGGATAAGTATAAATACATTTTCTACAACGGCATCTGGGATATCAATGAACTATACGACCTGGAAAATGACCCTTATGAAATGAATAATCTTATACGAAACAAAGCGATGGATAAAATTGGTCTTGCTTTGAAAGACAACCTGTTTACCTGGTTGGAAACCACCAACGGCCTGCAGATACCATTAAAAAAACAAGGCGGCAAAAAGTTTGATCATTTGTATAGGGGGAGTTATTAGTGCCGGAAATAAAAAAAGGGCAACGGGATTAAAAATATCGAATCATGAAATAAATCAAAGGTCGCAAACATTCATGGCTTTAATGAGTTGGGAAAGTTTTTTTTGAATGCTGGCTTTAGTGTTTCATGGCATCTTCGTTGCGTTGCAATCCTTTCATCGGTTGGTTATGATGGCATCAGTGTAATTAGGGCCTGCTCAAAAACTCAGTCGCCATTTTTTTCTGCCAAAAATTCCTG
>JBDUEK010000108.1:0-16038 GCA_040002495.1 Ferruginibacter sp.
GCCTGCAGGTTTGGGCACCTAAAAAAACGAAGGTTGCCATCTGCTTTGGCAACTCGATTACGGATGGTGCCGCTTCGATGAACGATGTGAACGGTACCTGGCCGGATGTTCTTTCCAGTCGTATACCGGTATTGCCTTCCGGCGCCCCGTTTTCTGTGATCAACATGGGCATTGGTTCAAACCGGATCGTGTCTTCGGACCTTGCCGGGCCATCGGGTGTACATCGGTTTGCAGAAGACGTTCTCAGCCGGCCAAATGTAGCTTACCTGCTTGTGCTGGAAGGTATCAATGATATTTCTTACGAACATGCTTCTGCTGCTGACATTACCGCTGCTTATGCCTCGATGGTGGCACAGGCACATGCCAAAGGAATTAAAGTATATGGCGCCACCCTGCTTCCCATTGGCAACTCCAGAAAATACACAGTAGAAAATGAAGCCACCCGGCAGGCAATCAATATATGGATCCGCACACCCGGAAACTTTGATGCGGTACTTGACTTTGAAGAAGTGGTAAAAGATCCGGCAACAAACCCATTGCGAATCAGGAGTGAATGGACAGGCGACTACGTACATCCAAACACAGCAGGCTATGCAGCGATCGGCAATTCTATTCCAATAAGCCTTTTTAAATAGAAGGAAGATGAAGTCAATATTTGACTGATAAGTCAGAACAGTGGGTAAATCTCTTCGCTGAATAAAATTGAAAAGCACTGATTACAATGCCACAATACTTGCCAATCGTTGTAAATCCATTATAAATAAGTTCGAAAATTGTACAGGGAGGACGACTTTTTTTGTACAGGCTAAAACCCGCATTCATTGCGGGTTTTTTATTTCGAATATTTTTTCATTTTTACCTTCTGATGCATAGAGTGTTGAAGTCGATTAGTCTGTTGAGTTCGAATCCAATAGGGTCAACTTGTTTCCGTAAACTTTACTGATACTTCCATAAGCCATACAATACAAGCGTCCAAAATAGTCGCCCTTTCTTCTGGTGAATTTATGGGTTTAGTTTCTGAGAACCCGTATGAAAAATTAAAACTAAAAATGTTTAATGCTACCATAATAAATGATTTAGATATATTGAATGAGGAAATAAGCGATTGAACCAATTGCACTAAAAACGTCATCCAAAAAAGTGAGAAAAAACGCTCGTTGTAATCGGATCGGCTTGGCAGGTAAAAGTTGAAAATAAGGTTTTATTAATTTTTATTAGCGTTGCGTAATGAATCGGAGGTAGTCAGTTAATTATTTTGTCGTTCTTTGAAATGAAGTATTGAAGTTTGCTAAAACATTTGATTAATGGGTGTTTTATCAAAAGTAGGGATGCTATAAATCTTCCAGATTTCATAGATGGTTTGTTTTAAAATAAATCGTTTTTTTTGCGATGGCCACTAAAATATAAACCGGCACTGCTACCCACACCTGATTTTTCACAGCAAAAATTCCAAACTTTTAATTTTAGTAACTTGCATTCAAAATTCTGGAGAAAATTGGCTTATGAATTTCTCTTCTAACTTAATTAACTGTGATGCGTCTTGTCCTTTTGATCCTTTGGTTCATGCTATCGCTATCTGTTTTTAGTCAGAGCGCATATTATAATTTTTCCAAGCTTAATACTTACAATGGTCTTTCCCAAAACCAGGTCAATGCAATACTAAAAGATCCGGATGGATTTTTATGGTTCGGCACTTTGTCGGGCCTTAACCGGTACGACGGATATTCATTTAAGGTATATCGTAAGCAACGTAATGATAGCTCTTCGCTGTTAGATAATGATATCCTGTCACTTTATGAACTACCGGGCGGCAAGATGTGGGTAAACACAAGAGGAGGGGCATGTGTCTATAGTTCGAATACGGAAAAGTTTGATTTTAATTATTATCGCTATTTAAATTCCCTGGGTTTACCGTCCGGTACGATTGCCAAAATTGTAAAAGGAAACAACGGCAGGTATTGGTTTCTTTATGATAACGGTGACCTGTACATGTATTCAGGTGTCGATAAAAAAAATATGCTAATAAGCAACAATATCCGGTTAAACGAAAAAAAAAGGATCACCTCACTTAAAGAAACAAAAGATGGAAGGCTTTGGCTGTTGTATGAAAGCGGTTTTTTGCAGAAATATGATATAAAATCAAACACCTCCGTTTTTTCCTGTACAACATTTCAGGAACTGAATAAGGAAGGTAACCCCAGTAATCTTTTTGTAGATAATGACGGAGATATCTGGCTTTGGTATGATACTAATGGAACATTTCTTTTTCACCCACAGGATAATTCAATCAGGCAGTTTAGTGAAAATACTTCACCCTCGAAGTTGAGTTCAAACCTGGTGAGCCAGGTCGTTCAGGATGATGACGGTTTGATGTGGGTGGCAACGGACCATGGGGGAGTAACGCTGATCGATAAAAGAAAAAACTTTCAAACCAGTTATTTGCTGAACGATCCCAAAGATCCCCGGAGCCTTGGACAAAACTCTGTCACCTCTATTTATAAAGATGATAATGGGATTATCTGGCTGGGAACTTACAAACAGGGGATTAATTATTTAAATAGCAATATTGTACAATTTCCATTGTATCATCACCAGGAGTCGAATCCGAAAAGCCTTCCTTATGATGATGTCAACCGCTTTGTTGAAGACAAGCGGGGAAATATCTGGATCGGAACCAATGGTGGAGGATTGATTTATTTCAACAAGGAAAACAATACATTCAAACAATACCTGCATGATCCGGCAAATGAAAACAGCCTGAGCAATAACGTGATTGTTAGTTTGTGGATAGACCATGAAGACATACTTTGGATAGGAACTTACTATGGTGGACTCAACAGCTTCGATGGAAAAAATTTCATTCGCTACAAACACAATGATAATGATACTACCAGCTTGTCAAACGACAATGTATGGGAAATATTTGAAGACAGGGATCAGCATTTATGGATAGGTACTTTGGGCGGCGGGTTGGATCTGCTTGACAGAAGAACAGGCCGGTTTGAACATTTTCAGTATAAAGAAGGAAGGGCGGGTAGCTTACGTTCCAATTATATTTCTGCTATCCTTCAGGATCGGGAGGGGAATTTATGGGTTGGTGCAGAAAATGGATTGGCAGTTATCAATAAATCTGGTGGGCCGCCTGTTTTATACCGGCATTCAGATGTCAAAGGCAGTTTAAGTGGGGATAATATTATTTGTCTTTTTGAAGATAGCAAAGGAAGAATTTGGGCAGGAACCACGGAAGGTTTGAATTTGTTTGATGCACAAACTAAAGCTTTTCAGTTATTTACCACCTCGGATGGCTTACCCGATAATTTAATATTGAATATTGTTGAAGACAATCAGCAAACACTTTGGATTTCCACACCAAACGGTTTGTGCAATGCTATTCCTAAGCAAAATGAAAACGGCCTGAGTTTTTCTGTCATAAATTATAATGAGATGAACAATCTTCAGGGTCTGGAATTTAATGATAATGCGGCGCTCAAAACAAAGGGAGGTCACCTAATTTTTGGTGGCCCCTTCGGTTTTAATATTATTAATCCTGATAAAATAAAAAAGCCGGTTTATCATCCTAAGATAGTTTTCACAGAGCTGCAAATTTTAAATAAATCTGTTAAACCAGGCGAGTTAATCAATGGCCGGGTTCTGATGCAACAGTCATTATCAAAGCTTGAGCATATTAAGTTAAAGTATAAGGAAAACATTTTTTCTATTGAATTTGCTTCGCTTGATTTTGCTCATAGTAACCGGGATAAATATGCATACATGTTGAAAGGATTCAATTCCGATTGGGTATATACCGATGCAAATCAGCGGAGAGCGACTTATACAAATCTTGATCCCGGCCATTATACTTTTAAAGTAAAAGTTTTAAGTAATAGTGGCGTATGGAGTGAAGCAAAAACACTGGATATTGATATTGCGCCTCCATTCTGGCGAACTGCTGTTGCTTATATCATATATACCATATTGATGTTGGGTTTACTCTTTCTTATTCGGCGTATTACGCTCGATCGTATTCATATGCGTTATGAAGTGGAACAACAGCGAAGGGAAGCAGAAAGGGCGCATGCTATAGAGCAGGTAAAAACAAAATTTTTCACCAATGTAAGCCACGAATTTCGCACGCCTCTGAGCCTGATCATAGCGCCCCTGGACAAGATTATTAAACAAGCAACAGATGAAGAACAGAAGAAGCAGTTAAACCTTGTGCATCGGAATGCCAAACGTTTATTGAGCCTGGTAAACCAACTGCTCGATTTCAGGAAAATGCAGGTGCAGGAAGTGAAATTATATCCTGCTATAGGTGACATTGTGGAGTTCTGCAAAGATATCAGCCACTCTTTTATGGATATAGCTGAAAGAAAAACAATCAGGTTTTCATTTTCATCTGATATCGAGCACCTGGAAATTTATTTTGATAAAGATAAAATTGAAAAGATATTATTCAACCTGCTATCCAACGCTTTTAAATATACACACGATAATGGAATGGTAAGCATCCATCTTTCCCATAAACCGGCTATAAATAATGAAGGCGATGGAACGTTTATAATTGAGGTGAAAGATAATGGTATTGGAATCCCTTCAGACAAGCAGGAAAAGGTTTTTGAACGGTTCTTTCAAACCGATGTTCCCGAAAGCATGGTGAACCAGGGAACCGGTATTGGCCTCGCTATTACGAAAGAGTTTGTCAAACTCCATAACGGGATTATTACTGTAAAAAGTGAACCAGGGCTGGGTTCTTGTTTCACCGTTTTATTGCCGGCAAAAAAAATATACGAGCCTTCAACCCGTACCACAACGCACCCTGTAGAAACTGACGAAGTTGAAGAAATACTACCGGAAGAAAATCATAAAAAGGACAGGAAGAAAACAATCGTAATCGTAGAAGACAATGAGGACCTTCGTTTTTATTTAAAAGACAACCTGAAAGGGCAATATCATGTTAAGGAAGCAGCGAACGGTAAAGAAGGTTGGGAAATAATAAAACGGTTAATGCCGGATCTTGTGATAAGCGACATCATGATGCCCTTAATGGATGGTATAGAATTATCCAGGAAAATTAAAACGGAAACGATTACAGCTCATATCCCTGTTATCTTACTTACAGCAATGGGCAGTGAAGAAAAGCAACTGGAAGGGTTGAAGGTGGGAGTAAACGATTATATCACCAAACCTTTCACCTTTGAGATATTGGCCTCCAAAATCAACAATCTGGTTGCGCAGCAAAAACTATTACAGCAAAGGTTCCAGAAACAAATCGACGTTAACCCGGAAGAAGTTACCATTACACCTGTTGACGAAAAGTTTCTGAAGCAGGCATTGGAATTAGTGGAAAAAAATATTGATAACGCTGAGTTTTCAGTGGAGGATTTCAGCCGTGATATGTTTATGAACCGCGTTACCTTGTACAGGAAAATTCTTTCAATTACTGGTAAAACACCGATTGAATTTATCCGCTCCATCCGGTTAAAAAGGGCCGCCCGGTTGCTGGAGAAAAGCGGATTGTCGGTTGCTGAAATCGCATACGAAGTAGGTTTCAATAACCCAAAGAATTTTTCAAAAGCTTTTAAAGAAGAATTTAAGGTGCTGCCTTCGCAATATGTAGCCAATAAAAAAGAAAAGGACACGTAAAGTATTTCCTTAGGTAGGATTCCAATTTTTGTTCATTCAGGTCTACATTAAAATTTGTAAAAATTGCAGAAATGTTTAGGCTCGATAGCATAGGAACTTTGCCTGATTTACAAAAAAGAATCTACGTTATACTACATCATTTTAGGCGAGATGATAATTTTGTTGCCTACAGTGTTATCGAAAAGCTCAACTTTATTTCTTTATTTTCTTTAAAACCGTTTCAGCTTGTTCTGGAAATTTTCCAACAATCCATTTCAATAGATCTAATTGATCCGAAGTAGGAGCACGTCTCACTTGTGCTAATAGTTTAATTGCTTGAGGTCTGTTAAGCGTTAGATTTGATGCACCTTCATTGCAGACAGAACAAATAGCTCTTAAATTCGTGGGCTCATCTTTTCCTCCCATTGATTTATCAATGATATGACCGATGTGGAGTCTTGTTTTTCTTCCTGCATCATATGGATGGGGCTCACCTGCCGCAACACCACACATTTGGCAAGTAAATCCATTTCTATCTAAAACGAAAGCCCGGGTTTCTTTTGAAATTCCTCTTTCAAACGCAGGTAATGGCTTTGAATCAACAAAAATATATTGACCTGGTTTCAAGTAGCTACGATCATTATGAGTTACTATATTCATTCCTTCTTCGTTTCTCAACTCCCGAACTCGTCGCCCCCATTCACTTGTTCCTGCTACTTCACGTAAAGTATCAGCGTTCAAAATTTTGCCAATATTCTCAATAAAATATTCACGTAATTTGGCTCTGGAGCCTTTGCTTTTTGGAGCCTTGTTGCTCATATTGTTTTAGTGCTTTTTTTATAGCTAATCCAATTGCTTTTGCAACTGGTGAAGGAAATGCATTTCCAACTTGTCTGTAAGCGGGAGTCTTTTTCCCGGCAAATTGCCAATCTTTTGGGAATCCTTGAATTAGCGCTGCCATTTTTAAAATAAGCGATTACATCACTTTTGATTCTTTCCATAAGGCAACATTTTATCCATTTTGATTTGATAATTATACCTTGAGTGATGCTTTTTAATTTTAAAAATGTTTATTTAACTTCATTTTTTAAATACTAACATGAAAAAATTACCAACAAGGGAACAGCTTTTAAATCCAGTAATGGCTGCACTTAATCAATTGGGAGGTTCTGGCTCAGTTGATGAAATAAATGAAAAAGTAATTTCAAGTTTAAATATCCCTGAAAATTTAGCTACAATCCCACACAGCAAAAATGAAAAGGACGGAAGAACCGAATTAGAATATGAATTAGCTTGGGCAAGAACAATGCTTAAAGCAAATGGATATATAATTAACTCCAGGCGTGGAGTGTGGGCAATAGTAGATATAGGAAATATAAAGGTAAAAGAGGTTGATATTTACAGTAATGACTTGGAAACTGAGGAAAAGTTAGAGATGGAAGAAAATTGGAAACTAAAGCTGTTAAGAATAATTATTGAAAAAGTCACTCCAGAAGCCTTTGAGAGATTAATTCAAAGATTTCTTAGAGAAAAAGGTTTTAGTCACGTTGAGGTTACAGGAAGAACTGGAGATGGCGGTATTGATGGAAAGGGAATTGCAAAAATCAATGGGATACTGAGTTTTCACGTTGTATTTCAGTGTAAAAAATATCAAGGCAGCGTGTCTGCAAGTCAAATAAGAGATTTTCGTGGAGCAATGTCCGGAAGAACTGATAAAGGGCTTTTTATTACCACAGGTTATTTTACTCGAGACGCATTGAAAGAGGCAAGTAGGGAAGGAGCTCCAACCATAGATCTTATTGATGGCGAAAAATTAGTAGAAAAATTAAAGGAATTAAATTTGGGAGTTTCTATTGAATTAATTGAAAAAGTAAATATTGATGAAAAATGGTTTGAAGGACTTTAAACTTATAGTTTTATGAAATCAGTAAACTCTGAAATAGAATCAAAATAAAAAGTGATTCCTGAAACAGATTTATCTTTTTTGCAATAGCCAAAATTAATACAAAACCAGTGTTTCTTGATGCAATTACAATCGCTGATTTTACAACGGTTGTGTAGAGATGTGTATAAGCCTTTCTTGATCTCTATAAAACCTCCAGAACTTATCGCCCCGCTTTTACTCACGTTTTTATAAATCCATTCCTTAGTATTCATTTTACAATTTTTAAATATCAATTTGAATTAACAAGTCTCCAATCGCACAAGTAAGTAATTTTATATCAAGAAGTCCACGAACATTTTCTAACATTACAGCTTTGGGACTGCATTCCTTTACAAGTCGGATTGCTTCAGGAAATAAATCTCTTTCATCAAGATTTCCAAGTTGTTTACCAGCAATTGAAAAAGGAGGGCATGGAACGCCACCTGCTAAAAGGTCAACGCCTTTATATTTTTTTGCAGAAAATTCTTTGACATCTTGGTTTATAACACTCCAACCTGGCCGGTTTAGGCGAAGGGTGTCGCAAGCAATAGTTTCAATTTCTACTAAAGCTAAATGTTCAAAACCAGCTTGCTCAAGCCCAATGGCTTGTCCACCCGCACCTGCACATATTTCTATTGACGTTAATTTCACTTTTAGTGTTTGCTCACAAATTTAGTATTTTGTTATGAGACTTTGAAAATTAGAGTTGCCAGCGTCGCATAGCTTGCAACCATCGTATAAATTTTTAAAAATCATCTTAAAGGCAATCGTCAATAAATAAAACGGATGAAAATCAGTCCATTGCAACAATGTATACCGTAGTCTGCAACATTTGAGTACCCTAATTCAATGACTTCAAGACTAGTTTTACAGCAACAAATGATTGCTGCACATGAAAAAGTATTTGCTACTATTTAATTTTCTCATCGTTATAAGTTTTAATGCCTTAACGGCAGTTCCCCCCTCATACATCCTTACTAATGACGGTATAATTGTATATACCGATCCGGCTTTTACAGGCATCGTTAAAGCAATTAAAATAGCCGCAGGGTTTAACTTTTCCATGTTGAGGCTTCCTTACCGGGCGATGGACATAGGAGGATTTGTGGTACCAGAAAAATTTGAAAAACCCGATGCACAAGGTTTCGAAGATTGGAGAGCGTTAATGACCCGCTGGTCGCAATTCGGAGCGTTTGTACCTATATTCCGTTCGGATGGGAAATTCCCTTATCGTGAGGTAATTAATACATCACAACCTAAGAGGCAATAACCGAATTCTTATAATGCAAATAATCAAAAGGCCTTCGGATTCTGGCAAAAGTCAATTTATCCGGCAGGTCTTTTTTCTAACACCTTTATTATGAACACCACGAAAAAAATACAAATGAAATGTAAAAAAATATATTTTTTGGGAGGACTTTTTGTTGCAATAATTTTTTTTGCATCCTGCAGCAAGAAGGGTACAGTTGCTTCTCCAGAACTATCTGTTTCTTCTTCTGAAGAAATATTTACTGCGAATGGTGGGGCATCGGAAGTAACGGTGTCGTGTAACGCAAAATGGAGCATCAGCAACTCCGCAACATGGTATACAGCCACCGCTTCATCAACAGATGGAAATGGTAAGATTTCTTTGAATGTTCAGGCAAATCCTACTACCAGTGAACGTTCTGTTGTGATGTCAGTTACTTCAGGAAGCATTTTGAAAGAAATAAAAGTCCGGCAATTAGGTAAGGCAAATTCAGATAGTATTCCGGCTGATGGAATCGGCATGAGCAGCAACGCAGTTCAAATAGCGGCGAAGATCAAACTGGGAATAAACATTGGAAATACCCTCGAAGCCATTGGAGGTGAAACCGCATGGGGCAATCCAAAAGTTACCAAAGCGCTGATCGATCTTTATAAACAAAGTGGATTTAATGCCATACGAATACCTTGTTCCTGGGACCAATACTCTAATGCATCAGCTCAGATAACAACGACGTGGTTGAACCGTGTTAAGGAAGTTGTACAGTATTGTGTAGATGATGACATGTATGTTATCCTCAACATCCATTGGGATGGCGGGTGGTTGGAAAACAACGTTACAACAGCCAAACAGGATGCAGTTAACATTAAGCAAAAAGCGTTCTGGAAACAAATAGCTACTCACCTGCGTGGTTTTGATGAACACCTGCTTTTTGCCAGCGCCAACGAACCAAACGCATCCGACGCAACACAAATGGGTGTACTGCTTTCCTATCATCAAACATTCATTAATGCCGTCCGGTCAACAGGGGGGCATAACAGTTACCGTGTGCTGGTAGTTCAGGGGCCGAATACAGATATTGAAACAACAAATAAGTTGATGAATACGCTTCCTGTAGATCCTATAGCCAATCGTATGATGGTAGAGATTCATTACTACACACCATGGAATTTTTGTGGGATGTCAAAAGATGAATCATGGGGTAACATGTTCTACTATTGGGGGCAGGGGTATCACTCTGCAACCGACCCTGCACACAACCCTACCTGGGGCGAAGAAAGCGATGTAGATAAATACATGGGTATGATGAAAACAAAGTTTGTAGATAAAGGAATACCGGTAGTGATGGGTGAATACGGGCCTATGAAACGCAGTGATCTTACCGGCGATGCGCTGACGCTGCACCTTGCTTCAAGAGGGTATTATCTGAAGTATGTTACAAAGCAGGCAAAAGCAAGTGGCATTCTTCCATTCCTTTGGGATACAGGAGGTCTTTTGAACAGGAATGGCAGTTCTGTATTAGATCAGCAGTCATTGGATTCATTGGTGAAAGGTGCGCAATAATTTATTATGATAAAGCTATAACAGGAAAATAGTTTGAAGTGCATCTTTAAAACACCTCGAACCAACATTGAAAAGTACTGAGACAATCTTTTAATTGTTCACAGTATTTGCAGTGCAATCGTTAGTTACACGGGGCTTGTTTCTACAGGCCCCGTTTTTTTCTTGTAGCCCTTACAGTGTTGAATAAATCAATCCATTTTTTTCCAGCATTCACCCGGTGTAAGGGTAAGGCAAGTGACCTTTTTAAAAAATTTTGAGAAATAGTGCAGATTTTAAAATTCTGTTTTTTCTGCAATTTCGGCGTTCGACAAAATTGGTAGTTGCAATTAAATACTGGGCACCTTCAATTCGTTTCTCATCCAGATAAGTTGATGATTTTTGCCATATATATCGAAAAAACAATCTTAAAAAATCATCCTGGCCTATGTTCGCTCTGCTGACCAAATGAGCCAAAGTCAAATTTTCATTTAAGTATAAATGGAAGTACCTGATAAAATCTAAAATTTTTAAAGGCACAAGGTCAGTGTAATTTTTACTATCCCCGCCTCAGCTTGTTTATGAATATTGTTGTGCTGGTAATGCCAACCTGATATATGGAATAGTATTGTCAAAATAGCAGAATGGTTCAGGTTCAATAACACAGGAACTTTACCAGATTTAGAAAAAGAACCCACGTTATACAATATCATTTTTCTATAGTATAAATTTTAAATAATCATCTAAATTGTCGTCTTCAATTAAATAATTGATGAAAATCAGTCCATTGCAACAATGTATACCGTAGTCTGCAACATTTGGGTACCCTAAATCAATGACTTCAGAATTAGTTTTACAGCAACAAATGATTGCTGCACATGAAAAAGTATTTGCTACTATTTAATTTTGTCTTAGTTACAAGTTTTAATGCCTTTTCGGCAAGTCCGCCCTCATACGTTCTTACCAATGACGGAATAATAGTATATACCGATCCTGCTTTTACGGGCACCGTTAAAGCAGTTAAGCTTCAGGTGTTGGCAGATAATATTATCAGGGTTATGGCGGCGCCAGACAAAGATATTGTTGCAACTAAAAGCCTTGTCGTAGTGTATGCTAAAGACCCTGATCTTTCATGGAATGCTGTTCCAACTAAAGGCAAGGATAGTATTATACTCAAAACAAACAAATTAACTGCTATTGTAGATCTGAAAACAGGTGCTGTTACATTCAGGGATAACAATGGCAATAAAATATTAACTGAAAAACCAACCAGCGGACGGAATTTTGAATCCGCAGTATTTGATGGCAAGCGTTACTATAATGTTGCCCAAACTTTTCAAACTACACCGGATGACGCATGGTACGGGCTGGGGCAACACCAGGATGGCGTAATGAACTACCGGGGCCAGCAGGTTACTTTCTTTCAGAATAATACGGAAGTAGCCATTCCTTTTTTAATTTCTCCCAAAAACTACGGTATTTTATGGGACAATTATTCATTGACGAGTGCCGGAACCATTAAGCCCTTTCATCCACTATCCGCCCTTCAGCTCTTTTCTAAAAGAGATGAGCAGGGATGGCTTACAGCTTCTTATGCCAACAACATGGGCAAGCCCGAGGAGGTAGTTACAGAAAGAGCTGAAACGGGGATTAATATGGAATTTCTTGGAGACTCAAAAATTCAACTCCCTAAAGAATTTGATCCGGCCACCGGTATGGTAACCTGGAAAGGCAGTATTGCCAGCTATCTTTCCGGCGTTCACCAATTCCGTTTTACTTTTGGCGGCTCTTTAAAAATCTGGCTGAATGATTCGCTGGTGTTGGATCGCTGGCGTAAGGCCTGGAATCCTGCACCGGCATTGCTTCCCGTAAATTTAAAAACCGGGGAGAAAGTTTCTATTCGAATTGAATGGATACCAGAAGGAGGAGAGTCCTACTTGTCTGCAAAATGGGAAGAACCGATTACCCTTGAAGAGCAAAACACCTTCGGCTTCTCTTCGGAAGCAGGCCTTCAGGTCGACTATTATTTTATCTACGGCAATAATATGGATGAGGTGATTTCCGGCTATCGGCAACTTACCGGCAAAGCTCCCATCGTTCCTAAATGGGCACTTGGTTTTTGGCAAAGCAGGGAACGCTACAAAACACAGGAGGAAATCTTGACTACGGTAAATGAATTCCGGAAAAGAAAAATACCTATTGACAATATCGTGTTGGATTGGAATTATTGGAAGGAATCGAAATGGGGCAGCCAGGATTTTGATGAAAGCCGGTTTCCTTCTCCCGATAGCATGATTAGGGTGTTACACAAAAAGTTTAATACCAATATCATGATTTCTGTATGGCCCAAATTTTATGAGGGCATATCAACCTATAATGAATTTGATAAGAAAGGATGGCTATACAAAAAAAATGTGGCCGACCAGCAACGGGATTGGATTGGTAAAGGGTATGTATCTACTTTTTATGATGCATTTAATAAAGATGCAAGAAAAGGTTTTTGGGATCTGATCAACAAAAAAATTTACAGTAAAGGCATTGACGCCTGGTGGATGGATGCAAGTGAGCCGGATATTCTTTCTAATGTAAGTGCCGAAAAAAGAAAACTACAGATGACGCCTACTGTATTAGGAAGTGCCGCTGCATATTTAAATGCCTATCCACTTGAAAATGCCAGGGGTATTTATGAAGGGCAGCGTGCAACTGACCCTGATAAAAGAGTATTTCTGCTAACACGTTCTGGCTTTGCTGGTTCCCAGCGTTATGCTGCGGCCATCTGGAGTGGTGATATTGGTTCTACCTGGCATGATATGAAAATGCAAATAGCTGCAGGGGTGAATTTTTCCATGTCGGGGCTTCCTTACTGGACGATGGACATTGGAGGATTTGTGGTGCCTGAAAAATTTGAAAAGCCAGACGCAGAAAGTTTGGAAGAATGGAGAGCGTTGATGACCCGCTGGTCGCAGTTCGGGGCATTTGTTCCGCTATTCCGTTCACATGGACAATTCCCTTATCGTGAGGTATTTAATACTGCGCCTGAAAATCATCCGGCATACAAGAGCTTTTTGTATTACGATAAACTTAGGTATAGGTTACTTCCTTATATCTACTCATTAGCCGGTGCAGCCTATCATGATAATTATACCATCATGCGTGGGTTGGCAATGGATTTTGCAAAAGATACTGCCGTACTAAATATTGGTGACCAGTATATGTTCGGGCCTTCGCTACTCATCAATCCGGTTTATGAATATAAAAAGGAAAGCCGTGAATTGTACTTACCCAAAAGTGTCGGCTGGTACGACCTTTATTCAGGCAAATGGTATGCCGGCGGTCAAAAAATGATTGCCGATGCTCCTTATGAAAGAATGCCGGTGTTTGTAAAAGCAGGCTCCATCATCCCTTTTGGGCCTGAGTTACAATACACTTCTGAAAAAGTAGCAGATCCCATTACCCTCAACATTTACACAGGAGCCAATGCCGTTTTCAAACTTTATGAAGATGAAGGAACAAATTATAACTATGAAAAAGGAGCCTTCTCTATCATCGAAATAAAATATGACGAGTCAACAAAAACAATTTCAATTGGTGATCTGAAAGGATCATTTAACGGAATGTTGACGAAAAGAATATTTCGTATTAATCTCATCACACCAGGTAAGCCAAAGCAATTGGATGTTGATTCGAAATACGAAAAACAAGTAGTTTATAAAGGTCAACAGGTAACCATCAAAATGTAAACACACCAAAATTAACATATATGAAATCAAACAAAACGACTTGCTTACAACGATTGCAGCTATGGGGAATACTTACTTTATTCCTGTTAAGTTTTAATTATTCTTATGCACAATCTGTAAAAATTAGCGGTACAGTTACCAATCAACGAACATCTGCTCCGGCTGCCGGAGCAACAATTACTGTGAAAAATACCAACCGTATCACTGTTTCTGATAATACAGGAAAGTTTACGATCGATGCATCACCAGGGGAGGTATTGGTAATTACAACAGTTGGGTACGTGAAAAAGGAATTGGTTGTTGGCAACAGCAGCATTAATATTAAAGTGAAATTGGTTGAGACAATTTCCCAGTTAGATGATGTGGTAGTAATTGGATACGGAAAAGCAAAAAGAAAAGATGCTACTGGGTCCATATCCTCTGTTTCCGGTGCAGACCTCCGTAAAACACAGCCTACTACTTTCGACCAGGCCCTCCAGGGAAAGGTTGCAGGAGTTATGGTGCAACAAGTATCAGGGCAACCTGGTGGCGGTGTATCTATTCAAATACATGGTATATCTTCTGTCAGTGGCTCTAATTCGCCATTGTATGTTATTGATGGTGTTATTATTCCGCCAACAAACGATCCTGGAAATGGCGCAAACCCACTCAACGCCATTAACCCTTCCGAAATTGAATCTATCGACGTATTAAAAGATGCTTCTGCCACTGCCATTTATGGCTCGCAGGCAACCAATGGCGTTATTGTAATTACTACTAAAAGAGGTAGCGTAGCGGCTCCTCAAATATCGTATGAAGGATATTATGGGACTCAGCAGATACCTAAAAGGCTTCCAACTGTTAATTTGCCGCAGCTCGCAACATTTTTGAACGATAGGGCAGTTGTGTGGCAATTTGATGCCAGGCCGGAATTTGCCAATCCAAAATATTTGGGCACAGGTACCAATTGGCAAAATGAATTATTTCGCAATGCACCCATGCAAAATCATGCGCTTACGGTAAGCGGCGGTGATGTTAGAACTCAATACTTATTTTCCCTGGGATATTTGGGTCAGGAAGGTATAGCGCTTGGCTCTAAATTTCAGCGATATTCTGTACGGTTGAATTTGGATAATAAAACAACAGATTGGTTAAAAATTGGGACCAGCCTTCAATTAGCGAATGTTATTGAAAATGTACAATCAGGCGGAAATACTTCAGATGCAATTTCAAGAGCAATGGATTTAACCCCCGATGTTCCTGTGAAAAATAATGATGGCACCTGGGGAGGTGTTACAAATGAATCTGGATGGGTTCAGCCGGTTTTAAACCCGGTTGCTATGGCGCTTATTAATAAAAATATGAATTACAGGTACCAGCTATTTGGTAACGTATATGCCGAAATAAAATTTACCAAAGACTTATCGCTGAGGAGTGAGGTTTCCGGCAATTTTGATTTTAATACAAATGAAGGGTTTCAGCCTAAAACTACCTTTGGGAAATACACTACTCCTAACCCAACGTCATCTTCGTACAGCTTCAACAAAGACCTTTATACCGTAGTACGAAATTACTTAACTTATAACCACAGTTTTGGAAAAAACAGTCTAAATGTACTGGCAGGACACGAGAATAGTTTAAATACTTCTGCAGGTGTTAATGCGTCTCGGTCAATTTTCCCTGCCAATAGTGTGCAATCTATCAGCAGTGGTGATAAATCTACTTCACAAAATGGTGGCGGTTATAACTCTGGTGCCTCAGAATCTTATTTTGGGCGGATTAACTTTAACTGGTTAGATAAATACTTATTTACTTTGAATGGACGTGAAGATGGCTCTGATAAATTTCCATCTAACCGTCGTTGGGCAGCCACATCTTCTGGTGCATTTGCCTGGAAAATAAACAATGAGAAGTTTTTTGAAAGTGTACATGGCATTAATGAATTAAAGTTGAGAATTGGCTATGGCTTAACCAATAATCAGGGAATC
>JBDUEK010000109.1:0-15991 GCA_040002495.1 Ferruginibacter sp.
AAATTCGGTTGGGGGTTAAAGGACTTCTTCCTCTCAATTGCCTGCCCAGCCGTTGCACTAAATAGTAAGTTCCGCCTACAGCATCCACTGCTTCGCCAGTACCCCATATATCCTGGTTGGTAAAAATTTTCACAAATAAACCACCCCCGGAATAGCCACATTTAACATCCGTAATCTTTAAATCGGACGGCGGAGAGATTTTAGGTGTTTTTTCAATTGCATTTGTAAGACCATTCCCAAAGGAATTTGTTAAAGATGCAAATGGTGTTACTGCTGCAGCCAGTGCAGCTTTTGTAATAAATGACCTTCTTGAATTTGACATGATATGGTATTTTAATTTTTTGTTGCTTAATAACTATATGGCAAAAATTGAAGCGAGTGTTATGTGAAAAATAATAGAACGTATCAATTTGTGAATTGTGAACGTTGCTAATGACCATTAACCATTAGCCATTCACTATTGACAATTCACACTTAACTTAACACTAGAATGGTTCATGTTTTTTACCAGGTACGGTCTTTTAGATATTCCTGTACCTGGTTTTTGCCAACTGGCAACTCATTGATATGATCGTTCAGCCATTTAGAAAAATCTTTTTCAATTTCATCTGACCAACGGGTATCAATTTGTCCTGCGGTGTATTTCCCTTCTCTCAACCGTTGATGACCAAACATATCTCGCAGCCGTACAATTTCAGAAGTAGTTACTACCCTCTCTGCCAATTGCGGTGGAATAAATACCACAACGCCCAATTTGCCTAACACCACATCACCAGGCATTACTGTTACAGTGCGGATGCGTGTAGGCTTGTTAATTCCTACAATCATAGTGGTTAAATCCCTGTTTGGCCCTCCTCCCGGATTATGAAAAGATGGATCATAGCTTGTATAGAAAGACGTGAAGCCACCAATTTCTTTAAGCCCCTCCAAATCTCTTATTGCGCCATCATACACAATTCCATTTCCTGTTTTTGCATAAATGGCATTACCTACATTATCACCAATAGTGGGTCCGTTTCTCTTTGCACCAAATTGATCAGCAACATATACATCACCCTTTACCAGCATTTCTACAGCCCATACATTTTGCGCTCTCCGTCCTTCCTTTTTTCCCAATGAATCAATCGCTTTCCAAACATCCGGGCGCCCGGGCATAAACATGGCCGTTACCGCACGACCCACTAATACGCTATCAGGATTTATTACTTGCCATCCGTCAGCAATCTGGTAACGATAACCAGCATTGCTCATAGTTGCCCATGCTTCTTCCACACTCACCGATTTCATTCTGCGGATAATATCATCCGGCACTTTCGGCCTTCCATCAGGGAAGCGTTCGCCTTTCCATTCCGGCGTTAAAGCAATTAATTCTTCTTTACTTATTTGTACCTGCTGGCTTTTAGATTGCAGACTAACACAAACGCATATTGTAAAAAACAACAAATACTTAATCATGATTTTTAATTTAAAATGATAAATGATTTAATTTGCCGCAGCGTGGTTTCCTTCCGCTAATTCATCTTTTGGCGGACGGTTGTGCCACCAGGTTGCCAGTGACGAGCCTGTTACGTTCATCATGGTTCCAAATATTACAGAAGCCAATCCTACGGTGGCTATTTTACCCATGCCCTTAGCAAGTGCAGCAGCAAGCCCGGCATTTTGCATTCCTACTTCTAAAGCAATTGTGCGGCAATCCCTTTCCGCAAATTTTAACAAACGGGCCGACCAGTAGCCAAGAAAATAACCAGCCATATTGTGAATAAATGTGGCTACTATCAACAGGCCCCCTACTTTTAATAAATTGTCCCTTCCTGCTGCTGTAATAACAAGCAATACCAAAGCAATACCTACCATGGAAATAACCGGCATTGCTTTATCCAACCATTTTAATTTTCCCCGCACGATATAGTGAAATGCAAGCCCTGCTGCAATCGGTATAATCACAATCTTTGTTATATCCCAAACCATTGCCCAGATATCTATTGCTACATAACTGCCGCCAAGTAATTTCATCAGAAATGGAGTTAAGAAAGGTGCCAATAATGTAGAAACTGTTGTAACAGAAACCGACAAGGCAAGATTAGCTTTTGCGAGATAGCACATCACATTTGAGGCAAGGCCACTGGGACAGCAGCCGATCAAAATTATTCCTGCAGCCACTTCGCCAGGGAAATTAAAAAGATGAGCCACTGTAAACCCTACCAATGGCATAATGGTATAGTGACATCCTATACCTACAATTACTCCTTTGGGCATTCGCATTACCTGTGCAAAATCTTTAAGACTTAATTCGGTTCCCATGCCAAACATAATCACCTGCAACAGGATTGGAATAAAAAATGAGGCTTCTCTTCCACCAACTGTTTTAAAGTATTGCGGAAAATACATCGCCACTGTAGCAACAGCAAGGATCACCACACTGTACCAGTAACCTTTAAGCAACTTATTTGCCCGGAATGCAATAGCGAGGCTTAAAAAAGCTAACGCCAGTAAACATCCGGACCAGTTATGCATTTTTTGAAAAGTGGTAAAAACAAAAGCCAGTAATAAAATTATTGCTGCGATATAACAATAGGTATAAAACAACTTTTTTAAGCTACCCATAGATCTGATTGGTTTTTAATTCGACCTGGTAAAAAATTATGTCGCATGAGCACCCTTCTGGTAATAGATTAGCAATTCAACCCGAAAATCATTTTCCAGATGTAACGAAACCACTATCATGGCTGAAAAATTCGGGAGAATTTTTGTGCCGCAATAGAATTGGCTGATCAGCAATCATTAGCAAATAGATATACAAGCAATTTAAAGACATAAATATCTGCGAAACCAGCTAATTTTTTGTACACAATCCAACGGCGGTTTATATTGGAAGTTTATTTCAGTAACCCGTAATAGATTTTCTGGTAAAGCCTTTCTTTTAGGCTATTTTATTAAAAAAATAAATTACTATAATGAAGAAAAAATTACACCCGCCATTTCGCCGGGACAATCCTGATTTTTGTAAGTAGAGACAATGGCACTGGCATTGCAGATGCAGCAATATGGAAAGAAGTTGTTTACAACGATGAATGCCTATCAATAAATAAAATTAGTCAGAAACAAAGATTCAGTAACCGTAATTTTTTTTACAATAACCAAAAAACATAAAAATAAAATCTCAATTATATCCTGGCTATGCACAGAGAGACAATCAAAATATCAGCAGGCATACTGCTGCAACACTAAAAACGATTGCACCAATTTTTTATTGAAATTTATAAGGGATTTTATCGTTTCAACATGGTGGTAATAATACTTCTGGTGCAGCAAGGATTTTTTTTATTGCAATTCAGCTATCCTTCTAAATTCATCTGCCAATTTGGTGCTAAGGCTTTCGAATATCTCATAATATTTCATATAAGTTTTATTGTGGTTTTCGGCCGGGGAAAAGTTTTGAGCAATTTCAATCTGGCCGGCAGCTTCGTCCAGTGATCCGAATATACCCATTTCAGTAGCAGCTAACAGAAAGGCCCCTATACTTACACTGTTTGAATTCTTGGTAACATGTACTGGTTTATTAAACATATCTGCAATTATCTGGGTACAAAAAGGGATCGTTGCAAAACTTCCGTTTACTGAAAGGGCACTAATATCCCTGTGTTCGTTCAGCATTTTCCCAATGCTATAGATTTCATAAAGTATCCCCTCGATGACGGCCCTGATAAAATGGGGACGTTCATGTTTTATATTTATACCAAAGAACATCCCCCTTGCATCAGGATTCCATATGGGAGCACGTTCCCCTAACAGATAGGGTAAAAACAATAATCCGTCAGAGCCTATGGATACATTAGTAGCTTCCTGTAGCAGGCTGTTCATGCAACTTTCTATGTCATATGCAGTTGCAAAATCTCCGAATTGTTTTGCAAACCATTCAAATGTGCCTGTTCCACTATTACTTGGGCCACCACTTACAAAACAATTCTCTGTAATCAGGTAGTTAAATATTCTTTTCTTTTCGTCATACAGCATTTTATTACCAACTACTCTCACGGCACTGCTATCTTCAATTGTAATAGTGGCCTTATCGCTGTTCCATATACCAGCACCAAGAGTAGCCAGGCAGCCATCACTGGACCCAATCAGTATTTTTGTATCTGAGCTCAAGCCAAATGAATTCTGGTAAGCCTTTTTTAGGGTACCTGCAGTAGCAAAAACCGGAACAAGCTGAGCCAGTTTGTCGCTGCTTATACCGGCGAAATAGAGCGCTTCCGGCTCCCAGGCAATTTTGTGTACATTCAGCATACCACTTGCACATGCCAGGCTGTAATCAATCATATACTCTCCTGTTAGCTGGTGTACCACGTAAGACTTTATAGAGAGAAATTTTCCAGCCTGTTTAAATTTTTGCGGATCATTTTTCTTCATCCACGCAATTTTCAACATGGGAGACATAGGATGAAGAGGAGTGCCTGTACTATTATACATCGTTTCTGCAAGTGGCGATTCCTTTATTTCTATTGCTTCCTTTTTAGCCCTGTTATCAGCCCAGGTGGATGCGTAACCCAGGGGAATCCCATGTTTATCTACAGCAAGCGTACTATGCATGGAGGAACTAAAACATATAGAAGCCACTTTATATTTTTTGGGATGTATCATTTCGTTGAGCAGGTTTTTAAATACGTATAGCATCGTAATAAAAATTTGTTCAGGATCCTGCTCGCTATAATCCGGCTGTGAATGAAAGGTGGGGTAATAACCTTTCATACTGCCAATTGTACTGCCATTCAGGTCGAAAGCAAAAATCCTAACGGCATTGGTACCAATTTCAATTGAGATAATACATTTCATGAACGCTATTTTATTCGTTATAAGAATTATTTTTTCTAAACTCTCCTGGCGTAAAGCCGGTGAGTTTTTTGAACGTTGTGGAAAAATGCTGAGATGAATTAAACCCCGTGTCCAGGGCAATGTTTATAATACTAATATGGCTCTTTTTCAGCAACCTGATAGCTTCGGAAATCCGAATATTAATAAGGTAATTTAAAGGAGTAAATCCTGTATAGTTCTTTACCGTATCATTAAATAAAGTATTACCCAATCCCACTAATGCAGCCATCTCATCTACCGTCCACTGGTGCGAAATATCCTTGCGCAATGCTTCTTCCAGTTTCATAAAGGTTTTAGGGAAATCACGGCCGGGGTTTTTTTGGCGTGTAAGGTGTCTTGTAAGTAATATTAATAACTCGTCAATACGGTTATTTACACTTGTATGGTAACCAAACTCCTGATCGCACAATTCCTGTTGAATACATTTCAATATTTTGCCAGCTTCATTGATTTGTGTAATTACCACAGGGCTGCTCAATAACAAAATTTTACTCATTGCAGTGATTTCATTACCAGATAATCGCCCACACTTATCCAGAACAATTTCACCAGTACCTTTCAGATAAGCATTAAAATGTAAAAAGCAAAAGGAACCAATTTCCAGTATACCACCAGTGCTTCCAATTTCCTGGCCGGGAAGTATCAAGGCAACATCACCAGGATAAAGTGTGTGCTCAATATTATGGATATTCCAATTAAATTTTCCATCTAAAATGTAGAAAATTTTTACGCCAGGCACTACAACTTTCTGAAAAGCATTGAGGTGCATGGCGGAATTTTTGACAACTCCCAATTCAATAATATGGGGAAACAACGTTAATTCTTCAGCGTTTCCTTGTGTGAACAAAAATTGATTCATACATCATTATCTTAATTCGGTGCTAATATTAAGGTACAAGTTATTGTTGACTGAAGTTTAAAGAAAAGAAAATTATTTGGGCATTCCTGTATAAAATCCACCAGAGTTTGATATCGGAAAACTCTAATGATTAGTTCCAATACATTTGTTTAACCGAATTTTTTTACAAAACAATTTGCTATTATGAAGAAAAAATTACAACTGGTATTTTCGCCGGGGCGTTTCAGAATCTATTCTCTCTTGCTATTTTCCTTTTTTGCTTCTGCTGGTTTGTATGCCCAAACAGTAACCGGTAAGGTAACTGATGGCTCCAACAAACCTGTGGCCGGTGTAACTGTTACCGTAAAAGGTACCAGTCGCTCCACATTAACCACTGATGAGGGAAACTTTTCTATTGGTGCCAAAGGCACAGATGTATTGGTGTTGACTTCTGTTGGCTTCTCCACCCAGGAGGTATCGGTTAACAGAAGATCCAACATTACGGTGAACATGATTGCCGGCTCTGGCCAACAAAGCCTTGATGAGGTGGTGGTTACTGCATTAGGTATTAAGCGTCAATCAAAAAGATTAGGCTATTCCGCCACATCTGTCAATGCGGATGAACTGGTTAAAAACAGGACAACCAATGTAGGCGAAGGCCTTGAAGGCAGGGTTGCTGGCCTGAATATTACTCCTCCCGCTGCCGGTGCAGGCGCCAGTAACCAAATACGTTTGCGTGGACAGGTTGGTTTTGCCGGAGCTAATAATTCACCCTTATTAGTTATCAATGGTCTTCCCATCGAACAGGGTGCCAGGGGTGCTGAAGGAAATGGTCAAATGCGTGACCGTGGAGATAATCTGAACAATATTAACCCGGATGACATTGAAACCATGACCGTGTTGAAAGGATCTACGGCCGCGGCGCTTTATGGTTCAAGGGCTGCGACCGGCGCAATAATAATCACCACCAAGTCCGGTCAAAAAAACCAGGGCATTGGGGTTGATTTTACTTCCAGCTATTCTACTTCAGAGGCTTTGAATTACATGGACGAAATCGTGCAGACTGAATATGGCCAGGGACAGGGCGGCGTAAAGTTTACAGACGTAGGAGGAATTAAGGGTGGTGGCCAGTTCGGTTTTGGCGCCAAATTAGATGGTGTGCCCACTATTAATTTTGATGGGGTTATGAGACCTTACTCCGCTCATCCTTACCAGCTTTTCGACTTTTTACAAACCGGAACAAACCTCACCAATACACTTGGAATGTCTGGCGGTGGCAGCAACGGAAGTTTCAGGGCATCCATTTCAACCACAGGCGCCAAAGGTATTGTACCAAAAAATGAATATAAACGGAGGGTGTTCAACTTAGGCCTCAATCAGAACATTACTAAAAACCTGAAGTTGCAGTTGAACGTTAACTACGCAGACGAAGATTACATTAACCCTCCGCAAATAGGCACACAGGGTGATGGCGCTGTAAATTTCTTTAACAGGATGCCGATTTCTGTACCGATTGAAGCCTACAGGGAGCATGCAGTTAATGCTGCCGGAGGCGAATGGAGAAATAACGGATTCATCGGCACTATTAACAACCCCTTCTATCCCTTGCAAAAGGGCCAAAAATACACGGAAGACAGAAGCCGTCTTCTCGGAACAGCCACCTTACGTTATGATATCACAAATTGGCTCTATGCACAAGGCAGGTTCAACTATGATCGCGGTATTAATTTAGCGGAGGGTAATGCGCTGAATGGCACAGGATCTGAGACACTTATTGCCAATGGTACCTACAGGGGTAACTACAATTTAGACCATACCATTACGACAGATATAAATGCAGACTTCCTGGTCGGTGGCAACAAAGAATTTGGAAAATTTTCTGTCGACGCCAGTTTTGGGGGGAATACGTTAAGGGGAGAATGGCGAAATACGAACCAAAACGCCTCTGGTTTTAGTGGCCCTGATCTTTATTCCATTGAGAACGGTACTATCAGAACCCAGGCTTATAATTATAGCAAGAGCCGTGTCAATTCGCTCTATGGCCTGGCTGAGCTTGGATATAATGGACTATTATACCTAAACTTTACGGGTAGAAATGACTGGTTCTCTGTGTTAAATCCTGCATATAACAGTAAGTTCTATCCTTCCATATCCGGTAGCTTTATTTTCTCGGAGGTATTAAAAAATGTGAATTGGCTTTCTTATGGCAAACTGAGAGCCTCCTGGGCAGAGGTAGGTAGTATAGCCGGTGTAAACCCTTATGATGGGCAGTTAACTTATAGCTACAATTCAAATCCATTTAATAACCAGGCATTAGCCAGTATTCGTGGCGGTAATGTTCCCAATCCGGAATTGCAACCCTTTACCGTAACGGAAAAAGAAATAGGCCTTGAAATGAGGTTGTTTAATAACAAATTACTTGTGGATGTCGCGGCATTTGATAAAGTAACAACAGAGCAGATATTGGACATTGTACTTTCCGCTACATCAGGATACACTAATTTTAAACAAAACGGAGCTTCATTAAAAAACAGAGGCCTGGAAACCCTGCTTGAGTATAAACCAATACAAAACAAAAATTTTAGCTGGACCACTTCCTGGAACAACGCCTATCTTAAAACAAAAGTCCTTGACGTAGGTACGCTGAGTGGAACAAGATTGCTGCTTTATTTTAATGGTACCGGCAGCGAGTTCCTGGGAGAAATAAGGTATACAGAGGGGCTTGCGATGAACCAATTGTACACAAGAACTTTTAGGAGAAATGCTAAAGGTGAAATTCTCGTAGGTGGTAATGGCCGGCCACTTCCATCCAATACAAATCCCCCAGGTATTACTACTGGCTATATGCCTGTAGGTAGTGCTATCCCTAAGTTTACCGGCGGATGGAATAATACAGTTACTTATAAGAACCTGAGTCTTGGAATACACATTGACTACAAGTTTGGAGGCACCATATTATCTTCTACGCTTTTGAATATGACGAGACAAGGGCATTCTAAATTGTCATTGCAGGGTCGGGAAGATGGGTTAATATTCCCTGGGGTTAACGAAACCACCGGCTTGGCCAACACCGTTGCGATTACTGCAGCAGGAAATGGCCTGCAAAGTTATTGGGCGGATTATAGAAACAACCAAATTGGAGATCCTTTTATTTTTAAATCAGATTTTGTCAAGCTTAGAAATGTTTCTTTAGCGTATAATTTTTCAGGCCTTATAAAAAAAGTAGGTTCATTGAAATTCGTCAAGGGTTTAACATTGTCTGCTTCCTGCCGTAATGTAGCAATACTTTATAAGGACTTGCCGGGTCTTGATCCTGAAGCTATCCAGTCGTCCGGAGATATCAGGGCTGGTTATGAGAACTCTTCATTACCTACCACCCGCAATTACAATCTTACTTTAAACGTCAAATTCTAACTATATGATAAAAATAATTAAGCGACTAATCTTCATAAGCAGCATTTTCCTTTTTGCAGGGTGCGATAAAGATTTTGTAGAGGTAAACACAAACCCTTATGCGATACCGTCAGTTGATCCCGCTCTTTTATTTGCGGGAGCGCAACGAACCCATCTCGGAACATGGGCTGCAGAACATACGATTGTTCAGCAATTTGTGACCCCTTACAATACAGGGGCGAATCTTGGCTTTAGTTTCAACGCAGATATTGACGGTAACAGCACTCCAAAGTGGGGGGAGTATAACGGGTCAATCAAAAATATGATACAGGCCTTAAACATTTTAGGCCCGTCTACTACCGCTGTTAATTTAAAGAGCATGATCCGGATATGGAAAGCCCAGGTATTTATGGGTTTGGTTGATGACTATGGTGATGTTCCCTATTCCGAAGCAGGCAAAGGTCTTACTGACAAACTTTTCTATCCAAAATATGATGATGACGCGGTCATCTACGATTCCTTATACAAAGAATTCAAAGAAGGAATAGCTGCATTGAATCCTGCAGGTGACTTTGTTTCGGCAGATCTTTTTTATGGGGCAAATGCGCAAGCTACAGTCAAAACTTCAACCGCGGCAGACCAGGTAGCCAAGTGGAAAAAATTGGGCAATTCATTGTTGTTAAGGTTAGGGATGCGTTACTCAAAACTTAATCCGGCAAAAGCCAAGGCTATTGTAGAGGAGGCATTTGCAGGCGGAGTGATGGCTTCCAATGGTGATAACGCGTATGTAAAATACGATGGAACGACTTATACAGAAACGGACAACAACAACTTAAGAAGCTTCTCTCAATATAACTATGCTGCAGAGCCATTTGTTAATCAACTCAAATCAACCAAAGATCCCCGCGGAAAATTCATTTTGGGAACTTTTGCTGACCCTGGCAACCCTGCAGCCGTGCCGGCTGTTTATGATACCGTTTTAGCCAATCAATTTGGTGTTCCTATAGGAAAAACTGATGGCCAGCTTTCAATAGCTAACGGAGGCAGGGGGGGCAGAGGCGCAGGCATTAATTATTCGCAGGTGAATATATGGTCAGTGGCCTCTTCGGCAGCTCCTGATTTCTGGGTAACTTATGCGCAAACATCTTTATTACTGGCAGAAGCAGCTTTCAGAGGCTGGCTGCCCGCAGGCGCGAAAACTCCAAAAGATTATTATGAAGATGGGATCAGTGCAGACATGGCAGTATATTCTTTGTATCCGGTAACGAGCCCAATTTCTGCCGCAGATGTAGCTGCATATAAAAATGATCCTGCTGTACTATACAACCCAGCAGATGCGCTTATGCTGATCAACACGCAATATTGGATAGTAAATATCAGGAACGGTACTGAAGCTTTTGCCAATTTCAGAAGAACAGGGTTTCCTGTTTTAACTCCCAACCCTGTCGTTGGTGTTCTTGGTAGTCCTGGATTTGCACGAAGGTTATCTTATCCTGATGGTGAAGCTTCTGCAAATACTACTAATTATAATGCTGCGTCAGCAGCTATTGGGGGTGATAAATTATCTTCAAGAGTATTTTGGGATACGCCATAATATCAGGCTGCTGGTAATGCAACACAATATATAAGCAAGATGTTTTAAAAACCCTTGTCTCTACAAGGGTTTTTAAAACAATATTCGTAAAATAATTAGAAAACCGGTAGAGCAGGAATTTTTTCATAAACAGTAAAGACCTTTTGTATCTACACTGTTTTTTTAAAAACAATCATAATAAAAATCCCTCTGTAAAACAATGAAAGGAAATTTATGAAACAAGAATCGCAAATTATAGGTTTTGAATATTCTGGTTCAGGAAGCGAATCCTTTTTTTCTTATAACCCTGTAAAACAGCTTAATAATGAATACTCTTTTTATAAGGCCACTCCTGACGAAGTAGACTATGCAGTTGTAAAGGCAGCTGCTGCATTTCAGGTTTATAGAAAAAAGAGCGGAGTCAAAAAAGCAATTTTTTTAGCAACTATTGCCGAAGAGTTATTGAACACTGGTGATGAACTGGTAACCGTTTGTTGCAATGAAACCGGGCTGCCTGCTGCAAGAATAGAAGGGGAAAGAATGCGAACTGTTAACCAGTTAAAAATGTTTGCAGCATTACTCAATGAAGGATCCTGGGTGGATGCAAGAATTGATACTGCCCAACCCGAAAGAACGCCGTTGCCAAAACCCGACCTGCGGTTTATGCATATACCACTTGGCCCGGTAGTGGTGTTTGGTGCCAGCAACTTCCCTTTAGCTTTTTCCGTTGCAGGGGGTGATACCGCTTCTGCACTTGCTGCCGGTTGCACGGTAGTTGTAAAAGCACACCCTGCACATCCCGCTACATCCGCCATCGTAGCTAAAATAATACAAACGGCTGCCCGAAAAACCAATATGCCCGACGGTGTTTTTTCATTATTGTTTGATAATGGTATTGATATTGGTCTACAATTGGTAAAACATCCTTTGGTAAAAGCTGTTGGCTTTACCGGTTCTTATAAAGCTGGAAAAGCTTTGTATGACCTTGCCGTAAGCAGACCTGAACCTATACCTGTATATGCAGAAATGAGCAGCACGAATCCTGTTTTTATTTTGCCGCAGGCAATGAATGAACGTGGACAAGAAATAGCTGCTGCCTATTCCGCAGCGGTAACGCTGGGTGTAGGTCAATTTTGTACCAACCCCGGGATGCTGATTTATCAAAATAAGGACGATAATTTTAAGCTATCTCTTAAAACTGCATTTGAAAAAACAATGGGCGGAGTAATGCTTACACCATCTATATTGAATTCATATAACAATGGCCTCCAACAACACCTCGCAACTACCGGTGTGGAACAACTGGCCACCTCCGGTTCCCAACCATCTAATTCAGATAGCGTAGCAGTTCCTCAATTAATTACTGTAGAAAGCAAAGTCTTCAACAGTAACCCGATGTTGAGTGAAGAGGTTTTTGGCCCTGCCGCAATCATAATTCCTGTAACTGTAAAAAAAGAAATGCTTGACATAGCCGAAAATCTTTCGGGACATCTGACGGCCACTGTTCATGGTACGGTTGAAGAATTGATTGAGTATAAAGAATTGCTGGATACCCTGGAGCAAAAGGCAGGAAGGGTTATAATAAATGGTTTTCCAACCGGTGTAGAAGTATGTAGTTCAATGGTACATGGCGGCCCTTTTCCTTCAACTACAGACAGTAAAACAACCTCGGTAGGCACCGCTGCCGTTCATCGTTTTACAAGACCCGTCTGTTACCAAAACATGCCACAACCTCTATTACCAGCAGAATTAAAAGATAAAAATACATTAGGCATATTTCGCCTGATTAATGATGAAAGAACAAATAAGGACATCATTTAAGTTATAGGAAAATGAAAGCAACCCATTAATAAAACAGTTTCAGATGAGCAGAAAATTAAGAAGCCAGGATTGGTTTGGCAAAGATGATAAGATGGGGTTTGTACATCGTTCATGGTTTCGTAACCAGGGTTACCCGGATGATTATTTTCGTGGTCGCCCGGTAATAGGAATTTGTAATACCTGGAGTGAATTGACCCCCTGCAATGGACATCTGCGTGATTTTGCAGAAATAGTAAAACGCGGCGTAATAGAAGCTGGTGGCTTTCCGTTAGAATTTCCGGTTACCTCGTTGGGTGAAACAATCATGAAGCCCACCACCATGTTATTCAGAAACCTGGCCAGCATGGATACGGAAGAAAGTATACGTGCCAATCCATTGGATGGAGTGGTATTACTTACCGGTTGTGATAAAACAACACCAAGTACCGTAATGGGTGCATGCAGTGTTGATTTACCAACCATTGTAGTTCCTGGCGGGCCAATGCTCAATGGAAGGTTTAAAGGAGAATGTTTAGGCTCTGGTTCATTCGCCTGGATGGTTAAAGAAAAAAAGCTAAATGAAAATTATACAGCAGAAGATATTTTAGAAGCAGAAATAGGATCTGCCCGTAGCCAGGGGCATTGCATGAGTATGGGTACTGCTTCTACCATGGCTTGTATGGTAGAGGCCCTGGGCTTAACATTACCCGGAGCAGCAACGATACCTGCTGTAGATTCAAGAAAGAAAGTACTGGCACAATTGACTGGCAGGAGGATTGTAGAAATGGTAAATGAAGATTTAAAGCTTTCAAAAATTCTTACCCGAAAAGCCTTCGAAAATGCCATTGTTATAAATGCGGCAATAGGTGGCTCTACTAATTTCCTGATTCATTTACAGGCAATTGCCGGAAGAATTGGTGTGGAATTAAATTTGGAAGATTTCGATAAAATTGGCAGTAAAATCCCTTTACTGGTTAACCTTAAACCTTCGGGTAAGTTTTTAATGGAAGATTTTTATTACGCTGGTGGATTACCTGTTGTAATAAATGAAATGAAAAAATATTTGCACAATGAGATGATAACAGCGAATGGAAAATCGATTGGGGAAAATTACAGCAACTCGGTATGTTATAACCGGGAAGTAATTGCTTCTGTTGAAAAACCATTGCAGCACAATGCAGGTATTGCGGTGCTAAAAGGGAATTTATGTGTAGATGGTGCAATTATCAAACCATCGGCTGCTTCAAAAGAACTGATGAAACATCGTGGCCGTGCAGTTGTGTTTGAAACAATGGAAGATTTTCATGCCAGGATTGATAGCCCTGATCTTGATATTGATGAAACATGTGTGATTGTTTTAAAAACTGTTGGCCCTGTCGGTTATCCCGGAATGCCGGAAGTGGGCAATGTGGATTTACCGGAAAAATTGTTGCGCAAAGGAGTAAAAGATATGATACGAATATCTGATGGAAGAATGAGTGGAACTGCTGCCGGCACAGTAGTATTGCATGTGTCGCCGGAATCCGCTGTAGGAGGCACATTAGCATTGGTAAAAAATGGAGATATGATTGAACTGGATGTTGAAAAAAGAAAACTGCATCTCGACATCAGTGATGAGGAATTACAAAAAAGAAAAGCCGCCTGGGTAGCACCACCACCAATGGCAACCAGGGGCTATGTTAAATTTTATATTGATCATGTGCAACAGGCCCATCTTGGTGCAGACCTTGATATTTTACAAGGAGGTTCCGGTGATGTAATAACCAGAGACTTGCATTAAACGACAGCACTTAAAACAAGCCATAACTTTTAACAATTTATATCGTGCAATGGATAAAAAAGTGACGCGTTTTTTATGAACCAGGCGTCAGCATTTTAATTAAGCTTCATCGGGATCCAGTCCCGATCATCGGGATCGCACGCTTGAAAATTTTATCTTTATTGGACAAAAAAGCGAAATCAAAAATTTATCTTTTGGGAAGTGTAAACGATCTTTTAACTAAATTTCGCCATCTTTATGGCGGTGGCGAATACACATTGCAGTTAACAACGGTGATCTTACAAAATGAAGCTTACAAAAGCGGGTATTAAAACAATAACCTGATCAATCTTAATAAAAAAGCAACTAATGAAATTGTACAACACCAAAAGCGGAACTGTAATAGAAGCAAACGGTAATTTTTATTCAGTAACCGCAAAATGGGACAAACTAATTAATGATGATAATGCGTTGCAAACTGCAAAAGAGCTGATAGCAAATGTAACTGCCGGAGATAGTTCGTTGATTGAAGAATTACTTCCTGTCATTGGCAGCAACCAGGAATTATGGGCCTGCGGCGTTACCTATTTACGCAGTAAGATCGGGAGGCAGGAAGAAAGCAAAGGTGCCGGCGGCGGCGATTTCTATGGCCGTGTGTACGACGCCGAAAGGCCAGAATGCTTTTTTAAAAGCACACCTCATCGTGTAGTTGGCAATAAAGGTTTGGTAAGAATAAGAAAAGACAGCACCTGGGATGTTCCGGAGCCTGAACTTACTTTAGTGGTTACAGCGTCAGGAAAAATTATAGGCTACACCATTGGTAATGATATGAGCAGCCGCAGCATTGAAGGAGAAAATCCTTTATACCTTCCCCAGGCAAAAACCTATGATGGGTGTGCAGCACTCGGCCCCTGTATTTTACTTACAGAAAAACCAATTGATTCCGATACAACAATCACATTGACAATTAGCAGAAATAATGAAACGGCTTTTACAGATATGATTGCCATCAGCCAGATGAAACGTACACCTGAAGAATTAACCTCTTTTGTTTACCGTGAATGTTCTTTCCCTGATGGCTGCATGATTATGACCGGCACCGGCATTGTACCTGGAAACGATTTTACTTTACAAAGTGGTGATGAAATTTCGATAGTAATTGATAAAATTGGTGAACTGGTAAATAGTGTAGAATAAGCAAACAGTAAAATATTTAGCAGAAAAAAAAAGCAGCTGCCTCCTTGTTATTCTTTTTTTTACCTGGAAAGTTTTACTCAAACAAAGAAAATTCCGCCGTATTATAAAAGCGAATTGTTCAACAGCTTTTATGCAAAGAGGGATAATATAAAAAGATGAATCGATGGGGAGTATATGATGGTATGAGTTGGAAAAAGACTACCCGACTACCGGCAGAAGAAACAATATAACCGCAGCATAAACAGCTATATGGAATTACTTATCATATTTTTTGCAATTTGCTTACAGATATTTCTAACGTACAAAAAAGTAAGTCCTTTTTTATCACTGCTTGTTGTTGCAATACTCGCCGGTCTTTTTTTAAGAATGGAGCCAATGCAGATTATAAAATCTTTAGAGAAAGGTGTGGGGAATACATTGGGTGGACTGGCGTTGATCATTTGCCTTGGGGCAATACTAGGAAAAGTGCTGGAGACCGGTGGTGCCGCAGAAAAGATATCACTCACACTGATCAATGGATTTGGACAAAAAAATATTCAGTGGGCTGTGTTGCTCACGG
>JBDUEK010000110.1:0-15828 GCA_040002495.1 Ferruginibacter sp.
TGTGTTATGAATATTGTTGCCTATTACACAATCCCATACAGTGTAAAGTATAATATCCGCAAAAGGATTTGACAAAGATCGAAATAAAATATAGGACGCATAGTTGTATATATAGGCGTAGCATTTTAAAACACAGTTGGTAAATAGTATATAAACATTTTGTTATTAAAACCTGTTAATTACCTGACTTCCGTTTTTTTTCAATAAATTCCCCCCTATATTAACCACGCATCATTAAATGCTTTGCTATGAATCAATACATACTCGCTTTCGACCAGGGAACCACCAGTTCAAGAGCAATTATTTTCGATCAGAAAGGAAGGGTTGTTTCACTTGCTCAAAAAGAGTTTACACAATTTTTTCCGCAACCGGGTTGGGTTGAACATGATCCAACAGAAATTTGGAGTACACAACTTGGAGTAGCCGCAGAAGCCATTTCAAAAGCAGGAATAACTGTAAAAAACATTGCCGCCATTGGTATCACCAATCAGCGGGAAACAACGGTTGTTTGGAACCGTAAAACCGGTAAACCGCTACATCATGCAATTGTGTGGCAAGACAGAAGGACTGCTTCTTTTTGTGATGAACTTAAATTAAATGGAATTGATAAAATCATCCGTGATAAAACCGGGTTAATAGTGGATGCCTATTTTTCTGCAACTAAAATTAAATGGATACTTGACAATGTTGCTGGTGCAAGGGCAAGTGCTGAAAACGGCGAATTATGTTTCGGCACCATCGATACCTGGTTGTTATGGAATCTTACGCAAGGCGGTTCATTTGTAACCGATGTAACCAATGCATCCCGTACGATGTTGTTTAATATTCACACGTTGCAGTGGGATGAGGATCTAATAAAAATATTTAATATACCCGCCAGCATGTTGCCAAAAGTTTGCAGCAGCAGTGAAGTGTATGGCACTACCGAAAATATTTTGTCGGCGCAAAATATTCCGATAGCTGGGATTGCAGGTGATCAGCAGGCGGCTTTGTTTGGACAGATGTGTACACAGCCGGGAATGGTAAAAAACACGTATGGAACCGGTTGCTTTATGCTGATGAATACGGGAGAAAAGCCGGTTGTATCTACCCATAATTTACTTACAACTATTGCCTGGCAGGTGAAAGGAAAAACACAATATGCGTTAGAAGGAAGTGTGTTTATCGGCGGTGCAATCGTGCAATGGTTGCGTGATAGTTTAGGTATAATTAAAAGCTCTTCCGAAATAGAATCACTTGCTGCTAAAGTAAATCACAGCGATGGTGTAGTTGTTGTTCCGGCATTTGCAGGATTAGGTGCACCACACTGGAACCAACATGCACGGGGTACTATAACCGGGCTAACCCGTGGATCTACTGCAGCGCATATAGCAAGAGCTGCATTGGATAGTATTGCTTATCAAACCATGGATGTATTAAAAGCAATGGAAGCAGATTCGGGTATTGAAATAAAAGAATTAAGGGTAGATGGTGGCGCAACCGTCAATGATTTACTGATGCAATTTCAAAGTGATATTTTGAATACAAATGTTGTGCGACCAGTTATAACAGAAACTACCGCATTGGGTGCAGCATACCTTGCCGGACTTGCTGTTGGCTATTGGGACGACATGACGGCTATACAGGATCAATGGCAGGCAGATACAATATTTACGCCTGCAATGGATGAAATAACCCGTACTAATTTTACGGGTGAATGGCACAGAACTGTGAAAGCTGCAATAGCCTGGGCAGATAATAAATAATTGAAATCGTTCACGTTCGCTTAGGTATATGCGATCCGGTACATGGAAACAATTTTTTTTTGATACGGCTTAAAGATAACAAGGTACAATGATGAACAGGCAGCAAATGTTACAGCAACTGGAAACTGTATCCGAATGGGATATTATTATAATTGGCGGCGGAGCAACCGGCCTTGGTGCAGCCGTAGACGGCGCTTCCCGGGGATACAAAACTTTATTGGTTGAACAGGCTGATTTTGCAAAAGGTACTTCCAGCAGAAGTACCAAGCTGGTGCATGGAGGTGTGCGTTACCTGGCACAGGGAAATATTAAACTGGTTAAAGAAGCATTAAAAGAAAGAGGATTATTGCTAAAGAATGCGCCGCATGTTTGTCATAATTTTTCTTTTATAATTCCTTCCTTCCATTGGTGGCAAAAATGGTATTACGGAATCGGGTTGTCTGTTTATGAAGTTTTGTCGGGCAAGTTTAGTTTAGGTAAAACTAAATTACTTTCTAAGAAAGCCACCAAAGCTTATCTGCCGGCCTTATCAGGTAAAAATTTAAGTGGAGGTGTTATTTACCAGGATGGGCAGTTTGATGATTCACGCCTTGCTATTAACCTGGCACAAACTGCAGAATCGCAAGGTGGTACCTTGATTAATTATTGTAAAGTGGTGGAACTAACCAAAGACGGTAAACGCATTTCCGGCATTATTGCCGAAGATAAACTTACCGGTAAAAAATATACTGTTGCCAGTAAAAGTGTAATCAATGCAACAGGTATATTTACAGATAAACTGATGAAGCTGGACGATGAAGCACATGAACCTGTGGTGTCATTGTCGCAAGGCGTACATGTGGTCGTTGATAAAAGTTTGTTCCCGGGAAATGAGGCATTGATGATTCCCAAAACCGATGATGGGCGTGTATTGTTTGCTGTGCCCTGGCATAATAAAGTAGTGTTAGGTACCACAGATACACCATTGAATAAACTTACACTTGAGCCTATAGCGCTACAGGAAGAAATTGATTTTATTATTCAGCATATTAACCGTTATCTTGAAGTAGATATTCAATCGGGCGACATCAGATCTATATTTGCAGGTATGCGTCCACTGGTAAAAGTGAAAGGTCAAAAAATGACTGCTATATTGCCTCGTGATCATACAACTATAATTTCTGCAAGTGGGTTAATAACCATTACGGGTGGTAAATGGACGACCTATCGCAACATGGGTAAACATGCAATTGACAACGCTGTGTTTAGTGCCGGTCTTAAAAAAGCGGAATGTGTTACGGAGACTTTAAAGATACACGGCTACCAGCAAAATGGAAATAATGATGAAGACCTTAATGTTTATGGAACTGATGCCGAAAACATCCGCCAGTTGATAGTAACTGACCCTTCATTAGGTGAATTGATACATCCAAATTTACCTTACTTTAAAGCACAGGTAGTATGGGCGGTACAAAATGAAATGGCTATGACGATTGAAGATGTATTGGCAAGAAGAATAAGGATGTTATTTTTGGATGCGAAGGCTGCTATTGAAGCAGCACCAGGGGTAGCAAAATTAATGGCGGGATTGCTTCATAAAAATGAAGATTGGGAAAAACAGGAAGTGAAAGATTTTGTGGAAGTAGCAGAAAAATATCTAATACATTAACCCTTTATTACATATACGATTATCTAAATCCTTGACTGTATGACTCCTTTCATTGCAGAAATTACGGGCACTGCCCTCCTGATACTATTAGGCAACGGTGTAGTTGCCAATGTTGTTTTAAACAAAACTTTCGGAAACAGCGGAGGTTGGATCGTTATTACTTTTGGATGGGGTATCGGAGTGTTTGTGGGGGTTTATGTTGCTGTTTCCAGTGGGGCTCATCTTAATCCTGCTATTACTATTGCCCTGGCTGCGTTGGGTAAATTTGAATGGGGAAAAGTACCCTTGTATATCCTTGCGCAAATGCTGGGCGCTATGATTGGCTCATCATTGGTTTGGTTAATGTATCGCAATCATTTTGACGAAACACCGGATGTTAATTCAAAACGTGCCGCATTTTGTACAAGTCCGGCTATCCGAAAAATATCCACTAATCTAATTTCAGAAATCATCGGCACATTCACACTTACACTGGGCGTGTTATTTATCATGTCTCCAACAAGCAGCCTGGGTGCTTTGGATGCATTACCTGTTGCATTGTTGGTGTTGGGTATCGGCCTAAGTCTTGGTGGCACCACTGGCTACGCAATTAATCCTGCAAGAGATCTGGGCCCAAGAATTATGTATGCAATTTTGCCCATTAAAGGTAAAGGCCATAACGATTGGGCATACAGTTGGATACCTGTGGTTGGTCCGGTAATTGGTTGTTTGATAGCAGCATTAACGTTTTACCTGGTAAGTTGATCCGTCATCTATTTTATTTACTGATGGTAAAATAAAAAGTACTGCCTTTACCAGGACTTGATTCCACCCAGATTTTCCCACCGTGTTTTTCAACTATTTTTTTACAAATAGATAAGCCAATTCCGGTTCCTGAGTATTCATTTCTGCTATGTAACCGCTGGAAAACTAAAAATATTTTATCAGCAAATTTTGGGTCCAACCCTATTCCATTGTCTTTTACTTTAAACATCCACATGGCAGGTGCTTCAATTGCAGCTATATGAATAACGGGCGCTAATTCACTTTTGTATTTCAACGCATTTCCAATTAGGTTTTGCATTAGTTGAAACATCAAAATCTTATTGGTATTAAATAATACAGGTAAATTAGATACATCAATGATTGCCTGGTTTTCGGCGATATCTGTTTTTAAAATCCTAAGTACATCCTCCATTATTTTATTCATGTCGGTTTCTTCATTTTCCATTTTATTGGTACCGGTTCGTGAATACTCCAACAAGTCTTTAATCAATTGCTTCATCCTAATGGCGCCATCTACTGCAAAACGAATGTACTTTTTACCATCCTCATCCAGCTTTGTGTCGTATTTTTTTTCCAGTAGATTTAAAAAACTACTTACCATTCTTAAAGGCTCCTGCAGGTCATGTGACACGATGTAAGCGAAGCCTTCCAGTTCGGAATAAGATGTTATCAATTCACTTGCTTTCTTCTCTAATTTTTGATGAGAAAGTTTTAATTCCTGCTCTATTTTTTTGCGGTCGGTTAAATCAAAACCCATTTCTATAATACATGGTACCCCGTGGTATTCAATAGCAATTAAATTATTATAAAATGGAATTTTTATTCCCTGTTTGGTTTTCAATGTGCATTCTACATCTTGTATCCTTTTATTAAAAACGAGTTGCCTCATGTCCTGTATCATGTCTTTCTGGCAATCAATATAAAAATCATCAGGAATCATTTGCGCTATTTCATTGCTGTCATAACCGGTTATGGATTCCATATTTTTATTCCACCTGATTAGTTTACCTGTGTTGTCATACAAGTAAAATATTCCCGGCAAACTATTGATAATTGAATCTGAAATTTCCTTTTCTGTAATGATTATTTTTTCGATTTCAATTTTTTCAGTTACATCCCTGAAATTTTCAACAATGCCATTTATGGAAGGAATATGCAACATACTGGTAACAGTATTCTCCAGCCATTTCCACGAACCATCTTTATGCAACAACCGATAAGTTGATCCCTTTAACGGAACACCCGGATGATTGATTGCATTTTCAAAAAGTGCTTTCATCGGCCCAAGATCTGTTGGATCAGTAATGTCAAAAAGATTCAGCGATAATATTTCTTCTTCATCATAACCGGTAATCCTTGATACTGCCGGTGAGTTATACAACACTTTACCTTCAGGTGATAAAATAGTAACTCCATCAGTAGCCTGTTCAACAAGGCTCCTGAATTTCTCCTCACTTTCTTTGATCGTTTTTTCTGCCTGTACCTTATCAGAAAAATCAAGTCCAAAACCCATCAGGCACTCTTCACCTTCATAATCAATTTTCATCCCCGAAAAATAGTAAGGGATTTTTTGTTTGTTTTTTGTGACAAAATGAGCTTCTACATAATCTTCACCACTTACAAATACATTGGTGATTTTCTTGTGCAACAATTCTTTTTCCGAATCGTCAAAAAAATCAAGTGGATGAACCTGTTGCATTTCTTCACTTGAACATCCTGTAACTAATTCAAAATTCCTGTTCCATCTCAAAAATTTTCCATCTTTATTGTAGAGATAAAATATAGCAGGCAAATTATTAATAATTAAATCCGACAACTCCTTTTCCTTCAGAATTAATGCTTTTCCTTTTTCCCGTTGAGTAATGTCATGCATTACACCCAGAATCCTCAATGCATTTCCATTTTCATCATACTTTATATAAGCCCGGTCGTACATATTTTTATAGGTGCCGTCCACGCTCATAAACCGAAATTCTTCTGAAATAAAATTTACTTTTTTATCAAGTGCTTCTTCCATTCTTTTCAGAATACCGTCTCTTTCATCGGGGTGTATATTGTTAAGAAAAATATCCAATGTTATCTTATCAATTCCTTTTGTATAACCGTACAAATTATACAGGTTGTCATTTCCAATGGTTTCATCGGTATTAAAATCATGATCCCAGATAGCATCATTACTGGCCAGTGCTAATAATTCAAATCGTTCATTCGAATTCCTTAATTCTTCTGCTTCTTTTCTTCTCTTTGAAATATCCCTGATAAATCCAATCAACGTATTTTCAGAGGCCATCTTAGCATTTACTTCAATTTCAATGATTGACCCATCACTTTTTAATAATCTTCTTTCATAAAGCAATGCCCTTCCTTGCGTCAATTCGTTTATTCGAAAAGGGATTTTTTCAATATCTTCTTCTGGTATAAAACTCTCTATATGCTTTCCAAGCATATCCTCCTTACTGTATCCACTCAAACTGCAAACGCTTTTATTTACTTCCAAAATAATACCTTTTGTATCACTAATTACAATGCCATCCGATGCCTGTTCAATCAGTGAGCGATATTTCATTTCGCTTTCTGCCATGGCCAGCTCCGCATGCTTTTTATTACCAATATCTATCGCACTGATAAATAAATGCTTTTTGTCCAGAATCTCTAAAGGTTCAAAGGACAATAGCAAATAGACTGTCTTACCGTCAATAGTTCTTATCTCTGTTTCAAAGTTTTTAATTTGTCCTTCTTTTTCCAGCTGGTGATTGATGCTGGCCCGGATACTTGCCCTGTTTTCCAATGTGAATTTCCCTACCAGTTTTGTGTCATCCGTATTTTTGCCAATCAAATCATTTTTAGATATTTCGAGCATGGCTGCATAACTTTCATTGGCATCAATTACCTCGCCTTTTTCATCATAAATAGCAAATGCTAACATGTTTGATTGAAACGCTTTTGAGAACTTTTCTTCACTTGCCTGTAAAGCTTTTTCCGTTTTAAGCCGGTCGGTTATATCCCTGATAAATGCAAGCAGTTTATCATCGGGTAGCAGGCTTACGTTCAGTTCAATGTCAATAAAGTCACCGTCTTTTTTTCGAAGCAGTCTTTGAAAATTTGCTTTTTTTACATTTTCATGTGAGTTAATATTTAAATGGCCATCAATTGGTTTATCCTCTACCAGTAAATCTTTAAGGTTGAGTTTTGAAAACTCTTCGGATGTATAACCTGTTTCCAGGTAAGCAGCTTTATTAAATTGAAGAATGGTTCCATCAAAGCTGTATAGAATAACGCCATCTGAAGCTTGCTCAATTAATGAACGATAGTTTGCTTCACTTTCCTGTAACTCCGCTGTTCTTATTTTTACTAAATGATTCAATTTTTCAGGCCTTCTGGCAACAACAAAAACAAACCAGCCTCCTATAAAGGAAAATAACAGCCCAAGCAATCCAAAGAGATAAAAGTCAGCATAGTTTTGTGAGCTTTTTGCAGATGCTATAGAAAGTTTCCATTCACCATTCGGTAAATTAATCGAAGTAAAAGATTGGTGATTTTTTGACGGCCTGGAACCGGGAATAAAAAATTCTTCCTGGTTTGTATTTGGATTGACGTTGGAAAGTTGAAAGTGATACCCACTTTTATTCCCACTATCAATACCTGCTGATTTTAATAAACTTGAAATTTTAATAATTACGCAGGAGAATCCCCAAAAATGATTGGCTCTAAATACAGGTAACCTACCAACTACAGCTACTCCCCCCTGCTTTAACGCCAGCGGGCCGGCAAAATACAGTTCGTTTTTTTTGATGGCTGTAAATGCATCTTTGTTCCTGGTGGAATCGTGCATGATATCGTAGCCGATTACAGCTTCATTTCCTTTTAACGGATAAACATAAGTAATTACGCCACCTGGCACTAACTCCAGTATATCTACATTTGGATTGGCAGCTAAAATTTTAGGTGCAATTGAATCTATATCTTTAAAAGATCCATCTGCATTAATAAAAAAGGCTAACGTGTTTGTTGCGGTAACACTCTGTTCAAAAGAAGTTTGTAATTTTTCTTTAGTAGCTTGTAATACTGCCCTGGCTTCTTTTAATTGGGTTTCATTTTTAATATGAAGACGAAAGTAAACCAGTACTCCAATCAGCACCGCCAGTACGGTAAAAGTGCAAAAGCCCAATAAAAATGGCTTGTTTTTCAAATTAATTGCTTTTGCCGGAACAGAATTATTTTTAAATTCATTGTCTTCTGCGGGTATGTTGTTAATTGACATTATCTATATTAATCTAAAAAATAGTTGCCGGTAATCTGCATAAATTAAATTCAGCTTAAATGATTACAAGGGAACCAGATGCCACTATGGACCTTTAGTTAACTGGATTACTCAACTATTGGGATTCGTAAAAGTAAACTACAATTTGCAAGATGTCAACTTAAAATTAAGTTTATAACCATTTTTCCACGGAGCCGGATTTTGTTTCAGGAAAAGCAAAAAAAGGCGAATCTTTCTAAAACATTTATGTAGAAGGATTATGACACAGCCGGTATGTTTTATTAACTATAAATAATTTAACCAGGTGAAAATATGTATGCAACTAGTTCGTTATTATAGGTACGGGGTGCTGAACGGCCTTTGCCTACAGACAAACAACATAATTTATTCAAATGAATATTGCCAGAACAGAAAAATTTTTACTGATATTATTGTTTACATTATTCATGGTTGCGAATGCATTGGCCCAAAATTTATCGAGTGACGAATATTTTCAAATGGCCCGTACCGCAGCATTTGACAAAAAGGATTATAATACTGCCATTCAACTTTCTAAACAAGCATTGGAACAAAGTCCGGCTTATACCGATATTCAAATATTTTTAGGCCGGGTGTATTACTGGAACGATCAGCCTGACAGTTCGTTAAGTACACTTAAAATGGCACTGGAAAGTAAGCCCGCCTATGAAGAAGCCACCATTGCAATTTCGGATATTGAATATTTCAACGGCCATTATTCCAACGCGTTGGGCTATACTGAAGGTGGATTGATTTACAACCCTGCGTCTAAAGAACTGATGCTGCGCAAAGCAAAATACCTTGCTGCAATGGCCAGGTATAAAGAAGCCTGGTCAATTACAGACAGCCTGTTAAATATTGATCCTAAAAATATTGACTTGAGGGCTTTGGCTGCCAGGATTCGGGACTATAGTTCAAATAATAAAATGGGCATTTCCTACGATTACACAGGATTTGATAAACAATTTTCAAATCCATGGCAGGTGGTTAGTTTTGATTACAGCAGGCAAACAAAAGCAGGGTCGTTTATAGCCAGGATAAATTATGCCAACCGGCATACACAAAATGGTGTTCAGTTTGAAGCGGATGCCTACCCAAGGATATCAAAGACTTTTTATGCTTATGCTAATATTGGTTATTCGCCTGATATGCCCGTATTTCCAAAGTTTAGAGCCGGGCTTTCATTGTATGCCAATTTACCAAAATCGTTTGAAGCAGATGCTGGTTTTCGTTACCTGAATTTTGATAATAGCACCTGGATATATACATTGGCATTGGGCAAGTACTATAAAAATTTCTGGTTCAATGCACGAACTTATTTAACACCTTCGGTTAGCCGCATTTCACAATCATACACCATTACCACCCGGTATTACTTAAAGGGTGCAGACAATTATTTGTCATTTTTTATTGGAAAGGGAATTTCCCCCGACGACCGAAGCCAGGTTAGTCAATTAAATAATGTATACAAACTTCAGTCAAAAAAAATTGGTGCAGGATATCGCTTTGCTGCAGGCAAACTAAACCTGTTTTCAATTGGAGCTGCATATGAACAGGTAGAATATTTACCTAAAACTACCGGAAACCAGGTTAATATTTCAGCAGGCTATCAAAGAAGATTTTAACGCTGCAACTATACTGCGCAAGGGATAAATTGGTTATCTTATTTTATCTGCTTTTATTATTTCCGTTTTATATGAATAAACTAATTCTACTTTGACATATTCAGAAATCCTTACTCATATCAATAAACAAGTATTAGAATGTGAAGATATTCGCAAATTAAAACTACAAGCAAAGCCCGAAGGGATTGAATTTTAGTAGCCGTGGGTGAAACCCATGGTTACTGAAATATTTCATTAACCCCAACGGGGTTGAATATATGTCAGGTTTAATGATTCAACCCCGTTAGGGTTGCTGAAAACAAAACGTTTTATTCCCCGGGTTTTACCCGGGGCTATTCAAATTAAACCCTTGCAGGGTTTTAATCAACCATTTTAATTTGCGAAAGATCAGGAGTTCTGATATTTATAAAAATGTAGCTCACGGTTACGATAGTTTAATTATGGAACGAAAAAGATGCCATGAAAAAATACAGTACAAGTGAGTGACACAACGATGCCGCCATAAAAAACTTCTGCTGGTCAACAAAAAAACACAAAGGTTTGACTTGTCAAAGTAGAACTAATAAGGTGCATTTATTAAAGTGATTAGGATTCTACTAGGGTTTGTTTTAAAAGTGGCTGAAGATCTAATCCGAATTTATCGGGTCACTGTTTTATCCCCTGAGTAGTTTCTTCAATCAAATTTTAAAATCGATTATCTTTTTTATTTCGGATAATAAAGGCGATAAATTGAATCAGGTACAATTGCTTTGCCTTGTATAATAGCGTTGTTTTTTTGCTTGAAAGTTTCAAAAGCTGATCGCATTGAATCTGTTTTTGCAACATCATTCATTAGTTCCTCATCCATATTTGCGCCTATCTTAAACAAAGAATTTTCATTTAAATGATACATTCCTTTTACAAAATCTACCAGGTTTGTTTTTGTTTGTTTTAATGCTGTTGCATGAATGTTTCTAAAACTATGATTGGTGTCAATGCCGCTTCCAACCCAACTTACAAGCGATGGAGATTTTAATTGATAATTATTTTTAAGAAAAGCAACCAGGGTTGGCGCAATGTCTATATGAGAAGAAACAGACTCAAATTTTTGCGCTCTTTTTAACATGGGAGAATATATAATCAGCGGTACATGATATCGATCTATTTTAGTTGACATCGGTATTTCCGGCATGCGGTGATCGCCTGTTATTAAAAAGATAGTATGCTTAAAATTTGGTTTTGTACGGTAGCTGTTTATAAATGACCTTATGGCATCATCGGCATACATGACAGAAGCATATTGATGATCGTATTTAAGATGCTCCTCCTGTTCCTTAGCCGAAAAATTCAACTTGTTCATTTGCTGCTTGAACGCATTGATGTAGTATTCCTGTTCATTCACAAGAAACGGATTGTGAGTAGATACCGTCAACACCACCTGTAAAGATGGTTTACCAACAGCATGTCCCTCCTGTTTATTTAGTACATGCCGGAACAATTCCTTATCGCCATATCCCCAGGTAAATCCATTCACTTCGGGTAGTTTTTGATAATCTGCAGGAAATGTATTTATGTCAAAAATATTATCGATGCGCTGCTTATGTAAAAACAACGCCATGTTATCAAAGCTTGCATCGCCACCGTAATAAAACGAAGTTGCATACCCGTTTTCTTTCAGCAAACTCATCATTGAAAGGTGTGGAGGCATTTTATCTCCCAATTCGTTGAAACCATTTGAACCAAAGGGTAATGAACCTAATATAGATGGTAACACAGCAAATGTGCGGCCTCCATTACTTAAAAAATTCTCCCAATATAAACTATGCCTGCTAAGCGAATCAAGGTAGGGTGTAAAACTTCCCAGGTAAGCATTGTCATTTGAAAATGCACGTCCCAGGCCTTCAACCAAAAGAATGACTATGTCTGGTGCTGTACTATCTTTATTTAAGAATGATGTTAAAACATCCTGTGTTTTATCCGTATGCAAAAATGGATAATTGGTAACATCTGTATATTCGAAGCCATTATTATTTACATCCTGATTAGGAACTGCAACTGACTTTGGAAAAAAATGATCAACTGAAGAAGCTATAAAATAATTCAGTTTATTCTTTGATAAGTTATCTGCATATTCATTGTTGATAGTAAATTTTTGCGATGCAAATGCGCCTGCTATTATCCAGGTAATGGCAATTACTGATGCAGCCAGGTTTATCCATTTACCCATTCTTGCAAAGCGTGGACTTACATATTTATAGATGGCCAGTAAACCGCCAATTACAATCGAAAGGGCAATAATTGTCTGGTAATTTATTCCGCCTGAAGCGCCTACTGTTTGCTTGATATCGGTCATTGAATAACCGTATAAATCGGCACCTAGTGGTACCAATGAAAGATTGAAATACTGCATCAGCGATACTGAAATTAACGTAATGATGATGCTTAATGTAATGGTTACAATATCTGCAAGCTTCCTGGTTACTAAAAATAATGAAGTATAGATAAGGGCAAAGACAAGGTTGATTTTGAAGAAAAATACGAAGTCGTTTAACATTGCCAGTGTAAAAACATAACCAGCCTGATTCGGGTATTGATGTGTTACGCCATTATAAATAAATTCAACGGATCTTAGTAATATCAACATTATAAGCCACCCTGTAGCAATGGGTAAGTAGGCATACAAACCATTCCTGACTTTAGTGCCCAACGTAACTTTTTCCACAACTGCACCGGCCTTTGCATGAAAACCCTGCCTCGTCATTTCGCCCCAACTGTTCTTTTTACGGATCAGGTCAATATTGCCACGAATGGCCGACCATATTACAAACGGATGAAAAAAGAATGGTTCCATCAATGCGGTTAATATCAGTCGTAGCAGTTCTCCCTTTTTTTTATATTGATTAAAAGTGATCACTTCCATCAGTATAGCGAAAATAGAATACAGCCACCCAAATGTTAATACAAACCCAAGCAAGGCAAAAAAGAAGGTCCAGTTTACTATGCCAAAGATGGCGAAAATGATGAAACCAACCATACCAATAAATTCAATAATTGGCGCCAGAAATTCAAAGAAAAACCAGTAAGGATAACTAAGCATTCCCAACACGCCATATTTTGGATTAAAAAAAAGTATGCGGTGTATTTTTAAAGTTTCAATGGTTCCTCTGGTCCAGCGGTTTCGTTGCCGGCCCAGTATTTTGTACGATCCCGGTGCTTCTGTCCAGCAAAGCGGATCAGGTATATAAGCAACTTTATAAGGGATATTGTGTTCTTCCATATACCTGCGCATGCGAACTACCAGCTCCATATCTTCACCCACAGTTTTATGATCGTAACCCCCAGCCTTAATTACAATGTCACGGTCAAATGCACCAAAGGCACCGGATATTAACAGCAATCCGTTTAGCCTGCTCCATGCCATCCTTCCTAACAAAAACGCCCTGATATATTCAAGCGTTTGTACCCTGGGCAAAAACTCTTTCGGCAAATTCACGTCAAGCAATTTTCCATTTTGAATAATGCAGGAATTGGCAATACGCACTACTCCACCGGTGGCAATAACTCTTTTATCTGTTTCTTCAATAAATGGTTTTACCAGTTTCAGTAAAGCATCCTGTTCAAGAATACAATCTACATCAATACATACCAGGTATTGGTTACTGGCCAGGTTTACGCCGGTATTCAATGCGTCAGCTTTGCCACCGTTTACCTTATCAATCACCAAAAGTTTTTTATAAACTGTGTTCTTACTTTTATACACATTTTTTACCGGCTTGGCAGGTATATGAATGTGGTATAAAAGTTCTACGGGTTCCAGGTCGTAAGCGGCAATCAGCTTCTCCATCGAGTCATCCTTACTGCCATCATTAATTACAATAACTTCAAGTTGGTTATAATGAATGCTTAATAAAGACCGCACATTCTCAATAACATTGGCACCCTCATTGTATGCAGGAGCCAGTATACTTACAGAGGGAGAATAATTAGATGAAGCCAGTAAATTGTAATCCGTAAAACTGCTTTTGCGCAAGTATTTTCTTGTTTCGCCAATGGAATAAAGCCCGATAAAAATATAGGAAGCAAGCAGGGTAACAGAGTATATTAATATACCATAACTAAAAAGATCATAAAGAACCAGCTTCCACATGTTTAGAATTCAATTACAAGAAAGTGTTGCTTGTATGGGAGTTACAAGATGTCAAAAATTTTTTTGAAGATACAAAACTGTTCTCTTAGCAGCCAGATTAATATCAACATCTTCTGTAAGTTGCAAGGGTTGCAAAAATGGGAGATCAAGGTCCGAGCCGGTTTTTTGAAATTCATGGATGATGCATAGCTGAATGTTTTTATCAGCTTCTTTTTTATAATGCATATTCAATTCTTCGGCTGCAGCAAATGATGGTAGTTGACCGAGACATAACACGGCTTCCTTTCTTACTACTTCACTACTATGGTTTAAACATTTTACCACATCATCGTGTAGTTCAATGGCGTGTTGTTCTGCTATCAGTTTTAGTGCAAACTGCACAACGGACGCATTGGGCGAATTCAACCAATTATATATGCCTGTTTCTTCTGTTATTGGCTGGTGGGCAAGCAGGCATAAAATATTTAGCTGGTGCCATTCAGAAAGCGGGTAAGCCAGATTGTCAAAAAATTGAAGCCCTTTATAGCCCATCAAACGCACCATGCCGGTTTGTGCTTCCATCCTTACCATAGCGTCTGCATCGTTGGTAAGGGTCGTAATCATTTCCTTGCTTTGCTGATAATTCATGATGGCCAGCTCCTGAATGCCCAATGCTTTTATATGCCATTTTTTACTGGATAAGCGTTTTATAGATATATTGTAAAGGCTTTGTTGATTGTAGAGTGCTTCAAGGTTTGAGCCGGATACTCCACTTAAGCTTTTCTTTACTTTTACCAGTTCATTCAGCAACACTTTTTTTGCGAGGGTGGTCTGTAGCAGCAGCCTGATTTTCGTTGGAAGCACAAATTGGTGGCCCTCCGCGGCATCTTCCAGTATAACATCCATCAACCACTCCTCCAGTTGATTAGTAATGGTTGTATTAAGTAGATTGGCACTTTTTTTCTGTAGTACTATCAATAGCATACATACCACAAGTACCAGGGCAATAAAGGAAAAAAATATGATAAAAAAATAGAGATACTCGGCCCGCATTTTTACATAGGCCACTTTATCGAGTAAAACCAAATGATAATTAAATAAAGACACCTGGTAGTTTTTTAGAGTAAAGCAGAAAGGAATTTTAAATGCTTTGTAACAACATACATTACTTGTTTGCCTACATAATAAATTGATGCGGCTATTGGTTAACTATGATTATCTATAGAATCAGGTAATATTAAAAGCACCTATAATTAAGCGGCAACTGAAGCTGCAAAACGCATTACTCTTAACGAAAGTTCATTAGGGCTAAATGGTTTTGTGATATAGTCATCGGCTCCAAGGCTAAAAGCTTCAATTACCACATTCTCCTGTCCCATAGCGGATAAAACGATTACAGGGATTTTTTTACCGCCATTCTTTTTTACATGACCAAGTATTTCAAGTCCGGAAGTGTAAGGCATCATGATATCCGTTATTACAAGATCAATATCATTTTCGGTTAGTAACTGAATGGCATCTCTTCCGTTATTGGCAGTAATCACCTGGTGGCCGTCACGTTTTAATTTTAGCTCCATCGTTTTTAGCATGATGGGCTCATCTTCAGCAATTAGAATTTTCATAGGTTTGTGGTTTTCAAAAGGATAAATTGGGTAGCATTT
>JBDUEK010000111.1:0-15527 GCA_040002495.1 Ferruginibacter sp.
ATTAAAAAAGATGACACCTCTATTTTTAGGCAGCGACAATTTTAAATGCACCCATATTAAAGGGTTCTGCTTCTTATCTTTTCCTAATTTCGTTGTTCAACTTATTACCGGGTGATTATTGCAGCATTAATTTATTTTAACCAGCATCCATGATATTAAAAGCCGACCGGTTTGTATTATTTATTATAGTAGTAATTACCCTCGCCTATTTTTTTCCACAATGGGGTGCTAAAACAAGCCCTGTTCCTCTTGATATTATTGGTACAATAGGTATATCATTGATCTTCTTTTTTTATGGCCTTAAACTAAGCCCGCAAAAACTTGTTGCCGGATTAAAAAACTGGAAACTGCATGTGCTTGTACAGGTATCCACATTTATATTGTTCCCGTTGATTGTAATACCCTTTTATTCCCTGGTAAATACGGCACACCAGGAAACAATGTGGCTGGCCATTTTGTTCTTATCTGCTTTGCCTTCCACCGTTTCTTCTTCTGTGGTTATGGTTTCTATTGCCAGGGGGAATATTCCTGCAGCAATTTTTAACGCAAGCATATCCGGTATTATTGGAATTGTTTTTACACCACTATGGATGGGATTGTTTTTAAAACAAACGGGGGAAAATTTCAACCTTGGAAGTGTATATATAAAATTGATTCTGGAAATCCTTGTACCGGTATTTGCCGGGTTGTTGTTACAAAGATTTTGGGGGAAATATGCCCAACATTATAGCAAGCAACTCACCACATTCGACAAGAGCGTTATACTCCTCATCATTTACAAAAGCTTTGCAGAATCCTTTGATGAAAAAATATTTAGCTCAGTAGGTTTGGTTGAATTACTCCTGGTAGCTGCTGCGGTTATCGGGATGTTTTTTATCATGTATTTTGGTACGGCTTACCTCGGAAGGTTTTTAAAATTCAATACCGAAGACCGCATTACAGCGCAGTTTTGCGGCACCAAAAAATCTTTGGTGCATGGCACGGTGTTTTCTAAAATTTTATTTGGTAACATGGCAACCACAGGCATTATACTTTTGCCACTCATGTTATTTCATGCCTTTCAGATTCTTTTCATCAGCATCATTGCTACTAAACTGGCAAAGCGGGAAACAGATACCATTTAAATCATTTAATAGCGATGTCTCGTTGTTGTGGATTCCATTTTTTTTATGTGAACAAACTAATTTCGGCTGGATAGTCATCTGCCTTTATTTAGTTGCTTATCCTAATTCTACTTTGACATATTTAGACAACGTTGGCTAGGATTACAATACTTCTAACTATGTAACGGAAAAGATGCCATGAAAAAATATAGCACAAGAGAGTGACACAACGATGTCGCCATAAAAAACTTCTGCTGGCCAACATAAAAATCAACTTGTCAAAGTAGAACTAACGAGACTACGCAATTCCTAAATCATTTCTAAAAGATACATTCAACTATACAGAAATACTTTGCTAAATGGCTTAATGGCAGTTTTATTACTCCGATAATCCAAATTATTCCCCAGGATGAGGATCATTAATTTTTATTATCTGTATAAATGCGCTGGCAAAATTGATGGCATGTGTTTTGAAAAATCAGTCTAAAACAAATTAGTTATACAATGAAACAAGTGAAAATTTTGATGCTGTCTTTAACGACAATGATGTTGACAGCAATGGCGGCGAACGCACAGGAACAAACTGAAATTACCAAAAAGAATTCGTGGCTTAAATTAGGTGGCAATGTGGGTGTGCCCGTAGGCAACGCTTCTAAATACAGCAATTTAACTGCAGGTATTGAATTGAAAGGCCAGTTAATGCAAACGAATCATGTAGGTATCGGCCTTACAACAGGTTACAATCATTTCTTTGCAAAAGATGGTTATAATAGTTTTGGTACAATTCCATTGGGTGCTTTTCTAAGATTTTATCCAATGAGTAAAGGATTTTTTGCAGGTGTTGATGGAGGTTATAGTATTGTAACAGGTAAGGGTAGCCCTAAAGGTGGTGCTTATGTACGTCCACAACTTGGTTATCATAACTACGACTGGAACGTGTTTGGCTTTTACAATAATGTATTTCGTTCAGACATGAACGGTGGTGGAATTGGTAGCGTAGGTATCGGAGCTACTTATAATATCCGTTTTAATTAAAATAGGTCTTTTAGTTTTTTTTAGTTGAGTGGCTGGCGGTTTCGTCAGCCACTTTTTATTCCCCTTGTTTAATGATGGTGATAACCATCTTAAAAGATCATTTCCTTTCCTTTAGAATGGTATCAATACGAACGCAATAACTTACCCGATTAAATGCAAGGGTCTTGATGCCAGTCATGTTCACCACACTAAATCTTTTGGTTCAAATCACAGAGGCCAATATCATCACTCCCATTTATCTACAAAATGTTTTTTTCTTACCTTAAAATAAAAAACACTCTTATTTTTTTTAGATGTTTGAATAAACGCTAATTTCATGTTTCCACATTTTCATCAAACAATCGTTGCACATCACTTAAAACACTTTTATTATGAAAATCACTTTTACCATTATCCTTGGCTGCGTGGCATTGATGATGATGTCATTTCTTATCACCAAGGAAGAGCCTACGTATAAAAACTTAAAGATTTTACCAAAAAATATCACTAAAGATCAAATGGATAGCGTGATGCATCATTTCGCTAACTCCATGGGAAAGAAATGTAACTTCTGTCATGTTTATAACCAGGAAGAAAAGAAAATGGACTTTGCTTCTGATGCAAAAAAAGAGAAAGACATTGCCAGGGATATGTGGAAAATGATGGTTAAATTAAATAGTAAGTATTTCGATATTAAAGACGGTAAAAACATGGACGCTAAATTAGAAGTAACCTGCTTTACCTGTCACCATGGGTCTGAGCATCCTCAATCACAACCACCAATGCATGAGGATGGACCTAGAGAAAAACGTAACGGGCCACCGCCAATGACTGATTCAACAAAACATTAAGCGAACTGCGAATTAATTTCAGCCATTCATATTGGTTGATGCATACAATAAATCCTGGGTTGATAGCTCAGGATTTATTTGTTTATGATAATCCTCAACAAATGAATACAGCAATTGGTTATACCGATTATACCGTTATTTAATCCAAAGCGATTTGCATCGGTATAATACCATCTAAGATTTCAACGTAGTCCTTTGGACTCTTATTAAATCAAGATGGTATTACACAATAACCACGAAACCTGCGATGTTTTAGCTCAAATAATTTATTGACAGTTGATTTTCATGTCAACATTGTTGGGTTATCATAATTCCAATTCATCGGAATTTAATTGTACCGCATACTTTTTGAGAACTATTTATTTCAGCATAAATTCAATGCCGCTATTTAGGTAAGTATCTGTGCACAACAATCAACACTAACAAGTATGAATAGGCTGATCAACGGTTAACGTGGCATCAACCACGTTAGCAATCCGTTTGCTTTTCTATAGTCAAACAAAAAATGTGCATTGTATTGCATTTGTCAATTATTAGTGCAATCTTGATGCGCATTACAGTTTTCCCTTAACCAACAATTGTTATACATGAAGAAAATAATTATTCTCCCTGCATTTATTTGCGTGTTCATTTCGGGTGTTTACTTTACAGCTTGTAATAATAATGATACGGCATCCCAGGCAACCGGGGCAATTACACAAGAAGATTCTATTAAAAAAGTTATTGCAAAGGGCGAGTACCTTTGTCTGCACGTAGCTGTATGCTTACATTGCCACAGCCAGCGTGATTTCAGCAAGTTTGCAGGTCCGCTTATACCAGGCACAGCAGGCATGGGAGGTGATAAATTTTCTCATGACATATTAGATGCCATCCCCGGAACACTCTACGCTAAAAACATTACACCCGATAAAGAAACCGGCATCGGCAACTGGACAGACGATGAAATTATTCGGGCCGTAACACAAGGCATCAATAAAAAAGGCGATACACTATTTCCTATTATGCCTTATGCCAATTTTAACCACATGGCAAAAGAAGACCTGTTAAGTATTATTGCTTATTTAAGAACATTGAAGCCTATAAAAAACCTTGTTCCTCCACGTGAGTTGATGATACCTATCAGTATGGCATACCCCGCCCCCGCTTTGCAAAAATCGATCGATCAAAATATGCGTCCCCTTGAAACGGACACAATAAAGTATGGTGGATATCTAACCAACATGGCAGGTTGTTTCGATTGTCACACTGCTTTTGTAAAAGGGCAGCCAGACTTTGCAAACATGTATGCTGGTGGCAATACATTTAATATTGCCGGCTTTAAAGTAACCTCCTCCAATATAACACCTGATTCTACTGACGGGATTGGTTCATGGAGCGATGCTATGTTTATTAATAAATTCAGTGCCTGTCGCCAGGAGAAGGGTTACAATTACAACGCAGGCAAGGCCAACACCGTAATGCCTGTTGTAGATTTTTCCGGCATGACCGATGCAGACCTAAAATCAATTTTCGCCTATCTGAAAACCTTAAAACCAATTAATAAAAAAATTGTAAAATACCCAGAATAGTTTCTTGCCAGTTATATTTTAAAAGCTGGTTGATGTGTTCATCAGCCAGCTTTTTTTTTCAAGGTCTGCTAATATTAATATGCTACGTTGAAGGTTTTGTATTTTTTATGACGGCATTTGCCTCTAGTGTTATGTTAAGTGTGAATTGACAATGGTAAATGGTGAATGGTTCATTAACACTATTCAGAATTCACAAATCGACACGTCATTTTATTCTTAACATAGCACTAGTTGCAGTTTGGTATGATATGCTTTTTGCACCGGGGTTTTTAACAATGCCACCGGGTAATTTCGCACCAGCTCTACCGCCGTGGAAAGTGTTGCAGCATCATTAATTTTATACAAGGCTTCCGCCCATTTTAAATCGGCCATAGTACTGGTATTGGTCCTTGACTGTTGCTGCACACAATAGTCTGTAACCATTTTAAAATATGCCGCTGCCTTTTCGTATTGCTTTTTGGCAAAGAAATAATCGCCCAGTTTTTCCTGTGCTGCCAGGTTTTGACAATACGCGGTTGGGTAGTCTTCTTTCAACCTATCCAGTAATACCAGCCCCACTTCCTGTATTTTTTCGCTATTGTTTAGCAACAACAAACAACCCTGCACCTGCAGGTATTCTGCCTTGTTATTTTCGTTGCGTTCATAGCGCATATGTTTTTCAAAACTGCTGTCTATATCGCCATTCCACGTTTTGTTTTTATACCAACTATCGGTTTGTTTTTTCATACTGTGTCCTGCCGGTTATTGTGTAACTGGCAAGGGTTGAAAGGTACAGCATTTTAAAGGGCTGTTGAGAATAATGATGGTGCATGGGGTAAGTCAATTTATTTTAATTATGCTTCCCTCTTTTATTTACGCAGCATTGTGCAAAAGCAAGGTTATAAAATCAGTACATAAAAAAAACGCCAAATACAACAATCGCAATCATTATGGTTACTGTTCTTTATTAACCCGACAAATATTTTTCTTCAAAATAAACAGCAGCTATTTATTCCATAAACTAACAATAAGGTTTATATGCATTTACAAATAGCCAGTAAACCGGGGCAGTGAAAAATCACGCTTAGAGGGATTTTAATGTGAAAGTTTAATTGTAAAATCACAAATTTCATTTTTAATTCATGTTGGCTTTTCTATAACAGTTTTTGGAGAAAGCGGTATTGCGTTTGAATGGGTACTTACAAAATATATAATTATGAAAAAGACCATTCTACTTAGCACATTTTTTATTGGCAGCTTCTTATCTTATCAATCCGCTAATGCACAAATACACCCAAGGGTAAACATATTTGCACCAGCTCAAAGAATACCTGAAAGGCAAGTTCAAGTAGTAACTTATAACGATCGACAAGGAGACTATGAAAACAGTGATTTCGACAACCGAGACTATGATCACAACTACAATGAAAGGTATGACAACCGCCACCATTACAAACATCATAAGTGCCGAGATGATTACAGAAGAAATGATGACCGTGACAATCACTACCGCAAAAACGATCGCTACGAACGTAGGCACAATGATGATAACGAAGATCAAAAGCGTAGAAGAAGATATTAATCTCTGAGACCAAAAACCAAACTACCTGTTGATTTTTCAGCGGGTAGTTTTTCTATAAATGGATTGCAGTATTTAAATGCTTGCATGCAATTATTTGAATAGTATCTACAGTAATAAAACGAAGTTGTAAAGCTGGGAGACAATCGATTTTTAGCATGTCCGGTTACTCCATACACAAAATATAAAAGTATTGACAATGCCATCTTTGTTAAACAATTTCTGCGCTATATCCCCATGAATAGTATATAGTCTACGTTGTACGTTGCACGGTATGGGATTGTGTAATAATCAATACTATTCAAGTGTAATCCCCACCCCATTAATTTCACCTTGAATTGCAATACCCTTTGAATTAAACTGTCTTTTGAATTGCACTGCCCTTTAGGGCGGTGATAAAATAGAACAACTACCCTTCATGGCTTTAGCCAAAACAATTTTGGCTAAAGCCATGTTATATACTGCCATTAATACCCCGCCCTAAAGAACGGGGCAATGCAAACGATACATCACATAGGGTTCTGCATTTGATCAATAATATTCATATCACATTTTGATGCCGCACGGAGTACAATAGTTACTCAAAACAAGCCATGAGGAAATCTTAAACCCTTGCAACAAAAAACTTATTCCTGCTTTTTAAATGGTAACTTTTGGTTGCTAAAAAACTGCTGCCATAAAACTTAGAACAAATGGAAATAAATATAAACGGAAATAAACGCCAGGTAGAAATTACTGATACCAGCACTCCCCTGCTATGGATCATTCGGGATGTACTGAATTTAAAAGGAACCAAATTTGGTTGTGGTAAAGCAGCCTGTGGCGCCTGCACGGTGCTGATTGATGGACAACAGGTAAGATCCTGCTCTTATCCCATTAGTCAGTTGAAAGAGCAGGCGGTTACCACCATCGAAGGTTTGGGTACGGCAGAAAATCCTCACCCGGTACAACAGGCATGGATAGAAGAGATAGTGCCCCAGTGCGGATATTGTCAGCCTGGTTTTATGATGGCCACTGCATCTTTATTAAACAATATCGCCGATCCTACGGATGAAGAAATTGACACCAACATTACCAATGTTTGCCGCTGCGCCACCCATTACCGGATTCGCAAAGCCATTCATAAAGCTGCTGCAATTCATCAGTCCAAAACCTCCAATTGATTCAACCATGGAAAATAATAAACCATCAAAAAAAGTTTCCCGCAGAAAGTTTATCATCAAAGCAACGTTAGGCTCCATTGGCGGACTGGTACTGGGCACCTACCTTTTCCGGAAACCCATCTACCGCTCAATTGCAGGCTATGTAAATACCCTGTCAACGCCTTATGAAGGCAGTAAAGACGACCCCATTATCTGGTTTGAAATTACGCCGGATAACAAGGTGATACTGCAAAGCCCCAAGGTAGAAATGGGGCAAGGTATTTTTACCGGCCTGGCCCAAATAGCAGCAGATGAATTGGAAGTTGATATTAACCAAATAAAAGTGATACATGCACCTTCTGCTACCGGCAATATGGATGCTTTCGGCACCGGTGGCAGCACCAGCATCTCCAGCCTTTGGCAGCCCTTACGGGAACTGGCTGCAACTATGCGTGAAATGCTGAAAACAGAAGCAGCCAACAAACTCGGTGTAGCAGTTACAACGTTAAGTGTGGCTAAAGGCGTTGTTTCAGGTGGCGGTAAATCCATCACTTATGCGGAGATAGTAAAGGGCGTTGATAAATGGAAAGTTCCGGCTACACCCGCATTAAAAGCAATAAAAGATTATCAGTATGTTGGCCAGCCAATTGCCCGGGTTGATTTACAGGCAAAGGTATTTGGCGAACCCATTTATGGTATGGATGCAGTAATGCCGGACATGTTGTATGGGTCCATTGTGCGGCCCAACAAAGTAGGTGCCCAATATATGGATGCAGATACCAGCATAGCAGAAAAAATACCCGGAGTGGTAAAAATTGTAAAAGAAAAAGATTTTGTGGGTGTAGTAGCCGTTTCACAAACAGCGGCCGAAAAAGCTAAAAATGCCATCACTGCAAATTGGAAGGTGGATAAAATATGGCAAACGCACGACATTGAAAATATGATAAAAGTGGGCAAAGGTGATGCCATCGAAATTCAAAAAACTGGTAAGGCTGCCAACATCCTTGAAGACAAGGAAGGTTTGATCACCATGGAATTTACCAGTCCCATTGGTGCGCATGCTCAAATAGAACCCAATGGCGCATTGGCATTTGTTGAAAAAGATAAAGCAACCATTTATATATCTACCCAGGTAGTAAAAATTACCCGGTCAGAAGTTGCAGACAGGCTCGGACTAAAAACCGAACAGGTAAATATTATACCCACTTTCCTGGGCGGAGGATTTGGTAGAAGGTTGCATACACCACATGCTGTGCAAGCAGCGTTATTATCGAAAGCAGTGGGTAAACCCGTTAAATATTTTTTTAACCGGCAGGAAGAATTTCAACATGATACCTTCCGGCCACCTACACATCATTTACTAAAAGCCAAACTCAATGCAGCCGGCATGATCACTGCTATGGAGCACAATGTTTCCAGCGGCGATGTTATGTATGGTTCGGCACTGGTGCCGGCAATTATGCAAAACCTGATTGGAAGCGACCTTGGTGCCTGGCGGGGCGGCATGATTAATTACACCGCTATTCCAAATTACCGGGCGGTAAGCTGGCGGGTGAAATTACCCTTTGCTACCAGTTGGTGGCGAAGCCTTGGATTGCTGGCCAACACCTTTGCCATTGAAAGCTTTATGGATGAACTGGCCATCAAAGCCAACCAGGATCCTGTTGCTTTTAGGCTGGCACAGATAAAAGATGATACAATTGGAAAACGATTAAAAGAAGTCATTCGGGTGGCAGCAGAAAAATCGAATTACAACAACAAGGCAGTAAATGGTATCGCCATGGGTTTTGCATGTTGTATAGATGTGGGAACACCTTGTGCGCAAGTGGCAGAAGTGACAGTTGTGGATGGAAAAATAAAAGTGTTGAAAGTTACCTGCGTCATCGATCCGGGCATTGTAGTAAACCCCAACCAGGTAAAGGCGCAATGCGAAGGTGCCATCATTATGGGGATGAGTGCTGCCATGTTTGAGCGCATGTATATAGAAGATGGCGAGTTGAAACCTATTATTTACGGTCCCTATAAAATAGCGTCGATCAAGGATGCACCCAGGGAAATAGAAGTGATTATTTTGCAAAATGATGATAAACCCGGCGGTGTTGGCGAACCTCCGCTCGGCCCTATTGGAGCAGCTATTGGCAATGCAGTTCGCAGGCTAACCGGCACGCGGTTGACGGATATGCCGTTGACGTTGGGTTAAGGTTTTGTCTGGATGAGTAGCTTTTCACTGGCGGAGCAATTTTCTCGGGGTAGAATACCCATGAAAAGACAGCGACTTCAAAACCATGTCGATTTTAAAAAGGTAATGATTATTTAGTCAGCAGTTGATTTTCATGGCGGCATCGTTGTGTCCTCACTTTTGCTTTTATAGCTTTGGGGAACCCAATTATATCTTCTACTTTGTTATCTGCATTCAACAATGTTATTGTATAAATTGGATACTGTTGTTGCAGGATTGCCAACCCTGTAATCATATTGCTTGTTCCTCATGAAAAATTTGAAGTGTAAATAATATAAAAATTGTCTGCCATTTATTTTATTTGAAGAAATTCTTCAGGAAAACAAGAACCAGAACAAAGATCGATCACCTGTTTTTTGCATTATGCTAAAAGCGGTGCCTGATTATGATACAGGCTACAGAAACTGGCTTATTTCTGCTCCACCCTTGATTTCACCATATCCAGTGTGCCGTTCAAAATATCCTTCATCAGCATGCGGGCCCACATACCTGCATACCAGTTAAAAGGTGTATTGATAAAAAAATGACTGCTGATTGAAAGACGGCATTTACCACCCGGTAATGACTCAAGCCGGTACACATCCTGTAAAATATCCAGGTGCTTGCCACCAATTAAAATATGCTCATCCATCACGGTAGGAGGAATGTGGTAAGGATCAGTTTTAATATTCAGCACCAGTGATTTTTCTTTTTCATAACCACTAATCGTCTCATCAAAATACAATCCCCGCTCATATATTGCTTTACGTTTTCCACCCAATGCAAAATTATCCTGCGTAGTTTTTACATAATGTGGAAAGCCCAACATACCGGAAAAGCCTGCATGCTTTTCACTAACATCTTTTGTACTGCCTATAGCGTTCCAGACTACAGTGGGCGTAGCAGCTATAACAACTGATTGAGTAAGGATAATATCTTGTCTGCTGGTTAGCCGGTCTCCTTCAATAAGCGTACAAATAAATGGCAGCAACATTACCAGTGAAACAGATAATTTATCTTTATCCGTCCATTTTTTATAGTTCTCCACATCGTCCATATCAAGGTCTTTCCTTTTGCGAATAGAGTTAGCCATCACCCCGCCAAAACCTGCTACAATGCCAAACAAAGGGAAGGCCATTATCCAACAGATTGTGCCTTCCACGTTTAAAGCAATGGTAACTATCAGTAAGGCAAGACAGCTTAACCAGGGCAGAAAAAAAGAAGCAGCATTACTCAGTCTTTTTTTTCGAGACAAAACAATAACGGTTAAAAATCCGATCACCAGCGGGCAGATTACAAAAAAACTGGCACTCATAATTCCCATGATGTTACCAAACATGCCAAATAGCAACCTCGTTATCAAACCATATACAGTTGCAAAAATTACAGGAAAAAAAAGTTTCATGGAAGTGTTTTTATAAGGATGCGTTTATTGAATGATTTGCAGGCACCTGCACAAAGACCATTTCTTTGCTGCAATTAAACCTAACCGGCAGCGTATCTCCCATGCCTTTGCTAATATAATAGTTACAGTTGCCATCTGTTTGTTCCAACAGGTTCCATTTATAAAATAATCTGCCGGGGTATAATTTTTTATCCTTCTGCCAAAATACAAACTGGCAACCATGCAGGTGACCGGCAAAAGCAATATCATATTCAGTGTGAAATTTTTGGATATTAATGGGTTGGTGAAGACAGAGGATAGCAAGATCAACAGATGCTTTCCGCTTACCTGGCTTTGTTCCATCCAGTTGAATAATGCTGTTATTTATTGTAACACAAACAGAATTATTTTCAAGCCAGTAAATATTGTGGCGTTCCATTCTTTCCCTGATAATATCAATGTTAAAAGTATAATCGTGGTTTCCGGCAATGGCAAATACATTGTCCCGCTTTGATAATACCTCCAATAGTCGATCCAGTTTTGGAAGCTGACTTTTAAAATCTATATAATCACCGCCCAACAAAATAATGTCGGGATTGAGTTCATCAATTTGGTCAATCATTTTAACAATGAGCTGATAGCTGTTTCGCTTAAAATGCAGATCGGACAGATAAAGCACTGTAAAGCCTTTACCTGCGGCTGCGTTGCACTGCACCCGCCTTATTTCAAAATGATCATTTGAGCCTATTTCTAATTTCATGTTGATACCAGGTTACAACAACAAGGCAGCCGGTGTACCAGTTAAGTAGCGGCGCCTTTCGATTAAATAAACCCAGCAGCATTCGGATGCTTACTGGTATAATTATCATCATTGCTTTCAATGCGCCTATAGCAGCCGTTTCCCTGATACTCGCATAAAAAGGGTTCGGAACTTTGTCTATCAGCAATGGAAATAAAAACAACATTTGCACTTCGCAAAAATAAAACATCAATACCGCCAACGGACTCAAGAGCGGGTGCAACCTATACAAAAAAATTGCTGACACCAAACCTGCCCCTACAGACACACCATATTTCATCCAACCGTAAAATTCAAAATTGGTTTGTTCATCAAAAGTAGTTTTTGTATCACGCATGTCATCCAGTTGGGCATGCATCCAGCGGGCACCATGGGTAAACAGTTTGCCACCGCTATCAATAACTACTGTTGAATGCTTTTGCAGCCTGCTGCTTTGCTCCCATAGTTTGCTGTAATTCATTTGTAATAAATAAAATGAAACCATGCCAGCCATGCAATGCCATTACCAAATACCAGCATACGGTGATACCAGTTCTCCCTATTGCCACAGCGCTTTATATGAAATACAAATTCATCATAGCAGATAGCCGACACTGTATAAATCAACACTACTATGATAGGGATTAAATAATTAGTTGGTACATTGCTGTCCATAGCCAGCCACATTAAAATAAACATAGGAACCCCACCAAGGCCAAGTGCTTTGGCTTCTGCATCTCTTTCCTTTTTAGGAATTTTTAATTTCAGGGGATCCCGGTGAAAGCGCCAGTCCAGCACACCACCAATAGTGGCGATACTGCCAAACAAAGCCATTACATAAAACTGCCAGGGCATATACGGCAGTTTCTGGCTTAAATGCAGTCTGCCGTTATGAAGAAAAATGAACAGTAGCAGGCAAAACATTACAGATGGCACCATCAATAATATTAAAGAAAGGTATTGCCTGAAAGAAGATATTGTTTGCATCGGGTAGATGATTTAAAAATCAAAAGTAAGTAAAGCATGCGGCAGGTCAAAAGTATATGAAATTAAATCTTCTTTTCTGTGCCCACTCAATCCTGTATCTATCTTAATGCTCCTCAAAAAACTTTATTGTACTATGGCAATAAAACGCTCCATATACCACTGGCAAAAATCAACAACAGTCCTGAAGAACACGGTCATGCACAATTACAAATGTCATCCATAACACCACCAGGATTGATAGTAAATTAATAATGATGAGTGCTGTGTAATAATTTCTCTGAACATTGCTGGATTTGCCAATAACTTTTTTAGCGTAAAACTTTGAAGCAATTGGAATCAGCGCCAACAAGAATAACACAATAATGCCCGGATAAAGGCCGGTAATTGCAATTCCAATAATGCTGAGTACTGCTGCCGCAAGGGTTAGTACCGTTGCTATATAGGTAACAACGCTAAATGTTTTTGTTTCCATTTTAGTAATCATTTAAGATTTTAAAAAATTATTTAAGATCTCAAAAATATAGAAAGCACTTTGAACTACAAAGTATATAGAGATTATTTTTTTCTCTAAGCCCGGGTGAGCAATATTGTGCAGATAGGTTTTGTAATGTTTCAGTTATAAAATGACTGTCTGCTGAATCGAAGAGGGAAATTATGATTCGGTTAAATTATTGCCGTGCAATAAGAAACCTTCGTTGATAGCCAACAAACAGATGAGGATTTTATTCATTAGCAGGTATAGCAACACAATTTGTATTAAAGGTTCGTTTTGTTACGCCATTCCCGACATAGCCCCTGACATAGAAGCAATGAAATAATTTGAAGCATAAATACCAAGCAAAACAAACAAACTGTCATGCGGTTTTTTATCGGTTACCAATGTTCTTTCATTCAAACGCATTCCATTTTCATCCACATTAATGCACCGGATTTGTACGCCATCCGCTGTTTTTTGTTCTGTTAGTATAACCAACCGGTTATTGATGATAATAGTTTGGTAATCTGTCAGCGTGTCTTTAGGAACGAGCGAATACCAGGGCAGCCTGGATTGTTCCCGGAGACTTTGATCGTATATTACTAATTCCGGCACGCTGTCACTGGGGTATAAACAGAAATAACTTTTTTCTGTTTGTCCTATGATAAAAGGTTGATCGCTAAAATGTGTTGTCTCCGAAAAATGTAATATGGGTTGTGCATTACTATCAGCAACTGAAAGAAAAACCAATGAAAATATAATAGCAAATTGTTGCAGAATTTTATACTTCATTTAAAATAATATTTACAAAAGTTGATCTAACTTTTTAAAACCCGCAGAACTTTTTCTATAATAAACAAAGGTATGCAAGGCAACATCAAACAATAAAAAAGCCCCGTAAATGGTTTTTAATGCGGGGCGTTTTATCGAATACTTTCAGCTATTGTTGTAAATGATGGCTGAAGGTTTTACAGAACTTTTATTCTTCTTGCTCGTCTTTGATTAATGTTTTCAGTTGTTCTGCAAGTTCCGGAGTTACAGCAACTCCGTGTACATCCAAGGCATGTTGAGCCGCTTCATTCAATACTTCGTTTTCGCTATTCCCACGAATAACGCCTTCACAGTCGAAGCCGGCATCCCGGCAGTGTAATGTTTTCATGATTTGTAGATAGTTTAGTTTGAGAAAAATTGTTACCTGGTGACTTATTATTAGTGAGTTTTTTACTAATCAATTTTTAATGGTGGCCCCACTACCTGCATTTCATTATCTGAAAAAATCTTTGCTATTTCTTCCTGGCCGGGCTGATGATCTAATGCAGCCATTGTAACAAAAAAGTTTTCCAGCTTTCCTGCAGGTTGCATTGTTACCCTCATCTTCCCTTTTTCTGATACCTGTGTCCAGGCATGAGCAATTTTTCGTGGTAAAAAAATGCTGTCACCAGTTGTTAAATCATACTTGTCATCTCCAACCTGAAATTTATAAGAGCCTTCAATAACATAAAAAATTTCGTCTTGAAAATGATGAATATGTAAAGGTGTTCCCTTGCCTTGAGAGAGAGAAGTTTGTTCAAATATTGCCAGGTCCCCATCTGTATCTGTTCCGGAAATCTTTACGTCAAGAATATTAGAATTTACTCCTTTTAATTTTATATGCCCATGAATCCTTCCTTCACCCGCCGGAATTTTAAAGCCCTTGTCTTTTCTGTTATCTAATTTATTGAATCTCGAAAATGCAAAGGCCGGAGTTGTTAATGCCGTTAGTACGGTTGCAATAAATTTATTTCTTTTCATAATTACCTGATTTAAAAATGCCGGTAAAATTTTACACAACAGTTAAATTTATGCAATAAAATTAATTCACTGAATTTTTTAGGTCCGGGATAATACTCAAAGTGATCTCATTCACTTTGAGTGGTCCTTAGGAAATCCATTCAGTCATAAATGCGAAGTGTTAAACCAGCGCAGTAACAAGGAGATGCAGAGCCTGCATATTTTAAAAAAACATCAGCAAACTTACTCATAAAATACAATGAAGAAATGGAGACTGAGGTTATTCGTTACCTGTACTCAGCCATGGTTGGCGCAAGCTCCCGCCCCTGCTCATTACCCACCCGAGAGATGCTGGCACGAACCAGGGAATAAATAGTAGTAGTAATAAGAAGACAAAGCACGGAATCCTGCCCCTAAGGTGTCGAATAATTTATATGCCACTGCTACAGGGTTGCCAACCTTTTGAAGGTTGGCAACCCTGCTTAGGCTGTTCGTGTATACATGAAGTAAAATATAGTAAAAAAAACAGCACGTATTCCTGGCTTGGCGGAAACAAAAAATACCATGCAACTCACCAGCTTAAACTTTTTTAAACAATAACTGTTTTAAAAAAGATATTACTAAAATCAGAAAACCTAACCTCATAACTTAAATTAGATTTTTGTTCGCAGAGTAAATA
>JBDUEK010000112.1:0-15523 GCA_040002495.1 Ferruginibacter sp.
TAATTCACTTCAAACTTTAAAGTTTTGGCTAAAAGATGACACCTCTTGCGACAATGGTAAATGCACCCTTTGTATTTGCAACTTTTTATTTTACAGTTAAATCATTACCTTATTCTTTTAATTCTACTTTGACAAGTCAAACCTTTGTGTTTTTTTGTTGACCAGCAGAAGTTTTTTATGGCGGCATCGTTGTGTCACTCACTTGTACTGTATTTTTTCATGGCATCTTTTTCGTTCCATAATTAAACTATCGTAACCGTGAGCTACATTTTTATAAATATGTCAAAGTAGAATTAAATACCAGGCTAAAAATATTGTATGAAAAAGATTGTCACTTTTGGTGAAGTACTGATGCGATTGTCGCCACCCAATCACCTGCGTTTTCAACAGGCCACAGCCTACGATCTGCATTATGCAGGCGCTGAATTTAACACGGCCATTTCTTTAAGCCTGCTTGGTATGCCAGTGAGTTTTGTGACCAGGTTGCCCGACAATGATTTAAGCAATTGCGTTATTCAGCAGTTGAGCCGTTTTAAAGTAGACACCGAAAAAATAGTTTTTGGCGGAAAACGAATCGGCTTGTATTACCTGGAAAGTGGCGCCGTGTTGCGGGGAAGCAAAGTTATTTACGATAGGGAACATACTTCCATTGCTGAAATAGAAGCAGGTATGATTGATTGGGGCGATGTGTTGAAAGATGCTGCCTGGTTTCATTTTTCGGGCATAACGGCGGCTATTTCACAGGCCGCGGCAGATGAAACTTTGCGTGCCGTAAAAACAGCAAGGTCGCTGGGTTTGCAGGTGAGTGTTGATTTAAATTACCGCAGTAAATTATGGAAGTATGGCAAGCAACCGTCGGAAGTGATGCCGGAAATACTGGAATATTGTACGGTGGTGATAGGTGATCCGGGAACGACGAAATTATATTTTGATATAGCAACAGATTTGCCGGATGGTGAGGAGCGCTATCATTTTGTAATGAAGGCGATGAAGCATAAATTTCCGGGTGTAGAAAATTTTATTTTTTCGTACCGCGGTTTAAGTAATGCCAGCAACAATTCTTTTGGCGCTTATCTATATGATGGCCATCAATTTTACAAGTCTACCGAATACAATATGCCTGGCATGATTGACAGGGTTGGTGGGGGTGATGCCCTGATGGCCGGACTGATTTACGGCCTGTTAAATTATGATGACCGAAGCGATAGTTTAAATTTTGGCGTTGCAGCTTCTGTGTTAAAGTCGTCCATACATGGCGATACTAATTTTGTATCTGTGGCCGAAGTGGTGGATGTTATGAATGGAAATACTACTGGTCGTATTAGCCGATAAAAAGTATTATATCCAGTCTGGTAAAGGGATTTAGCTTTATTGAATGAGCAGGATCATTTTAATTTATACGGCAATCACAAATGATAACAGGTCTTAATATTTTCGGCTTTTTAGAGAACTATATTTATTTACCCTTGTTATAAAACATGGCGAATTTAATTTATGAAAAAAAACTTGTCCATCCTTTTTGCAATCATTGCCTGGTTTGCTTTGCTTACCCAATATTATTTAATGATAGAAAACAGGGTTGCATCTGTTGGGGAAACAACCATTCGTTTTATTAGTTTTTTTACCATCTTAACCAATTCAATTGTCGCCGTTTATTTTACCATCGTCTCATTAAAAAATGCCAGTGATTCTTCCGGTAAAATAAATAAGCCAGGCGTGTTAACGGCAGTTACCGTTTACATTACAATTGTTGGCCTTGTTTATCAACTTTTATTAAGACAAATCTGGCATCCCACCGGGCTTCAAAAACTAGTGGATGAATTGCTGCATAGTGTTATGCCAGTATTTGTGATTTTGTATTGGTATCTGTTTGAAGAAAAATCGTTGGTGTCTTATCGCCAGGTTCCCAAATGGTTAATATATCCACTCATTTATTTAGTGTACATTTTAATCAGGGGAAGTATGGCTGGCTTCTATCCTTATCCGTTTGTGGATGTAACAATATTGGGATTGAAAAAGGTTTTAATAAATAGTGTTTTGTTAACAGGAGTATTTTATTTAATCTCCCTCTTATTTATTTTTGTAGGAAAATTAACAGCACGAGATAAAAAGCAAGTGATTAACCAGGGGTAATTTTATCTTATTTTTATTGAGTATTTTAAAGTTAAATCACATGAATGTATTGATAGTTGACGATAATAAAATTGCCAGAACTACCATGAAGCAACTGGCCAGCCAGGTAAAAGATATTACGGTTGCCGGGGAATGTGTAAATGCAATGGATGCTTATAATTTTTTACTGGAACAACCCGTCGATCTCATTTTACTGGATATTGAAATGCCGGGCATGACTGGGCTGGAGCTTACCAGGAACCTTGGAAATAAAAAGCCGATTATTATTTTTACCACATCCAAAACAGCATACGCTGCCGAAGCTTTCGACCTGAATGTGGCCGATTATATTGTAAAGCCCGTAACGCCTGTTCGGTTCATACAGGCCGTTGATAAGGCAAGGGAAATATTGGAAAGTAATACCGAAGAAGTTAAGTTGAATAATGAAGAATTTATATTTATCCGCGATTCAAATATTGTAAGACGGCTTAAACTGGACGATATTTTGTACGCCGAAGCGATGGGTGATTATGTAAAAATTTATACCACTCAAAAATTTTATGCCATTCATACTACGTTAAAAACTGTAGAAGAAAGATTGCCAGCCACCGACTTTCTAAGAGTGCATCGCTCTTATATTATTTCATTGAAAAAAATTGATGCCATACAGGATGGCGACCTCATTATTAACGCTAAACCCATACCTGTTGCCGATGCGTTCAGAGCTACATTGAATAAAAGAATGAACGTACTTTAAGAAGTTGTTTCAGATACCAGCTGAGGTTTTCATAGCATCATCGTTGCGTCGCAATCCGTTCATCGGCATATTTCCATGGCAACAACAAGCGTTATAACAGCTGTTTTTTAATGAACTCAAACAGTTCCTGCCTTCATTTAGCACAGTATTTATTTTAGCAATATTTTTTTGGATTGAATTTTTCAACGATACGCTTTCATCGTTTACCGATTGATTTACCCAAACTATCTATAAAGTGAATCATTGAAAATTATACACGGTTAGTTTTGCCATACAATTAATTTGTATGAAATGCTTAGGTAAATTAACGGTGTTCATTTTTTTATTGGCCACATCAAATCAAATTGCAATCGGCCAGGTTGCATCTCCGTTTGAACTGATAAATATTATTGCACCTCAAAATGCGCCTCCAAAAGGGTTAACCAGCAATTACAACAATAAAAAACTTCCGTCCGGTTATGAAAAAGAAGCGTTGGCAGCGTTAGCTTATTTTCCGGAGTTGAAAAATGTGTCGGTAAAATTTAAAGTAAAAAAGTCTTTTGCAACGCTCAAAACCAGGCCCACATTGTTGAGTATGTTTATGCCGAAAGGCCATCGGCGTTATGTAATCACTATCAGCAATCATACTATTGCAAAATTAAATCCGGTTATACTTAAAAATTTGCCAGAGGCGGCTAGAATAGGAATCATCGGTCATGAGCTAAGCCATGTGGTTGATTTTTCCAGGAAATCAACCTGGCAATCGTTTAAAGTTGCCTTCGGTCATTTATCAAAAACATACATGGATAGTCTTGAGTATAATACCGATAAAATTTGCATTCAACACGGCCTTGGAAAGAACCTGGAAGCATGGAGCAGTTATATCCGTAACACGATGCATACCACTTATTGGCGGGGTGCGGATTTTGTAGATAAAGGAGATACGCATTATGAGCGTTATATGAATCCGGCTACGATTGAAAAATATTTAACAGAGAACATACCTTTAAAGAATCCACCGACTGCAATTGCCCGTTTACCGATTAAGAGCGGTGCAGGCAATTTTGCTAAATAAATTTGTATCAGTAATTCATACATAAACTTTTTTTCATAAGCAGTTATTTTAGTAAACGGCCGCGGTTTTTACCGGGGCTTCTTTTATAAAGCATCACTTTATTTTTGGGTGTTAGCTTGAGGGCTAAATGGTGGCACTTATAATTTTAAGACGCCATCATTTTTATATTTACTTACACTATTGTCCGACTAAAAATATACAATATCGCTACAACTCTTACGGGTTCAATGTTTTAGCCCCTCTCCTTTGGAGTATGCTATAAGCGGCTCTGATGTTTCGCCGAAAAGAACTGGGTATTAGCTGTGTCAAGCTCCCCTCTGCCTTTGTAGAGGGGTTGGGGGTGAGGTTCTCTATGCTGTCATCCAGTTCTATAGTAGAGGGGTTGGGGTGAGGTCATTCAGGCGTAGCAACGGATACAGGAGTTTAGTCGGACAACACTGATTTACTTACTATTTTTTGAATTTAATTCTTAGTGCTCTTGCTTTTTTGCATCAAGGCAAAAAAGTAAATAGAGACTATCCTATAAGATTTAATATCGCTGATTTAGTTTTTAAACAAAGGCAATTTATGTTGCTTAAAAAAACCGTTAATAAAAAATCACACCCAAACAAAATCCCATAACTCACCCATCTCATCGAATCAAAAAATTAATTATTGTGCGATGAGAATCAAATAATGTTCCGAAGGGAGCGTTTTATTCCCGGTGGTAATTTTTAAAATTTGCGAATTGAACAATCGTATTCCATATTATTAAAAATTTAACCAGTTGTTTCCTCATCGATTGAAAATGCCTGTTCAGCTATTTATGCTGTGTAAAAGACACTCGTGTATGTAGGTTTATAGCAATAAAAAAAATAGTGTAGCAATGAATAATCAAACACGTCTTAATCACTTCTCATATTCAATTCCTGCTTCAACTTTAGCAGTAGCAGAAATCAAGGGAAATGGCACTGTTGCAGAACACTTGCCAATTGTGAAAGTGTTGATCAATTTTGTTGATGGCAAGTTAAATTTAGAAGGCGACTGGAGGTATATGGTTGCCGTAAACAAACACAATGAAAACAGGGGAATTAATTATCATAGGGAAAGAGTGAAAATTGAAATGGATATCGAGCCGATAGAAACTGTTGACCTAAATGAGCAAACGAGTGATGGCCTGCTTTTTTTATTGAAAGGAACTGTGCTTGATAACAATTACAATAGTACATGTACCGGATTTTTGGTGATAGAAAATGTTCGTAATTCAAAACAAATCAGTAATCACTGGGATATTAGCTTTTACATTTATGATACGCAATTTTACGATTGCGAAATTACCTTTAAACTTCCGCTTTACACGATAAAGACAGATTGCACTTTGAATTAATATCCTCTCCGTTTTGCTTATTATTTTTATTGGTACGATAGTGTGCCCGGTTAATTGTAATTAAAGATTCAACCCACCTGATAGTCTATCCATTTTGCCGCTCCGGCGATTGATGTTTTCAACCAATACCTGGCGATAGTAGCTTTGTTTCAGCAAGCAGAAATGCAGCGCACACAATCTTTTACACAATTAAAATAAATAAAATGAAACAATTATTTATGTTGACCGCAGCAATCATATTCACTGTTACAGCCAACGCACAAACGGATATCGCTTCTTTAAAAAGCAATGAAGCTAATTTGAAACACCAGGAAACCATCATTAAAAAAGAAAAGAAGAAAGACAGTAAAGAACTCAAAAAGCTGGAAGGCAAACAAGTGAGTTACAAGGCCAAAGAAACCTTTTATAAGGATTTTGGTAACCTGCCTGCAAAGTGGACCAGGACACTCAATTTTGATAAAGCCAGTTTTAAAAAAGATGGTAAAATGATGAGCGCCTTCTATGATATAAATGCAGACCTGGTAGGAACTTTGACGGATGCATCGTTTAAAGATTTGCCGAAGCATGCACAACAGGTTATCAATAAAAAATACAATGATTATTCTAAATCAGCAGTGCTGTTATTTGACGACAACGAGTTAAATGATACCGACATGTTATTATATGATCAGCAATTTGATGATGCGGATAATTACTTTGTGGAGCTGAAGAAAAATGATACAGTATTTGTAGTGAAGGTTAATATGCAGGGTGATGTATCCTTCTTTAAAGAGTTGAACAAGTAGGTGCTTAATCATGGATGGGCCCTGTAAAGTCGTTACTTTTCAGGGCCCGTTTTTATTTGAAATATTATGCCCTATTTTTATATAAATTAAACCTGCAGGTATGGGAAAATACATGTTTGATATAACTCACTTGTTTGCTGTATTGCGGAGGACATTTTTTTGATATTTATTATGCGAAATGGGGGTGTCAACAAGCTATTTAATTGATTTATTTTTGGAACCTTAGTAAAAAAAATTACTATAATGTTTCGACCTTATTACCTTCTTCAGTACGTTGAAATATTTAATCAACCGTTTTATGGGGTGCATTTATAATTGTCGCAAGAGGTGTCATCTTTTAGCCAAAACTTTAAAGCTTGAAGTGAATTAAAAAAGATGACACCTCTATTTTTAGGCAGCGACAATTTTTAAATGCACTCGTTTTATTAGCTATCCTAATGAATAGCGTACTTTTATTTAAATAATAAGTGCCGCCACAATCACTCATGATTCAGAATTTATTCAGATTTGATGCCGTACTTTACCTAAATCAATGCAATGAAAATTTTAATCATTGAAGATGAAACAGAACTTTCCAAAAGTATGGTTACCTACCTGCACCGTGAAAGTTATACCTGCGATACGGCTTTTGATTTTGATGAAGGCATGCAAAAAATAGAAAGCTTTGAATACGATTGTATTTTACTGGATATATCATTACCAGGCGGCAGCGGATTAAAAATTTTAAAAGCCTTAAAGGATAATAACAAGCTGGATGGTGTGATCATCATCTCTGCGAAAGATTCTGTAGAAGATAAAATTGCAGGGCTCAATCTTGGAGCCGATGATTATTTACCCAAGCCATTTCATTTATCGGAACTGAGTGCAAGAATTGCTGCCGTTATCAGGCGCAAATGGTTCCAGGGCAGCAATGTATTGGTGTACAACGAACTTACCATCGACCTGCTTGCTAAAACTGTTTCGGTAAATAATAAGCCAGTTGATATTACCAGGAAAGAATATGATTTATTGCTATACCTGGCTTCCAATAAAAACAGGGTAATTTCAAAAAATGCCATTGCAGAAAATATATCGGGCGACAGTGCAGACTTATACGATAATTTTGATTTCATCTATGCACACATGAAAAATCTAAAAAGAAAACTAACGGCTGCCGGCAGCGATGATTATATAAAATCTGTGTACGGGATGGGTTATAAGTTTACAATCTGATGAAACTTTTACAAAAAACAATCCGCAATTATTTTATCTACTCCGTATTTGTTTTACTGGTAGCCATTCCTTTGTTTTATTTGGTAATGCAGCGCATCGTACAGGAAGGTGTAGACGACGATCTGATGGCAACGAAAGAAATGCTGAAGCCCAAAATTTCAGATGCAATACTCAATAATACCGTTGGCCAGTTAAAATTCATTGACCAGGATATTTTTATTTCCATAACAACTTACACAAGGCCATACGATACATTTAAAACCATTGAAGTGTTTGATACCCTTTCGCAAAAAGAAGTGCCGCACCGGGTATTGTCATCTAGCTTTACCATCAATGGAAAGCCCTGCCTGTTGCAGGTAAAAACATCCCTGGTAAATAAAAACGACCTCATTAAAAGCATTGTAAAAGTACAGATCGTTTTATTGCTGTTATTATTGGGTGGGTTGTTTATGATCAACCGCAGCCTTTCAAAACGAATATGGAAGCCATTTTATAATACAGTTAACAAACTGCGAAATTATAAGGTTGAGAATCATGAGCCATTAGCCCTGGCTAAATCTACCGTCAACGAATTTGATGACCTCAATCATTCACTGGAAGCGTTAACAGAACGCACTTATAATACATACATTAGCCAAAAGGAGTTTACAGAAAATGCATCCCATGAAATGCAATCACCGCTTGCGGTATTTCAAAGCAAACTTGAATTGTTGATGCAAACTGCACCACTCAATGAAGAGCAGGCGCAATTAATGGGCGACCTTGCCAATGCCAGCCAGCGTATGGCCCGGCTAAACAAAAGCCTGGTACTATTAACAAAAATAGAGAATAACCAGTTTGCAGAACTGGAAGATGTTTCATTAAGCCAGGTGGTAGAAAGTTACCTGCAACAATATCAACCACAGGCCGAAGAAAAGCACATTGCTATTAACAGTAATATTCAAAGCGATACCACGGTAAAAGCCAACAAAGCTTTGATAGAAATTTTAATTGGCAACCTGTTGGGGAATGCCATCAGGCACAATTACATAAAAGGAACGATCAATGTATTGTTATCCGGTGGCAAACTCAGCATTGAGAATACAGGTAAGCTTTTTCCGCTCGACAACAGGAAAATATTTGAACGTTTTCAAAAAGAAAGTACAGATAGTAACAGTATTGGCCTGGGCCTCGAAATGGTTGAAAAAATCTGTAATATTTATCACTACGAATTATCATATCAATACATTAATCATCTCCACGGTTTTACGATTCAGTTTAACAAATCGTAAACGATAATTTTCAGTTTTTCTTCAGTTTTCACCAGGAATTTTACATCAGTAGTAATGATTCGCAGTTTGCATGTTTTCTGAATATGTACATTTTTTCCCTTATAAAAACAACACTGGTATCCTTGCTGATCGTTTAAACAAATTTTATCACTATTGTCCGACTAAAAATATGCAATACCGCTACAACTCCTACTGGTTCAATGTTCTAGCCCCTCTCCTTTGGAGAGGGGTTGGGGTGAGGTCATTCAGGCGCAGCAACGGATACAGGAGTTTAGTCAGACAACACTAAAATTTTTATATGACAAAGCAAATCTTTTCAATCAACCAGGCATTCTATAAAGATGGAGAGGCGATCGTTTGTAATTCAATATTAAACATCGTAAAATCGCAGGTTTCAAAAAGTCATCCTGTACACACATTTACTGCTCAAACTAAAATATTTACAGATGCCGGATTATCGCCGAAAGACCTGGCATTAGTAATTTATATGATCAGAACCAAATTGCTGGTCCCGTTTTCTTACGACATTTTATTGGAACAACAAAAGGAAGCTACTATTGGAGATCTGGCGCATAGCATTTGGAAATCGATGTTGAAATGCATGCAATATAATTGAGGTGAAGAACCGGGAAACCTAAACGTGAAGAATGGAAAACGAGTAAACGTTAATGAAGATGTAAAGTGAACGGTTTCTGCCCCGGTTGAAATGCTGGGGCTATTTTATTCAGCATTTATTCAGAATTGAACATAAAACTTTATAGCATATTTAAAACCATCATCAATCAAATTTAAAATACATAAAACATGAAAAGCAAATTTAGAATAGCAGCCGTTGTGCTAGGTGCGGCTGCCGTCATGGGTAGTTATGCCATGTTTACAAATTCCGGCAAAAGTTTTAACAGCATTTTGCAGACAGAAAGCATGCCGGTAGTTAAAACAAATTATACAGAAGCTGGCGCACCCCCGGTCGATTTTGAAAAAGCAGCAACTGAAGCGGTGCCTTCCGTGGTGCATATAAAAACTACTACAAAATTTAAACAAACAGCCGGCAGGCGCCAACAGCAGCAACAGAATCCATTCGGGGATATGTTTGGCGACAACGATATGTTTAAAAAGTTTTTTGGTGATGGAGGTGGTCTTGAACAGCGTGATCAAATGGCTTCGGGTTCAGGCGTTGTAATCAGCGACGACGGATATATCGTTACCAACAATCATGTGGTAGATGGTGCAACTGATATTTCAGTTACACTAAACGATCGTAAAAGTTACACTGCTAAAGTAATTGGTACAGATGTAAATACCGACCTGGCATTGATTAAAATTGATGCTAAAAATTTAACCGTAATGCCATTGGGTAATTCAGATGAAGTACATCTTGGCCAGTGGGTACTTGCAATAGGTTACCCGCTTAACCTCGACGTAACTGTTACACAAGGGATCGTAAGTGCCAAAAGCCGCAACATTGGCATCAACCAAAAAGGAAGCTCACCTGTTGAAGCATTTATACAAACAGACGCAGCCGTAAATCCAGGTAGCAGCGGTGGTGCATTGGTAAATACCAATGGCGAATTAATTGGTGTAAATGCTGCCATTGCTTCCCCCACAGGTTCCTATGCAGGTTATGCGTATTCTATCCCATCCAACCTGATGAAGAAAGTGATTGGTGATATCATGAAATATGGTTCCGTACAAAGAGGTTATCTCGGCATTAGTATGGCACCAGAAAATTTGGATGATGCTAAGAAAAAAGAGTTGGGCATTAGTGACTATGACAATGGTGTATGGGTGTTGGAAATAGACCCTGCAGGAGCAGCAGCCCAAGCTGGTATTATGAAGGGTGATGTGATCACAAAAGTAAATGGAGTATCGGTAAACACGACTTCAGAATTGTCTGAGCAAGTTGCAAGACAAAAGCCCGGTGATAAAATTAACATCACATTAATGAGAAGTGGTGCAGAGAAAAATGTAACAGCAGTTTTGAAAAATAGCCTGGGAACTTTTGCAAGTCAGAAAGCAGCAGAAGTAGAATCCCTGGGAGCGTCATTCAGCACATTGAGCAAAGACGATGCAAGTAAAGCAGGCGTTGCCGGCGGTGTACAGGTTACCGATATTAAAGAAGGAATTATCGGCAGTCAAACCAATATGCGTCCGGGTTTTGTTATCACAAAAATTGGAGATACACCGGTAAAATCTGTCGAAGAATTAAAAGATGCCATCAGCAAACAAGGTGCTAATTTCCAGATACAGGGAATTTATCCGGGTGCACAGGGCGTTTATTATTATGGTATCAATGATTTTAAAAAATAAGAAGTCCCCGCTTTAAAAATCCAGTTAGCCATACCTGAAAAGGTGTGGCTTTTTTGGTGTGTTTATCTTTGTCGTATTACATTGCTATTATTAAATGTATTTCAAATCTGATAGAGTAAATGTCATTTTTTTTGCACGAACATTTGTATTTTATGGCAGCATCGTTGTGTCACTCTCTTGTACTTTTATAGCAATTGGCAACAATTTTATTTTAGTGTGAACTATCGTTTAATGGTAGCTGGTAAGCTAGTTGAGTGATTAGTGCAGTACCAAATTCGATCTGCTACCTTTTTGAATTGCCCCGACCTTTAGGTCGGGGAGATATAAAAAAACAAAGGCTTTAGCCAAAAGAAAATTTGGGCTAAAGCCTGGAAAGGATAATTGTTACCACGCCCTAAAGGGCAGCGCAATTCAAAGGGTAGTGCAATTAATAGACGAACATTTGCTTTTTACGGCAGCATCGTTGTGTTATCATAATTCCGGTTCATCGGAACGCTCTTGTACTTTTATAGCAATTGGCAACCAATTTTATTTTGTATGCGCCTTCGTTGAATGATAGCTGTTACTTTTAGTTGCCTGGTTAATGCAGCACGCAATGTATTGTCGGCAGTGCTATCAGGAAATCCGAACCGAATATTTCAGTATAAATGAAATTGATACAGGATACAATTTTCGTATCTTTGAAAACATGGTTTTACCGCTCAAAATTTTAAACGAGGAATATTTTAGCAACTATAAAAATCAACTAAAAATTGATATTGAATCAAATTTTGCAACCTTTAAAAACAAGTCGCATACAGTAGACGACTTTAAGTTTTACCTTGCTAATTCTGCTGTGCATTCGTCAAATATTGAGGGAAATACAGTAAGTTTTGACACCTATTTAAAATCAACTGAATTTAATCTTCACCTTAAAACAAAGGAGATTAAAGAAATTGATAACCTGATAGCGGCATATCAGTTTGCAAAAGAGAATGATTTGACATTCGGCAACATTTTGAAGGCTCATGAAATTTTGACTCAGTCCATACTAATAAAAAAAGAACGAGGAAAAATCAGAAAAGTAAAAGTTGGTGTCAGAAGCGATGGACGGCTTATCTATTTAGCTATAGAACCTGAGTATATTAAAGAAGAGTTGCAAAAGCTTTTCAGCGACATTTTACTTTTGCTCAAAGCCAAACTGACTGAAACAGAAATATTTTATTTTGCGGCTTACATTCATTTAGTATTCGTAAACATTCACCCTTTTGTTGATGGTAATGGACGAGCTGCACGACTAATTGAAAAATGGTTTCTTTCTAAGATGCTTGGAGAAAATGCCTGGTTCATCACCTCAGAAAAAAATTATTGGGACAACAGGTCGGCATATTATATGAACTTGCAAATTGGAGTAAATTATTATGAAGTAAAATATGAAAAGAGCATACCCTTTTTGCTAATGCTTCCGAATTCCTTAACTAATACAGTCTGACATTTGAAACTTGTTATAGAAATTAGTTATACTTTTGCAATGATCAGGAAATGAAAAAGTTCATCACCGCCATATTAGCCATTTTATATTTAGGTACATCTTCGGGTGCCACCATACACCTGCATTATTGCATGGGTAAGCTGGCCAATTGGGACCTTAATCCCATCGAATCTAAAACATGCCCTAAATGTTTGATGGAGAAATCATCAAAAGACAGCGACGGATGTTGTAAGGATGAACAAAAGTTTGTTAAGAATAACAATGATCATAAATCAACTGAAACCATTTATCAGTTCGGTCAATTATCCATCATTGCTTTACCCGTTTCATTTATTGAAATCCCTTCAGTACAATATGATTCCTTAACTGAATCACATCCTGTAAGTCATGCTCCTCCCGGCGCTAATAGTGTAGCAGTCTATATCCGCAACTGCGTTTTCCGAATTTAGAATCAACTAAAATTATTTAGCCGTGCAAATCATTTGCAGGGCTTTTGGCATTTTATGATGTCCTTCTGTGCATTGCTTTTTTTATGGTTAAAATCATGTAAGCTCACTGAACGATCCATCAAACAAACATTCAACAATAATTTATTTATTAAAAATTAATTACAATGAAAAATCTACTAATTGTATTTGCAGTCACGCTGGTTGCACTTGTATCCTGTAACAGCAGTACGGATACAAAAGACAGTAAAACTCAGGCAAACCATGAACTTGCTACGCCTTTGCCTGAAGATGCTGAACCGGAAACTATAAAAATGACTTCAGCCACATTTAAACAGGTAGACCCTGCTGTTAGTGGTCATATCAATTCCCTGGTTCAACATTACCTCGCTCTAAAAAATGCATTGGTCGATGCCAACGAATCGGATGCTGCTAAAGTTGCTGCAGAAATGGGTAAAGCGATCAGTCAATTCGATCAATCATTATTAAGTGTAGAACAGAAAAAAATATATGACGGCAGTAAAGATGAATTGAAAACTGAACTGGCACAGATTACGAAAGAAAAGCTGGCGATGCAACGGGATCATTTTGCAACCATGAGTACCAATATGTACAACCTGGTAAAAGCATTTGGTGCAGGCAAGCCACTGTATTACGATGAGTGCCCGATGTATAAAGATGGCTCAACCTGGCTAAGCGAAACCAAAGATATCCGCAATCCCTTTTATGGCGACAAAATGATGGAATGTGGCTCTGCAAAAGAAATGATCCATTAATCAACCGGGTAAAAAATTTTTATGATTCCATCAATAATTTCCTGGTCCTTAAAAAACAGGTACATCGTTTTGCTGCTGGCAACGGGTATGTTTGTCTGGGGCATTTTTAATATTAAAAACAATCCCATCGATGCTATACCCGACCTGAGCGAAAACCAGGTAATCGTTTTTACAGAGTGGATGGGCCGTGGCCCGCAAATTATGGAAGACCAGGTAACTTATCCGCTGGTGAGCAACCTGCAGGGCATTCCGAAAGTAAAAAACATACGAGGCACTTCTATGTTCGGGATGAGTTTTGTGTACGTGATTTTTGAAGATGATGTGGATGTGTATTGGGCCAGGACGAGGGTGTTGGAAAGATTAAATTATGCACAGCGATTATTGCCAACCGGTGTTACGCCAACATTGGGCCCCGATGGTACAGGTGTAGGGCATGTATTCTGGTACACCCTGGATACAAAAAGCCTTGACCTCGGTGAACAAAGAGCCTTACAGGATTGGTATGTAAAACTCGCCTTACAAACAGTGCCCGGTGTGGCCGAAGTAGCTTCATTTGGCGGGTTTGAAAAGCAATATCAATTGGTGATAGATCCGGTGAAACTACAGTTTTATAAAGTATCGCTGATGGATGTAATGAATAAAGTAAAAGCCAGTAACAATGATGTAGGTGGAAGGAAATTTGAGATGAGCGACATGGCCTACATCATTCGTGGCCTCGGGTATATAAAAAACAAGGAAGATATTGAAAGCATTGCATTGGGAAACTATAACGGTATCCCGGTAAGAGTGAAAGATATTGGCACAGTGCAAATGGGTGGCGATTTACGGCTCGGCATTTTTGATGAAAACGGCGAAGGGGAGGTAGTTGGCGGAATAGTAGTAATGCGGTACGGCGAAAATGCGGATAAAGTAATTAAGGCCGTAAAAGCAAAAATGATTGATGTTGAGAAAGGTTTGCCCGAAGGCGTAAAGTTTAAAACTGCCTACGACCGCAGTGAATTAATTGAATCTGCCATGGTCAATATTAAGTCCAAGCTGGTAGAAGAAATGTTGATTGTTGCACTCATTGTAATCCTCTTTTTATTTCACTGGCGAAGTGCGCTTAGCATCATTATACAAATACCCATTACCATTGCCATCAGTTTTATTTTGTTAAATCTCCTTGGTATTTCATCCAATATTATGTCGCTGACAGGAATAGCCTTAGCCATTGGCGTTATTGTAGACAATGGCATTATCATGAGTGAAAACTCCTACCGGCATTTATCCGAATGGCAACAAAACAATCCTAAATCCTAAGCCATGAAAAAACTATTTAATAAAATAAAACGTCCCAAAAATTACAGGCCCATACCGGAGCTCATCAGGATACAATTGATTGAAAAAGCCTGTAGCCAGGTTTCCCGTGGTGTTTTCTTTTCTACCATCATCATTATTGCTTCTTTTTTACCGGTGTTTTTATTAACCGGGCAGGAAGGCAAATTGTTTCATCCATTGGCATTTACCAAAACATTTATCATGGTGGTAGATGCCATCCTGGTAATCACATTGGCTCCTGTGTTGATTTCATTTTTTATGAAAGGAAGGTTCAGGCCCGAAAGCAGCAATCCGGTAAATCGTGGCCTGGAAAAAATTTACGAACCGGTAATCCGTGCTTGTATCAAATGGCGCAAAACTACCCTTGCTGTAAATATTATTGCCCTTGCCATCAGTATTCCATTGGTGCTTAGTTTGGGTCGTGAGTTTATGCCGCCACTGGATGAAGGCACCATTTTATTTATGCCGGTTACGTTACCAGATGTTTCCAACAGCGAGGTAAAAAGAATTTTACAGGTTCAGGATAAACTAATTAAATCAGTGCCTGAAGTAAAAAATGTATTGGGCAAAGCAGGCAGGGCAAATACTGCAACCGATAATTCTCCCATCAGTATGATTGAGACCATCATTTTACTAAAGCCACGAAATG
>JBDUEK010000113.1:0-15246 GCA_040002495.1 Ferruginibacter sp.
TAACCCTAAACCATCAATGTACTGCCCGGTACCACGGTTTTTAAATTTCATATAACTTCCTGAAGGTACCTGTTGCCATTGCTGATTAAGACTGGTACTGCTGATCGTTTGTTTTACAACGGCGCCATTGGTTGTGTTGCCTGTACCATCAAGATATAAGCCTGAAGCACGGTTTTTTATTTTCACATAAGTTCCAGCCGCTTCTAAAACCCATTGCTGTGCAGTACTGCCACTGTTACTCCACTGGCCCGCATTGGATCCGTCGGTGAAGTTATTCAACCCATCCATCCGCAATCCGGTAGCACGGTTAGCTAAAGTAACGTAGGTCACTGAAGGAGGTGTGGTGGTTTTAACCAACAAAATTGCGGTGGTAGAAAGTGCCGGTACAGTAATGGTAAGTGAATTTGAATTTACCGCAACTGTATTTTGTACAAGCGCATTTTGCGTGTTTGATACAAAAGTTTCTGTTGCCGGTAAGGACGACAATCGCAACGTTTGATAGTTTCCATCTGCAACATTAAAATTGCTTAAATTAATGGTAACGGTACGGGAAGCACCCTGGTCACGGTTTACAAGCATCACCGTTAAAGAGTCTGCATTTTCGTTTATAGAGGAGTAGGCAGATACCGTGTTTTCGAGTGAAGAGGTACTTGAAACACTATATTTTTTTGCATTTCTGCTAAAGAGATGTAATGTTTCCCACATACCTGTAAACCACGTCCATGGCGAAAATAATTCAACGCCATTATTAGCAAATGTACCTAAATGCGAACCGTATATAACAGACGCAAGATTTGGCTCGCCTGGCCCGGGGCTCCATTCGCTTACGCCGGCAGTTATGCCATGGTTTGCACCAAATTGTTCATTTAACCAGCCGTCAATACGCTTGAAAATATATTGTTTTGTAAGGGAGGTATTCCAGCCACCGGTACTTGTAAAAATACCGTTTGAAACTGGATAATCATACGTCGTATCATAATACGTTCGGTGTAACTGTAGTGCTTCAGCATTATTATTATACGAGGGGTAGTTGTGAATATCTACTACGTCTACCAGTTTGATACCGGTTGCCTTATATTCGTCGCCAAGGCGTTTTATGAAATACTCCAGCCAGCAATAATACCTGCCGTTTATCCATATACTTTCATTTGACCATTTGTACCATTGCCATTCAGAGGTTGCGACCGGGCCACAAATCTTGATACCGGGATATATAGCTTTCGCTTTCTTCGCTAATTCTATAAAGCGATCCATAAAAGCAGACGCCGATATTAATGTTGGCATAGCATAATCATGAGTGCCATTCCATATATCTACCTCGTTGTCCATACTCCAGTATTGGAATTGGTTTTCGTTTAACCCTAAACCATTGGCTCCAAACCAGTGACTAAGAATCCCTACAGAAGAGTCAGCGGGCCATGGCTCCGTAAACAAATTTGTGTCTCCTTCAACCAGGGCTTTACTCCCTCCGTTTGGATCGGGCACTCCACCCCCTGCCAGGTTTTGACCAACTCCGCTCCACCAATTCGATTGGTTATAACCCCAATCATTAAAGTTGTTATTCGTGTTGGAGGCAACTCTGCCTAATAATTGAAAAGCAAACATGCCCTGCATGTCGGGATAATTGGAAGCGATGTTTTGCGCATATCCATCCCAGTCTTCTCCATAAACATTATTATACCAGTCGGGATGAACTGTAATTTTTTTACGCCAGTTATAGCCTGTTGCATTGTTACCACCGTTCATACGAGAGAAGCGTAAACCTGCATCTTTGTAAAATTGTGCGGGCTTGTCAAAGGTTTGGTTCCGGCCATATATGTATGGTGAAATCAGGCGTTTGTTTTGGGTTGCATTAACAGTTATGGTAACATTTTGTCCGAATGCAATTGTTACCAGGCAACAAGTAATTACTACAGCCACTGTAATTAAATAAGAGAGCTTTTTCAGTAATTTAAATTTTGTCATAATCTGTATATATTTATTTTAGTTAAATTTCCTTACAGTCAACAATCCTGAAAGATTTGGCCATACTGATTTGTAGTAAATTGCCTTTGGGGGCAACCTTCTCTGTACTTTACTTAACTGAAATTTTTATCTTCTGAAAAACAGCACGGGATGAATTGCCCAGTTGCAGGGTGTATTTACCAGCTTCTGTATTCCATCCTTTTTTTACTTCGTCATAAAATGCCAGGTCAGCAACTTTTATTTTCATCTCTACTACTTTGGTTTCGCCCGGCTCAAGAAAAACTTTGGAGAATGCTTTAAGTTCTTTGGCAGGCCTCATTACCGAACTGGTTGGATTGCTTACATATAGCTGCACCACTTCAGCCCCATAGTGTTTGCCTGTATTTTTAACGGTGCATTTTACTAAAATCGTTTCTGATTTATTGTAAGATGTTTTATTGGTAGAAAATTTACCAATATTAAAACTGGTATAGGAAAGACCATATCCAAAAGGATATAATGGTTCAATTTTTTTAGTATCGAACCAACGGTAACCCACCAAAATACCTTCCTTATACATTACTGTTTTATCTCCCGGAAAACTGTTGGTGGCATGGGCCGGTGATTCGTTGATATTTTCAGGCATTGTCCACGGCAACTTGCCGGAGGGGTTAATTTTTCCCAGCAATACATCTGCCAAAGCATTGCCTCCTTCCGAGCCGTTAAACCAGTTCCACACCAACGCTTTGGCCTTGCTTTTTATGCCGGCAATATCATAAGGAGCACCACCTGTCAACACCACAATAGTATTAGGATTTACTTCCAATATTTTGTTAATGAGCTCTTCCTGCCCAAAAGGCAATTTTAAGCTGCTTCGGTCTGAGCCTTCAGTTTCATAATTACGATTGGAGCCTGCAAAAACAATGGTAATTTCAGCCTGCTTTGCGGCTTCAATGGCTTGTTGTAATTGGGCGGAATCCAGCTGATCAATGGATACAGGCCCATGTATGGTAATGTCGCCCATATTGCCCTTGTTCTTCACATTGTAACGCTCTAAATAGCCTTCTGCAAAGTCAATAGCTACACTTTTTGGTAACCTGTTTCTAAGTCCTTCTAAAGGTGTTATTTCTCTGTTGGTTTTTACACCTGCGCCAAAACCCCCTGTTGCATTTTTTTTAATAGCATTGTTTCCAATAACAGCTATTTTTTTTATCCCATCTATGCGTATTGGTAAAGTATGCTGCTCGTTCTTTAAGAGTACGATGGCTTCTGCGGCAATATTGTAAGCATCTTTGTAATGCGCTTCTGTGGCGATGCTTCCTTTCACACGGGTAGCGGTGTCGCCCATTGCCTTTACCTGGAAGAGGGCACGTAAAATTCGTTTTACATGAATATCAATTTCGGTTTCCGAAATTTCACCCGCTTTTACTGCGGCAATTAATTTGTCGGCTAAAAAATATTCGTTGAAAGGTTTGGGCGTTCCCATTTCAATATCCAGTCCATTTTTTAACGATTTTACCGTACTATGTACAGCGGCCCAATCTGATACCACCACTCCTTTAAAGCTCCATTCATCTCTTAATACATGGTTGAGCATATAATCACTTTCGCACAAATATTCCCCTCTGAACTTATTGTAAGCGCCCATTATACTGTAAGCTTTTGCTTCTTTCACCGCAGCTTCAAAAGCAGGTAAATAAATTTCACGAAGCGTTCGTTCGTCCATTTGAACATCTACAAAATCCCGGTTTGTTTCCTGGTTGTTGGCTGCAAAGTGTTTTACGCAGGCCATTACATCATTTTTTTGCAGACCTGTAATCAAAGGCACTCCCATTGATTTATTCAAAAAAGGATCTTCAGTAAAATATTCGTAGGTTCTGCCTCCCAGCGGGGTGCGTACAATATTGATGGCAGGCGAAAGCAGCATGTCTTTGCCTCTTGCCCGCAACTCCTGCCCCACACTATTGCCAAAAGTAAACGCCATTTTAGTATTCCACGTAGCGGCTAAAGCACCCGATGCCGGATAGTAAGTGGCAAAATCGTTGGTCCATCCTGCAGCAGCCCAGCTATTTCTTGAAATTTCTTCCCTTACCCCCAGCGGGCCATCCGCCATTTTAAGTTCCGGAATACCCAGCCGTGGTACACCCCCGGTTGCAAACATACTGTTGCCATGCAGCATACCAACTTTTTCTTCAAGTGTTAGCTTGGCTAATAACTGGTTTATTTTTGCATCATATTTTGAACTGATGGCTGGTATGGTTTGAGCAATTGCTATTTGTGTTTTCAGCAAAAAGAATATCATACATACATTAAATGCTATTAATTTTTTCATAACTGGATTTTATAATTTAATTAAGTTGATGAAGCAAACATCGTTTTCTTTTACTTCAATAGTTTTGGAGAAATCTTCATTAGCTTTTATATCAATGGTACCGGTATATACGGCCTTTCCACTGCTTTGCTTTTTTAGTTGTGCCACCTGCTCCCTGTTTAACCGATCCGGCCTTCCCATGTCAATATAGCTGGTATAGGCATCATTTTCGCGGTATCCTACTTTGTACATTTCTACCCTGTATTTTCCGGCAGGAACATGCGACACATGTATGGTGGCTTTACCTTTTGATTTTGATGGTAAATCCTTCATGTAATAGTTTTGGTTGTTGGTTGAATCGGGCAGGGTGTATGTAAAATCCCATAGCATCATTTGCACATCGCCCCTGGCATTTTTTGTAACCCAGCTTCGGCTGTCGCTGTTTGCTAATTCCGTTGATCCCAGTTTATTTAAAAACTGATACGCAAAAAAAGCAGGTTTATTAATGCCTTGTATGGTGAGCAAACCAAAGCCGCCATGAAAAGGTGTATAACGGGGGCCGGGTTCTTCAAAAATATCAGTAAACACCCAGTACGACATGGACTGAGCGGCATTGCCTGCCTGTTTTAATTTTTCTAAAATATAAGCCGCTTCATGGTAGCTGTCGTGTATAGGATCGGCGGGTGTGTAGGATGCACTCCACTCGGTATAATGCAATTCTAAATCAGGCTTTGCTGATGCAGCAATTTCTTTTCTGGATTGCAGCACGTCGCTGCTAACGGCCAACGAGTCTTTGCTTAATACAGTACCGCCATTACCATACTCGTCCAAAAAGCCCTGCCCCACTCCATAAGAATGTGTGCTAATAAAATCTATCGGCACATTGTTTTTGTGGCAGTAATCAATCATTTCGGGTTCCCATGCAGCACCTGCAGTACCAGGGCCGCCTACCCTATAAGCATTGTTTACGCTTTTTATAGCTTCGGCGGAATATTTGTATAATTTGAAATAATCATCTTGTGTGCCTGACCAAAAACCAGGAGAAAGATTGGGCTCATTCCATACTTCAAAATACCATGATTTTACTTCTTCGGTTCCGTAGCGTTCAGTAAAATGCTGCGTAAGATTTTTAATAAGGCCGCCCCATTTGTTGTAGTCTTTTGGCGGTGTTACATTTCCCCGCCACCAAAAAATTGTTTTGTTGCCGCTTGCCAGTGCGTTGGGCATAAACCCCAACTCCACAAAGGGTTTCATCCCAACGCTTAATAAATAATCAAACAACGCATCCACATACATATAGCTGTAAACAGGGTTGCCCTTGTTGTCTTCGCTATACACTGCCATATCATCGGTAAGTAATCCATGCATGCGGATATATTTAAAACCACATTGTTTATGAACATACGCAAGTTGTTGTTGCCAATCGGCCCGCAAGCCTTCATTTGCACGGCCAGCTCCTACACACTCATTAAACATGGTATTGAGTTTTCCGGACGATTTATTAAAATCAACTTTGATTGTTCTTTGCGCAATAACATTTACCGAAATGGCTACTTGTAAAATCAACAATACCCATACTGTTTTTTTCATCTGCATATTTATTTTATCATTTAATAATTATTCACTCCATACCAATACGCCAGCCGGTGTCAATATTTTTTCTCCAACCAGTATTTTTGCAGTCGCAGGTATATTCATTGCATAATCGGTTGACGAATAATTTACCGCCATGTAAAAACCATTACGCCAATAAACATAAACCCCTTTCGGATAATCTTCAGTGGTTGCACCAGCCTCCTCATAATTTTCTTTCAAAATTTCTTTTTCTAATTCAGCATCATCTGTATCAACACCAATATAGGTTACATACCCTTTTCCAATCTTATGCTTCACAACCGCTGCTTTTCCTTTGTAAAACTGGTTATCATACGTTGCAAGTACTTCGGTGTTCTTTTCCGGGTAGAGCAGATCAGCCCAATTGTTCCAATTATAATGGGTTGAGTTCATCAAAATATCTCCTTTGGTGTAAGATGAAAGCATATCCGTTGCAGTAATTTGCGCCCCGATAAGATTTGAAATTGGGGCTGCAATTTTTCCTTCCCAAAAGTGTCCGTTGCGATCTTTGGTGGCAGTGCGGCAGGTGATAATTAAATGTCCTCCGTTGGCTACATAGTCATTCCATTTTTGCACCAATTCAGCATCTGCCATTTCATACGCAGGAACGATTACTACCTTATATTTCGATAAATCAGTTGTTTCGGGAACAATGTCTACCGGGGCTCCCAATGATTTTGCTATTTCTAAAAATTTCACCGGATAATTCCAGGTATCCCATTGCCCGGTTTGTTTTTGCCTGTCGATACTCCAGTAATTTTCGAGATTCCAGACAATAGCAGTTGACCGTGCAGTTAGTTTTTCAGGCATCATAACGCCTGGTTTATATTGCTCCCGTAGTTCTTTTATTTCCTTCATGAATTGCATATATTCTTCTCCACCTGGCGAAGGAGTTACGCCGTCTGTTTGAATTACACCAGCATGATACTGTTCTGCACTATAATTAATTTGACGAAACCGGTACGAACAAGCCAACCTTCCGCCAGCCGCAAAACTGTGGTAGAGCCACATACGCACTGTACCTGGTAATAAAAGTGGATTATAACCGCCCCAATTTACCGGACCGGGTTGCATTTCCAATACACCAGATACGCCTCCCACCGATTTATAATATTCGGAAGCAAAAAGGATGACCTTACTATTTCCCAAACGAAAACCCAGGTCTCCCAGATTGTCGCCGCCACCATTTGGATATGCGGTGTAGGTTGCAAAATCGAGCTTCTTTGTACGCCTTGCATCCGACCCTGTACAAACGGCAGTATAATTGGTAGTGATGTATTGACTCCTGGAAATAAAGCTCCTTAATATACCTGCCTGGAAATCGAGGAACTCAGCCTGGGCGTCTGCCAAATAACGTTTGAAGTCGAGCAGTGCATGCGGATTATTGCCCCACCAGCCTACCAGGTTGGTATTGGGAATAATAACCTGGCTGAAATTATTAAACCATTGACTCCAAAAAGCATTTCCCCAGGCGCTATTCAATGCACTGATTGTTTGATATTTCTTTTTCAGCCATTGCCTGAATGCTTCCTGTGAGGATGGACTATAATCAGCAATAGCACCGGGTTCATTATCGATTTGCCACCCGATTACATTTTTATTTTGTCCGTAGCGGTTGGCTATTTGTGTTACTATCTTTTGAACAAATCCACGATACTTAGCATTTACGATTGACCCCAATCCACGTGTACCATTTTCGGCACGGATATAATGGCCATCCATGATAAAAGTTTCCGGATAATTAATCCGCATCCAGGCCGGAGTGGTTGCCGAAGGTGTACACAGCAGTACTTTTAGTTTATGCTTTGCACAAAGATTGACAACTTTGTCAAGCCATGCAAAATCAAATTTTCCTTCTATGGGTTCCATTTTAAACCAGGCAAATTCTGCAAGATGTACAAACTCGTAACCCATATCAGCAATCTTCTTTATATCCCTCTCCCACTGGTTTTCGTTCCAATGTTCGGGATAATAATAAATGCCGGTTGTGATTAATTTATCTTCCGCAAAAAATCGTTGCGCATTTTGTGATTTTGCATTTGCTATAACAAAAATTGCAATAATTGTAACCATTACCTGTTTCATAATTATTTATTTTCCATTTGCTCCTTTTAGTAAAGCATTCAAAATTTGTTGATCTAATACCTCAGTTTTTTTTCGGTTAAACAATCCCATATTTACATCCCAATAAAAAGGAATTAATCCTTTGCTGATGGCAGATTTTACAAAATATTCCTGGAAATATGTTACGGATGCTTCATGCAATTTTTCATCTGCACCATCAGGCAGTTTTCGTTTGTATGCGCCAAACTCGCCAATAATTACAGGTATTCCTTTATCAACAAATTTCCTTTTTATCAATTCTAATTTTTCATCTAATGTGCTTTCTTCGCCCCAGGTAGCATTGTGGGCAGTGTCTGTTTTTGAATGATTATTTTTACCCCAGTAGTAAAACATTTTTCCCCAATCTGTACTATTTTCCATTAAACAAAACTGGTATGGCGTATAATAATGAACCTCCAGCATTAGCCTGTTTTTGATTTTATCTTCAGGCAGCACATTCATCCACTTATTTGTTTTATCAACATCCGTTGACGGGCCTTGAATGATCAGCGTTCGTGAATTATTGTTGCTGCCGGTAGCACGCACTGCATTGATGAAAGTTTGGTAGTAGGACAATAAAACCTGCATGTCTGCCGAATCTTTTACATCAGGCTCGTTGGCACCTGCAAATAATAAATTTTCATTATAATTTTTGAATTCACCGGCTATTTGCGTCCAATATTTTTGCAGTCGTTCATTGACTGCTTTTTGGTTTTTTTTATTTATCCGGTTTTCAAGCCAGCCTTTATCCCAGTGCATATTCAGTACAACATACATGCTATCGTTTATGCAATAATCCACCACTTGTTTTACACGGGCCATCCACTCTTTATCAATCACACTATTCACCGTATCGGAATGGCAGAACCAGGCACAAGGAATTCTTACAGTGTTGAACCCGGATTCTTTTACTTTGTCAATTAATTTTTGGGTAGTGACAGCTCCTCCCCAGGCAGTTTCGCCGCAAGTGGCTTCCAATGTGTTGCCCAAATTCCAACCAACTTTCATTTTGCTGGCAATTTGCTGAGCAGTTGGTAGTTGAGCAAAACTTTTTATTGATAAAAAAAATGTTAGTACAAAAAGTTTTAACAGCATAATTTTTAAGAAATTCATTTTTCAGTTTTATTTTATTTCATTCAATTCGGGTTCGTAAGCCGGTAAGCTAAAACTGTCCTGGTAATTTTTATCAAAAAGAATGCTTCGCAATTTTTCTTTCAATTGAATTTGCTTTGTTCAAAAGCAGTAATACCCAAACTATTCAACCATTGCGCCACATTTTTTCCTTCGTGAATAATTGCCAGAGCACCATACCCATCACCTGGGCAAATTACAACTGCCGTACCATTGGCTTTTTTCTTTGGAGGAGCATACATTTCCAACGTTGGGTTAGTCACATTTTTCATCTTTATCCAGCCATCAGCAGAATCAATTGATGGAACGACATCTTGATTAGTAATAGCATTTGGAACTTTGCCATCCCAAATTTTTATTATTTTATTTTGTGCAGAAATGCTACTTACAATTATAAAAACCATTGCCGCAAACAATAATGTTATTTTCAATTCTACATCCTTCATTTTATGCACATTTTTTTGTCAATCCTTTATCAACTGTCTTAATTACTACTTTTCTCCAATTGCACAAAACACTTCAGCGGTTTTTGATTGCGGAATACGGTTAGTTCCACTTTATTTCCGCCAAACTGTTTACAGGCATCTCTCAAGTCATTTACTGTATTTAAAAGCTTGTTATTAATTGACAGCATTACATCATTTGTTTGCAAAAATTTTGATGCTGCACTACCTGCTAAAACATTTACTACTAAAACTCCTTTTATTTCGCTCATGCCCGTAGCCGACTGTTCACCCATGGTACTGAGATTTTTTATTTGTGCTCCCATAAAATCAAGCATTGCTTCATTGCTTTGCTGTTTATCGCTTACAGGTATCGGCAGCGTTACTTTTTTTGATAACTTCTTTAACCACGGAGAAAGAACACCAAAACTATCCATCGGAAAATTTTTGAACCCAACAGCAAAAGCTGCAGCGCCAGCCTTTAAACGATAATCGCCTACAGCAGGGTTTACAAATGGTTGTTGGCCACAAATACTGTGTTTATCTGTGCCGTTTGCCCATGCGGCTTTTAATGAAGCTGAATCGGGAAAGATATTGTAATCTGTTTCTTTGCCCCACACGGGAATGTGTATGGGCATATATCCGGTGGACACAATATTGTGCCTAAACACATCGCCACTATTTTTAAACCACACATGCGGATGAAATGAATTATTGACCATGATATTATTTTCCACAACACGGTTTACACCTTCACGAAGCTTTATGCCGCCATTAAGGCAAAGGTTGTTATAGATGAGATAGTTACTGGAACCGTCATCCAAATCTATATCCCACCCATGATCGCAACGGAAACGGTTGTTGCGAATGGTAATGGGTTTTACAACATCAAGCATAGTCAAATCAAAGTTGTTCTCCACAATGGAGTCAAGCACTTTTTTATCGGGATGCCAATAACGGTCTCTTCCCCAGGAGTTAAAAGATCCATGATCCCCGCTTTCTTTTACCGTGTTAAAAACATCATTGAATTCGATAACGTGGCCACCCCAGGTTCCTTCATTAACGTTAATGCCTGCACGTGGCACATCATAGATGCTGTTGTGGCTTACAGTTATACGCTGGCACATGGAGAGTTGCACACCTGCCGATTGTTTTTCGATCTGTCCCGAATTGAATATCAGGTTACCAAACACCAGGCAATTTGCAGGATAATTATTTGTTTTAGGGCCGGGTGTACGGTCAATCTGCGCCAATGGCACAAATTCATTATATTCAAAACTGGGCGAACGAACAGCATTGGGATCTCCCACAAAACAAACAGCACTGGCGCCGATATTGGAAATTAAACAACCTGACACCTCACAATCCCGGTTAAAGTTATTGAAGAAAACAGCATTGCCACCTAGGTTGGTGAGTGTGCAATTTTTCAGAAAACAATCTACGGCTCCATCAAATAACACAGCGCCGCCACGATAAATAGTCCAGTCGCTGCGTAGCAATGGCTCCTTGTTTTGCATGAATGTTCGGAGTGTTTGGGTAAGCGTTAGTCCATCGACGCTAATATTTGTTACCGGGTCTTTTTCACTGCCTTTAAATTCAAATAAATGGGCAAGCTGTGGTGTTTCAATTGTTGCTGATGTTAAATCAAGCCCTTCAGGAGGATAATAAAATAGTGTTTTTGCTTTCTTATCGTAATACCACTCGTTTACAGTATCCAGTTCTTCAAAGATATTTTCAACAAAGCGATATTTTTCGTGCATGCCCATTCTGCGGTTATTCTGCCAACCACCTTCCAGTTCCACCTCGCCCTTATCATTTTTGCTTTTGATGATGTAATGAAGATCCCCCCACAAAGACGCATGCAATGCATGTAAATATCCTCCTGCAGGGTTTTTCCATTTAGCCATCCGTTCTTTAGACAGCACATCATCTGCCGTTCCGTTGTAATAGTGAGCTGTTACATTATAATTGGGATACCGGGCCATCGGCTGCAATTGTCCGTTTACAAACAGTGCATCAAAATCCAGGTCTTGCTTTATTTGCGCCTGCCATATACCTTCTTTAAATTTTTTCCAATGTAATTGCAATGGCACACTGCCACTTATGGTAACTTTCTTATTGTTATAATTTTTTAAGGTGAGAGATCTATTTTTCTGTTTGCTATTGGTTGATGTAAAAACCACAGGCGTATTCAAATAATATACACCTTCCAAAAGGTTTATTACAATATTGCCTTTAATTTTTTGAGCCTCAGCTACTGCTTTGCTTATAGATTTAAAAGGCTTGATTTGTGTTCCCTTATTGGCATCATTGCCTTTTGGCGAAACATAGATGTTTGTTTGTGCAAACAATCCTGCAGGTAACCAAAAGACCATTGCAAAAAGTATTTTTTGAATCGTATTCATTTCTTCTGTTTATTACCCTTATTTATTTGAAAATATGCTGAACAAAAAGATACAAATTATTAGCCCACTCGGTATCGTCGTGAGCATTGCCATCCACATGCCATACATGCTGCACCCCTTGTTCTTTGAGGTGCTGGTGTACATGCTGACTGACACTGATCAGTCCATCCTTGCTGCCACAACCAAGCCATAGTACTTTGAGCTGCTTTTTGGCTGCCACCAAATCCGGCAATAGTTTGGTATCAGAAAGCCCCCCGAATTCATTGGTATTCGGGGCCGACGAAAATCCACCGACATAAGCAAAGGTACTGATATGCGAAAGGCCGATATTCAGGGATTGGCCACCGCCCATGGACAACCCTGCAAGTGCACGATGTTTTCGGTCGGTATAAACCGAATAGTGAGACTGGATGTAAGGAATAATGTCGTTGAGCAAATCGTTTTCGAACAACTTGCCATAACCTTTAAATCCGGCTTTCCGCTCTTCCTGTTCATCAGGCTTGGGATTGGATACCGTGATGTTTGTGTTACAATTAGGGAAAACCATAATTACAGGTCCGATTTTACCATCGGCCAGCAGGTTATCAATTACATAATCAGCATGCACCCAGTACGGCCATTGACCGGCGCCGGAATTGAGACCATGCAGTAAATAAATCACCGGGTACTTTCGGTTCCGTGAATAACCGGGAGGTGTATAAACCAGCATCTCCCGACGTGTGGAGAGCGTTTTGGAGTCATACTGAACAGTAGCAATAGTACCGTGAGCAATATTTTCACGCTTGTTCCTAAACCCGGTTGGCGGATCGTCAAAGGCGGGCCTATCATCCGGGCCGAGCGTAATTGGCCCGCCGAAGCCACCCCTTCGGACACGGGATGTATCGTCACGGACCACCGAAGGCTTTTCCTGCGCCCGGGTGGCGCAGCCAATGAGAAGAGAAAAGCATAAAATGCCCATTTGTGCAATAACATACATTCGTTTAAACATTTCAGTACCTGCTTAATTAATTAGTAATCTTAATTATAATCAAATAGTTTAGTTGTTTTCAACAAAAACCCTTTTGATGGTGAGCACAACTTAAATACCATCGGCTAAAAGCAAAAAAAATGCTGCGGTTAAATGAATTAATCTGCATCATTTATTCTTTAATTTTTATGCGTATTTCATCACTTTTTAATGTACCCGATGAAGCCTTCAACCTGATTTCGCCTGCTTGTTTATCAGATTGAACCAGTACCAAACAATATCCATTGAAAGCCATTCGCTGAGTTGCTTTATCTGGTTCGTGACTACTGGGATTACCATTTCCTGTACCAATAATTTTACCTGGCCCTTCAATGGAAAACTGCACAAGATCATTAGCCGTTGGCACTACCCTTCCTTTAGCATCTTTAATAGCTACCCTGATAACTGCGACATCGCAGCCATCAGCTTTTAGAATATTACAATCACTATTCAATGCCAGTTGCGCAGGAGCAGAAGTTGTTTCTACAATATCTTTTGTTACAAGTTTTCCTCCTTTGTATCCTCTTGCTTCAAGTTTGCCGGGTTTATAAATCAATTCCCAAATCAATTTTGTGTATGGCACTGCTTTTTTCTTTCCGATACTTTTTCCATTAAGAAATAATTCTACTTCTTCGCAATTGGTGTAACAGTGTACCTGGATACTATCGCCTTCTTTGCCCGGCCAGTTCCAATGCGGAAAGATGTGTACCAAAGGTGCATTTGTCCATGCTGCTTTATAAGCATAGTATCCATCCTTAGGGAAACCACAAATATCCATAAAACCAAAATGAGAAGTAACGCTTGGCCATTGAAACGGGGTTGGTTCGCCCCTGTAATCGAATCCCGTCCATACAAATGTGCCACCGAGATAAGGGTACTTCACAATGTCTGCCCAGTCTTCGCCGGGAAACGGTCCCCATCCAGGTTCCCATTTACTCAAATTGGAAACATAAGTCTTTCCCCAATCGTTGGCATATTCGCCACGGGTAGAAATGAAGCTGGTCGATTCTGTACAGAACATTACTCTGTCCGGATGATTCTCTTTGTCTTTTACATAAGCTAATTGCTTGTCACCATAATTATATCCTACCACATCCAATGCTTCAGGATAGCCGCCATCGTTCCGGGCATGATTCATGGCAGCAGTCACCTTCCTTGTTGGATCAATCTGATGAGTAGTTGCAACCAATGTTTCAAGTATTCTTGTACCCATTACAGTTCCCTGGAGCGATTCCTCGTTTTCCATACTCCACATAAAAATGGAAGGATGATTGCGGTCACGGTACAACATCGTTTTTAGATCACTTATTCCTTCTTCGCTGCTTGACAGACGACGGTTTTCATCCAATACCAGCAACCCCATGCTGTCGCACATATCAAGGAGTTCAGGTGTGGGAGGATGGTGGGAACAACGATAAGCATTGCTGCCCATATCTTTCAGCAGTTTTAATTTGTACCAGTTTATTTTATCAGGAAGGGCAACTCCTATACCTGCAAAATCCTGGTGGTTGCAGGTTCCTTTAACCGGGTAAAGTTTTCCATTAAGGAATACTCCATTTTTGTTGATATCTACCGTTCTTACTCCAAAGGTTGTTTCATAGGTATCAACCACCGTATTATTTTCAACAACTTCGGTTAATACTTTATAGAGGCTAGGTGTTTCAGGCGACCAGAGCAAAGGATTTTTAATAGTAGCCGCCTGGGTTATTTCAATTGAACTGTAAGGCTCTATTGTCTGGGTTGAGGTTTTCGTATTCAGCAGATTTCCTTTCTGGTCAACTATTTTTGAAATAAGCGAAAAGTTTTTAATTGTCTTGTATTCGCTTTTCAAAGTGGTTTTAATACTTACCAACGCTTCACCTGAAGTAATAGAAGGAGTTGTTACGAAAGTGCCGAAACGATCTACATGTAACCGCTCTGTTTTAATAAGCCACACATGCCTGTAAATACCCCCGCCTTCATACCACCAGCCTTCATAGTCGCTGGCATCCACCTTTACCAATATTACATTTTTGCCTTCATTGCCATAGCGTAAAACATCGGTCAGGTCATAATTTGATGGTGTATATCCACTTTGGTGATTGCCCAAAAGATGACCATTCACCCACACAGTGCTGTTCCTGAAAATGCCGTCAAATTCAATAGATATTTTTTTGCCTTTATCTGCTTCGGGTATTTCAAATTCTTTCCGGTAAAAACCTATACCCGTTGGCAAATAGCCGCTTACTGCGGGTTGACTTCCCATGGAGTTATCTTTCACAAATGAATTTTCAACTACCCAGTCGTGAG
>JBDUEK010000114.1:0-14969 GCA_040002495.1 Ferruginibacter sp.
CCCGTGTCTCAGTGCCCGTGTGACTGGTCGTGCTCTCACACCAGTTACTGATCGTAGGCTTGGTGGGCCGTTACCCCGCCAACTACCTAATCAGGCGCACGCCCATCCAAAACCGGCCGAAGCCTATAATAATAAAGTGATGCCACTTCATTATGTTACGGTGTATTAATCCTCCTTTCGGAGGGCTATTCACCAGTTTTGGGAAGGTTGCGTACGTGTTCCGCACCCGTTTGCCGGTCGCCACCAGGATTGCTCCCGTGCTGCCCCTCGACTTGCATGTATTAAGCCTGCCGCTAGCGTTCATCCTGAGCCAGGATCAAACTCTCCATTGTAAATGTGTTGTTTGAACTGACTTCGTATTTTCTCTCGGAAAAAACTTGTCAATCTATATTATTATTTTTTGCCTAATTTACCCTTAAGAATATCGCTATTCTTGCTGTGTTTCCAAACTTTCAAAGAACTTTGTGAAGCTTACCTCACACCCACTTTTTCAGCGGGATGCAAAAGTAATCATCCTTTATCTATTACCCAAATATTTTTTAAAACTTTTCTAAAAAAATATGACTCCTAAAGAATTGATTTCGAATAACTTGGATGATATATTTAAATGAACTATTCCCGTTTTTTAATTGGGATTGCAAAGGTAATAATGTTTGCAATACAACCCAATTTTTTTGAAGATTTATTTTAAAAAATAACCAAGAAATAAAGCGGGATTTTGTTAAGAACTACCGTTGTTTTTTGCTAACGGACGGCAAAGATAGCCGGATAACAATTACCACCAAAGTTTTTTGTAAAAAAACGCCAGATTTACAAAATCTGAGCTGTAAAAAATAGCGGAAACTTGCTTCCCTATTGAGTTACATTATGATGAATTATTTTTAAAAAATTTTGGATAATAATTGGAAAAATTAAAACGCTGATTTGCTTAGCCCCTGACAAGAATAATTACACGGTAAAATAGCAACTCAATATTGTATCTGAACGAGGAAAAGTCCCTGAGGGGGAACTGCAAAATCTGCTAAAGAACAGTCTTTGGCTTCTATGATTCGCACAAAGTGATCAACACTTATTTTACCGGTACCCACTTTTAGCATGGTTCCTACTAACCCACGAACCATTCCCCGAAGAAACCTATTAGCCTGCACATTATATATAACCAGTTTTTTTTCTAATACCCAGTTACTTTTAATTATTGAGCATTGAAAATTGGATACCTGCGTATTGCGTTTAGAGAAAGAAGTAAAATCTTTGTAATTGCTTACGATTGCTGCTGCCTGCTGTAAAAGTTCAATATCCAGTTTGAAAGGATAATAATAAGCTCTGTCGGCCTGGAAAGGATCCTTATTCTTATAAATATGATACTTATATTCCCTGCTAATGGCATCGAACCGACAATGCGCATCAGGCGATACTTGAAAGATTCGCTTCACAACTATATCCTCAGGTAATATTGCATTGAGATTATAAACGGAACGATTAAGCATTAATATATCTAACAAAGCAACCGCCTCAGATTCAAAATGGAAAAAATTACTCAAGGCATGCACACCAGCATCAGTTCGAGAAGAACCGGTTAGAAAAAAATCTTCTTTAAAAAATATCTTTAAAGCCTTCTCTATTTCAGCCTGAATTGAATTAGCGTTCTGCTGAATTTGGAAGCCTGAATAGTTGGCTCCATTATAAAATACTTCTATGAAATAACGCTGCATATCTTAAACAACAGTAATAAACAAGAACAAGAACTATACTGTGTTGATTTTTTAGTGACGAATCATTGCCTGAAAACGATTGACGTAATATGGATCTATCAGCTCGCTTTGAAGCAAATTAAAATTATGCGAATCAGAAACAAATGGATAAGAAATATCAAAAAAGGCATACTTACCAGCATCTTTCAAAAACAACACACTTAAATTTTTAACCTGTGCCACCGTAAAGCATCTACTTTTAAAATATTTTTTTGCCTGAGCTATCATATCGTCATCGCTTTCTTCACCAGCCATCTTTCTACGAAGTTTCATGAAATCGTCGTCTGTTGCAAGATTTTTACAATCTGAATTAATCATCTCTTGTTTCTTTAAAATGATTTCAGGCTGTTTTTCCTTTTTCACCGGTATCGATCCCAACTTACTATCTTTCGCAGTGTTTATTGTTGCTTCACTATTCAATTGTGGAACTGGCTTATTTTCAACTTGCTTCGCCCTTTCTTCTTTCATTTCAATTACTGCATTCTCCAACCCATTTGATTGCTGGATAACTTTGCCTTCGGCTGGCTTTTCTTTTACTTCAATTAAAGAGTCTTGCTTAACATCTTTCATTTCAATCACTGCATTTTCTAGTCCGTTTGATTGCGGAACTGGCTTATTCTCTTCCACCTTCTCTTTATTCTGTGGTAAAGGAGCCTCTTTATTATCTACTTTCATTTCGATAACGGCATTTTCTACACCATTTGTTGGTTGTACAGGTTTGGTTTCAGTTTGCTTTGAGCGCATTGGTAATTCCATATCAATGAACTTTTGTTCCTGAACTATAGGCTCATTGTTTTCTTTTGCATCAACTTTTATTTCATCTTGTTTCTTTTCTGGTACTGGAGCCGTGGCAACAGTTTCTACCATTTCAATAACAGGCTTTTCCTTTACTATTTCATCCTGCTTTACGAAACTCTTTGCCTTTGCGGATTTGGGAATAAAAACACGCACTGTATCCACATTACCTTCCGATAAGTCAATAAACACCATATCAACGCCTTCTGCATTGGCATTCATTAATAATTTTTTTATCACTGATTTGGGAGCAGTTTCGGGTTCCTGGCTAACAATAGCCATTGTATCTGTACTAACCGTAGTAACTATTGGTTGTTCGATCACAACTTCCTTTACAGGAGCAGGAGGAGGTGGAGCTTGTGGAACCACATCTACTTGTTTAATTGTGGGATCGTTTACAACATTTGAAAGCAGGTTGGAAAATTCATCATTTTTTGTTTCAACAGCAACTGTAGTTTTTTTCTCTTTTGCATCTGCCATTACAACATCTAATGTTTGCAAATTAAATAGCCCCCACCCTTTTTCAGCAAAATTTTTAAGGAGATAACCAAGATCCCTTTCTCCTATAGAGCAAGAAACATTTTGTTCCGGCCATTCATTTTTAGGGAACCCGACTTTAAGATCGTAATTGCCGCTTTTTAATTTGGAAAGAACCAGGTAACCAGAAGAAGATGAACTATAAATGTTATTATTAAGCTTTACATAAAACGGCTGCTTGCCTTCTGTTTGTATATAAATAAAGTGATTTTGCTGAGCTTTTGATAAGAAAAAAGACAATAAAAAAATAGTAATAAATCCGGTTTTTAAATACTTCATACCTGTTTTACTTTGATTACAAATCTACTTATTATAATAATGGATTTGCCTTTTATCAAAAATTTCGTTTTGCATTAACAGGAGTAACGGTATTTTTACAGCTAAAAAAAATTATATGCGGAAAATTTTCTTATTGATTTGTTTGATAGCAGGATACAGTTTGGCGATGGCACAGTCTGAAGATTCCCCAAAAGATACAGCCTGGGAAAAAATATACAGAGGTAGCGCTACAAAGATTAACGACCTGGTACATACTAAACTTGAAGTAAAGTTTGACTACACAAAATCATGGATGTATGGGAAAGCCTGGATAACACTGAAACCTCATTTCTATGCAACTGATTCCCTTACACTGGATGCAAAAGGAATGGATGTAAAAGAAGTATCTATGATAAAAGGTGCATCAAAAAGTAACCTGAAATATAAATATGATGGAACGCAGCTATTTATCACATTAAATAAAACTTACAAAGGCGGCGAAAATTATACCATTTACATTGATTATACAGCCAAGCCGAATGAATTGGAAACCAAAGGAAGCCTCGCCATTACGAGTGCTAAGGGGTTGTATTTTATAAACCCCACAGAAGAAGAAAAAGACAAACCGGTACAAATATGGACACAGGGAGAAACAGAAGCTAACAGTGTGTGGATGCCAACAATTGACAAGCCAAATCAAAAATCTACAGAAGAAATTTACATGACTGTTCCTTCGAAATATGTGACGCTTAGTAATGGTTTATTGGTAAGTAAAAAAATGAACAGCGATGGCACCAGGACCGATTACTGGAAAATGGATCTGCCACATGCCCCCTATTTATTTTTTATGGGCGTTGGAGATTTTTCCATTATAAAAGATAGTTACAAAGGTAAAGAAGTAAGCTACTATGTAGAGAAAAGCCAGGCGCCATTTGCAAGAGGCGTGTTTGGTTATACTCCCGAAATGATTGGTTTCTTTTCAACCAAACTGGGTGTTGAATTTCCATGGGCAAAGTATTCTCAAATTGTAGGACGTGACTATGTAAGTGGTGCAATGGAAAATACTACTGCAACACTTCACCAGGAAAGTGCCTACCAAAATTTCCGTCAATTAACTGAGGGTAATAGTTGGGAAGAAACAATTGCACATGAACTTTTTCATCAATGGTTTGGTGATCTTGTAACTGCAGAAAGCTGGAGCAATTTAACTGTAAATGAAAGTTTTGCTAATTACAGCGAATACTTGTGGGATGAATACAAGCATGGCAAAGATTTTGCCGACGAACACAACCTTGAAGATATGCAGGGGTATTTGCAAAGCGGAAGCGAAAGTAAAGACCTGGTACGTTTTGAATATGCCGATAAGGAAGATATGTTTGATGCCGTTAGCTATAATAAGGGTGGTAGAATATTGAACATGCTGCGCAATTATGTAGGTGATGATGCCTTTTTTAAATCGCTCAACAATTACTTAACTACCAATAAATTCAAATCCGGAGAAGCGGGACAATTGCGCCTTGCGTTTGAAGAAGTTACCGGTGAGGACATGAACTGGTTCTGGAATCAGTGGTATTACGGTAGTGGCAATCCCAAGGTAGATATTAGTTACAGCTACGATGCTACTGCGAAAAAAATGTTTGTGTATTTAAAGCAAACACAGGCCGGAGATAAGATTTTTAAACTTCCAATGGCAATAGATATTTATAACGGAAAAGATAAAGTGCGTTATAAAGTTTGGGCTGAGAACAAAGCCGACACTTTTGCATTTGCAAGCAGTACTGAGCCATCACTGGTAAATGTTGATGCTGACAAAGTATTGCTGTGGCAAAAAACAGATAATAAAAGTGAAGGGAATTATTTGTTCCAGTACGAACACGGAGCAAACTACATGGACAGAAAAGAAGCGCTTGATTATTTAAGTAAAAAGGGTATGAAAGAAATGGCGGATGGGCTAAATGATAAATTTGCCGGGTTACGTACACTAACCGTTAACCGCTTATCACAATCTAAGTTTGCAAAGGATGAAGCAACTATTGATAAAATAGAAAAATTAGCTTCAACTGAAAAGGATAAGAAAACAAAAGCTGCGGCAATAAAATTTCTTGCTAATACCAAAAATTCAAAATATCAATCATTGTATAATAAGTTTGTTGGCGATTCATCTTATAGTGTAGCCGCTGCAGCTCTTGAAGGCTTAAGCGCTTTGGAACCAGCTAAGTCTTATGAACTTGCAAAAAAATACAGTGCAGATGCTAAAGGCGAATTGGGAAGTGTAATTGTAAATACATTGATGGAGAATGGCACTGAGGCAGATTTTGAATTCATTAATGATAAATATGAAGCGGCTCCGGCAAGGCAGGAAAAGATTGATTTGTCAGTAGCATTTTGTGATTTCCTGGTAAAAGTAAATGATGTAAGCAAGGTAAAAACAGGCATTGATAACATCATTAAATTCAGGAACCTGATACCGGAACAATATAGAAAGTTCACCGATCCATTGTTTAAAAAAGGATTCGATAAACTTTCAAAAGCAAAAGGCGCTGAAGTATCAACTTATATTGATAAGTCGTTTAAGTAACATAAATAACTTAACCGATTAGACGCAAAAATCCCGGCCTTACAAAGCCGGGATTTTATTTTAGTATCCCCAATAATATTACGGGATATGTATAGTCAGAAAAATAGCCGAAAATGTGAAAATATCTGAAAAAGGATTACGTAAATTTGATAAATGAAGTCGATACTTCAAAAACTGAAATTCAACTCTTTTAGCATTACAAAGGTGTCAATACATCTAATATTAAATTCATTACATACGGTAGGAATTGGTATTTCGCCTTTTGAATTATTTTCTGAAGTAACTAATGTTAGTTTATGAAGTTTAGCGTAAGCAATTACCCAGGCATCTGCATTTTCGTCTTCTAAAAATGATTTAACTGCAAGTGGTTTAAATTGAATTTCAGCTTCTACCCAATATACAAGCGATGCATAATGCTCCACAACGGGAATGATATTATGTGTTGGGTGAAAAAATTCCTTAAAATCACTATCTGCCCAGTCCTTTAGTTTATCGTTACCTCTCATTATCTCATTATATACCTTATCAATACTTACAATCCGACCTTGATGGGCAAAATTAACTAGAGCATCCCAAAATGGTTTGGCGAAATCAAATGAGTAATATTTCCTTGCTGCCTGCATGAAAATATTAGCGTCCATTATATATCTTTCACTGCTGTTAGTCATTAGGGGCTTTGGTAATAAATCGCTCAACGTAACCATCAAATGTTCTAGGGGTTAAACCAGTCAATCGAAAAGCCTCTCTATATAATACTCTGTCCTGCTGAATTGCATTATAAATCAAATTAAAAAACCTCTTGCTTATACGATATGGGGCTGTATTGTAAAAATCTCCTCCCCCTTTTTTATCATCTGGCTGTTTTTGTAATTCTGTTTTATAAACTCGAAAAGATTTCAATGCATCAATAAATTCAGAATAGCTTATTTTTTCTAAGTCTAATAACCGTCTAATAATAACAATTTTACTTACTTTATATATTTGCGCTAACGCTTGGTAATCTTTCCCTGCTTTTTTAAAATAGTGTAAAAGGGATTCGGCAGGAACTAAAAATTCAGCTGCTACTGCATCACAAAATTCTTCTATTGCATTATTCGCAGGTTGTAAATCATGGTAGTCAAAGGACGCACTTTTGCCAATTAATACATGTGCAACTTCATGAATAAGTGTAAATATTTTCGCAGAAATAAAATCATTATTATTTATGAATATAAAAGGTGCATATTCATCAAATAAAACAAATCCTCGAAATTCATTAGTATCTAATTTGCTGTGGGTATTGTTCGCTACAATACCATTAATAACAACATACATTCCTGCATATTCAACTCTGCTAACTAAAAACTTAAATGCATCATACCAAGTATCAAAATTTGTATGTTTAGCCCAATTTTCATGAACGCCTAGTGTATCCCTAATTATTTGAGCAGCTGTTTTAATGGGTGTTTTTATAGTAATACTATTAGCAAAACTTAACGGATTTTCTTTCCTATCAATCAAAACATCTTTAGCCCAATTTTGCCGATGTTCAATTATTTGTATAGTTTCTAATAATTCTTGGCTTGGTTCAAATAAAACATTTCCCTTTGTTCTATAGTGTGGTATTGGGTATTCTTCAATAGGCATTTTTTTAAGAAAAAAATAGCCGAAAGGAATATGAAAATAGCTTGCTAATCCAATTAATTGATTAATGGTTGGCTTTTGGGTTTCTTGTTGCCACTCATTTATTCTGGGAAATTTAGCTTTAACATCGGCACCCTTTTGAGGGTGCTGCTCAACTAGTTGCCTAAGAATGTTTATGTTAAAATTTATACTCATCGTAATATAAGTTTTCTAATAAAGAATTAGCAAAAAATGTACCTTTGCCTTCAATACCAGAAAGACAGTAATAAAAATAACAGTTGTTTTAACGTAAACTAAATGTTGGAAATTGCAACGAACAATAAAGAACTATAATTATCTAAGATAATATTAATATCGGATTGGAAAAATAAATGCCTGTGTCAAGGGTTCAAATCCCTTCACTTCCACAAAAGCAAAATAATCCGATATTTACTGGAAGTGTGGCTCAGCATGGTAGAGCAGGGTACTCGAATTAAAAAAGCCGTCCCTGTTGGGTGGCTTTTTGTCTTTAGGAAATGTGTGCTTGGGCGTTAGTTATTGTCTTGACCACACATTTGCCAATATTACCAACTACCGCTACTACCGCCACCACCAAAACTACCGCCGCCGAAGCCCCCAAAGCCTCCTGAACTACCGCCGCCAAATCCGCCTCCACCACCCCTGCCGCCGCCACTCAGCAAACTACCTATTATATATGGCATGGCACCACGTCTACTCATAAACGATCCTCCACCCCCTCTGCCTCCTGAAGAAACGGCCAGTAAAACAATTATGATGATAATCATAAATAATATTTTTGCAATGGGTGGTGTTCCCTTGCTACTACTTTTTGCAACGTGATACTCGCCTCTTGTAGCTGCTATAATTGCATCCGTTCCTTCATCAATTCCACGGTAATAATCATTGCCCTTAAAATTTGGAACAATTACATTCTGAATAATATGACTCGCCGTGATATCCGGGAGTGCCCCTTCTACGCCATAACCAGTTGCAATGTTTAATTTACGATCTTCTTTAGAAATGAGCAGGATAACACCATTACTGTGCTCTTTGCCACCAATTCCCCACGACCTTCCTAGTTTGGTATTGAAATCGTTGATCTCGTAACTGCCAAGGTTCGGAATTATTACTACTGCTATCTGTGTTGAGGTACTGTCATCAAATGCCACCAGTTTACTTTCAAGTGCTTGTTTTTGATCCTGTGTCAATACATTGGCAAAGTCGTTTACCAATACCTGGGGCTTTGGCGGACCTTTCAATAATTCGTTGGGATCAAAGGCAGATTGAGAAAACCCAATAAGGCAATAAGCAATCAATATCCAGGATACTACAATTTTTTTCATTAACATGCTGTTTATGCCATTGTGTAGAGTTTGGTTCTATTAGAGTTTTCCAAATACAATTTCATCTGGTAATTCATTTTTGTCTTCAGAATTAACATAAGGGAATTTTTCGTGCAAGACGTCGCCTACATGCAACACGCATTGTTCAATCCCTTCTAAAAGACCATTTGCTCCAAATTTGCTGACCATCGACTGAACTTCAGCTTCCCAAAAATCTTTCCCTACTTGTTGGTAAATACCTTCATCTCCTAACAAAGCCACTTCCTTGTGTTTAGTGGCGATGTAAAGAAGTACTCCATTGCGATGTTGAGTCAACTGCATTTGCAGTTTAGTGAAAACCACTGCTGCTCTTTCAAGCGGATCTACCAAGGGATTTTTGGCCTCAATATACACCCGCATTTCTCCACTGGTAAGTGTTTCACATCTACGGATAGCACTTACAATACGCTCATTCTCTTCAGGCGTAAACAAGTCCTTTTTCTTGAAAAAAGAGAACATGGCGCTTTTATTTAATGTTGAATTGTATATCCGGAGCTTTTTCGCTACCTGCATCTGATTTATAAAAGGGCTTCTCCTTATATCCAAAAATGCCGGCAAAAATATTGTTCGGAAATCTCTTTACCTTAAGATTATAACCCTCTACTGACTTGTTATAATCCTGGCGGGCAACATTGATTCTGTTCTCTGTGCCCTCAATCTGTGTTTGAAAATCTCTGAAAGCCTGCGTTGTTTTTAGATCCGGGTAGGCTTCGGCTACGGCCATCAATCTGCTAAATGACCCCTGCAAACTGGCTTGTGCCTTTTGATACGCTTCCAGAGAGGCCGGGTCATTTATATCTACTGTTATGGAGGTAGCTTTTGACCTTGCTTCAATTACCTCCTTCAAAGTAGATTTCTCAAAATTCGCCGATCCCTCAATTGTCTTAATTACGCTGCTGTATAAATCGGTTCTACGCTGGTAATTAGTTTCTACATTGCTCCATACTTTTTTTACATCCTGATCTGCTGTAACCAGACCATTGTAGGAATTACAACCCCAAAATCCAACTATTACAGCAATGGCAAGTACAATCAATAATCCCGTACGTTTCATTTTATTTGTTTTAAGTTTTAAAGAATAAATAATTTATCGTGGAGCTACCTGTTGAAGGATAACTACAAAGCAAAAGTATTAGGTAGTTAAATTATTGTTTTATTGCAGCAATTCCAGGAAGAACTTTTCCCTCAAAATATTCCAGCATAGCACCACCGCCGGTACTAACATAGCTAACTTTATCGGAATAACCAAACTGGTTAACCGCTGCTACGCTGTCTCCGCCACCTACTAAACTAAATGCCCCATCACCGGTTGCTTCTGCAACCGCATCAGCAATGGCTTTGGTACCTGCCTGAAATTTTTCCATTTCAAAAACACCCATTGGACCATTCCAAAGAATTGTTTTAGAACGCTTAATAACTTCAGAAAAAATACCACATGCCTTAGGACCAATATCAAGCCCCATCCAGCCATCAGGAATTTCATCGCTTGGCTTTACTTCTGTATTTGCGTTGGCATCAAATTTATCAGCAATAACGGAATCTTCCGGAAGATGAATGCTAACCCCTTGTTCTGTTGCTTTTTTAATAAGATCAACAGCAGTTTGTAAACGATCTTCTTCGCAAAGTGAATTACCAATTTTTCCACCCCTTGCTTTCATGAAAGTATAAGCCATCCCTCCGCCAATTATGATATCTGTTGCTTTTTCAAGCAGCATCTCAATAATTAAAATTTTGTCTGAAACCTTTGCTCCTCCTATGATTGCTGTAAATGGCTTTTGTGCTTCATGCAATACCTTTTCTGCACTTTTTACTTCTGCTTCCATCAGCAGTCCGAACATTTTTTTATCTGCATCAAAATATTTTGCAATCACTGCAGTTGAAGCATGCGCCCTGTGTGCAGTTCCAAACGCATCATTTACATAAACATCGCCCAATTTACTTAGCTTTTCTGCAAAGCCTTCATCGCCCTTTTCTTCTTCCTTATAAAAGCGCAGGTTTTCAAGTAGCAATACTTCGCCTGGCTTTAACATACTGGCTGTAAGTTGAGCCTGCTCACCAATACAATCATCGGCAAAAAAAACTTTTGTATTTCCGTCAGCCGTATTTTCATTTAATAATTCGTGTAAATGTTTTACGAGATGCTTTAATGAGTATTTGTCAGTGGGCCCTTCTTTTGGCCGCCCCAAATGACTCATTAAGATTGCACTGCCGCCATCTGAAAGAATTTTTTTGATAGTTGGAATTGTAGCAGTCATCCTGGTATCATCAGTTATATTAAATTCTTTATCTAAGGGAACATTAAAATCTACCCGAACCAGGGCCTTTTGATGATTGAAATTGTGTTCAGCAAATGTTGACATGTAAGTATGTTTTAAATAAAACCGCAAAGACGCTCAGACGCAAAGTATATAAAATTCTTAGCGACTTGCTGTCTTTGCGGTTTAAATGATGAATAATTATTTAATGTACAAGTGTGCGTCCCGATACAGTACACAAAACCTCACTCGGGATAGATAACGCCTATGAAGCTTCATAGCAGCTACACAGCCTGGTACAAAAATTATTTAGAGATCAATTCTGCAAAAAAGTGTACCGTGCGTACCAATTGTGAAACGTAACTCATTTCATTATCGTACCAGCTAACGGTTTTTACCAATTGTGTATCGCCAGCGGTAATCACTTTGGTTTGCGTGGCATCAAATAAAGAACCGAAACTTGTTCCAATGATATCGGAACTTACAATTTCATCTTCGTTGTAACCGAAGCTTTCGTTTGCAGCGGCTTTCATAGCTGCATTTACTTCTTCCAGGGTTACTTTTTTACCTAAAACGCTGGTAAGTTCAGTTAATGAACCGGTAATTACAGGAACACGTTGTGCGCTACCATCCAGTTTACCTTTTAATTCAGGAAGTACAAGGCCAATTGCTTTTGCAGCCCCCGTACTATTTGGAACTATATTAGCAGCAGCAGCTCTTGCCCTGCGTAAGTCACCTTTAGGATGTGGTGCATCCAGTGTATTCTGGTCGTTCGTGTAAGCATGAATGGTAGTCATGATAGCTGTTACAATACCGAACTGATCATTTAAAACTTTAGCCATTGGAGCCAAACAGTTGGTTGTGCAACTTGCACAACTGATGATTGTTTCGCTACCATCAAGAATGTTATGATTTACATTGAATACCACTGTTTTTAAATCGCCTGTTGCAGGAGCAGAAATAACTACTCTTTTTGCGCCAGCAGTGATATGTGCTTCAGCTTTTGCTTTGTCTGTAAAAAATCCTGTGCTTTCAATTACCACATCTACTTCATGTGCACCCCATGGAATTTGAGCAGGATCTTTTTGGGCGTATATTTTAATTTCCTGACCATCAACAACAATTGCTTTTTCGGTAGAAGTTACCTTTTGGTCAAAGCGACCCTGGGCACTATCATATTTTAATAAATGGGCTAAAACGGCCGGGCTTGTTAAATCATTTATTGCTACAACATCTATCCCCTGCATATTATAGATTTGGCGAAATACTAAACGGCCGATGCGTCCAAAACCATTGATTGCTACTTTTACTGTACTCATAATTAAGATTATTTTATTATTTTTTTTTAAACAGTGCGAAGGTATGAATGATTTAACACAAAAAATTACGAGTTGCAGACTTATTACATTTTTTTGATTTATCTTATTCGGCTGTAAAAATTTTGGCATCAATTGGCTTATTTACATCAATACTGCTCATTAGTATTGTGCCCCTTGAATTTGTAATCGAAAAAGGGAAAAGATAGCCTTCTGGTGTTTTCTTAAAATCGGAATAAGAAGTTTCTACTTCCATCTCGCCTTGTGGCGTTTGGGCCTTAGTAATTGTTTTTATTTTATAATAGGTTTGACTGTCTATAAAATAAGTAGATACCTTTCCATCAGAATTGGTAACCTGAAGTTTGTAAGCTTCTTTACCATCAACGGTTTCCTTACCTAAAAGTTCAACCTTATTACCTTTTTCCTTATAATTAAGTAAAGGACCTTGCAGGTCTAGCAACGATTGAGAAGCCTTAACCTGGTCGGCAGGAACCTCTTCAGGAGATGCCTGGCCCTGGAAGGGGAAAAAATTCCAACCCTTTGTTGTATTCATTATTTGAAATCCTTCTCCCATACCCGGCACTGAAATATCGGTACGTGATCCTACACCTTTTGATATGGATGTAGTGATGCCTACGTCCATTCCCTGTACACTCAAACTTCCATTCATAACAACAGAATTAAGGGACATTAATTTTTCTTTTCCTCCCATTGCATCTATGTATTTCTCTATTACTTCATCTACAGTTTGAGCATTTGCAGATTGAACGAGGAACAGCGCTACCAGCGCTATCAGGCTAATTTTTACTTTTTTCATTTTTAAAGTTGTTAGTTGAGATTGAAATTAAAAAAATTGGGGATTGTGTTTTAGAAGCACGATTAGTAATTAAAGATAGGCGAAAATCTTATATGGTTTACTGCCAAACCGCCTTACATTTGTTTCAATTTAAAACAGGGCAAATGAGTAAAAAAATAAGTGGCAATATTGTAGATATAATTAACAAAAAGATATTTTACGGAACAGTAACAATTGTTGATTCAAAAATATACACTATCGCTGAAGTTGATAGTAATACAAAGGTTGGTGCCACATATATATTACCCGGATTTATTGATAGCCACGTACATGTTGAAAGCTCCATGCTTGTACCCAGTGAGTTTGCTAAACTGGCGGTGGTACAAGGAACTGTTGGCACAATCAGCGATCCGCATGAAATTGCCAATGTATGTGGAATGGAAGGTGTAAAATTTATGATCGACAATAGTAAAACCGTGCCTTTTAAATTTCATTTTGGAGCCCCAAGTTGTGTGCCGGCTACTATTTTTGAAACTGCCGGCGCTGCATTGGATTCTAAAGACGTAGACCTGCTTTTACAAAACAGGGATATCCACTACCTGAGCGAAATGATGAATTTTCCCGGTGTATTATTTGGAGATAGCGAGGTGATGCAGAAAATTGCGGCTGCAAAAAAATATGGCAAACCAGTAGATGGGCATGCGCCTGGCCTGAGAGGAGCTGATGCTAAAAAATACATTGATGCAGGTATAAGCACCGATCATGAATGCTTTACAGAAACGGAGGCAAAAGAAAAACTGGAATACGGAATGAAGATTCTTATCAGGGAAGGAAGTGCCGCCAAAAACTTTGAAGCCCTGATTCCTCTTTTGCATGATCACGCCGACAGTATGATGTTTTGCAGTGATGATAAACACCCTGATAGCCTGGCCGATGGTCATATCAATGAACTTTGCAAACGAGCTGTTCAAAAAGGTATTGATATTTATAAAGTGTTGCAGGCTGCCTGTGTAAATCCTGTATTGCACTATAGTATGAGTGTAGGTTTGCTAAAAGAAGGCGATGCTGCTGATTTTATTGTGGTTGAAGACCTGGTAAATTTCAACGTATTGCAGACTTATGTCGATGGGCAATTAGTTGCTGAAAATGGCAAGTCTTTAATTAGCAGCTCAAAATCCGGGGTAATTAATCAGTTTAGCTGTGATGTAAAAACTACCTCTGATTTTGAAATTCTTTATAACGAAGAAAAGGAAATCAATGTTATTGAAGCCCTGGAAGGCCAATTAATCACCAATAAACTGGTTACTGAGCCCACAGTTTCCGCAGGAAAAATCGAAAGCAATGTTGGCAAAGATGTTTTAAAAATGGTGGTGGTAAACCGATATAAAACTGCTCCGGTGGCAAAAGCATTTGTAAAAAACTTTGGATTGAAACAAGGCGCCATTGCGTCTACTGTAGCGCATGACAGTCATAATATTATTACCGTTGGCGTTGATGATGAAAGCATTTGCAAAGCAGTGAATCTTGTAATTAAAGAGCAAGGCGGTATTAGTAGTGTATCTGCGTTAAAGCAGATGGTACTTGGCTTGCCCGTTGCCGGACTTATGAGTAATGAGGATGGATATAAAGTGGCTGCGTCCTATACAGCAATTGATAAAATGGTAAAAGAAGAATTAGG